>NZ_KE384717.1:125069-126546 GCF_000426925.1 Dolichospermum circinale AWQC310F | reverse complement strand
GATCATTAATACTCCGAACCAACCGATATAAAGGCGGTTGTCTGTGCTGGTAATCCACTCGCAAAAGCGGTCCCATACATTGGCGCTTTGGCGCTGCTGTAGTGTTGTGGTCATGTGTTTATAATAGCGTTTGAGTTATGTATGTTTTGGTAGGTGTTTCTACCTCATGAATTTATATTAACCTTTATGTTTAGATTTGTAAAGGGGTTTTCGTAATATTTTTTAATATTTTTTTCAGCCAAGTGATCTTTAGAGCTATAAACTATATATAGTCAGCCTTTCGGGGATTAATCTTTTTGCTAATCAGGGGTTTGAACTTTTTACTTTCTCCTGACCACCTAAACTGCATAATAGGGGTCTAAACCTTGTGGGGTGGGCATCTTGCCCGCCAAAGTCTGTAAATTAGCTGTGTTTTAGCTGCAACTCCTACTATATATGTCTCTATCTAGTCAGAATATTGTTACTTACAGCCCTGCTTATACTATTGTTCCCACTTATGAATGCTTTAACCGTTGTACATACTGTAATTTCCGCAGCGAACCGGCTAAAAGTCTGTGGTTGACTCTAGGGGAAGCTCAAGAAATTTTGTCACAACTAAAAAATCAAAACGTCTGTGAAATACTCATCCTCAGTGGCGAGGTACATCCTGATTCAGCAAGGCGTGAACCCTGGTTTGAGCGCATTTATGATTTGTGTTTATTGGCACTAGAAATGGGATTTTTACCCCATACCAATGTCGGTCCATTGAGTTGGACTGAAATGGAAAAACTCAAAAGTGTTAATGTCTCCATGGGGTTAATGCTGGAACAGTTGACACCAAAACTATTAAATACAGTTCATCGTCATGCACCGAGTAAATTGCCAGAAGTGCGATCGCAACAGTTAAAATGGGCAGGAGAGCTAAAAATCCCCTTTACAACGGGTTTACTTTTAGGAATAGGGGAAACAGAAGAAGATTGGTGGGAAACCTTAGTAGCTATTTCTGAGTCACATAAACTTTACCATCACATTCAAGAGGTGATTCTTCAACCCCACAGCCCCGGAACAGTGCAAACTTTCGACGCACCACCATTTAACCCCCATAAATTACCAGAAGTCATCGCCAAAGCGCGGGAAATTTTACCAGCAGATATGACAATTCAGATTCCCCCTAATTTAGTTAAAGATGAAAATTGGTTACTTGCTTGTCTAGCCGCAGGGGCCAGGGATTTAGGGGGAATAAGTCCCAAGGATGAAGTTAATCCTGATTATCCTCATTTACAAGAGCAAGAACTTAGGAATATTTTAGAGCCTGGTGGCTGGGAATTAGTACCGCGCTTACCAGTGTATCCCCAGTTTGATGATTGGTTGGATGCAAATTTACTACAAAAGGTAAAACAATGGCGCAGAAGATTTAAACTTCCACAATCTCAGTAACCTACCCCTAATTCAGCAACGTCAAAAAAAATATGGGCGTTGGTGAATGAAGGTATGATTC
>NZ_KE384717.1:121034-125059 GCF_000426925.1 Dolichospermum circinale AWQC310F | reverse complement strand
GGCGCAAAGGACGCAGAGAGTAAGAGTTTAAGAACTAGAATATTTGATTTTCATACCTCAATTCAGCAACGTCAAAAAAAATATGTAACTTTTGCGGATTCTCTCGAACAAAATGGTAAAAGTGACATGGAAAATATGCTAAATAATTTAATATATTTACACTGTCAACCAATATGTCGACTAGTACATCCTCTCATACCTCCTTGTCCCTAAAGTCAATAGGTGTAATCTGTATATTGTCGTTTTTTCTAGGGTGGCTATTTTTATTATTTCCTTTGGAAATTACAGATAAACTCTGGCAAATTAACCTGTACAGAAGTATTGTAGAGCAGGGTTTTTTACCATTACTTGGTCTGGGAGCAATTGTAACTGCATTCTATATTGATAGAACTCGTGAAAGTAGTGATCCCTCGTCTCCTAGTCTAAAGTTGCCAATTTTTATACTTTCTAGTTTGTTGGGACTGATGTTTTTGTTGATTTTTCCCATGTATCTGATTAATATCAATCAAATCAAAGAACAGGGTTTAACACGGATTAACAAAGAAGCAGAACAGTTAGAAAACCAAGTTAAAAGTCAATTAGCACAAATACAAAATCAACTTGGTAATGATCAGGTAAAAGCTTCTGTAGAGAAACAACGTGCTGCATTAAAAGAGCAACTCAGGACTCAGCTAAATGAACTGGTTAAAGATGAGCAAAAGTATAATCAAGCACTTAATAATAGCCAATTACCTACGGCGCAGAAGGATTTACTGAAAAAGTATAAAGGAAATCCCCAAGCTCTGGATAATTTTATCGCCCAGCAAACAGACCCTCAACAACTAGCAAACCAGAGAATAGACCAAATTAACAGTCAAAAAGAACAACAGTTGCAAAAAACCCAGGCAGATGCCTGGAAAGAATTACGAACTGGCATTAATAGTTTATTATTGTCAATTGGTTACACTGTGATTGGGTGGACAGGATTAAGAGGTATGGGTGTTTCCAAAAGCAGTTCCAGAGGCAGGAAATAAGTCTCATAAATCACTAATTAATAAATTGTAGCCAGATGTAACTTTGGTTAGTATCCTAACTACACGCTATTTGGTACAATATTTGGGTTGTTTAATGTCATGATTTTTATCTTTGAGTCAGTCAATAGAAACTATCAACCACGATACATTAGCTCAAGAACTAGCAACCATCCAGCAAACAGGTTCTAAGCGGATAGCTTTGCTAGGTTCTCGTCATGTGCCAATTACCCATCAGAAGCTCATTGAAATGATGGCTTATGCCCTAATTCTATCGGGCAACCGGATCATTACCTCTGGTGCTACAGGCACAAACTCTGCCGCCATCCGGGGCGCAACAAAGGCTGACCCCAACTTACTCACGGTCATTTTACCCCAGAGTTTGGAACGTCAACCCCAAGAATCACGCCAGCAGCTAGAAGAGGTCATGCACCTGGTGGAAAACCCCAGCAATGATAACCTGTCTCTGGCTGAAGCGAGTTACTTATGTAATAAGGAAATTGTTTCTCGTTGTCAACAATTAATCTGCTTTGCATTTCATGATAGTCGCACTCTCTTACAAACCTGTAGTGATGCAGAAGAACAACGAAAAGTGGTAACACTTTTCTACTTTGACTAGGGTGAATCCTCACGCAAAGCTAATGATAGAGATGGAAAATGATCATTGAATAATGGGTAATAACTTGACTAAATTACCCTTTATCCAATGACAATCAATGATCAAGGTCAAACCAAGTACCCCGTAAATTAATTTAATGTCTCTATCTCAATTACCAGTACCTGCTATCTTTTTATCCTCTATTGTCGTCGCGGCTATTCTCATTTATGTACCCTATTTATTAGTAGCTTTTGCTAGAGTGCAGATAGGATATGATCTTTCTGCTCCCCGCGCCATGTTTGACAAGCTACCACCCTATGCCCAACGGGCAACATGGTCCCATGAAAACTCTTTTGAAGGATTTATGGTTTTTGCAGCGGCAGCTTTAATGGCTTATGTTACTGGGGTGCATTCCCCCCTTGGGGGGAATGCAGCGATCATCTTTATCATTGCTCGTTTGCTATACTCTATTTTCTATATTGCCAATATACCTTTGTTGAGATCACTCATGTTTGGTATTGCTTCTTTTAGTTCTGGAACTCTGTTTTACCTCAGTCTCATGCAAATTAAATAATTACGTAAAAGGGAATAAGGAAAATATTTATTTTTAATCTTCCCTGTTCCCTCTTCCCCATTACCAATTACCAATTACCAATTACCAATTACCAATTTTATTTATGGCTTCTACTTTTTCCTTTGATATCGTCAGTGACTTTGATAGACAAGAATTAGTGAATACTATTGATCAAGTTATCAGAGATGTTAAAAGCCGTTATGATCTTAAAGACACTCAAACCACAGTCGAATTAGGCGAAGAAAAAATTACTATTGGTACTGACAGTGACTTTACTTTAGAATCTGTCCATACCATTCTGCGGGAAAAAGCCGCCAAGCGTAATCTTTCCCAAAAAATCTTTGAATTTGGTAAAATTGAATCTGCCAGCGGCAACCGTGTTAGGCAAGAAATTACTCTGAAAAAAGGTATCAGCCAAGAAATTGCTAAACAAATTTCCAAGTTGATTCGAGAGGAAATTAAGAAGGTTCAAGCATCGATTCAAGGTGACGCTGTGCGGGTGACAGCTAAATCAAAAGATGATTTACAACTTGTTATTCAACGTCTTAAACAAGAAGACTTTCCCGTTGCCTTACAATTTACAAATTATCGTTAGAAAATACAGCAGTTTCCGATATTATGAGGTACAGATATTAATGATAAAAATCTTGTGGTGAAAATCTTGTGGTGAAAATCTTGTGGTGCGGGCATCTTGCCCGCTAAAATTGTACCTCACCCTTATGATAATCCCTTGTATAATTAACAATTGATAATTATCAATTATTAATTATTAATTATTAATTAATTACTTTCGTCCACCAATGCTTTTTTGAAATGCGGGTCGTTGAGACATAGACTGGATATAATTGACAATGGCCGGGTAAGCACTCAAATCTAACTTGAGCATAATCGGAATATAGGAGAGAATTGAGCCTACAGCCACATCTGCAACGGTAAAATCATTACCCAGCAAGAAAGGTTGTTTTGCCAAAATTTCATTCAAAGGAGTTAATAATCGTGGCATTTCTCGTTCACGATTAGCTTCTATGAAAATACCTGTTCCTAAACTGGAATTGGCAAATAATACCCACTGGGTAAAGATAGCTTTCTCCTCTAGGAAAAAGGGAGTTTTACCGTATTTATCCGCTAAATAAAGTAAAATAGCCCCTGATTCCCAAAGCTGAAAATCACCATCAACGATAGCGGGAACTTTACCCATAGGGTTAATTTTTAGGAAATCAGGCTGGAGATGTTCTCCTGCTTGCATATCAAGCAGAAGGAACTCATAAGGAACTTCCAGTTCTTCTAAATACCACTGTATAATTGCAGCCCGACTACGACTACCACCATAAAGTTTCAACATAGTTATCTGAAAATTAAAGAACTTTGTGAGTGTGGGAATGTTGTTTGATGTTATCTTCTTTAGTAACCACTCTGGCTGCATTCAGTACCCGTTTGCGCTCTGTGGAATAATTCAAATCCGTTTTAGTTGTTCCTAGAGGAATCAGATTTTGGGAGGCTTCACGGCGTTTGTAGGTACGAGCCGCAGAAAATAACCTCAATGCAAATTCATCGCCAAATTGCGCCGATTCTGGGAAGCCTTCTGGCAATAGCATTTTATCACCATCTAATACATATCCTAAATTCGTTGCATAAGCCAGCCTGTAAGAGGTGGGAATGTTTTTGCATAGGGCTTCTAATGCTGCGGAAGGAATGGGTTCTATCACTTCAATTTGATGCACTTCCCCATCTTCTTTATAGAAGCACGTAGCTAAACCAAGAACAATATAGTCATCAGTATTGAGATCGGTAGCATCAGCATAAGAAATTGTTGTTGTCATGAGAAATGTCTCTTCTAAAATTG
>NZ_KE384717.1:116104-120924 GCF_000426925.1 Dolichospermum circinale AWQC310F | reverse complement strand
GAACAGGGAACAGGGAACAGGGAACAGGGAACAGGCTTCGCCGTGAGCGTCAGCCGAACGGTTTTGGGCGACTTTACTTTTCGTTACTTATGTCGGTTTTTTTCCATTCACCTACTTAGTTAATTGGTTGTCATTAATAAAATCTTACTTATTCTGTCTTAATTAAGGAACGCAAACTCTTACTTCTGGCTTTTTGTCTGTCATTTTGAAAATTTACACTTCAATTCTTTAGATTTTTACTGATTCTGGAATTGAACTTGGGTATGAAGTATACATTATTAGATTTATGGCTGATATGGTTTGGTGGATGTAGAATCTACGTCCTTCAACAATCCTAGAGCCTTCAAGACACCAAAACTATAACTTCATTTGACAAACCGAGTAAATCAAATAGGGAAGATAATGAGTAAGCAATCTTTTTTAAATTCTGGTATTCAAAACAGTCCAGTATGTTTTTTTAGTACAAACAATCCTTGTCATCAATGTGCGTCGTTACAGGATGGTAATGAGCCAATGTTAGAACAACGCTATTTACGCTCTTGTGCTTTGAAATTAGCACAACAAGGAGATTATACCAAAGCGATCGCTCTTTTAAGTCATCTCATTGACCACTATCCTGAAAATGCTGTTGATTACAATAACCGAGGTCTGATTTATTTTCAAAGTGGTGACAAAGACAAAGCTCTCTGTGATTATAACAAAGCCCTAGACTTAAATTCTAAATTAGCTAGTGCCTACAATAATAGAGCTAATTATTACGCTGCTTCTGGTCAATTAGTAGCCGCCTTAGCTGATTATGAACAAGCATTGGATTTAAATCCTCATTATGTTCGGGCTTGGATTAATCGCAGTATTACTTTACGCGATTTAGGTGAATATGCAGAAGCCATTGAGAATTTAGAAACTGCTCTACTTTTTGGTCAACTCAAGGGACACATTTGGGCTGAACGCGGACGTACTTATCATCTCTGGGGTGATTGGAATTGTGCGGTCTCTGATTACCATCGCGCATTAGCAGAATTACCTTTTTTAAAGAATCAAGGTGGTTTCAGTTATAGCTTACGGTTACAGATCGAAAACTGGTTAAACGAGTTGCTCTTTTTTGAAGACTAAGAAGAATAATTTGGTAGATAGCTAAATTCAGTAGTCAGGATTTTAGAAGTAATTTGTGAAACTATCTCGAAAATTTGAATTTTCTCACTAAATCAAAACTTATATCCTTGATAGTCACCCTAATAACCATGATGATTAATATATTTTCTGCACTTTTATGGAACTGAATCAGATTGTTCCGTGACAGTCTGATCTTGATTCATTAAGATAACTGGACGCTGATTTGCTGTAAATCTGTATGATTTTTGCTGCATAATACTCTCAGCTTGTCCAGGATCAAAATTGCGACTAAATTCTGTCTGCAAATTCTGGACACGCCCTTCCATGACTTTAACTTCGGTACGTATTTCCCGCAACTTGTCCTGTTGTAACCAATGATAAGGTAACAATTGTCCTAAAGCAGAAACCGCTGCTGCCCCAATAACTGTATTAACTACCACTTTAGCTGTAGTTTCCAGTGCCATTACCTGGTAAGCGCGTTGGCGTAAATGTCGTTTAGGTCGTGGTACATTTCGGCGTTGTTCTACTGGCTGTATAGGAGATCTAAATGGTTGAAACGCATTCATGATAGTAAGAAAAGGCTTGCATGATTTACGGCAACTACCGTCAAAAGCAAACAGGTGCTAATTGCGGTTTAGTTTAGCTGTTATATTACTTCATTTTTCGTAAATTTAAACAAATGTGAAGATGAAAAAATATTACCAAGTAAATTACAGGTTAATTAAGGTGCAATTTCCAAAATCCTCCTAGCCCACAGCCAGGAGTGTTTGGAAACTACACCTTACCATACTAGGGTTGATAACCGGGAACAGAATTACATGACTTTGGTACTATTTGTATAGTTCTGTAGCTAAACGCCAAGCTAAAATTCCTGGAATTAGTGCTACAGCCAAAGCAATGTAAACTTGAGTATCTGAGATAGGCATGATAGAAATCCTCCTAAGTTGAACTTAATTTTCAAGACTCTGCTTACTACTTTTGACTGTTTTACCAAAATTAGGAAACATCTTGTTACAAGATGCAACAAAAACCGTAATTAGTCAGTGGTCATTGGTGAGCGAAAAAAATCATCTTTCCCCAATTCCCCTATTCTCTCATGACTTTATCTCTGGGTATTGACTTTGGCACTTCCGGTGCGCGAGGTGTGGTAATTGATCAACAAGGTGGCATTGTATCCGCAATGCGCCATGATTGGCACGTTGGGACTATTGATTGGGTAAAATGCTGGACTGAGGCTTTATGGAGTCTATTAGGGCAAATTCCGCAGGTTTTCAGACAAGAAATCGGAACTATTGCTATTAATGGCACTTCTTCCACTATTTTGCTGACTGATGACACTGGAAAGCCAGTGGACGCGCCTCTATTGTACAACGACAGTCGGGGAGCTATGGCTTTAGAACGGTTGAGCCGAATTGTACCGGCCAATCATACTGTGTTAAGTGCTACATCAAGTCTAGCGAAACTCCTCTGGATGCAAGAATTACCTTCTTTTGTAAATGCTAGATATTTACTGCATCAAGCCGATTGGTTGGGTTTTCTGCTGCATGGAAAGTTAGGTATTAGCGACTACCACAACGCTTTAAAACTGGGTTATGATGTGGAAAAATTGCAATATCCAGAATGGCTAGAACAGCTACAAATTCCCCTCAATTTACCCCAAGTCTTCCCGCCAGGAATACCTATTGGTGAATTACTTCCACAGATAGCGGCTGAATTTGGCTTTAAAGCCCATTGTTTGGTGGTTGCAGGTACGACAGACAGTATTGCGGCTTTTCTAGCCAGTGGAGCTAAATTACCGGGGGAAGCAGTAACTTCCCTAGGTTCAACTTTGGTATTAAAACTTTTAAGCCGCCATAGAATTGAAGATGCGCGATATGGAATTTATAGCCATCGTTTAGGTAATTTGTGGTTAACTGGAGGTGCTTCTAATACGGGTGGTGCTGTGTTAAAACATTTTTTTAGCGATCTGGAGTTAGTCCGGTTAAGTACCAAAATTGATCCAACTCAAGCCAGTATGTTAGATTATTATCCATTGTTGAAACCAGGCGATCGCTTTCCGATTAATGATCCCCAATTATTACCAAAACTAGAACCACGTCCAGATCAACCTCACGATTTTCTCCACGGTTTATTGGAAAGTATGGCTAAAATAGAATCACGAGGATATGAACTATTGCACAATCTCGGTGCAGATCCATTAACTCATATTTATACAGCCGGTGGTGGTGCTGCAAATTCTACTTGGACTACTATTCGTCAACGTTATTTAAAAGTACCTATTCTTTTATCAAAAAATACGGAAGCAGCCTATGGAACGGCACTTTTGGCAATGGGAAAAATTAATTTGGAACGAACCACAGAGGACACAGAGAAAACGGAGGAATGAGGGTGAAAGATTATTTATTTGTAAGTTTTAAGGTGAAAATTAACTCAGCATTCAATTGTTAATTTATATGATCATGAACTTTATTTGTCGGTTGTCATTACTCTTACCTATTACCCTTTACCTATTACCTATTGCCTGTAATTTAGGTGTAACTGAAAATGCTATATTTGCAAATGCTCAAAGTTTAGAAGGATTACAGTTAAGCCAAAATCAAAATATTTTACCTAAATCTATCTCTCAAGCTGTTCTCAGGGATGCTTCTAAACGTTCTGGGATAAAAGTTTCTGATTTGCAGATTACTCAGGTTACATCTACTATTTTTAGTAATCCCTGTATTTTTAAGTTTGGAGAAGTTTGTACCAGGGAATATAATCCTATCCCCGGTTGGACTATAACTGTAAGGTTACAAGAACAATCTTGGATTTATCATGTCAATAAATCTAATTCACAAATTCTCTTAGATCCAAAAATTACTACTCACAAATTATCGAAAAAAATCGCTAATACGGTTTTGAGTGATGCTTCTAAACGTTCTGGTTTAGCAGTAAATTACCTGAAAATTACCCAGTCAACTCAGAAAACTTTTAGTAATTCCTGTGTTTTTAATTTCGGTGAAGTTTGCGCTCAAATTTTTGATCCCATTCCAGGTTGGGAAGTAATTGTTAAAGTTAAAAGCCAATTCTGGACCTATCATGTAGATAATACTGGTACACGCATGATTTTAGATCCTCAAATTACTAAAATTTAAGCATTAAACACATTAGTCAATGTATAAGTTATTTGTATAAGACTTTGACAAAAAAGAACTTTCTCAATAAAGGGGGGTTCATTCTCATGATTATTGAGAATTTTATCAATAATTTCACGAGTTTCGGTAATTTCAGCCGGGGGGCTTGACAGTGTTTTGAGTTTCGGGTATGATGATGTTATTAGTGGGAAATAGTGCGCTCATATATATAGAGTTTTTAATTACTAATATTATTATTTCCAGAATAAATCTCCGCAGCAGGGGAGTATCAACCTCAACTTGATGAATTACAAGATTGATTAAATAATTTGCAGATTTTGTTAACTGGATATAAGTTATTTGTATAGGACTTTGACAAAAAAGAACTTTCTCAATAAAGGGGGGTTTATTCTCATGATTATTGAGAATTTTATCAATAATTTCACGAGTTTCGGTAATTTCAGCCGGGGGGCTTGACAGTGTTTTGAGTTTCGGGTATGATGATGTTATTGGTGGGAAATAGTGCGCCCATATATATAGAGTTTTTAATTACTAATATTATTATTTCCAGAATAAATCTCCGCAGCAGGGGAA
>NZ_KE384717.1:107336-115900 GCF_000426925.1 Dolichospermum circinale AWQC310F | reverse complement strand
TATCAACCTCAACTTGATGAATTACAAGATTGATTAAATAATTTGCAGATTTTGTTATCGGGATATAAGTTATTTGTATAGGACTTTGACAAAAAAGAACTTTCTCAATAAAGGGGGGTCTATTCTCATGATTATTGAGAATTTTATCAATAATTTCACGAGTTTCGGTAATTTCAGCCGGGGGGCTTGACAGTGTTTTGAGTTTCGGGTATGATGATGTTATTCGTGGGAAATAGTGCACCCATATATATAGAGTTTTTAATTACTAATATTATTATTTCCATATAACCAAAATACCAAGACGTTATCTTATGTCTCAGGATAAAGATGCAATTAAATTAGATGTATAACCGGGAAAGATGGTTAAAATTACCAGATAACCAAGTAATTCAGAAACATAAAAATCAGGAATAATGCACACAGACACGATATTTTACCAAATCTTCCTGACTTTTCACACTCTATTATTTGAAATTCTGGGAGAACCCACAGAAAATGCTAAAGATTATCAATTTACTTCTGTGGAAGTGAAAGAAAAAGCATTTCGGTTTGATGGAATTTTTCTGACAGATAGTGTAGAAAAACCCATCTATTTTGTCGAAGTGCAATTTCAAGCAAAACCAGATTTTTACTGGGAATTAATAGCGGAAATGAACATTTATCTCAATCAATTTAAACCCGTACAAGATTGGCATGGGATAGCCTTATTTGGGAAACGGAGTTTAGATGTGGGGGAATTAACTGCTTATCAACAAGAATTGATTAATAGTGGAAGAATTAAACGAATTTATTTAGATGAATTACCACCAGGTTCAATTGGTATGGGGTTAATTGAGTTAATTGTCAGTAAAGAAGCGCAAGCACCGGAATTGGTGAAAACCCTCATGGCCAGAACTAAGACAGAAGTTGAGAATGACAGAGAAAAACAAGGTATTATAGAATTGTTAGAGACTGTTTTATTGTCCAAGTTTTAACAATTAAGCCGTCAGGAGATAGAAGCAATGTTTTTAGTGAGTGATATTAAGCAAACAAGGGTCTATCAAGAAGCAAAGCAGGAGGGGAGACAGGAAGGTAGACAGGAAGGTAAAAAAGATGAAGCAACAAACTTACTGCTAAGGATATTATCTAAACGGTTTGGAAAGTTAGGAGATAGTTATATTCAAAATATTAACAGTTTGAATATAGAACAACTGGAAAAGCTAGGAGAAGCATTGTTAGATTTTACAGATATTAATGATTTAGAAACATGGTTAAAATCACCAGATAAATAAGCTTATTTAATTGTCAGAATCAGGATATCCAGGATTTTAGGATTTACAGGATGTTATTGAATGATTTTTGGTGGGGAGTTGGTGATTTTTAATGGTTCATTTCTTCTTCTGCATGAAGTGTCATTACATATTAAAGTGATGTAATTTTTTCTCTTATTCTTTGTAATATTTCATCGAACATGACATGGTTTATGTTAGTTTTCAGGATAGTTTAGGTAATGATAATATCACAATCCTGTACATCCTTTAATCCTGGACATCCTGATTCTGACAATTGAGAATTTCAGATACCCAACAACTTTTAATAATCTTCTCATTTATCACATTAATTATCGCAGAAGTCGGGGATATTTAGATGGAAACTAACATCCTGTAAATCCTTTAATCCTGGATATCCTGATTCAGACTTAATAATTTTCTGTAACCCTTAAATCTTACAGTTTACAAGTCTCGACGCGAGAGAAGAGAAGAGATTAAAATACCAAGCTCCCGAAGATGCGAACCCCCACCATCCTTCTCCCACATTCCCATCCTCGCATTCCAAGCTAATTCATACTTAACAATAATAATAGGGAGGTAGGCCTCTGGTGCTTTTTTATCAAAAGTAATATCTTTGTAGTATAACCAATTCCTTTCTATATCCGTCTCCCCAAGTATTGTATAATTAGGGAAGTTAACTTTTTGTGCTTTTTCATCAAAAGTCATATTCTTGTAGCCCAAACCTCTATTTTCTTTGTTCTTCCATCCTACTTTGTCCCCAAAGGCTTCCCAGATATCCTCGTTGTATTCCCTCGTTCCACCCAAACTCTGATAAATCCGTTTTTGAACAGAAAAACCAAACTTACCATCACTGTATTTTACCCACAACTGGTCAATTGTGCTGAGGTCTTCACAGGGAAAATTATCAATACTTTCAACATCTAACCAACCTTCTTCTTCTCGCTTCGCAACCGCTAATATTACCCGTCCTGTTTCATAGTCTGCTTCTTTCCATTCCCCTTGTGCAAGTAAGTCGCACAGTTCCCTGTAGTCTATTCCACAGGATGATTTTAATTGTACTTCTTGGTTTATAGGTTTATAGGTTGAGGCGTGGAATTTTTAGGAATGAACATTTCTTTCAGCTTGGATAATAAATTTGACATTTTGGTGTAAAAGTTTCCGTTCATGAACACATTCTAAAGCTTGTCCGATTTGGTCAATGTAGCGCAAAGCTTAGGTTTCTGATAAGTAACCATTTTCAGCCGTGTAGTTTTCCACGTAAGCTGCTAAATCATCACCGTCAATGTGTTCCATCACAATAGCCCAAAGTCCATCTTCGGGAAAAATGTCGTAAACTTGGACAATATGGGGATGATAGCATTTTGATAAATCTAAGGCTTCTTTTCTAAACCTCTTTTGTCTTTCCGCAAAGTCTGGTTTTTCTAGTTGTTCGCTATAGCAGAGGAATTAAAAACTAGTATAACATCCGCGTTCATTCGCGTTCATCTGCGTTTAATTATCAGAATCAGGATGTTCAGAATTTAAAGATGTTCAGGATGATAATAATGTACTGGATTTTGGTGGATTTTTGGCAGATGAATGAAAATAATGATGTTAATAGTTGACAAGGTTACTATATATGCGCGGACAGATTTCTACTTTTAACATTAGTGTAAACGAAAATTTTCGCCTTGTCAAGTCCTCAAGTAAAATATTTTGTCTGATAGCGAAGCGTGGCGTTAGCCATATCAGGATGTTCAGGATTTAAGGATTTACAGGATGCAGTTTATAAACTGGCGCTGATGATTTTTGGAAGGTGAATGAAAATAATGATGTTAATAGTTGACAAGGTTACTATATATGCGCGGACAGATTTCTACTCTTAACATTAGTGTAAACGAAAATTTTCGCCTTGTCAAGTCCTCAAGTAAAATATTTTGGGAATCCTTGCCGATATTGCCAATGGGGCATACAATTTGCCTTTTCTCGTATATAATAGTAGATTGTGTTGAATTAAAGCCATCCCATGCCTAAACTAAAGACTCGCAAGGCTGCGGCCAAAAGATTCCGCGCCACTGGTAGCGGTAAAATTGTCCGCCGTAAACCATTCAAAAACCACTTATTAGAACATAAATCTTCTAGTAAAAAGAGCAATATGTCAAAAATGGCAGTTGTTCATGAACGGGACGAAGAGAATGTGCGCCTAATGCTTCCATATTTGTAAAAGAACACAGGTAATAAGATATGACTCGGGTAAAACGCGGTAATGTAGCTCGTAAACGCCGCAATAAAATTCTCAAATTAGCTAAAGGTTTTCGTGGTTCTCATTCCACTTTGTTTAGAACTGCTAATCAACAAGTAATGAAGGCGCTAAGAAGCGCTTACCGCGATCGCAAAAAGAAAAAGCGTGATTTTCGTCGTCTGTGGATAGCACGTATTAATGCAGCTTCCAGACAACACGGTTTAAGCTACAGCCGTTTAATTGGCAATTTGAAAAAGGCCAATGTGGAACTAAACCGCAAAATGTTGGCACAATTGGCAATTCTTGATCCCGCAAGTTTTGCTAAAATTGCAGAGTTGGCACAATCGGTTAACAGATAAAGGTGGGAACGGATGAATAACGGATGTAACAAATGGCCACATCGGAGAATTGAAAATTAAAAATTAAGAAGTTTTTTGCAGTTTTTAATTGGAGTAAAAACCTGGGCAATGATGAAGAAGTTACATCTGGTATTATCCGCTACCTTGTTATTGATGGTTTGCTTATTTTTTTTAGGTGGCAACTTGACTGTATCTGCGGCGACAATGGCGGAAATTCAGCAGCGAGGCTATCTAAATCTAGCAGTTAAGGATAACCTCCGTCCTCTAGGTTTTAGGGATGATCAAGGCAATTTACAGGGGTTAGAAATTGATTTAGCCAAACGTTTAGCCAGTGATTTATTAGGGAAAGCCGATGCTGTGAAATTGCAACCAGTAGCTAATAGCGATCGCTTACCTGTAGTATTTAATCAGCAAGTTGATTTAGCTGTCGCTGGGGTGACAGCAACAGCCTCACGTTCTCGCATGGTTAGCTTCAGTGTTCCCTACTATTATGATGGTGCGGGAATAGTTATAAAAAATACATCTATTCAAGAATTAAAAGATGTAGGAAACCGGAAAATAGCAGTTCTCAACCACTCTAGCACTATTTCTTACTTAAAATATTTTACACCATCTGCTCAATTAGTCGCTGTCAATTCCTACGGACAAGGGTGGGAAAAAATAGAAAATAATCAAGTAGATGGTTTTGCTGCGGATTTTAGCGTTCTTAGTGGTTGGGTGCAAGCATATCCTCAATATCATATACTAGCAACTAAATTATCAGCAGAACCGTTAGCTGTAGTTATGCCCAAAGGATTGCAATATGATGAATTAAGACGTAAAGTGAATGAAGCCATTGCCCGTTATACAGTTACAGGTTGGCTCAAAGAAAGGATAGAATATTGGGGATTGTAGTAATTAATCAATTAAGATCCCTAACTTATTCAAGAAGTCGAATATCTATGACCTAACAGATTTTAATTTAAGCAGTATTTGTAGACAATGGATAACAATTTAGTCATCATTTATCTCTCAACTTTTGTTGGTTTACTGGCATTTGCTGGTGTAAGTGTTTTTCGTCAAGTATTCAAAACTCGGAAACTTGAAAGCTCCCTGAATAAGTTAAAAAATAAATTAACTAAAGAAAAAGGCACGGCTCAAGAATACTATGAATTAGCTAGTATTTATTCAGAAAAAAAAGTATTTAGCCAAGCCATAGTCCTATTTCAAAAAGCTCTAAAAGCAGCCGCAGAAGAGGGAGAAGAATCTATTGCTCCTATTTACAACGGCTTGGGATATGTTTATTTTGCTCAAGAACAATATGATTTAGCAATTCGTCAGTATAAAGAAGCTATCAAATTGAACCCAGATTATGTATCAGCCCTAAATAATCTCGGACACGCTTATGAGAAGAAAAAATTGAATGCTCAAGCTTTAGAAATGTATGAAGCTACCCTCAAAATAGCACCTAATAACGCCGTTGCTAAACGTCGGGCTGAGTCTTTGCGTCGCTTAGTTTCTGTTTAGTTTTATGGTGCTATGAATTTACCGTTATCTGTCTGTGAGAAGCCCAGTTAGGCGTTAAAAAACACTTCTAAATAGACAAAACCCACCTGGGTGGGTTTCAAAAATGAAATTACTTGCCGCTGAGGTACAGAAATTCAGAATTAAACGCAGATAAACGCAGATAAACGCAGATGATTATCTTTATGGTGACAGGTTGTAAATGAGATTTCGGCTATGAAACTAAATACTATCAGACTTTTCACACCTGTCCCTAGTTTGAAGCGTATTTTTAGCTGTCTCGCGTTTTTTCAATTGTTTCAATCACTGCTAAACCTATACTAGAAAATGTCGTTAGTATAATTACTGATGCGAAAAAAGCAGTGGTCAGCATCTGGAGTGCTTGGTCAAAAAAAATATAGGTGGTCATTTGTTCACCTTCTGAACTTTAGATAGCTACTGGTACTTTTCATGAAATTCCCAGTGATTATATCTTAACAAAACTTTAGCTCTTTTATGACATGATGACAAAGTTTGATTACGAAAGATTTGATAATTTTGATAATTTTTAACTATATTCAGTGAGGTAAAATACAGAAAAATATTTAAAGTAAAAATTACAACTAATTTCGCTCTTTTTTGGCAGCAACCATGGAACTTATATTGTAGAAGATATATATTTACACATTCTTATTCTCTAGGTAGTGAAGTCTTAAATTTAGTGGAATATGGAGTTACTAAAAAAGACTAACTAATACAGGCTTGAATAGTAGCAATTACTGATTTAGCAAGACTTGGTAAATCATAACCTCCTTCTAAACCAAACATAATTTTTCTGGTGATACTCAAACAGTATTCTGTAAATAAACTAAAATCCTCTGGTTGTAAATTCACACTTGCTAAAGGATCATTAGCATTAGCATCATAACCAGCGCTGACAATCAGTAAATCTGGGGAAAAATTGTTTAAAAATGGTAATATATGTTTTTCCCATAGGGGTTGATAGACAGTAATATCACTACCAGGAGAAATAGGTAAATTTAACACATTATTGTGTAAACCTTGTTGAGAAGCATCCCCTGTACCGGGATAAGCTGGATACTGGTGAAGAGAAATATAAGCAATTTGTGGGTGAGTTGCGACTATTGCTTCCGTACCATTACCGTGATGTACGTCCCAATCTAGGATAGCAACACGCTTAATTCCCGGTTGTTGTAAAGCGTAAAAGGCTGCGATAGCAGCATTGGAAAATAAACAAAAACCCATACCCGTATCACTGACCGCATGATGTCCAGGTGGACGCGCTAAGACAAAAGCTGGGTCTGCTGTATTAATAACTGTATCAACTGCATCCAACCAAGCACTAACCGCTAACAAAGCGACATCATAACTACGGGGAGAAACGGGAGTATCCCTGTCTAAATAACCACCACCGTTAGTGGCGATATTTTTAACTTTGTTAATATAAGTTGTAGAATGAACACTTTCTATCCAAGACATTAAAGAGGGTTTTGATATAACTGGTGTAGGTAGTTTCCAGGTAATCTTTTCCGCAAAACTCGCAGTTTTTAAAGCATCAACTATGGCTGTTAACCGGGATGGTTTTTCTGGGTGGTAGATTCCAGTTTTGTGGTCTAAAAACTCATCAGAATAAATAACTTGTAACATGTTTATACATCTAGCATCTGAAAAATAATGATTGAAGTGTCGGGAAACTTCTGGAAATTATATATTAATTATACTGTTTTTTTTTGCTTGTTCATGATAGGTATAAACTAACTGCTTCACTGCAAGTAAAACCCTAAACATGAACACGAATATAGATAATTTTAACTCAGTTCGTAAACCTAAAATTTTCAATCAATCAGCCAGTTTTGTCGAAGGTTGGTATTGGGTATTACCTTCTCAATCTTTGTTTGTGGGTGAGGTGAAACCCGTGACAATTTTGGGGAGAGATTTAGTAGTATATCGTGGTCAAGACAGACGCGCGATTATTTTAGATGCTTACTGTCCGCACATGGGTACAAGTTTAGCCCAAGGTAAAATTGAAGGTAATGAATTACGCTGTGTTTTACATCAGTGGAAATTTGATGCAGAAGGTATTTGTGTTGATGTTCCCGATTTAGATGAACCCGTAGCTGTCAAAGCCAAAACTTGGCCAGTAGCGGAACAATATGGCATAATTTGGGTATGGACTGGGGAAACTCCACAACAACCCTTACCATTTGTTTTAGATTGGGAAAATCAAGAATTTGATTTTGCTCTTGGTGGGGAATTTAGTATTAATTGTCATC
The DNA here is from genome assembly GCF_000426925.1 of Dolichospermum circinale AWQC310F. GTDB lineage: Bacteria > Cyanobacteriota > Cyanobacteriia > Cyanobacteriales > Nostocaceae > Dolichospermum > Dolichospermum circinale. The sequence continues at coordinate 108,273 of NZ_KE384717.1, read as the reverse complement.
CTAATTTACTACTTCTTCAGGGTATTGATACACAACAAATTAATATAGTTTATAAATTGCCATTAAAGATGGTTTTGGAGAAACAAGAACTCAATCAAAATGCGATTATTTTTAATACAATTACCAATATTACTAGTAGGTCATTTTGGTTAAAACTCTACCGTAGGTTTTTTAATAGTTCCCTGAGTTATAGTATTTGTTATTGGTATGGAACAACTAGTATAATTACCTTTGGTAATGATTTAACCCATCTGCACATAATATTTACCACTCGGATCTTACCAGAAGGAAAAACTCAAGGACAAACATTATTAATGTGCAAAAAACGTCAAGGTATTTTCGGAAAGTTGATTAATAAATTGATGCTATGGGTAGGGAAAAGAATTAGTGATCGCTTACTTAAAAATCATGATCAGATATTACAAAATATGCGGTTTTATTTAAAAAATCCTATCAAAGCTGATTTGTCAATTATCCAGTTTATTAACCATTTGGAACGACAAAAACCTCTAAACCATCAAACTTGGCTATTACCAAGAGAAAAGGAAAGAGAGGAAGAAGTGCGTGAAGAGAGAGAAAAACGGGAAAAATGGCGAGATGAATTAGTTAATGACTAAAAATTTTTAATAATATTTTCTAGGCAAGTTTTTATAGCACCAATTTTCTTGCCAATTTCTTTACTTTTCGTTACTTAGGGCTTGCTGAAAAAGTTGTCTGTGAAAGCAGGGAACAGGGAACAGGGAACAGGGAACAGGGAACAGGGAACAGGGAACAGGGAACAGTTTTAACTGCTGGATATCCTCAATTTTCCAAATCCGACAAAGAAAAATGCAATTCATTTTGAGACACCATTAGCCAAAACCTGGCACTTTTTTGTGGTAAAAATCCGCGAAACCCTTATTAATAAATGGTTTTAGCTTTCTTCAGCCAGCCCTAC
>NZ_KE384717.1:17399-107326 GCF_000426925.1 Dolichospermum circinale AWQC310F | reverse complement strand
TACAGCAGTTTCCGATATTATGAAGTACAGATATTAATAATAAAACTCTTGTGGTGCGGGCATCTTGCCTGCACAAAGTGTACCTCACTCAAAGCTACTTGCTGTATGTCGGTTTTTTTCCGTTCACCTACTTAGTTCAAAAAACGTAAGTTACTAGAAAAAGTCCTTTCAGGATCTAGAAATATTCAATAATTTTGATCACTTCCACCAATTTCTGAATATGTGCTAACTCATGGGTAGCCATCATAGATATTCTAATCCGACTTGTACTCACTGTGGGAGGACGAATGGCCGGGGCAAAAATTCCTGATGCTTGCATTAGCTTTCCTGCTGTTAATGCTGCGGCTGCATTGGGTAATTGAAAACATAATATCGCTGATTCCGTCGGTAATAATTTTAAGTTAGGTAAATTATCTTGAATTAATTGTTTTAAATAGTTGACATTTTGCCACAATTGCGATCGCCTTTGCGGTTCTTGTTGGACTATTTTCATGGCCGCTAAGGCTGCGGCTGTGTCTGCGGGGGAAAGGGCAGTGGTATAAATCCAACTAGGGGCGCGATTGCGTAAAAAGTCAATTAGGTCACTGCTACCGGCTACATATCCGCCCAAACTACCCAAAGCTTTACTTAATGTGCCAATTTGAATTAATTCTCTACCTGTACACCCGAAATGTTCCACACACCCAGCACCAGTTTTACCCATGACTCCCGTAGCATGAGCTTCATCTAACAATAGCATACAACTAAATTCTGTCGCTAAATCTAGCAGTTGGGGTAATTGACATAAATCACCATCCATGCTAAAAACGCTATCAGTAACTATTAAACAGCGTCGGTAATTTTTTCGATATTGCTGTAAATTTTGCAATAGTGCTGCCATCCCACTGTGCGGATATTCAATCACCGTTGCACCGCTGAGAATTGCCCCTTTTTTGAGGCTGGAATGGTTAAATTGATCAGCTAAAATCAAGTCTCTTTTACCGACTATAGCCGCAATTGTACCTAGATTTGCCAAATAACCGGAGCTAAATACTAATGCGTCTTGGGTTTGTTTGCTAGATGCTATTTCCCGTTCTAATTCTCTGTGTAATTCTCGATGCCCACTGAGTAATCTAGAACCTGTACTACCAGTGCCAAATTCTTGAATAGCATTAATAGCGGCTGTTTGTAAACGTTGATCACCTGCTAGTCCTAAGTAATCATTACTAGCAAAATTAATCACCTCTCGCCCAGATAATAACACTGTTGCACCGGGACGGCTGTGAATAGTTTCTACGGAACGATACCAGTCAGCCTGGTGAATAGTGGACAGAGATTCGTTTATCCAGGCATAAGGATGATTATTCATTATTTGAACTGCTTAATTTATGAAGATTCTGAGGACTTACACACAAGTTAGGGAATAATAAACCACAAAGGAGCAAAGGACAGGAAGACAAGAGAGTTTGAGACGTATTTTGTGTAGGTGATAATTGTCAAGATTTTATAAAACCATTGTCGTTGTTTTATTCACCTGAAAACCAATCTTTTCATAAAATTTTTGTTGGTGAGTAGTCATTAAGTATACACGCTCTACTTTTTGCATTCGAGGATGATTTAAAACTGTTTCTATTAACTTGCTACCTAGTCCATTACCTTGATAATCTGGATGAATGACAACATCCCAAATTGTAGCGCGATAGATGCCGTCAGAGGTTGCTCTAGCAAAGCCAATTAATAATTCTTTATCCCATACGGAAATAACAGGTTCACTGTTAGCAATAGCTATAGCCAAATCTTTTATATTTCGTCCTTTTGCCCAAAAAGCAGTAATATCAAACAATTGTTGAAGTTTACAAATATCAATATCACCAAGACTTTGACTAAATTGAATTTGAGAATATTTCATCTATGATCATCCAATTATCACAATATGTTCGCTTCTGTTATGGCATATTTTCCTGAAAATTACTAAGGCTGTATATGTATATGCAATATTTCAATTAAAAGTTAAAAAACTCCCTTTTATTACTATTACCTATTACCTATTACCCATTACCTATTACCTACTCATTTACAAACCCACTTCCATAGAGGATGTGTAGATCCTTGTTGACGAATGTGATAAACTTGCTTTTGTAAATGTTCCTGCTCTTTTAATGGTAATCCCCAAAGGATATTACGACTTTGCCAGACTAACACAGAAGTTGTCATAGCAATGCACAAGCTTAAACCAAGAGCAGACAAAGGGTGAAAAATCAGCGCGTATCGTAATCCTACCCAGGTAAAATATTGTTGCAATAAATAAATTTCTGTCCGTAAATCCCACAAACAAAAAGGCGCGATAGTTACCCATAAGAAGCCAGCAAATAACCATCTACCATATACTGTTAGCAGATGTAGTTTGTGTATTTGTTGAGCAAAATCAGGGTCTAAGGCTAATTGTTCCCCCTCAAATGGTACTTCAGGTTTATCCATAGCAATGGTATAACTTGTGTCTACAAAATCTCGTTAATCTCGTTCCCAGTCTCCGACTAGGAACAAGTGATCAATGAATTTAACTTTCTGGGGAACTGATAGGGGTTTGAACTGAGTAATTTTGACTACGTTCTCGCCACCAGATCAGCAGTGTACTAGCAATGAAAATACTAGAATAAGCTCCCATAATAAAGCCCACAATTAAAGCTAAAGAAAAATTATGCAGTGTTTCTCCACCAAAGAAGAAGATAGCAGTTAATGTCAGTAGAGTTGTTAAAGTAGTATTAATTGACCTACTTAAAGTTTGGTTAACAGCATCATCAACAACATCAGCAATTGGTTGTTCAGGATGAAGTTTAATCGTTTCTCGAATCCGGTCATAAATAACAACAGTATCATTAACAGAGAAACCCGTGATAGTCAACAAGGCCACGATAAACAGACTATCCACTTCAACGCCGAAAACCAAGCCTAAAATCGAGAAAACCCCAGTTGTAATCAAAATGTCGTGAAACAAGGCTACAATGGCAAATACAGCGTAATCCCATTGAAATCTGACAGCCATGTAGATAGTAATTCCTATAAAGGAAACTATTAAAGCCAAGACTCCAGAAGCAAATAACTCTTTTCCTAAAGTTGCACCAACGGAGTCATCTTGATTTTTTTGCGGGTCGAAAGTGCCAATTTTTTCACTGAGAGCATTTTGGAGATTGATACGCTGTTCGGCTGCGAGTGTTTTCGTGCGGATAGTGATACCATTTTCCTGGCCATTTTCCGAGATTAATTGGATACTACTATCACCAAGACCTTGAGATTTAGCCACCTCTCGCACAACATTGATATCTATGGGCTGATCACAATTACCAATTTTGCCACAATCTCGCACCAATTGCAACCTTGTACCGCCAATAAAGTCCAAACTAGGACGCAAAGGGGCTTTAATATTGGGATTTAAAGAAGATATCACCATGGAAATAATCCCACTGAGGATAATAACGCAGGAAATAGTCCACCATGTACCCCGTGCTTTGTTAATATTTAATCTCATTGTGCCACTCCTGTCTTATTTATTACTGGCACATTAGGAGCATAAAGTTTGGTGTTCCGCAAAGAGGGAATGGAAATAACTAAAAACATCAATGTGCGACTACAAGTAATTGCGGTAAACATACTTACCGCTACACCTAAAGCTAATGTGAGCGCGAAGCCTTTTACTAGTCCTGAACCCAACCAAAATAAAGCAGCACAAGCAATCCAGGTAGTAACATTACTATCTAAGATGCTAGAAAAAGCGCGGTAAAAACCGGATTCTACAGAACGATACAGAGATTTACCAGCTTGTAATTCTTCCCTAGTGCGTTCAAAAATCAAGACATTAGCATCAACAGCCATACCGATACTGAGAATAAAACCAGCAATTCCGGGTAAGGTGAGGGTGACACTCAGTAAACAGAAAGCAGCCCAAGTGAGTAGGGAGTAAATTAATAGTGATATATTGGCGATCATTCCTGGTAGTCTGTAGTACAATACCATAAATATTAATACTAAAGTTAGACCGCCAATACCAGCATAGATACTTCTTTGAATACTATCTTTTCCTAGAGTAGCGCCTACCGTTCTTCTTTCTGCAATTTCCACGGGAACGGGTAATGCACCACCGCGCAACTGTACCCCTAAATCATTCGCTTCTTGGGCTTGAAAACGACCTGTAATTACCGCAGAACCGCCTGTAATCCCAGTAGCAGCAAATTCTACTCCCACAGTAGGTGAACTAATCAGTTCATTATCCAGGAAAATACCGATACTGCGACCAGTTCCCGCCAGGTCTTTTGTCAGCCCTGCAAAGAGTTCACCACCTTTTTGATCAAAACGGATGGCCACGTCCCAATTATTGCCTTGAGTGGGCTGTCCATAGGCATCCTTGAGATATTTACCAGTGAGAGGTGGGTTGGTACTTTCAAACAATTCTGCTACTGCTTGATTATTTTGATCAAACTCTTGTTTATTGGTATTAATTGCAGCTTGATCTTTGGTCTTTTTCAACTCTTCCCGCTTGGTTTTTAGGTCGTTTTTTGTTACCTGTAAAGCTATAAGTTGGGCTTCTGTATTTGGTTTTTGGATACGGAACTCTAACTGTGCTGTACCACCTAATATTCGTTCTGCTTGTTCTGGGTCATTGACACCAGGTAATTGTACTAAAATTTTATCTGTACCCACAGTTTGAATTACAGGTTCAGAAACACCTAAACCATTAATTCGTCCTTCGACCACTTTTTTCACAGCTTCCAATTCCCTTTCGGTAATTTGGGGAATTTCCGCTGTTGGTTTCACCTGAATGGTAAGCTGAGAACCGCCCCGTAAATCTAATCCCAGGGGTACAGGAATTTTGACAATTACCGTAATGGCGGCAATTACCAAGACTATAATTAATGCTAATAGCGATCGCTGTTTTTGCATACAATGACTCACAACTGACAAAGGTTATAATAACGCTCTTTTTGTCGGTTGTGAGCAGAAGTTTGGGGTAGTCAGTGGTCAGTGGTCAGTGGTCAGTGGTCAGTGGTCGGTGGTCGGTGGTCAGTGGTTCATAAGTAATCAAACAACGAATAACAAACAACTAACAACGAACAACTGACAATGAACAACTGACAATGAACAACTGACAATGAACAACGAACAATGAACAACTGACAATGAACAACTGACAACGAACAACTGACAAATACCTAAACTCGCAAAGCGACCATTTTCTGGACTGCTTCGATGATTTGCTCTGGTTGAACAATTGTGAGGCGTTCCAGATTACCATTGTAAGGAGTGGGGATATCCTGGGAAGAAAGACGCAATACAGGAGCGTCTAATTCATCAAATAAGCGGTCATTAATAGAAGCGGTTAATTCCGCACCAATACCCCCAGTTCTCATACACTCCTCCACAACGATAACGCGGTGAGTTTTGCGAATTGATGCGCCAATAGTGTTAAAATCGAGAGGTTTAAGAGAAATTAAATCAATAACTTCTGGATCATAACCTTGTTTTTCCAAAGATTTCACAGCTTGTAAAACATGGTATCGCATCCGTGAATAAGTTAAAATTGTCACATCCTTACCTTTACGGACAACTTCAGCCTGGTCAAGGGGGAGGACATATTCGGTTTCTGGTAAATCTTCTTTTAAATTATAAAGTAAAACGTGTTCAAAAAATAAGACTGGGTTATCATCGCGGATAGCTGCTTTCAGTAAGCCTTTAGCATTGTAAGGGGTGGAACAAGCGACAATTTTTAAACCGGGAACAGCTTGGAAATAAGCTTCTAGACGTTGGGAATGTTCCGCACCTAATTGTCTACCCACACCTCCAGGACCACGAATGACCATAGGGATTTTAAAGTTACCACCGGAAGTATAGCGTAACATACCCGCATTATTAGAAATTTGGTTGAAGGCCAGGAGCAGAAAGCCCATGTTCATTCCTTCAATAATAGGACGTAACCCGGTCATAGCAGCCCCTACAGCTATTCCAGTAAAGCTATTTTCCGCAATAGGGGTATCTAAAACTCGCAAATCACCATACTTTTGGTGTAGATCTTTAGTAACTTTATAAGAACCACCGTAGTGTCCTACGTCCTCACCCAAAACGAATACTTTGGAGTCGCGGGACATTTCTTCGTCAATAGCTTCCCGCAGAGCGTTGAAAAATAGTGTTTCTGCCATTTAGACCTTTATTGCAATTTATCGTTATAGAATTTTATCGTGCCATTGTCCCAAATACCGTCAAGCCTAGCACTGTTGTTGACACTTGGGTTAATTCTTGATCATCAATTGTCAGCACCTAGTGGTAGAAAAATCATGATATCTGACTTAAACAATAATTGCACGCAAAAATAGCACTAGTGAAAATTAAATCTCCGTCCTTTCAAATCCTATCTATTGAAATGTTGGGTAACTTATGTCATTTTTATATGAAGCATTGATTTGTCTGCGGTTAATGATCCTGTGTGTTTTTTTGGCTTAATTTTTGGCTTAAATTAAATCAGCACGAGGTTTAAAAGTTTCTATTTCTCTTAATTTCTCATAAAGTTCCCGTTCTTGAGGACTAATATTTTTTGGGGTTACTATCTGAATTTCCACTAGTTGATCACCACGTTGACCATTTTCAACTGGGTAGCCTTTATTACCAAGACGAAATCTTTGTCCAGACCTGACACCAGGGGGAATAGTCATTTTCACTGGACCATCAAGGGTGGGTGCTTCAACTTGTCCGCCCAATGTTGCTTCACTGGGAGTTACAGGTACTTGACAGAAAATATTAGCACCTTCTAGCTTAAACAAAGGATGAGGATCAACGGTGATTTTTAAGTATAAATCACCACCACTAATTCCTTGATTGCGGAGGCGAATAGTTTGACCTGTCACCATGGCTGGGGGCATAGTCACTTCGAGCGATCGCCCATCTTCTAAGCGTATTCTTTCATTACCACCTTGATAAGCCTTCTCCAGAGGTAAGGTTAATCTAGCTTCAATATCTCGACGGTTAGCACGAGGGGGAGTATTAACCGTATATGCAACTTTAGTTCTAGGACTGCGAAAGGGGTCGCTAGTGGTGGTATTTTCCGAACTGCTTTTCGGTTCTTTGCGGTTGCTAACACCAATTACCTGATTCACAAAACTTTCAAAATCGCTAAATTGGCTGGGGTCTACATCTTGACTGGAACGGTCATTAGTGCGGTTATTCCAACCTTTAGACTTGGGAGTTTGTTTATTACCTGTAAAACCGTTTTGTTGCCAATAGCGGCTAAATTGATCATATTGCGATCGCCTGCTAGAATCGGAAAGGATTTCATAAGCCTCACCAATAGTTTTAAATTTTTCCTCTGCTTCCTTATTGCCAGGATTGAGGTCGGGGTGATATTGTCTAGCTAAACGACGATAAACCTTTTTAATTTCTTCACTGGAAGCATCTTTAGAAACTCCTAAAATCTCGTAATAATCCCGAAAATTTTGCAAATTTTGCATAATCTCTTATTTAAATGTTAGTTTAGTGGTCAGTTGTTAGTTTAGTTGTCAGTTGTCAGTGGTCAGTGGTCAGTTGTCAGTTGTCAGTTGTTAGTAGTTAGTTGTTAGTTGTCAGTGGTCAGTTGTCAGTTGTGCTTATACTTATTAATGACGCTACAAATATTGAAAATTAGATTTTAGATCAAAGATACTGAATCCAAAATCCAAAATCTAAAATCTAAAATTACCTTATAGCCAATCATCATCATCATCCCAATTATCCTGGTAGCTGGGGCGTTTAGTGCGGGTGGGACGTTCATAATTGGGAGAACGATTTTCTCTCCCATAATCTCTGTTAACACCTCGGTTAGATGAATTTCGTTCCCGATAATTATCTCTGTAAACATCTCGTTCCGGTTCTTTTTCACCAGCAAAGATGTCACGGATAGCGCCAAATAGATCATCATCTTCATCCTCAGCATAATACTGACGGACTTCTCTATTCAGTTCATAAAGAGCATCTTGTAAATCAGCATAAGCCTGATCAATACCACGATCTTCATCAGCTTGTAAACTTTCCCGTAAATTGCGACAAATATTATCAATGCGTTGACGACGGTTACGAGCGAATTGCATTCCCATTTCTAACGCTAGTTCGCGTAATTGCCGTTCTGCTTGTAATATTAAAGCTTCAGCCCGGGTACGTTTTTCAACTCGTTCTTTCCGTTGTCTATCAATATTGGCGTATTTTTGAGCATCCTGAATCATTCTGTTAACTTCGGACTCGCTTAAAGTAGAAGCGCCTTGAATGGTGATGCTTTGTTCCCTGCCCGTGGTACGATCTAAAGCTGTTACCTGTAAAATACCATTAGCATCAATATCAAAAGATACTTGAACTTGGGGAATACCTCTTGGTGCTGGGGGGATACCATAAAGTTTAAACCGTCCCAAAGACTTGTTATCTGTGGCCATGTCCCTTTCACCCTGAACCACGTTGATTTCTACGCTGTTTTGATTATTTTCGGAAGTAGAAAAGATGTCAGAACGACGCACTGGGATCGTTGTATTCCTTAGTATAAGTTTTTTCATCACACCGCCGATGGTTTCCAAACCCAAAGACAGCGGTGTAACATCTAATAGCAAAACATCCTTAGTTTCACCAGCGAGAATACTGCCCTGAATAGCCGCACCGACGGCGACAACTTCATCAGGATTCACGTTTTCGCTGGGTTCGATGCCAATTAAGTCTTGAACTAGCTGTTTTACCATAGGCATCCTAGTAGAACCACCGACCAAAACAACTTCCTCAATATCTACCGGAGAGAGTCCGGCATCCTTTAATGCCCGCTTTACTGGTGTTCTTAATCTACCTAACAAGTCTACACATAAACCTTCAAATTGCGATCGCGTCAAGCGGCTTTCTAGGTGTTTTGGACCATCCTCCGTGGCAGTAATAAAAGGTAAATTAATATCAGTGACGCTGACTGCGGAAAGTTCTATTTTAGCCTTTTCTGCGGCTTCCATTAGTCTTTGCAACGCTTGGCGATCGCGTCTTAGGTCTACCCCTTCTGCTTCTAAAAACTGTTCCGCCAACCAATCAACCACTTTTCTATCAAAATCATTACCACCGAGTTGAGTATCTCCACTAGTAGCCTTAACCTCAAATACGCCGTCCCCCACTTCCAGAATGGATACATCAAAAGTTCCCCCACCCAAGTCAAAAACGAGGATAGTTTCCATATCACCTCGATCTAATCCGTAAGCCAAAGATGCGGCTGTGGGTTCATTGAGAATGCGTAAAACATCTAAACCTGCAATTCTACCTGCGTCACGGGTAGCTTGACGCTGAGAATCATTAAAATAAGCCGGAACAGTAATCACAGCCCCGGTAACAGGTTCACCCAAATAACGACTAGCATCATCAGCTAATTTTTTCAACACCATGGCCGAAATTTCTTCCGGGGAAAATTCCTTATTCAGCCGAGGACAAGCAACTTTAATATTGCCAATTTCGTCTTTACGGATAGTGTAAGGAACACGCTTAGAATCCGGGTTTAATTCCCCATATTTGCGCCCAATAAAGCGTTTTACCGCAAAAAAGGTATTTTGGGGATTAAGGACGGTTTGCCGCCTAGCCATTTGCCCTACAACCCTTTCACCTTCCTTACTAAAGCCAACTACGGAGGGGGTTGTTCGCATTCCTTCTGCATTGGCAATCACCACCGGCTTGCCACCCTCCATGACGGCGACTACTGAGTTGGTTGTACCCAAGTCGATGCCAACTACCTTGCCCATGCGTTACTCGTCTCCCGTTGCGTGTTTTGTAGATTTATTATGATATAATAAGGCTGATTTTGACTTAGTGCTAATTAGGTCAACAATCCAATAATATAATAGTCATCATTAAATCAGGAATTAGAGGCATTTTAGCAACAGCGGTGCTACTTGCTAAACTAGGATAGCATTTTAAGTCATTGGTCATTGGTCATTGGTCATTGGTCATTGGTCATTGGTCAGTTGGGAAAGTAAATATTTATCTTTACTCTTACCCATTACACATTAGACTTATCCACTTTGAATTTAAAACAGCGGTTAGAAAACCACCTTCAGGAAGTAGCGAGAGAACGCAATCCATACATGGACAGTGCGGGACATTTCTTTGTTCAAGAATACATTCACCAGCAATTGGGACAATGGGGAAGTGTGGAAATCCACACCTTTGAAGTTAGAGGTAAAAGCTGTAAAAATCTGATTTTAAATTTACCTGGTGCAACAGCAAACCAGAAAACCAATTTACCACCTATTTTAATTGGCACTCATTATGATGGTGTGTTAGGAACTGTTGGGGCTGATGATAATGCTACAGGTGTGGCTGTTTTATTAGAATTTGCTAGAAGTTTTGCTGAAAAACCCGCGAAATATCCTTTGCGGTTGGTGGCTTTTGATATGGAAGAATATGGATTGTTGGGTAGTGCTGATTATGCAGCTTTGTTGCGCGAACAAAAGCAACCTCTTCGTTTGATGATATCTTTGGAAATGTTGGGATATCGAGATTCTACTACTGGTTCTCAAAAATACCCTTTTCCTTTACAGTTCTTTTATCCAAATCGTGGTGATTTTATTGCTTTAATTGGCAATTTGCGGACTTTGGGTGATTTAATTAGTTTAAGTGGTAGTATCAAGCAATCCAGTATAAATAGTCAATGGCTACCAGCACCAAATCGGGGTTTATTAGTTCCCCAAACTCGTTTAAGTGATCATTCACCGTTTTGGGATGAAGGTTATCCAGCAATCATGGTGACAGATACCGCTTTTATGCGAAATCCCCATTATCATCAGCCAAGTGATACTATTGCCACTTTGGATTTAGATTTTCTTACAGGTGTCTGTGAGGGTTTGGAACAAGGGATTAGGAGATTTTAAATTAAGATTATTGTCTGATAGCGTAGCGTGGCGCAAGCCATATCAGGATGTCCAGGATTTAAGGATTAACAGGATTAAAACTTCTTTCGTTCGACAATTTGGATCTGTGCCTTTTGAGGAGGTAAAAATTCATCTAAAATCTCTGGTATCTATTTCGGGTAAAACCCTATCCTACATGGACTTTGCGTTCAGATAAACACAAAATTTGCATGAACTAAAAACAGGGAAGTTTCATCAAAATTAACATACTAGATTTCACCCAACTTTGATCTCCTTATTTATGCCTTGATCTTTTGCTAACTGATTTGCAAGGTCTGCTATTTCTCGCTTACAATCATCAATATCTTGCCGTTCTCTGGAATCCAGAAAAATAAAGGTAGGACTACTGGACTGATTCTTCGCTCTATTATATATTTGGATTATTTTCGATATTGAGAATTCAATTTCCTCTAACTTTTCCCTGACATCAGGTTGATACTCCGATAGAGATTTAGCTGTTATTGACTTCCCATAAATTCTTCCAGTATGGATGACCTCCTTAATCTTTTTCAGGCCAACTACCATATCGCCATAGTCACCCTCACTCCGGGTCAAATCTCGGACAGCACTTCTATCAATTATTCCTAGCACAATTTCGAGACACATAACGTCATCAAGGGGATTCAAGAGATGCAAAGGAATCTCTCTCTGCAATATATCATTTACTTTTTGAATTGTTTCATAGTTGGAACTCTTTATTTTGTCCAGTAGATATTCGATCCCAACAATTTTAGCGAAAGGAGAAGGAGATTTAGCATTTGTTTTCTTGATGAACCCCAAGATAATGAGTTCTTCGTAAGCCATACTATGTTTCTTGTACATTTTGAGTGTATGCTTCACCTTGGTCATACTAGCATCAGTTGTTACCTGTATTGCAATACCTTGTTCTTTATCTAATAAATCAATCGCTGGATGGTTATGCTTAATTGTATTCACATTCACGTAATCTGCATTTTCCAGAACATTGAGTAAGTCCTTTACAACTACCTCAATTTGAAATGACAGGTCACCAAAAGACTGCTTCACAAAATTTTGAATATGAAGTTGTAAAAACGTGAGTCTTGTTATGGCATTTTTTATCTCTTGTTCTGTGGACATTTGCACTTCCTTCGTTTTTTAAACCCAATCTATTATAATCCTATAATCCTATCGCAGTTGCGGTAAAATTTATAGAGGTAAATCATTGCATAACCTTACTTTTTGTCAAGCCATTTGATGAATTGATCTAAAGTTAAATCTCGATCTAATTCTTAGTAATTTTACGTCTGTTAATTATCTGCTAAATTTTGCCAAATGCGATTGCTATTCCATCCAACAATAAACATTCTCGAATGATTTGATGTGTTTTGGAGTGCGATCGCCTGATTCTTCTCTCTTCTAAAGTTTAATGTAGGAGGTTCAAAGTTCAGAGTAGCGATCGCCTCTTATCTTAATGGATATAGTAACTAATGCTATAACTACTATATATCCCATTCTCACATCACTAAAGATATGGAAGAACTTTTGACATTAAGGGAATTACTACTTAAAGGTGATATGACTGGAGCTTTGGCAATTGTTGACGAATTAGAAGAAATGAGCAGAGATGATAAAATCAACAATATTCGTAGCTATGCAGTAATTCTGCTTATGCATCTAATCAAGCAAAAAGCAGAAAATCGCACTACGAAATCGTGGGAGCTATCAATTCGCAACTCTATACGCGGTATCCAAACCAAAAACCAGCGACGTAAAGCTGGCGGAACATACCTCAATACCGATGAATTACGCCTAGCAATTTCCGAAGCTTATACAGAAGCAGTTGATCGCGCCTCCTCAGAGGTTGAGGAAGGACGCTATGAACCCCATGAGTTAGCCAAACTAGTCAACCGTCAAGAGATATGCGATCGCGCCATGATTTTAATCTCTACAAATCTAGAAATTTAAACTGGGTGTTAAGGATTCTAATGGGAGCTTAGGCGATTCAGAAGGTCAGTGTAGCGATCGCCAATACTACAAATAATACATACCATATATTTAAACATTGGCAATAAATTCTTCTACTGTTAACCCAGCAGTTCGTATCAGTCCCCGTAAAGTCCCTTTTGCCACCTCATGATGATCAGAAACAGACAAAGTTACCATTTCACCTTCTTTGACCAAAATTATATGACTTGCACTTTGGCGTGCAAATCGCCAGCCCAGCTTTTCAAAAGTACGAACTACTTCTTGTCCACTCAGAACAGGTAGTTTTGATGCCATAACTATACTAAGACTTCTACTTGTTTAGTTTCAATAGTCAATGGCAACCCCATTTCTGCCCTAACCTGTAAGCAAGCAGAAATCGCATCTTGAATATTCTCTAAAGCCTCTTCTTTTGTTGCTCCCTGACTAATGCAACCAGGAATACTAGGACATTCAATAATCCAGACACCATCTTCATCTCGATCAATCGTGACATTGAATTTCATACTACAGCGATTTCCAATCATATAAGGTACATCTTAGCCCCCTCATCGCACCCCCCTCAATCCCCCCGCAGCGGGGGGAAGAAAAGGATAAACTTTTGATATTGGAGGAGGTTGGGGGTGGGGTTCTTGTTCCGGGTTTGATGACAATTTGCTGTAACTTGTAGTTAAGTAATACCTGTATTTTAGCTTTGAAAATTTCGACCGATTATTAGTCTTAATGGAAGATTACCGCAAATTATCGTAAAAAGTCAATTGCGATCACTTTGACTAATAATTATAGGTGATACCTGCTGAGTAACAAACAGATACCACCCTCATCACCGTTCTCTTTCTCCGTCGTGGTGTATTTCACAAACTACCATAAACGGGAATTGCTGCACCACGGACATCTTTAGCTGCTTCTCCACCAAAAACGGCAGGGACATACGTATATCCTAGAACTTTTGTAGAGATGTGACCTGGTTAGGGATTCTCGGTTCTACATTCTTTTTCTTCAGAGGTCTGATGCGTGAAAACTATAGAGATGGGAAATTTCCCATCTCTAATTTGGGAAACCATACTAAAGCCGTGATTTCAGGTGTTCTACTAACTGTTGTGCTTGCATAACACCTTCAATTCTGTCCACTGGTTGCCCTTGTTTAAATAGTACCAAGGTTGGTAAGGCCGAAATTTGATATTGAGTTGCTAAATTTGTATACTTTTCTGTGTCAATCTTGACAATCCGTAATCTGTCTTTTAATTGGTTGTTGACCTGTTCTAAAATTGATACCATCATTTGACAAGGGCCACACCAATCAGCATAAAAGTCTACTAAGACGGGTAAATCTGAACCGGATAGCATTTCTTCAAAGCTATTGAATTGTTTTTTGGTTGTCATAACACACGCTAATTTTTAATGAATAGTTTGTTTTTATGTTAGTTCTTAGAATTTGGAATTTGTATATGTTTATATTTTTTATAGATCCCCGGTGTAGTCGCAAAAACCCAGCCCTAGCCCCTCCCCGCAAGGGAAGGGAACTGGACTACCAATAATACCAAATAATAAGTATTACATTGTCAAAGATTGGGGATTGGTTTCAATTAACTTCGCTAGGTCTTGCAAGAATCCAGCAGCATCAGCACCGTAAATGATGCGATGATCACAGGTAATATTCACTTGCATTTGTTGGCGCACCGCAAATAACCCGTCGGCTGTGGCTACTACTTGGGGACGTGATGCACCAATGGCTAAAATAGAACCTTGTCCAGGGGGTAAAATAGCATCAAAGGTATCTACACCAAACATTCCCAAGTTGGAAATGGTGAAAGTACCGCTGTTGTATTCTGCTGGTTGTAGCTGTTTTGTTCTCGCGCGTTCTACTAAAGACTTCCAATTGCGAGATAAAGAATAGATGTCAATTGCATCTGCATTCTGTAAAACCGGTGTAATTAATCCGCCGTCATCCATGGCCACTGCTACGGAAATATTAATGTCAGAGTGCTTAACAACGCCTTGGTCTGAATAACTGGCATTAAGAATGGGGTGTTTTTGTAATGTTACGGCTACAGCTTTGGCTAGTAGTGCCGTCATTGTCACACCTTTGGATTTAATTTGTTTGTAAAGTTTATCTAATCCATCGGTGCTGATTGTGTAACTAACACGAAATACAGGTGCAGATAGACTGGCTACCATACCCCGAATGACAGCATTTTGCAAGGTAGTGAATGGTACTACTTGACCAGGAACAGAACTAGTAACCACCTGTGTGGGTACAGGTGTGACTACTGGGGCTGGGGCAGTTACAAGGGCAGGGGTGACAACGGGGGGAGTAACAACAAGGGTGGTAGCGGGCTGCACTTTACCGACAACAACCTCTATATCTTCAGCGACAATGCGACCGTAAGGACCACTACCTTTAAGGGTATTTAAATCAACTTTCAGTTCTTTGGCTAGTTTACGGGCGCGAGGTGAAACTACTACGCGACCTGGTTGATGGTTAGAACCATTTTGAGATGTAGTGATAGGGGTAGCGATCGCAGCAGCGGCTACAGGTGTGGGGGCGGGTGCGGAAGATGCAGCAGCACCGCCTGCGTTAGCTAAGGACTTGGCTGTAGGTATTTCTGCTTCTGTTTCGGCAATATAAGCGATCGCTGCGCCTACTGGGGCGGTTTCACCAGCGGCAACGATGATATGGGCTAGATATCCTTCATAAAAGGTTTCTACGTCCATATCCGCCTTATCTGACTCGACAACCACCACCGTTTCGCCTTTTTCCACTTTATCCCCCGGCGATTTGACCCAGGAGACAATTTTTCCTTCGGTCATGGTGGAACTCAGCGCCGGCATAAATACTTCGTTAATGCTCATAATGGTGGTTTCAGAATCAATAAATAATATATGGACTTTAATTTATGGATTTTAACAGTTCTGTGGTCAAGTTGGTGATTTTTTGCCAAATATAAAAATCCGTTTTTTACATCAAACCCAACCAACTATGTCATAGTCGGCGATTCTGAAATCCTTAATTTTTATGATAGTTCTTCCTTGTCTTTCTAATTTTAACATATTTAAAATCAATTGTCAACCTCCCCATCTTTTGGTCTAGTTTTTCAACTTAGGGAAATTATCCTGCCAATAGGATAATAAAGCCTGCCAAACAGCCTCCAATTCAGCCCCACTACCCTTAGCTAAGGAGAGTTGCCCCCAGACACAGCGTCTGTCACGGATGGTCTGTTTACCGTTGAAGAGATTCAACCATTGAGAGGGATTAAGGTAAGGACGATAAAAATAGCCAGTGAATTGAGATATTGTGACTGTACTTTTTCCCATGGAATTAATGCAAGCCGTCAAATAGTGGTTTTCTTCAGAGGAGAAGTGTAAATGATGTCCTTTGGGGTTAACCTTTTCCAGAGGCTTTATTAGCTTAGGTAAATCAGGTAGATAACTAAATTGCTCATAGTAGGATGAGATATCGCCTAAACTAGAAAGGATGTAGTATAAATTGACAGTTAAACTCTGTCCAGAGCTTTGGTAATGATAAATTTGTCCTGATAATATCTCTTGCTTGTTATCAGATTCAATTTCCTTATTCTGTTTTTGAGATACAGAAACAGGTTCACTAGCGGTTAATTGCCAACCTGGGAGAGGAATTTGCTGGGGAAAATGATAGATAGTTGCTTTACTCAAGCCCGCACTGGTATGGAGAGAAAAATTAGATAAAATAATGATCAAACTAATACCTATAATTAGATTAGAATAGGATAATGGTTGGGATTTATGAAATGTAACTTTTGACAGTGATGATGGAATTTGATGATTAGGTGATAGGAAGAGAATAGTAATCCCAAACAAGAGGAACGAGAGTAAAGCAAAGATATCACCACCTTGAGAACCATGCCAATAATTAAATGCAGGTTTATCTGTGACTACAAGGGCGATAATAGCCAATCGGATAACGGAAAAAACCCCACTAATAACGACTGAGAGGATAAAGGGCAAATAAATATTTTTCAGGAAAGAGGGAAAAAGAATGATTAACAGAAAAGAAACTTTTAATAACAAGATTAGAAGTGGTATTGCTGTACATTCTGACAAAACATCAATTATCCCATTATTAACATAAACAAGAGTGCCTTGAGTAGTGGAATCAAAGCCCAAGTACCATAGAAGAAAAGAGGTGAATTTGGCAGAAATGACTGTAATCTTAATTAGCATTCCCAATAACTTTACCAAGATTTCAACCAAGGGAAATATGGTAGTAATTACTAAATATCGGCGAAATTGTTTAATTCCCTGAAATCCCGATGCTAATAAAGCGAAACCTACGGAAGTGATTAACGGTAGAAAATACCAGAAAATAGAGATTTCTTGGATTGAAAAATTTGCATTGAGGTAGGGAATGATGATCAAACAACAACCAATAAAATTAGCTGGAAATACACTAACCAAAGTGAGATCATAGCGTTGCTGATAAAGATGCCATAGGATACTTCCATATAGTGTTAGTTCCAAGAACCATTGATTAAAATTTTGTTCAACTCGCCAATAAAGTGTGAGGTTAATTGCAGAAATCAATCCAAAGATGAATAGGAGTAGGAAAGTATAATTGAGTTTAACTTTGCTGAATCTTTGTATTTTACGTTTGATTGTTAACATCATCTGTAACATTTTAAAAAACCTGTCCTATTTTGAACCAAACAATCACAAAGGTAAAACCAAGAATGAGAAGAGCGATAATTGTTCTATAACTATTTTTCCATGTACTTCTAAGTTGTTGTCTCTTGGCTTGATTTGCTGCTTCGGTAATTCTTGTTTTAGCAATGAGTAAGTTTCGTTTAATTGAATCTTTGATTTGAGGCTCTGGTAACTTTAATTCCTCTGGAGTCAGGTTGATATTTCTACCAATAAGTTGGATTTGTGCTGTAGTCAGACCAGAATTGAGACCTTTTTCGATTTGAGCTATTTGTTCAAGATTGCCCTTTTGCTGTTCAAGGATCTGATTATTGACTGATTTTAATAAACGTCCTGTATTTACAAAAACCAGGGGAATTGCCAGGAAAAATGCGACTCCAATTAATAAGATTACCCAGCGAATAATTCTTTGAAAAATAATTTCTGGATAGCGGATATCATATTGATTTTCGCTAAAATAGCGAGTAAAAATAAACCCCAAACCAATCAGAAAAATCCAACTGTGTTCAGTGAACGCGCTAATGGAATTAAGTTCACTTTCAAAGTTTTGCAGTTTAAGCTCGGCAGCAACAGAGATAAAGTCTATGAATGACATAATCACAAGAGCATAACCGATGATTGGTAATAGACCAGTTAGATCACCGCTATTTAAGGATTTCCTTCTCAAGTCAACTCGACTGAAAAATTTGATAAAATTTCTGACTAAAGAAAAAAAGAAGAAATTAATACTTTCTCTGATATTATTCATTTAGGTTAATATTCATTTTCCAGAATAGGTTAGTTACAGGTGTTGATCAGATCTGAAAAAGGGGATACCTGCTCGAATTGGTTAAAAAAATCTCCTACTTTCCTAAGAAGTAGAAGATTTTTAGTATCATGTTTAGATGTCTCCGCGAATTTCTTCGACAATGCCGTCACGAAGGACAACTTCAACCTGCATTTTACTAATTAAGTTATCACCTAGTTCAATGCGAAAAAAGCTTTCCAATTGAAATTGGTTGACTTCTTCATCTAATTCCAACAATTGTACTTGCTGGAGGTTTTGCAGCATTTGATTTTTCTGTTCTAGAAGTTCACTTTTCTTTTGATTAACTTGGAGTTGAACGTTGTCAATTTGTTGAAGGGTCTGAGGTCCTGGTGGTTGAAGACTCTGTTTTTGAATAGCAGTAATTGCTCTTTGTCCTTCAATGTCTAATTGTTGTAGTTGTTGGTCAACTTGATTAATTTGAGCTTGTAATTGTTGGTGTACTTCCTCTTTCCAGAGAGGGGTAACTATGGCTTTAACATTAACCGGGCGTTTTAAAAGCAATTGAGGGTTGGAAACATCCATAAAAATTGTCCGTTCACTCTTCAATAGTTTGTAGTATGGAGATGAGTTCAGAGAAGATACTGATACTATGTTTTCAGGTGTTAAAAAAAGATTTTTTTTCTATTTCCTGTTTCTCCAATGGTTTCTGAGATCTGAAATTTGGTAAAAACAATTTGCGATTTAGGGAATTATTTGGCAAACATTCCGTTAATAATATCGCAATATCGTTCCATCACAATGTGACGACGAATTTTCAAGGTTTGTGTCATCATGCCATTTTCAATGGAAAACTGTTCCGAAATTAGTTTAAATGGTCCAATACGATCATCGGTTCGATAACCGGGACGGTTTTGAACTTCACGATTTAACTCTTGACGAAACAGATCCTGGACTATTCTACTCTCTAAGTCAATTTTTTGACTATCATTTATCTGATGTTGAGTTTCTGCCCATTTTGCTAAGGCTTCCAGGTTAGGGACAATTATGGCACCAATACTTTTTTGATCTTGTCCTACTAACATAATTTGGTCAATATAGGGCGATCGCAAACAAGCGTCCTCTATGGGCTGAGGTTCGATATTTTCGCCGTTGCTTAAAACAATGGTGTCTTTTGCCCTCCCTGTTAATACTAGGTCATTTTGGGGCGTTACCCAGCCTAAATCACCGCTATCAAACCAACCTTGGGGGTCTATGGCTTTATTGGTGGCTTGAGGATTTTGATAATAGCCTTGCATGATTTGTGGTCCTTTGAGAAGGACTAAACCCCGTTCCCCTGCTGGTAGGGGTTGACGGGTTTCTGGGTTGACAATTTTCACTTTTGTACCGGCAATTGGTTGTCCCGAAGAACCACGTAAATTCCGCCAAGGACGACGCGCATTAGTTACTGGTGATGTTTCTGTTAACCCATAACCCTGTAATATTTCAACACCAACAATTTCAAAGAAGTTATCTATATGTTTGGGAAGCGCCCCACCCCCACTAATAACGTGCTTTATTTTACCGCCTGTCGCTTCTCTTACTTTGTGATAAACTAATTTTTCCCCTAGTATATGAATCGCTAATAATGCCAATTCTACTATTTTGGCTTGAAAACGCTCTATAATTCCAGCATTAATGTGATTTAAACTCAATCCCTGGGAAATACGCCGTGATTCTATATATTTCTGGCTGATTTCTAGTAAAAACTTCACCAATTTTTGTTTTTTGGCTGGTTGTTCTCGGAATTGCTTTTGCACGCCTTCATAAATTGATTCCCATAATCTTGGCACAGCAATCATATAATTAGGTTTGAATTTCTTTAAATCTCCTTTGACGGAACGCAAATTAGTGTAAATTTGGCTACAACCTTGAGAAAGTAAGAAGTATTCACCGCTGCGTTCATAACTATGCCATGTGGGCAAAATACTGAGGACTGTATCCCCTTTTTGGGGTTGCACAATCGTTCCCAGAGTTGCAACTTGATGCAGTAAATTTCTATGGGAGAGCATTACACCTTTGGGTTTTCCCGTAGTACCGGAAGTGTAAATTAATGTTGCTAAGGTTTCTGCACTATACTTATTTGTGACTAGTTTATGATTCCTACCAATTTCTAGTAATTGGGTAAAGTTGACTACTGGAAATTTTAGTTCTGCGGGTGGTGTTTCGTCAGAAAGTATAACTACCAGTTTAATCGCTAATTCGTTCAGGCGTTCCCCTAATTTATTTAAAGTTCTGATATCCTCAACTACTAAAGATGTACTGCCACTATGGGAAATAATGTAAAGTAACTCTTCTCGTTCCGCTTGGGAACTACGAACTGCATTTACAGCCCCAGCAGTCATGATACCTTGGTCCGCAATAAACCAACGCGGACTATTATCCGCTATCAAGGAAACTCGATCTCCGTAGGGAAGATTTTCGCTATTATTTGTATTTACGCCTAATGCCTGTAAACCGGCTGCAAATTGGTTAATTTGTTCTGTAAGTTGACTATAGGTAATTTTTACTTCTGGTTGGGAGTGGGGGTTATACAAAGCGATAATATCACCAAATCGCTTTGCAGCCAAAGGCCAAATTTCCGGTAATAACTCTACATTTGTGTAATCTACTAAACTCTGTAATGCAAGACGTTCTCGTTGAGAAATGTTATTTAAGAAAGAAGTTGTAGATTGATTATTCGTCATAAATACTACTGTTAAATTCAATTAATCATGGTAGTTCATATTCAGTTTACATATTAATTCATAAAGGTTACTGTTAGTTTCCATCTACAAAATTCTATGCTAAACTGATTTTATATAGACTAAATACTATGGTTAAGTTTTCGTGCATTACCTGATGTTGCCATATATTTTACTATTAACTAAACCGTTCTGATGTCGTTTCGCCTGGGGGTGATTCCCTATAGATATGATGGATGTATTATTACTGACAGTCATCAACGCTGGGGCTTGTTTAGCTTTGCCTAAGCTATTATCTATGGTTTCGGTTCGTAAACCTAAACAGTCTCAACTATTGTCCGTTGCTTCCACTTCTAAACCCACCAAAGAAATAACTAGTTTCCCCTATTGTACAACCTATAGTTTAACGGGTAGTCAATTCTGTAAATTCAAGCCGCGTTTTTGTTCTCAGTGTTCTCTTAGATAAAGTAAGTACTATTGAGTAGTAGCAGTCCTCAGTTGTTTGTGAATATCTTTCTTTTTTCTCTGCGCTCTTCATAATTTTAGATGAAAACGCGAACTCTCACAAATTATACAGGATTGCTATTCATCAAAAACAAGGGAATGGGGAACTTGCGGATTAAAAGTATTTAATTTACTTATGTAATCTAAAAGATATTTAAAAACTAGAAGTTGATCAAAGCTAGTGTTTGTAAGGCAAAATAAAGATGTAGTGATCAAAGATAGTTATAAGGGAAGGTTATCTATGACTTTAATTCAGGGTATATTGCTCACGCTAATAAATGCTGCTATTTGTTTGTTTTTGCCTAAACTGTTATCTCTAGCTTTATATACAAGAAAAAGCGGAAAACCTAAAAGTCAATATCATATTGAGTAGATTTATGTTTTTCTCGTCGCCACTTCGCCCTAACTAAACGAATTTCATCAAAGCTGTAGTTTGCTCCTAAATTTTCCCGAAGAGGTGTGAGAGAAATATCACCAACAACTTCTAAAATTTGCCAGATTTTTTTCTGACGTTCTAAAGGTACTAATTGACTGATATCTAAAGATTGTTTTTTCTCAATTAAATTGGAGAGATGATTGATAATTGTACCAGATTTAACATTGCGTTTTTGGGCAATTTCTTCAATACTAAAACCCTGATTATATAACTCTAATGTTGTTAATTCAGTATCAGATAGTGTGTGATAAGAGGATAAAGAATTAACTCGATGAATGGTATTTTGTTGTAAACCTTGTCCTTGATGATAAGCCTGAATTTCTGCTAGGAATTTTTCGCCATATTGAGATAGTTTATAACTAACAACGCCGGAGATTTTACCTAATTCATCTAATGTTTTGGGTTGAATTTGTGCCATTAACTTGAGGGTAGAATCTTGAAAGATCATGTAGGGTGGGATAGCTTGTTCATCTGCGAGTTGTTTACGAAGCGATCGCAATTTTTGAGTTAAAATTTCCACATCTACAGGTTTATTATTTCCATCTTCCCAGGTCATTTTTTGCGCTATGGGAACAGAAATAGAAACTGGTCGTTGTTTTCGCATGACTTCCCAACTTAAAGCATTGAGTTTTAAAATTGAATAACCGTCGCTAGTTTGTTCTAATAAACCTTGATGTAATAGTGATCTTCCTAGCATTCTCCATTCGTCTAATGTTCTATCTTTACCAATTCCATAGGTAGAAAGTTGATCATGTTTATTAACGACAATTTTCTGATTTTTCGCACCTCTTAATACATCAATGATATGTAACATTCCAAATCTTTCCTTACATCTAGCCACACAAGATAAAAATTTCATGGCTTCAATTGTCCAATCTTGTACAGGTTTAGGATAACGACAATTATCACAATTACCACAATTTCCCGGAAATCTTTCGCCAAAATAACTTAATTGAATTGTGCGTCTACAGTCTGTCCCCTCTGCATAATCTATAACTTGTCTTAATTGCTGTTTAGCTATTAATTGTTCTTGAGGATCGGTTTTTTGATTAATACTCCATTCTATAGTTTTAATATCACCATAATTAAAAAATAATGTACATTTAGAAGGTTCATTATCTCTACCAGCGCGGCCAGATTCTTGATAGTAACTTTCTAAATTTCGAGGTAAATCCGAATGAATCACAAAGCGAACATCAGGCTTATTAATACCCATCCCAAAAGCAATTGTCGCTACCATTATCCGCACATCATCTCTAATAAATCGAGTTTGATTTTTAGTTCTTTCTTCATCCGTTAAACCTGCATGATAAGGTAAAGCAGCGATTTTATCATTTTGTAATTTGAAAGTTAGTTCATCAACTTTTTTGCGAGTTAAACAATAAATAATCCCTGAACCTTGATTTTCTCTAACTATTTCTAATATTTCAGCATAGGGATTTTTACTTTTATTTCTAACTTCATAATAAAGATTTTGACGGTTAAAACTAGCAATATGAATACTTGGTTGTTTTAATCCTAATTGTTCAATAATATCGGCTTTAACCCTATCTGTAGCTGTAGCTGTTAAAGCAATAGTAGGAACATTTGGATAACGTTTTCTGAGTAGTCTTAATTGCCGATATTCTGGACGGAAATCATGCCCCCATTCTGACACACAATGGGCTTCATCTATGGCAAAGGTGGAAATTCCTACTTTTTCCTTAACTACGTCTAAAAGGGGCAAAAATCGGTCGCTAATCAAACGTTCAGGAGCGACATAAAGTAATTTTATTTTACCATTCATGATCGCTTCTTCACGAGAGCGAACTTTATAGGCATTCAGGCTACTATTGAGAAATGTGGCAGAAATGTTATTAGTTCTCAGTGCTTCCACTTGATCTTGCATTAAAGCTATTAATGGTGACACTACCACTGTTAAACCGGGTTTTAAAAGTGCCGGTAATTGAAAGCACAGAGATTTACCCCCACCAGTGGGCATAATTACCATTAAATCACGATTTTGTAAGGCATCTTCGATAATTTGCCTTTGTCCAGGACGAAATTGATCGTAACCAAAATGATGTTTTAGGGCTTGTTCTAAGTGGGGGTACTGAAGCATGGTAGATGGTTGTCGCGTGTCTGAGTTGTGATGAAGATATTAAAATTTTAACGCACTTTGGGGAATGGGGAACGCTACAATTTATAGATAGGAAAATGTCAGAATCAGGATATCCAGGATAAAAGGATTAACAGGATGAAAATAGGGATTTGATCACCAATTACTGATTACCCATTAACAGCCTGAACTAGATACAGCAGATTCATTTGTTATGAAGTACATCATAGCCCCCTCCCTGCTTACGGGGAGGGGTGATTTTGTACCTCATAACATCGGTAAGTGCTGTATGTAGCAATGTGGGTTATTATAGAACATCAAAAGTACAAAATCAACTAATAACTGCTAGTAAGTCAGGTCAATAAACATGACGCAAGAATTAATGGAATTAAAACGAAGTATTTTAGAAGGGCGTTATGATGATGCCTTGGAAATTCTTGATGATTTGGAGGATATGAGCAAACAGGGAACTTTGCGAAAAATAGAAGCTTTTTTAGTGAGGTTGGTTATTCATCTGATTAAAAATCAAATTGAACAGCGTTTAACTAATTCTTGGATTGCTTCAATTTCTGATTCTGTGATTCAAATTGCCAAACTGAATATTAAAGATCATCAAACATCCTATTATATTAAATCTGATCAATGGGGTGAATATTTAGCAGAAGCTGTAGAAATGGCAATTCGTCCTGCTAGTGCGGAGATTTTTGGTGGGACTTTAAAACCGAGTCAAGTTTCTGGAAGATTACAAGAAAAAGAATTAATTGATTTTGCGGAAAATCTTTTGTTGTTAACTTATGAATATCAACCTAAAGAGTTAGCAAAGATGATTGATAATTATTTAGCACAATTACCGGGAGGTGAAGATTGGTTTGAGTAATTTTGGTACAACTAAGTTGTTTGAAGATAGTGAAGTAATGAATAACCAACTTGGCGTAGATATATGCTTGTGTTGTCTTGATGATGATAAGATATTGAATGAACCACGAAGGAGCGAAGACAGCGAAGGAAGAAGAGTTTTAGAGATTTTTTGCGTTAGTTCTGGTAAATTGTGTTTGTTGGATATTTTTTGTTATAATCCAGGTAAGCTGGTTTTGACAATTACCCAGGGTTTTGTATTTTACTATCTTGTGAAAGAATTTGACCTATAATTTCTTCGGATTAACTTAAAAAAGCGAACGGGATAAACTCATGTTTATTAGTATTGACCAAATCAAAGAGTCTCTTAAATATTTGGAAAAGGTAGATTCTTTTTGGGGAATCACTTTTTTAAAATTTAAGCAATTACGATTACCACTAGGTAATACTATTGAAATATCTCTATATTCAGAAATTGAAGATTTTTTAGAAAATCACTATAAACCCTGTAAGGAATCAGCATATTTTTATAGATGTTTCGGGTTACCAAAAACTAGAAATAGCTGGATGACACTTCATAAATGGATAACACTTAAGCGATATATAGATTATTTTATTATAGAAAATATTGATACACAAATAGTTGGTCAAGCATTACTAAATCATCAAATCAATGATGATCACTGGGGTTGGAAACATAACTATATCGAAATCTTAAAATCTTGTTTATCTCAATATGATAATCCAGTAATTCCTATTTTCCATTTAGCCGTCTGGATATATCGTGAAAAAGAATGGTCATCTGAAACAACAGCAGAAGATATTATTCAAAATTTCCAAAATGAGTTTTTGTTAAATGAACAAGAAATCACTCAATTGTTTGATATTTCCATCCCAGATAACATCAATATAAACAATCTTTTTCAAGATAAAGTAGTTACTTGGGAAGAATTAAAAACTGTTATTGGCAAACCTCCAGATATTCTACCAGAAGAAGGTACTTTAACTTATTTAGAAATACAAGGTGTAGGTGCTGCCAAAAAACTTTGTTTTGAACCAGCAGAACGACTGAGTTTAATTACAGGTGATAATGGATTAGGTAAAACTTTTTTACTAGAATGTGTGTGGTGGGCTTTAACTGGACAGTGGGCAAATTTACCAGCATATCCAATGCCAACTGTAACTGAAGATGAACCCGTAATTACATTTAAAATTTCTGGAGATTCGGAATCTGATACAGAGAGTATTTCTTATGATTGGCAGCTTCAAAGATGGAATGAAATTAAAAATCGCTCAACTATTCCAGGTCTTTTAATTTATGCCAGAGTAGATGGTTCTTTTGCCGTATGGGACACAGCAAAACAATATTTGTCATCTTCATCTCGTGTTAAAAATATTGAGAAAAAACCACTTCCTTTTGTGTTTACAAAAGATGAGTTATGGAATGGTCAAAAAGATGAAAATGGTAATACTTTTATTAATGGATTATTACAAGATTGGATTCAATGGCAAAGTAGACCAGATAAATATCCATTTGACACCTTAGTAAAAGTATTAGAACGTTTATCTCCTCCAGAACAGGGTGATTTAGGAATTTTGAAACCGGGAGAACCTGTTAGACTTCCTTATGATGCTAGAGAAATTCCCACCATAGAACATCCTTATGGAACTGTTCCCATTATTCATGCTTCCGCAGGGGTACAGCGGATAATTACAATGGCTTATTTGATAGTTTGGGCTTATGAAGAACATAAAATACAATCAAAACTTATCCGCAGAGAACCACAGAAGAGAATGGTTATTTTAGTAGATGAATTAGAAGCACATCTTCACCCCCAATGGCAAAGGGCTATTTTACCTGCTTTGTTAGATGTGAGAGATGAGTTAGCATCTGATTTACAAGTACAAATTATGGTTGCTACTCATTCTCCTTTAGTTATGGCATCTGTAGAACCTAGATTTGATCAAAGAGTTGATAAGTTATTTAGTCTAGAACTGGTGAAAAGCGATTTATTAAGGAATGAAGTCCAAATTGAAGAACTTCCTTTTATTCGTCAAGGTGTGGTAGATTATTGGTTAATGTCTGATGTTTTTAAATTGCGTCATTCGCGTTCTTTGGAAGCAGAAAAGGCTATAGAAGCAGCGAAAGTTTTACAATTATCAGATAATCCCAATTCGGAAGATGTCGTAAGAGTATCACATGATTTGGCCAGGTATTTATCAGAAGATGATAGATTTTGGCCAAGGTGGGTTTATTTTGCACAACAACATGGAGTACATTTATGATTCCTATTAAACCCCAGCCTGAACCTGATGATTTTGACCAAAAAGTTAGAAAACCAGGTTTAGCCTTTTTAAGTCAAGTTCCTAATCCTAAAACAAAAGATTGGAGAGATTATTGGCGGAAATCATTGCGTGATTTATACGATGCTTGTAATCATATTTGTG
This sequence comes from Dolichospermum circinale AWQC310F, assembly GCF_000426925.1. Taxonomy (GTDB): domain Bacteria; phylum Cyanobacteriota; class Cyanobacteriia; order Cyanobacteriales; family Nostocaceae; genus Dolichospermum; species Dolichospermum circinale. Next base: position 79,986 of record NZ_KE384717.1, on the reverse strand, counting down.
TATATTCAGCACAATGGATTCCTTATGATACTGGTAGGCCAGAAGTTGATCATTTTATTCCTAAAAGTGTTAAACCTGAACTAGCTTATGAGTGGGATAATTTCCGCCTTATTTGCTCAAAAATGAACTCTAATAAAGGAATAAAAGAAGAGATTATAGATCCTTTTTTCTTACCAGCAGATAGTTTTATTCTTAATTTTCCTTCTATGCTTATTAAACCTAATCCTAATCTTTTAGAACCACTAAAAAGCAGAGTAGTTTATACAATTAAAGAACTAAAACTTAATGAAGAAATGTGGCAATTGGGGCGTTTATATAAGCTAATAGACTATTGCAAAAAACAGTATTCTTTTGACCATTTAAAAGAAAAATATCCCTTTATTGCTTATGAATTAGAACGTCAAGGATTAGTAGAAGTAGACAAGATAGCATACATTATGGGGGTGAGATAGTTTTATATATTTAAAAACATTGTTAGTTTTTTATATATGTAATAAATCTTATTGATTAATGTATTATTTGTGATTTGTGAATGGAAATAAATTACAGTAGAAAAAATATTTCAGAACTTATGAGTACAAATTCTCAATTTAGATGTCACAATATAAATTGTGAACTTTTTTAAACTCAAATCATGAAAGCAATTTGGAATGGTGCTATTCTAGCCGAAAGCGATAATACCGTAGTTGTGGAAGGAAACCATTATTTCCCTGCTGACTCTATCAAGAAGGAATATTTTCAAGACAGCAGCACTCACAGCACTTGTTCTTGGAAAGGGGTTGCTAATTATTATAGTATTCAAGTTGATGGTCAAGTTAATAAAGATGCTGCTTGGTACTATCCAAGCACCAAAGAGAGAGCTAAAAATATCGAAGGTTATATTGCTTTCTGGAAAGGTGTAAAAGTAGAAGTTTAAACTAAGATTAAACTCTCATGGTTGGGACAAATAAGGTGTGTTAGTAACAGTGTAACTCACTATGATCATAGCCCCCTCCTCGCTTGCGGGGAGGGGGTTGGGGGTGGGGTTATTGTATCTCACTAAAAGAACCGGTATATCTCCATCTTTTTCTAATCTTTCGCAATGACAATATCATTAGATTTAATCACAGCATAGGCTTCCGTCCCTTCAGATAATTCTAACTCCTCTGCGGAAACTCTAGTAATCATTGAAGTTAATTCGACTCGGTGAACAATTTCTAAGGTTATTTCCGTATTTATAGTTCCTGTGGTGACTCGTTTCACAACTCCCTTGAGAACATTGCGGGAACTGACTTTTAATGGTTTCTTAGCACTAACAACTTCAAATTCAGGTTTGTTAATTTCTGGTTTTTCCTGGATATTTGATAATGATAATGGTGATGAATATTTCCTAAGTCCCCGGACTAATTCCCGTAAAATTTCTGTTTTCGTACGTTGGGAATTTTGACAAAATTCTTCTAAAATCTGGCGTTCTTCTTCAGATATTTGAAATGTTACCCAACCTTGGCTTTTTCTTGGCATAAAATTACTAACTTATTGACTAATTATAACTAATTTAATTGTTAGCTTTACACCTCTGATTTCTCAGAGAATTTAGGGATACGGGGTAAAACTGTTAATACAACTAGGTAGCCGAAAAAAAATTGACATAAGTAACGAAAAGTAAAGTTACCCAAAACCTCTTCCCTGTTCCCTGTTCCCTGTTCCCTTGTCATAACGACAATTTTTCCCGCCAACCTACTTAGTAGTGTGATACTAAGCAAAGCTAGAAATACCAAAATCTGGTGGTATATCTTGTATTTTCCCCGGTCCAATGGCCTGTAATCCTTCTTTGAGGATAATATTACCAGTATACAAGGCTTTACCCACTATCACACCTGTTACACCTTGGGGTTCTAAGGCTGATAAACTTAATAAGTCAGTAACAGAACTTACACCACCAGAGGCAATTACGGGTATGGAAATGGCCGCAGCAAGTTCTCGTAATGCGTCTAAATTTGGTCCTTGTAATGTTCCGTCTCTGTTTATATCAGTATAAATTATCGCTGCTGCCCCTAATTCCTGCATTTGTACTGCTAGTTGGGTGGCTAATACTGATGAGGTTTCTAACCAACCACGAGTAGCAACTAAGCCGTTACGGGCATCTATACCAATAATAATCTTTTCAGGAAATTCTTGACAGAGTTCCTGGACTAGTTGGGGTTGTTCAACTGCGACAGTTCCCAGAATTGCCCAATTTACTCCTAGATTGAATAATTCTACCACACTGGAGCGATCGCGCAATCCGCCCCCAACTTCAATGGGTATGGAAAGATTATTTCTAATGGCTGCAATGGCTGCTAAGTTAACTATTTTACCAGCTTTTGCGCCATCTAAATCAACTAAGTGTAATCTGGTCGCGCCTTGGTCAGCCCACATTTTCGCAACTTCTACGGGATTTTCGCTAAATACTTGGGATTGTGCGTAGTCTCCCTTATATAGTCGCACACAGCGACCTGCTAGTAAATCAATTGCGGGTATTACTTCCATAATTTGTCAGTGGTCAGTTGTCAGTTGTCAGTGGTCAGTTGTCAGTAGTCAGTGGTCAGTGGTCAGTTGTCAGTTGTCAGTGGTCAGTGGTCAGTGGTCAGTGGTCAGTGGTCAGTGGTCAGTGGTCAGTTGTTCGTTGTCAGTGGTCAGTGGTCAGTGGTCAGTGGTCAGTTGTTCGTTGTCAGTGGTCAGTGGTCAGTTGTCAGTTGTCAGTTGTCAGTTGTTCGTTGTCAGTGGTCAGTTGTCAGTGGTCAGTTGTCAGTGGTCAGTTGTTCGTTGTCAGTGGTCAGTTGTTCGTTGTCAGTGGTCAGTTGTTCGTTCTCTGTTCCCTATTCCCTGTTTCCTGTCACCTGTTCCCTGTCACCTAATTGCTGTACTGCTTGGCGGAAGCCTAAGACTAGTAAGATGTTAGCTAGGGTTAAAAAGGCTTCTGCGCTGCCATGTAACCAGTCTACATTGGCTAATTGTTCTCCATACTGCACTTGGGCGTAAATGCCGGCAGGAATGGTAACGGCGACAAATACCAATGTGCCGTAAAATCCATATAGAGCTAAACGTGGCATTTGAGGAACGCGGCTGATAAACCACAAGAAACCCAAGTAGGGAAACAGAGACAGGGCAAAGAGGGTTTCTTTTGATATCATTGTTCTGATTTGATGGTTTGTGTCTTCATGGGGCTTGTAGCTTTGGTAGAACGCCAAATTATATAAGCTGCTGCCCAAAGGGTAAAGTTACCAACTAATGTCATGGTAGCTTGTAAGGTGACTAACCATTCTAGGGTTTGGGAATTGTCGAAATAATGCCAAGTACAAGCACACATTGCGCTAATTAAAGCTGGTAACATAGCAAAGGACAATCCCCACCAACTTCGATTTTTTGTCAGTTCACCATATATCCAAATTAGCCATATTGCGGTTATCCACTCAATGACGCTGGAAATATGAATTATCCAGGTGGGAATTGAAAGTACGTGCATAATTATCAGTGGTCAGTTGTCAATGGTCAGTTGTCAATGGTCAGTTGTTAGTTGTCAGTGGTAGATAACTAGGTTAAAAAAAATTGGTAGTCCAAAATCTAAAATCTAAAATCTAAAATCTAGAATCTAAAATGGCGAAAATGCGGGTTTTATTGTCTGGGTATTACGGTAAGGGTAATGGTGGTGATGAAGCTTTGTTAGCCACACTTCTGCAAATGTTACCACTAGATGTTACTCCTGTGGTGCTTTCTGGAAATCCTGAAGAAACTCATCGTCATTACGGTGTGGAATGTTACAATCGTATGGCGTTTTTCTCCGTCTTCAAGGCTTTGCGCTATTGTGATGCTTTTATTTGGGGTGGTGGTAGTTTAATTCAAGATGCTACTAGCATAATTAGCCCTTTTTATTATGGCGGATTGATGGCTTTAGCTCAAGCTATGGGTTTGAAAACTGTGGCTTGGGGACAGGGTATAGGTCCTTTGTTGCGTTCCCAAACTCGATTTTTAGCCCAGCGGAATTTTGCGGGTTGTACTCAGGTGAGTGTGCGTGACGTTGCTAGTTCTCGGTTATTATCAGATTGGAGTATACCTCATATCCTTGCCCCTGACCCGGTTTGGGCATTAGAATCAAAGCCAGTACCAGAATTAGCAGATTTACCAAAACCGAGAATTGCGGTTACTTTAAGAAATCATCCTCAACTAACAGAAAATCGGTTAACAAATTTAACTCAAGCTTTAGTTAATTTGCAAAAAGAAACTCAAGCCTTTATTTTACTATTGCCATTTCAAAAAAGTGAAGATCTAGGAATTGCGGAAAAAATTCATACTCAATTACAAGATGTGAGTAGAGTTATTTGTTCCGAAGATCCACAAGTTTTAAAAGGTGTATTTCGTGGTGTGGAAATGTCCATAGGAATGCGTTTACATAGTTTAATTATGGCAGCTAGTGAAGGTTCTCGTTGTTTTGCATTGAGTTATGATCCTAAAGTCAATCATTTAATGGAAGATCTAAAAATACCTGGTTGGGATTTAAAAAATTTACCAGAGGATGTAGAGTTAATTAGTAAAACTTGGATTGATTATTATCATCATGGTGAATCCTTGTCAGATACGAAAATTCAATCTTTAGTAAATGGAGCTTTTTTACATCGGGATTTGTTAAGTAAAGTGTTAAAATGAAATTTCCGAATAGGTGAGTCATTTCCTAGTTATGAGGTTATATAGATGTATTATGCTGATATGGCAGTACACGGAAAAGATAGACATTTACAGCTTTTAGTGGAAGTTAAAAATAAACGTAGTGCATCTAAAATTTGGGCTGCTAAAATGCGACGCAATATGTATGCTCATGGGTTACTTCCAGAAGCACCTTTTTTTCTATTAGCACTTCCAGATAAATTTTATTTGTGGAAAAATATAGGTTTATCTACTGATTTGATAGAGCCAGATTATGAAATTAACCCTGAATCTTTTCTTAAGCCTTATTACCCTAAAGCTTATGCTCCCAACTATGAAATTAGTAGTGAAGGTTTTGAGCTAATAGTTTCTGCTTGGCTTCATCAAATATTAACATTACCATCTGTTGATTTACTCCCGGAAAATATGGATTGGTTAGTAAATTCAGGTCTATTTGATGCTATTCACCACGGACACCTAAAATTAGAGGAACTGGTTTGATTGTAATGGATGTTTATGTAGAAACGAATTTTGTCTTAGAACTGGCGTTGCTTCAGGAGCAGCAGGAAAGTTGTCAAAAACTGCTAGACTTGGCAGAAGCAGGAAGAATAAATTTGATTTTACCCGCATTCAGTCTTACAGAACCTTATGAAACGCTAATTCGTAGGGAAAAAAATCGTCGAAACTTATCACAAGATTTGCATAAAGAGCTTTCTCAGCTTGGACGTTCTCTACCTTACCAACAACAGGTACATACTTATCAAGAGATTACTGAGTTTTTGGTAAATAGTGGAAGAGAAGAAAAGCAAAGATTCCAAATAGTTGTAGAGAAGTTATTAGTGGTTAGCAAAGTCATTCCTTTAACAGTGGAGATATTAACCGCAGCTATGGGATATCAGTCTGATCTTGACTTTACACCCCAGGATGCTATTGTTTACGCTTCGGTTGTTGAACATTTGAATAAGTCAGGTGAACAGCGATGTTGCTTTATTAATAGAAATTCTAAGGACTTCGATAATCCAGATATTCAAGAAGCTTTAGATAAATATAATTGCCGAATATTATTTAAATTTGATGCTGGATTTGGCTATATTAAAAATCAAATCGGGATTGTCTAACTAACTTAAATTGTGATGACAAAACCTGCAACTTACTTTATAATTTAGTTAAGGTTGATATCATCCTCAAGGAGATTGATTATGACAGCTATCACAGTCAACTTAAACCCCATTATCCAACTTACCGAAAACCAATTTTATCAACTCTGTCGAGAAAATCCTGAAGTCAAATTTGAACGCAATACCAAAGGAGAAATATTGATTATGTCACCAACCGGAGGAGAAACAGGAAAACGTAATTTTGAAATTGGTATTGATTTTGGAATTTGGAATCGTCAAACTAAATTAGGAGTTTGTTTCGATTCTTCCACTTGTTTTAAACTTCCCAATGGTGCAAATCGTTCTCCTGATGCTGCTTGGATAAAAAAAGATAGATGGGATACACTGACACCAGAAGAACAAGAAAAATTTCCACCAATTGCTCCAGATTTTGTTTTAGAATTAATGTCACCCAGTGATAGTTTGCAAGAAACACGGGCAAAAATGCAGGAATATATGAATAATGGAGTTAAATTAGGTTGGTTAATTAATCGGAAAATGGGTCAAGTTGAAATTTATCGTCTTGGTAAACCAGTAGAAATATTAGACTTTCCTCAAGAATTATCAGGTGAAAATATTTTATCAGGATTTATTTTAAATATGGAAATTGTTTGGGGATAGATATTATTTATTCATTCACAATACCAGATATAAATTTCTACAAAACTTATAAAAAACCACTCCACTTTATCTTCTCATTACCTCTGTGTCCTCTGTGTCTCTGTGGTTCGTTAAATCTGCAATATTCATTGTTTCCTAGTTCTCGGTTCTATAACATGAGGGTTTACTCCAAAATATTTCGCTGCTGCTGACATATCAAATGTTAATAAGTTAATATCCCCTAACTCTTTAATACCTTGAGGTTGAGACGATTTAATATCTAAAACTTGAATAATTTCCTCTGCGACTGCTTGCGCTAAAAGCGGGGGAACAGAATTACCAATTTGTCGAAAACCATGCCATTTTGTGGGATGAAATCTAAACCAATCAGGATAGGAATGTAAACGCGCAGCTTCCCTCACAGTAATACATCTGGGAATAAAAGGATGTATGGGACGAGGAGAAGTAAATGCACCTTTATTACTAGGTGTTCCCGCTCTTAAGGTATTACATAAACCATGAGGATCAAGTTTATGAAAACGACTGATTGATTCAATTTTACCATGGGGTGTGGATGCAAATCTTTCCATAGATTCGGGTGAGTGTTTACTTCTTAAACTTGATGTGAGTAAATTATGATCATACTGACGTTGATAGGAATAGTTATTTTTGACAATTTTCAGATTACGCAGTTTTTTAGCATAATTACTAAGGTTACTAAATTCAGTAATTATCCAATCTTGTTGATATAATTCTGGATAGTTTTCTATGACTGGTAAATCTTGTAATGCGTCCCAAACTGTCGGAGATTTTTGACCAGGGAATGTAATTTTTTCTGGATATTTGGGTAATTCTATATTTTGACGTGAACCGAGTAAAAATAACCTGTCTCGATTTTGTGGTACTCCATAATTAGCCGCATTTAAAACTTGATAATTTGCATTAACTTGATAACCACTTTTGAAAAATTGACTAATGATTTCTGCAATAAATTCTTTGTGTTTACCGACTGTCATTCCTTTGACATTTTCTAATACAAAAAACTTAGGTTGTAATTCTCTAACCAACCTAATAAAATGGAAAACTAAAGAGTTTCTTGGATCATCAAAAGAACGTTTTCCGATTAATGAGAAACCTTGACAGGGTGGACCACCAAATACTACATCAATTTCTTGATTAGCAATTTGAGAACTATTCCTAATTTCCTCCCCTGTCGTCTCTTCCACGCTTTTACATAATACAGTCCAAAAGGGAAAATTAAATTGATGAATTGCACAATGAATTGGGTCTATTTCCACAGAAGCAAGGACATCAAACCCAGCTTGTTCAAAACCTAATGTCATTCCCCCTGCACCCGCAAATAAATCAACTGCAATTGGTCGTTTTTTGGTCATTATTTAGTTATGATTAAGTTTACAGATTGCAGCCAATTTTCTAGATCTCCAATTGAAGTAAAATCTAACAAAGCTTCTCCAAGTTCTTCAAGTTGCTCAATAGATAATGTTTGGACTCTTTGAATTAATGATGATTCAATTTCACCAATTCGACGATTTAATAATCGAATAATTAGACGTTGTTCTCCTTCTTGTTTAGCTAGTTCTCGATCTTGTTGGTAAAGTGGTGCTAATCTCATAATCAACTCCCTATCTTCTGTTTGTGAACTTTGATTGATTCTTAAATTCTGCTGGAGGTTATAAAGTAGCTCTAATGTAATTTCTACATAGGGCTGATTTGATGGTAACGCAACTAATTCATCAATTGCTTGTTTTTGTACTGTTCCTCTTCCTAGAAGTCTTAACCATAGGCTTTTAGTAGTTCTTCTAGGTAATCTTTTGCGAATTGGTCATGGATAAAACGAGTCATTTGAATTAAATGTACATTGCTAATATTTCTTTGGCTGTGCGATCGCACACTCCCAATTCTCCCAAACAATGGCGCATTTCTTGATAATCTGTCAAGGTTTTTTGTCTTTTTTGACAATTCAATAATAATTCTATAGCAGCTTGGGTAATATTCTCTGTTGTGGCTTTTTCCTGTAAAAATTCTGGGACAATTTCGCGCATGACAACTAAATTTACTGGAGAAGCAAAGGGAATTGAACCTTTAAGAATATGACGTGCAATCCAAGCTGTAAGCGGGTGTAGACGATAAACTACAACTTGGGGAACATTTAATAATGCTAATTCTAAATTCACGGTTCCCGATTTAGTAATTGCAAAATCAGCCGCTGCAAAAACCTCTCTTTGTTGACCTAAAACTACTGTAGCTTTCAAGCCATAATCTTTAATTACTGCTGTAATTCTATTTCTAAATGTTTCCAAAGATAGAGGAATCCAAAAATGCACATTTGGTAGATGAGATTGAATATTTTTAGCCGCTGCAAAAATAACTGGTAATAGATATTTTAATTCTTGATCACGAGAAGCTGGTAACAAAGCAATGGTAATTTCTTCCTCTTTAATTCCTAATTTCTCCCTGGCAATTTCTCGACTGGGTGCATTTGCCATTCTATCAATTAAAGGATGTCCTACCCAACAAACATTAGCCCCATTTTGTTGATAATATCGCGCTTCTTCTGGGAAAATTGCTAATAGTTTATCTGTAAAACCAACAATGCGGTTGGTATTTTGAAAACTCATTGACCATACCCACTCTTGAGGAGCGATATAATAAGCGACAGGAATATCAGGTAAATTTTCCTTCATGTAAGTCCCAATTCCCAAATTAGGACCCATATAATCAATTAGTACAACTAAATCGGGGGGATTTTCTTTTAAATAAGCGATCGCACTCCGTTGTACTCTTAATGTAGGAATAACATAAGGCAAAGATTCAATCAAACCCATTGAACCAATACCGCTAGTATTACCCAAAATTTTCGCCCCAGCTTGCGCCATTTTCTCCCCACCCAAAGCCACAATTTCTAACGTCAACCCGACGGCCACAGCTTGACGTTGAAGTGCTGCAATTAATAGCGAACCCTGTAAATCTCCAGAAACTTCACCAGTGCTAATAAATATTCGCATTTTAGATTTTAGATTTTTACTTCCTTTTCTGTTTTCTTAATTCTTCTTTTCTTTCTTCGTGTCCTTTGCGTCTTTGTGGTTTTTTAAAACTTAATTCTTCCCACCAAAACAGAGTCACTGGTAAATTTTAAGGACGGGAAAACCCCGGCCTAGATTTCATTTCCTATTATTCATCAATGACTGTTTTTTTGACTTTTCCGGGAATTAAACCGCGTCTTCCCGGCATTTGGGAAAGTAGCAAAAAACGCCGAAGATGTTTTAATTCTTCCGTATCTTCCAAATTTTCCAACTCTTGTAAAGCATCTTTAAACAGCAAATCAGAATGATAAAGCAGACGAAAAGCTTTTTTAATTAGTTTAAAATCGCTAACAGCCATCCCTGAACGTTTTAATCCTACTACATTCATTGATCGGACTCTTGCGGGATTTCCTTCAACTAACATATAAGGGGGTACATCTCTATCAATACGTGCCATACCGCCTATCATTGACATTCTTCCAATGTGTACAAATTGATGCACACCTAGAACACCGCTCAACCTAGCTCGTGATTCAATATGTACATGGCCTGCCAATGCTACAGAGTTAGCAATAATAACAGAATCGGAAATCTCACAATTATGACCTACATGAACATAGGCCATTAATAAGTTCCCATTACCGATAATTGTCGCTTCTCCATGTCCAGTAGCGCGGTTAATCGTTACATATTCACGGATAGAATTATTGTTACCGATTTTTACCCAGGTCGGTTCTCCCACGTATTTAAGGTCTTGAGGCTGCATACCGATAACAGCGCCGGGAAAAATCTGATTTCCTGTACCAATTTCACAAAGTCCCTCTAGGACAACGTGAGAACCAATTACGGTATCTGCACCAACTCTAACATTTTCTCCTATCACAGCATAAGCACCGACTTGCACTGTTGGGTGGAGTTTTGCGTTAGCATGGATGACAGCAGTTGGATGAATAAGTGTTTTCAAGGGTGAATCTCCCAAAATAAGTGCTTTTTGTATTAAATATTTCCGCAAAGAAACTTGTCGGCTAAAGTAAGTTATGTGTGAGGGCGAAAATTGAGAATTAGTAGTATACTAGTGTTTAATTTATTCCAGGTTTCTCGAAACTGCAAGGTATCTAAACATTAGCCGTTGAGATCTCTTTAATTACAATTAATGACTAACTAATCAAAGAAAACATCAATTCTCCTTCAGCGGCTAATTGTCCATTAACCTCCGCTTTTCCTTGCATTTTTCCAAAACGACGCTGTTTTACCCACAGCAATTCCACTGTCATAATTAATTGATCTCCGGGAACAACTTGACGACGAAAACGAACTTTATCAATACCGGCAAATACGAATAGTCCTCCTTGTGAATCTGGCATTTGTGTCATTACCACACCCCCCACCTGTGCCATTGCTTCAATAATTAGCACACCGGGCATCAGCGATCGCCCTGGAAAATGCCCTTGAAATTGGGGTTCATTAAAGCTAACATTTTTAATACCCACGGCTTTTTTTCCAGGAACATAGTCAATAATCCGATCTATCAGTAAAAATGGATAACGATGGGGTAATAGTTCCTGAATTTCCTCAATACTAAAGGTAGTTTTAATGGTCTGTGAATTGCTTGCTGACGGAGAATTAGATTCAGTAATAGTGGACATTAGTGGTACTTTACGTAAGTTATTAGACACAAAAATAAGTAAATTGGCGAATTTTAGAGCAATTCTAAAATCCTGTTGGCTAGTTTAATGTGTAAATTATGACTAGCCTTGTAAGCCAAAAAATGAGCTATAGGGAAATTTCCCAGCAAACTCAAATCTCCTACTAGATCCAAGATTTTATGACGAACTGGTTCATTTGCAAATCGTAATGGTGGATTTAACCAACCTTGGGGACCACAAACTAGAGCATTATCTAAACTCCCACCTTTAATTAATCCCGATTTTTGTAAATGTTCAATTTGATGCTGTAACCCAAAAGTTCGCGCAGGTGCAATTTCTGAAACAAAGTCAGCAGAAGACTTTTCTAAATCTGTACTCATTAAAAAACTGTACCATTGATTACCAATTGCCGGCAAATTAAAATCTATACCATAGCTAAAACGAGTTTCTGGAGCGGGTAAAGCGCAAACAAAAGCATCACCCTCATAAATCCAGATAGGTTCAGTAATAATTAAAGGTGCAGTTATTTTCACTACTTTTTGGGAAACTAAACCGACTTCCGCAATTTTCTGACACCAAATTTCAGCCGAACCGTCTAGAAGGGGTATTTCCGGTCCATCAATTTCAATTTTGACATTATCAACCCCCATAGCTGCCAAAGCCGCCAATAAATGCTCTACAGTGCGAACACAGACTTCATTCTTACCCAATTGAGTAGAAAGCACAGTCTGACTCACAGCCGCAATTTGGGCGGGAATAATTGGTGAACCAGGTAAATCTACCCGGACAAAAAAGCGACTACTTCCCGCTGGTGCTGGTAATACTCGCACTTGAGTTTTGACACCACTATGCAGCCCCACACCAGTCTGAGTAATTTCCCCAGCTAAAGTATGTTGCTGCATAGTCTCACCATCTGTGATCTTGTAACAACTAATATTGCCCATATTTTTGAGTAGAAACCCTGATTAATATTGTTCTGATTATTGACCAGATTAAAATCTTTCCCCAATACCGAAATTAATCCGACTTTCATTATTATCAGTGATGCCGTAATCTATGCGAATAGGTCCTAGTGGAGATTGTATCCGCAAACCTAAACCATAACCATAACCGTCACCACTTTTATTTAACAATTGTGCGGCTTTGGTACTAGTTCCCAGATCACTACCATAATCAAAAAATACTGCGCCACTGACAACAGAGAAAACAGGAAACCGATACTCAGCCGCAGCTTGGATATAACTGCTACCAGATCCTAATCTACCTTCACCATAACCCCGCACCGAGTTACTACCACCGAGGGTAAAAGCTTCATAGGGAGGTAAATCTCCTAAAATTGTCCCTCCTTGGGCGTTAAATGCTAAAGTTTCTGGTTTTTTACTAAAGCCAATCAATTTAATCGGTAAATACTGACTATAGTTACCCCGTAACCTAGTCATAAAGATACTACCTGAACCTACAGGTACAGATTGATCAAGTCCAAAGCTGAGGTAAGAACCTTTTGTGGGTTGGGTCGGATTATTACGGAGATCCCTTTGTGCGCCCAACTTGAGTAGAAATAAATCGTCTTCTCCTGAAGGCGAAACAGTTAAAGGAATTTTAGCACTAATATTGCTACCATCAAATAGCGCCCCTTCTGTCCTCAAATTACCATCAGCATCACGACCAGAAACCCGTTGATATTGCAGTCCAGCAGAAGCCACCCAGGCTGCATTTTTGTAGAGATTGGTCGTGAGTGGACGGGTAAATGTGATACCACCACCCAGCCGAGTAATCCGGGGGCTAACCTGGGCATCTGTATTCGTAATATTATTGGGGTCGAATGTTTCTATGTTTTTATCTTTACCTTCAAAAATCAAGGAAATAGAACGACGACGGAAAATATTAGTTGTATAAGAAGTGCGATAAGGATCACCCGCAATCCAAGGATCAGTAAATCGCAGGTCAAATAGTAGTTCCCGTTCTCCTAACTGTACCTCTGTTCCCAATTTTTGATTTCTTCCCCCCAGGTTTTGCTGCTGATAGCTGATAGTTCCAAACAAACCACTAGCGGAACTAATCCCTGCCCCTGCGGCAATAGAGCCGCTACTGCGTTCTGCTACATTTATTACTACATTAACTTTACTCGGATCAGTTCCAGGATCAAGGGAAACATTGACATCTTCAAACAACGCTAACCCAAAAACCCTTTGTAAGTCTCTTTGAACAATGTTGCGGTTAAATACCTGCCCGGGTTTTAACTCTACTTCCCTAGTAATTATATAATCTTTTGTTCGCCCCCGAATTGGTTCTCCCTTCTCGTTGACCTCTTGTCCTTCTTTATCGCGGAATTTAACTTTAACGTTTTCCACTACCCCCTCTGCTATCTGTAAGGTGACAACTCCATTTTCTGAAATTTTCGGTACTCCAATTAAGTTGGCTAATACATAACCTTGGTCTTGATAACGTTTGGTTAATTGTTTGATTCCCTCTTGTAATTCCCGCAAGTTGAGAATTTTGCCATATTGACTACTAAATATTTCTTGTGCAGTTTCCGCAGGAAGTACAGAAGCTACACCCGTTCCAGGATTGGTTTCTAATTCTACCTTACTGAGAATAGGATTAGGGGTAACAATAAAACTCACCCGCACACCCACAGGAGTATCTTCTGGAAGCGCTTGCACGTTGGAGAAAAGCCCAATTCTCACAATCGCATTAATATCTTCTTGCAGTTGAGAACGAGTTGCTGTCTGTCCCGCTTGGGTACGAATAACCTTGTAAATTTCCGCTTCTAATTCGGGCGTGATTTTTCCCGTCTCCGTTTTCACAATTACTTCTGAGACTAACACTCGCGCTTCCGTTGTTTCTGGGTTAGGAGATGATGTCGGTGGTGTTGTCGGCAGATTCTGATTTTCTTGATTAGATTCAGTCCCGGAGGGTGGGGTCGGCTTTGGTTGTGGAACTTGTGCTGTGATTGGAGTTATTGTAGGGTTTGGCACAATTACAGCGGTATCTTGGTGAGATTGTTTTCCTATAATCTTTGGGACAACCACGGGGGGATTGTCCCTACCTTCGTTTGTGTCAATTTTACCAGGATTGTGCTTGTCTAGTTGGTTTGTATCTACTGTCAAAATTTCTGTTGTCCGTGCCAGACTATTAACAGCTTGGGCATTTGCCTTGACAGAAGAACCAACAATGGGAACTGTAATGGCTACCATTGCCATTAATCCCCGTTTTAAACTTGTTTTAATCATTTTTCTCTCTACTACCACACACCATTAATGGTCAAAAATTATTTACCTTATTTAAGTAGTTTACACTACTTCTAATACTCTCCGTAAAACCTGCTGGTAAGCATCCTCTATATTTCCTAAGTCACGACGAAAACGATCTTTATCCATAATTCGGTTCTCAGGATCGGTTTCAATCATGTCCCATAAACGACAGGTATCAGGACTAATTTCATCAGCTAACAGTATTTGCTGTTGGTGGTCTAAACCAAATTCAAGTTTAAAGTCTACTAGGGTAATCTGGCATTTTTCCCAAAACTCCCGGAGAAATTTGTTGATTTCTAGTGCTAGATAGATAATTTGATCAACTTGTTCCGGTGTCGCTAATTCCAAAAGCAATAAGCGATCGCGCGTTAGTAAAGGATCACCTAAATAATCATTTTTGTAATAGAACTCGACTAAGGGCTTTGATAAAACTGTACCTGGTATTAACCCAGTTTGCTTACACAAACTACCAGCCGCAATGTTCCTCACTACCACCTCCACGGGGATGATTTTTACAGCTTTTACTCGCATTAAATTCGGGCCAGGACTATCAATAAAATGAGTTTTAATACCCTGTTTAGCCAATTTTTGAAATAGTTGGCTAGAAATCCTACAGTTGATCATCCCTTTATTCTCAATGCTGCCGCGTTTTTGAGCATTAAAAGCTGTAGCATCATCTTTAAAATCAGCCAACAAAATTTCTGGATCTTCTGTAGCGTAGAGAATTTTAGCTTTGCCTTCGTAGAGTTTAGAATTAACAGACATGATAAGATTTTAAAAACTGTTTTTGGTAGTGGACGGCTTTGATGAAATCAGCTTCACCATTTTATCTTCAGATATTACTTATTGGTGAACAGGAATTTTCAGAATATTTCATCAACTGATTTAAGTTAACTAATTTAAGTTCCTTCGATCTATTCTAGACTGATAATGTAAAATTATTACTCTTATCTGTTCGCTGTCACTCGATTAATTAAGGTAAACCAACAGGAAAATATGTATAAATCATTAATCTGCGTTATATATTATATATAATATACTTACTTAATTTTTCTGATAGGTGTCCGTAGTCATGTATCTAATCTTACCTGAGTTCGATGTGTGTGATCTGCTGCCAAAATTTGATTTGCAAAATATTGTAGAATATACTAATCTATTTTCAGGAATATAGTCATAACTTACAGAAGTTTATATAATCTGTTGTTAATAAATGAGGGGATAATCAAAAATGACCAGTTACTACAATTCACCTATAATTAATAAAACCCTGCACTATCAGATGAATACCAAAAACCCCTCAACTACCCAACTTATAAATACATATCCGGGTATTGAATGTAGCAAAAAACCTCAAGACAAGTATTCTGTTACATTTTATTTTCCATCTACTTATCAGTAGATATGATGTGGAAAGGGCTGATAACGGTATATGTTTTATACATTTTTATAGAGCAGTTGAGTAAATGGAGAAAAAAATAGTGAGTAAAGACGATTTTCTCTATCCCCGTAGTCGCTACTATGGTCGTGTAAAACCAGAAAACTTGGTATTCAACGCTAATTTACAGGAATTTGCCCAAAGAGTTAGCTATGTTTGTAACTTGGAAACAGGTGGAAAAGTTACGCCAGAGGATGCTTACAAGCAAATAAAGTTGCTTTGGAAGCAGTTAAAGCAGTCGAAGAAACAACTGAAAATAGGTGAACAATCTTCGGAAAATAACAGTTCTGAAGAGGGTTAATCAACAGATACCGCAGGGGTGGTAAATTCCCTGGGGTTTCTGTCACAGGTCACGGAAACCGGTAATTAAGAATTGAATTTTTCATGGTTGAAGACTATTTTTTGATAATAATCTTGAAGTTGTTTTGTAGCAGATGACCACCCCCATTTCTCCGCTTCGGCACGGGCATTCTTACGGATAATATTTATTTCCTGTCGTTGTTTTAACAAATTTACAGTAGCATTAATCGCCTCTTGAATATCAGCTTGGGGATCAAAAAGATATCCATTTACACCATCTGTGACAATATCAGGTATACCTCCAGAACGGGCTGCTACGACTGGACAACCGGAGGCCATGGCTTCTAGCAACACTAACCCCAGTGTTTCTGTACGGGAAGGGAAAATAAAAGCATCAGCACTGGCAAAAGCAGAGCCTAATTCTTTACCCATGAGATAGCCAACAAAATAAGTATTTGTGCCAGCAAAGTGTTTTTCTAAAGCTTGGCGGTGGGGACCATCTCCAACTAATGCTAATCTGGCATCAGGAATAGCTGCTAAAATCGGTTTAATGCGTTCAATTTCCTTTTCCGCAGAAAGACGACCAACATACAATAATAGGGGGCTATCTGGATGATTTTGGGAAAGATGCGATCGCATTTTGTGACTAGCTAAATCGGGAGAAAATAACTCAGTATCTACCCCCCGTTGCCACAAATCTACCCTTTCAATTCCATGTTCGGTAAGTTCCGTCATCATGGCCGTGGAAGTACACAGGTTTAATGCTGCTTGATTATGGCCGACTTTTAGTAACTCCCATAGTAATCCTTCTAACATTCCTAAACCGTAATGTTGCAGATATTGTGGCAAGTGAGTATGATAAGAAGCCACCAAGGGAATTTTCAGAATTTTACTATAAAAAATCCCTGATAATCCTAGAACTGCGGGATTAACAACATGAATAATATCTGGTTTAAATTCTTCTAGAGCCTGACCAATAGCAGGGCGAGGGAGTGCCATTTTTAACTCTGGATATAGCGGTAAAGGAAAGCCACTAACCCCGTAAACTTTCGCACCTTTATGTTCAGTTATTCCACCTTCAGGGGCAAATACCAAAACTTGATTTCCATGACGTTGTAAATGGTCAACAGTATGACGGAGGCGTGTCACAATGCCGTCAACTTTTGGCAAAAAGGTTTCTGTAAATAGAGCAATTCGCATAAAAAACCAGACAGCAGGAGTTCAGGAGTCAGGAGTCAGGAGTTCAGGAGTCAGGAGCCAGGAGTTCAGGAGTCAGGAGAAAGAACCATAGAAACTTCTCTCTCTGTAGTCACCTGTCCCCGTGGCGTAGCACCTGTCACCTATTTTCGATGCCAAGAAACCTTGGGAAGAATTTGTTTGTGATCAACTCGGTTCTGATACTTGACGGCAAAGTTTAATAGAGAATCAAGTAGAGAATCCGAGAGGAGGTGAGGTTGTAAACCCAAATCCAAGAGTTTGGTATTTTTCGCATTAAAATAGTGTTCTTCCTTTTCCACTCTAGGATTATCTATGTGGTTAATATCCACATTTAACCCCATAGCGTTACCGGCTTTTTTCACCATCATTGCCAAATCACCGACACTAAATAGTTCAGTAAATTGGTTAAACACACGAAATTCTCCCGGTTCAGCAGGATTGGCAATAGCTAATTCAATACATCGTACCGTATCCCGAATATCCAAGAAGCCGCGAGTTTGTCCACCTTTACCGTAGACGGTGAGGGGATGTCCTACGGTAGCTTGAATACAGAAACGGTTCAGTGCCGTACCAAATACACCATCATAATCCAGGCGGTTAATTAAAAGTTCATCCATCCCCGTTTCGTCGGTGAGAACGCCGTAAACTATCCCTTGGTTTAAGTCAGTAGCTCTTAACCCCCAAACCCGGCAAGCAAAGTGGATATTATGGCTATCATGGACTTTACTCAAGTGATACATTGAACCGGGCTGCTTAGGATAGGGCAAAGTATCCTTGCGGCCGTTGTGTTCAATCGTGATGTATCCTTCTTCAATGTCAATGTTAGGAGTTCCATATTCACCCATTGTTCCCAATTTCACCAAATGGCAATCAGGGAAATCTTCCCGCATGATATACAGTAAGTTCAATGTTCCCACTACATTATTGACCTGGGTGAGAACAGCGTGTTCACGGTCAATCATGGAAAATGGTGCTGAACGCTGTTCACCAAAATGCACGATTGCTGTCGGCTGAAATTGATGTAAGGCCTTATGCAGAAACTCGTAATTAGTAATATCGCCGATAAACAGATCAATAGACTTACTAGTCAAATCTTGCCATCGCTGGAGACGCTGTTGAATTGGTGCAATTGGGGTCAGGGTTTCTACACCCAGTTCATTATCCCAGTGTCGTCGCACCAAACTATCTAAAATGCCAACCTCATAACCTCGATTAGAAAGGTAAAGCGCGGTTGCCCAACCACAATACCCATCACCACCAATAACCAGGACTTTCATCTTTACCAGTTTTTACTCGCTGATAGCTAAATCTATCAGGTTTATGTCCCCTCTTCATCATTAAATTCTCCCTAAGACAGTAATCAATTAAAAATAAAAAAATAATTAAAAATTAAAAATAGAAAATAATTCCTACTGCTTACCTAACTACGGACAACTGACAACTGACAACTGACAACTAACTACTGACTAATTTTATACTCTTGAGCAATATGGTAAAACAAGCGATAATAATTTTGAAAGTCTTGACTATCGCTTTGTCCTTGCCAGGAATATTCCAATTCTGCTTGAGTAATGGTCAACTTAATTACAGTCACCTTTTCCTTAACTTCTACCGTCAGGACGCTAAAAACCCCTTGATTAGTCCGAAAATTATATACTTGTTCTTGAGTTTTGGGTGAAAATCCTAATACGGGCTTACTGGCATAAGAGCGAATTTCTACGTTGTCCTTGTTTGGTAAAACTAATACAACTCCATCACTGTTGTCTGGGTTTCTTAATTCTTGCCAAGTATGGGGGTAGGGAAACTCAAAACCATAACGAGGATTCTTATATATCTTCCATGTCTGATTTTGAGGCTGGAGGTTATTTGCATTACACCCCCAAACAATGATTCCTATACCAATACTGCAAGTAATGGCGCACAGCGCCCTGTTTATTTGTACCGCACCCCAGGGCTGTTTCATTCTCAAATTTGATATTTTATGTGTCTAGGAAAATACATGGTTTTAGGCTTTAGGGGTTTTATCTCATAGACGGCTAATAACACCTAAATTCGGCACTGAAATCTCAGGTATTGTTTATACAAAATAATGTTATCATTCAGTTTTAACTAATAGACATCTCCAGAAATTAAATATGCGTGGGTGGAAAACTCTGTAGAGACTTTCCATGGAACGTCTCTACAATTTTTCTCGGAGATGTCTAATAAACTGGTGGCTCGTCTCTTAATCGCTTTGATGTTTCCTGAAGCTCCGCAAAACTTTTTTGGCGCGATCGCTCAATTATGAGTGTTTGTAAAATTGGTTCGAGACAGAGTTTAGCATCTTCATAACCTCGGTTTTGCAAGAGTTGAATCCGTTTGGGACTGAAATCTAGTAATTTGTTGAGACCACCCATATCTTCTCTTGGCCGAATTTCAATGATTGTTTGATTAGGGAAATCATGACGATTCCAAAGTTCACCATTTCCTAAATGAATGACGATCGCATGGGTACAACCACGATTTGCTAAGGCTTGGAGAGGGACATTATCACCTAGCCAACCGTCAACATAATGCTTGTCATCAACTTTTGATTTTGGTTTCTTTCATATAAGAACTTAAATTATTTATTCGTAGCGATCGCCTGTTGCCAACTGGTGACGATATCTTCTTTTTTAATTCCTGCCTCTATGAGTGTATCAATATTTATATTAAGCGTTTGTGTCTGGGAAATAATCGGAGTCCATGATTTGCTCTGGGGTAAAGGGACATTCTAGGGGAAAGGTGGTTAAGGGTAGTTTTGTTTCCCTTGCAGCGTTTTTTCGTGCTTTCTGATAGCACTCAGATATATTTTCTTTGAGGAATGGGTTTAAGCTAGGACTGTTTTCTAAGACTAATTCGAGTTCATTTCTTTGGGTTATTATAGTTGAAGTCCAGCTTTTTGTTTTCTTTTTTGGTTGATATTTATACTTTAATAGGTGCATAATTAAAACAATTAATCGGCTTTTAATTTCCCGTTTGTCATTGCTTCCCATTGATTGAACTTCCTCAATTAAGTTTTCTATATCTAGGTCTTGAATTTGTCCATTTTTGAGTTGCTTAACAGTTTGTTCTATCCAAAGATTAAAGTCGGTTTCATACAGATTCGTGGTCATAGGTTATTCTCCTAATAATTTGTGAGGGGATTCTTCCATCAAGTTATTTATTCGTAGTAATTGCCTGTTGCCAACTGGTAACAATATCTTCTTTTTTGATTCCTGCCTCGATGAGTGTATCAACTAATCCTTCCTCGAAGTTATCTTCTTCGATAATGATTTGAGAATTGCCGTTATCTTTTTCGATGAGTCGCGCATGAAATAGGATACTATCCATCCAACAATGTTTATCCCGACCTGTGGCAAGAACTAGAAAATGTCCAGACTCAGCATCACAAACTGGATAAAGTTTGATTGCTTGTAATCGCGGCTGTGCGATCGTGGCATCCTTTACGGTTTTTTTGAGAATGTCTATGTAATTTAATGATTTATCCATTGGATTATAACCTCCTGATCTGGTTCGTATATTATCAAGTTAATTTTATTGCGCTCGATCGCCAACTGGAAAATTGGCTTTTGAAAATGCTTAATATACATCTCTTGGCTGATGGCTAAGAATAATTGGCAATCTGGTTCTTGTTTTTCTAAAGCCCATTGGTAAAGTTGAAGTTGTCCCATTGTTTTTTGCAGATCGCTGATGACCGAAGAAGCATCAAAATCTTTGATCTCAACAGCTATTTTACGCCCTTCTTTTTCGGCTGTGAAGAACTTTTCTGCTCCTAAATCAGCTTTTAAGAGTGTTTCTCCAATCACCAAAATCAAAGGATCATCAGTAATTATCCATCCATCTTTTTCAAGAGTACGGCGTAAAGGAAAATGTAAATCATCTCTTCTAGACATTATTGTTTTCTTTTTGGTAAAAGCTCATTTACATAGCCTTTTTGCCTATCAAAATCATTTATTAGTTGGGGACTTTTATCCAAAATATAATCAAATGCAACACTCAAAGCTGCGCGATCTTCTGCTGATCGCTTACCCGCTTCAATTGATTTCTTTAGGTCATCTTGATAGCTCTTTAAAAACTGATCAAGTTCGGCAAAAAAACTGTCAATTCCAGATTGAAAATCGTCCTGAAGATAGCTAAGAATCTGGTTCGTCACCTTGTTAACCGCAGATGAGATTGATTGATTAAAGGAATTAGTAATTTCATCAATCGAAACCTTATAAAGTGTTTCTTCTTTTTCAACTGCTTTAGCGTCGTATATACGAGTAACCCCGTCCCAATCTTTTCTGGATACGGTTTGACCAGTAGATGAGGTGTCGTTATGCTCCCAAAGCCACAATGAGTACCAAATCCTTTCTTTGACTTCTTTGTTATGTTCCCAAAGACCAAGTGTGTACCAACGCCGCTCTTTAACCATTTCACCGGCTTCATAGACCGTCTTAACATCCGACTCTACGCTAACATCTAACCGAATATTGTGTTCGAGTTCAATATTACCCAAAATATCTGGTAGCTGTAGATTTACATTGAATGTTTGTGCCAACCGCCTTTGGGCCTGCTGAATAACTGGTAGGCTCTCCCTTTTAATAAGAGATTCAATCTTTTGGCGAGATTGTGTAACTTTTTTTAAAGCATCTTCTCTCGCATTGATCATCAAAGCATTGACAATATTTCTTGCCGACGCAGTTGTTTCTTCAATAAATCTATCCGCTTCTGCTTTAGAGTTAAATTCTCTAGCACCTTGTTTAACGCCAGACAATTCAGCCCAACGAGACAAAAATTCTACAAAATATTTTGTCCATCCTGCTTCATCAAACTCACGCTTGTCAAAAATCCTTTTAAACTTTGCAATACTTTCTTCTTTCATCTTACGGAGACTACTGGTTAATTCTTGCTCTAGATTTGTAGCCAGAGTATTAACTCGAGTTTTAAGTTTATTTTGGCAATCCACAAGAATAGTTAAATCACGTTCTAAGGCAGCGATTTGTCCCTGTAATGTCTGAATGTCTTTACCAAAAGCACTTTTCTGAAGCTGGATGCTTTCCTGAAGTTTCGTTAATCTAAAACGCACATCATTAAGAGCATTGAAAAGCGTAAGAGGGGCAGCTTGTATCATTAATGCCGCGATCGCTTTTTCTAAAAATTCGGCAAAACCAGACTTACTCCAAATACGATCTGAGGCTTTTGTCATTCCTTCTATAGTAGCTTCTGGGAATAGGTCTTCCCACATATCACCAAAAGCTTGTCTAGCCAAAGGCTCAGATGTTTTCATTAATGTTGGATCGGATATACTTGGATTTAGACGTAATTCAGCACGAAAATTAGAGGCATAAGCAGCACGCGAGGCAGAAATCTCAAAGACTCGATCTGTACTGGCTGCAATTCCGAACTTGCTATTAACAAATTCTAAAACCTCTTCTTTTGTCATGCCTTTTTCTTTACGTTGATCAATTTTGTTGATCAAAATGTAAATGCTCTCAAGCCCCTTGATTTTTGCTACTTTATCAACATCACTCTTTACTTTTTCTGCTGCATCAGTATTCAATTGAGTAAAATCCAATACTAGTAAAACGATTGAACTGGCATCAAGTTGGCGTTTGACAACATCATCAAGCTTGAGAGCACCTGCTTCATTTGGGCCTGGGGTATCAACAAAAACTAATTTGCCAACTCCATCCAATTTGAGACTCGATTCAGTTTCAGAAAAAGGCACTTCGAGGCGCGGGACAGACACCAAAGACATGAGCGCATTGTCGGATGGCACTAAAACGCTGCATAGCCGAACAAGGTCATTTAACTTTGTCAAAGCAGTTTGGATAGGTTCTGTTCCCGATGTTTCTGGCGCAAAAGATAGTTCTGGATTGCCAGCCACATCTTCTAGTAAATATTGTAAATGAGGATAATCTTTCGTGCTTTCCTTCGCTTGATCAAGTCCAATTTGATTTATTTTTCCCTTGAGACTTCTCCATGATCGCCTTAATACATCAAAAGTATCAGCACCCTCATACCGCAGCTTTAACTTCGGTTCAGTGACTTCTTTGGAGAAAACGATCTCAGTCGGTAGCGTTGTCATCGCCGTATTACGACTTGGCAAAATATCTTGCCCTACGATCGCATTAATAATCGTGGACTTACCCGCCTTCATGGGAGCAACGATCGCCATGCGTAACTCTAAATTTTTGACTTTAGTAATCTCATTTTCGATGCTCTTGGCTTCTTCTGACCAGCGCCGATCCTCACTGTTTGGAGTCTCTAAATTTTGACTGGCATAGTTCATCAAATCCAGAACTTGTGATAAAACACTAACTACAGATTTCTGAAGTGCATAAATATCAGATTTTAGAACATTATTAGACATTGGTTTATTCTCCTGTTATTACACTAAAATTTTATCAAATTGAGCCGATCATTTGCCGTTTCATTCACAATGCGTTCCACAAATTCTCTTTTGCTGGTTGCAGGATAAATCATTGTATTTGGATAGCGACGACATAGCTCAAATGCGGCTTTTGCTGGGTCTTGGTGCTGCTGTTGTGTGGCTAATTCTAGGGTTTTACCAAGGGTGAACAAATAAGGCGTTTTCCCTATTCTTTGTTCAGAAATAGATTCTACTTCCAGCAAATAACCCGCAAGTTCTCGATTGTCTGGTGATGTTTCGCTATATGAAAGGTTGAGGAGTTCGATTAATGAAAAATGGTTATCGGGGATTGTGTTATCCGTTGCAAGTATTCTATCGCTTATACTCTGACGCAGTTGGCTGTCTTTATCTTTGGTGATTAATCGTTCGTAATCACCCAGAGCATAATCTACAATTTCACGAATAACAAAAGGAACTTGAATCACCCAATGAAATCCTTGATATGTCCGTTTTGATTACCATGCTGCGATCGCATCTTCAATTCTATGCTGAACTTCTGTTCTATAAACTCGTTGTTCTAATTTCAGAATCCGATGTTCGTGATCTTCGCTCCTATCCCTGACGGGACGCTCCGCGAACGTGGTTCATTAGTTCGTAACTTGTGGGTAATTACTAAATGTGCCTAAAAATGTCAATTATTGCCTATTAGCATAAAAATAATGTAGAGACGTTTCATGAAACGTCTCTACAAAGTGGTTTACCTCAAGGATACCAGCAGCTACACTAAAGCAGTGGTAAAGTTACTGATTCCTAAAGTACCAGTTAAACCTATCACCTCAATAATGGCATCCGTAGTGGCACTAAATCCTGCGGTAGCGTCGTTAATAGCCACAAAGGTACGAGTACCAAAGGTAAATTGAGCAGCAGAGTTAGCTCTAAACACAGTATTAGTTAACTTAGCTGCAATCCCAGCTGTATCAAGTGTTGCCACAGATCCGACATTAGAAAATCCGCTGCGAGCAGTGGAAACAAGGAATAAATCATTACCAGTAGTAGCACTGAAGTCGGTAATGACATCAAAGATACCCAAGGCGGAATTAGCTAAAGTGCGGTAGTCAAAACGGTCTACTCCCAACCCTCCAGTTAAAGTATCTTTTCCCAGCCCCCCGGTTAGGATGTCATTACCAGCACCACCATTAAGGATGTTATTAGCACCGTTACCAGTAATGACGTTATTACCTGCGTTCCCTGTACCGTTAATTGCTGCTGCTCCTGTCAGTGTTAAGTTTTCCACGTTAGCAAGAGCCGCAATGGTGTAAGTAACACTAGATTGAATGGTGTCTGTACCTGCGTTGACACCTTCTGTAATGGTGTCAGTGGCGCTATCTACAACGTAAATATCATCCCCTAAACCACCAATTAAGGTATCTGTACCAGCGCCACCATTAAGGATGTTATTACCAGTGTTACCTGTGATGACGTTATTACCTGCGTTACCAGTACCGTTAATGGCTGCTGCTCCTGTCAGTGTTAAGTTTTCCACATTTGCGGGTAAAGTTGTGGTGACAGCGGCAGTGAGAGTATCGGTTATAGTCGTGGTAGCTGCCGTCACCGCACCAAGAATAGCATTAGTAGGAGAAGACAAAGTTAAAGTAAAGGTTTCATCTGCCTCATTAAGGGAATCATTGAGAATGGGAATATTGATGACTTGACTAGTAGCACCAGGGGCAAAGGTTAGAGTGCCATTGGTGGCGGTGTAGTCTAATCCTGCCGTTGCAGTACCGTTAGCAGTAGCATAGTTAACGCTGACGGTTTGGTTGCTTGCTTGGGAAAGAGTGACGGTGTAGGAGGCGTTTTGAGAAGTGGTTAAACCTTCAACAACAGTCTGATTGCTGGGACTAAGATTAATCTTGGGTAACTGAAAGTAGTTGCCAAAATTAATGCCAGTCAATTTTTCCCCTGCTTTCAAGTTTAGAGCATAGGGAGTGGTGGGGAAGGTTTGTATCCAACCTGTTTGATTCACTTCCAGAATGGCATATTCTCCTGGTCCTAAGTTGCTGAAGGTATATTTACCATCAGCGTTAGTGACTGTGGAAATTTCCCAAGGATCTAATTGTCCATTGGTGACGCTATCAATGTAAATTGTCCAACCTGCTAAGGCTCGTTCACCCGTGTCCCAGATGCCGTTACCATTAACGTCGTTCCATTTACTACCTTGGATGCTTCCAAGTTGGATTACTCCCTTGTCATCTTGAAGTACGAAGTCACCAAACTGTTTAGCCGACTTGATAAAGCTTGGATCTCCAGTACGAAGATAATCTATTACTGCACCAACTTGAAATTGTCCTGCCGCAACTCCTGCCGCATTAACCAAAGCAAAAGCAGCAGCTACGGCTTGGGGATCAAAGGGGTCTACAGGTTTGGGATCAATAATAATGTCTGAAGCAAAACTAGAAGCAGCAGCAGTTGGTGTTGTTGCAGGAAAGAGAGATTCTGCCTGAGTAACACGCCAACTATCAGCAAATGTAGTATGGACGGTAGGGTTCCGTTGCCACTGTCCAGGATTCAATTGTAAGTTAGTACCATCACGCAAGGCAAAGTCATTGCTAGTAATACCGTCGCCATTACCTAAAAGTCCTTGCAACAAACCAAAACGATAATCAGCAGGATTAACATCAATATTAATATAATATCGACTAGTGTTAATCGTATCCTCATAGACAAAAGCTGTTACTAGATCATCGTCATTGGTATTAATAATACCATCTAGACCAGCATACGTAAAGGTATATTGAGAGCCTTGACGTTTTATCTGACCGATACCCAAATCAAGGGTTTGACCACTCAATAAATTGTAACTTTGTCCATCAATAGATAGTCTTTGAGCCTGTGCTAAATCTATATCATAGTTAATAATGTAACCACCAAGATTTATAGCAAAAGCAGTATTGACTGAAGCACCAATCCAATAAGGTGAAGCTTCTTGGCGAGTTTGCACTTGAAAATCATCTATCAGGGATTTGACAAGAATAAACTCCCCAGTTGTTTGAAATTCATAGGGTTTTCCATCAAAAGTTGACAGATGTACATCACCCGAACCATGACCGTTACCGACAACACCCGTAACACTGAAAAAGATGGAAAAATCTTGACCTGTAATAGGGGATACAGAACCTAGCGTCCCACCAATCGTAACCTTGTAACCAGTGTCCAACGGATTTAAACTAGCTGCTGGAATAAAAATTTGTTCGATGTAATCAACCGCGTTAATAGTACCGCCAGGAACACTATCTGTTCCATTAAAACCCCAACCACCACCTAAAGTGCTAGCAGTATTAAGTGGTAAAAAACTAGGAGTGTAAATTAAACCACTAGTATTCCCCTGTAACGTCAAATTTAAGTTAGCATCCGTGCTAAGACCGCCGCCAGGAACTCCTGTCCAAACTAAAGTTGCTTTAATATGGCTCGTTGTAGAACGGGATAAATAACCTAAATTTACAGGTGATCCCTTGAATGTATCCTCAGCAAGTAGTTCTTTTGTTAGGGTGTTTGTCGCATCTCCTAGGTTGTTTGCGAATAACTTAGCAAAGAATAAATTAGCGATATCTGTGGGTTCCCATATATTGCTATAAATTGAACCAGTCCCACTTCCGATTCCACTTGTAGAGGTATGGATAAGTAGTCCCTTCTCTGTGGAATCTAGCGGATCAATAAATGTTCCTTGAAAAGGTACTGCTACGGTATTATTTCCACCTGTAAATGAACCCAGTCCTAAAACGTGGGGTATATCATTGGGGAATGTATTCCCTGATATATTTATAAACCGCGCTCTGAATTCAGGAGGACCACCAAGCGCAGAAAGTACCGTTTGGACATTTTCATAGAGGAAGTTGTTCTTGTTATCTTGATCGATTAAGTAACTCGACGCAAAGGCTAAGTCGGTTGGTATAAGCGCTTGCTCTACCTCAATACTCTGTCCATCTATGGTAATTGTTGCCCAGTCATTCTCATTTTTCAAAGTCTGTAATGTCGCAGCACTGAGAATATTACCACGCACCAAATTAGAAAAAATGTCTCCTTCGTCACCAGCGCTATCTTTCTGATTGATATGAGCATCAATAAAATGCCCGTATTCTTCTAACAAAACCGCAATAATGTCTGTATCCGTAGCTGTATCAAGAAAATCAGAAGCGAGATAAATCTTATTCGTGCTAGTCCCATAAGCGCCATTAGCATTACCAAGAATGCTACTATCAAGAATTTCAATTTGCGGAAATGAACTAAAATCACCTACAAGCCATTGAGAACGGAGATTTGTGGCTACTGTATGGTCATATTGTGTGCCAAATGCTATTTCAAACAAATTCCAGAAGTCATTTAAACCAGCAAAGTTTTTCAGTTGGTTATAGGTCTTGTTGAGAGTGGCCTGAAGAAGATTAGTCATAACATCCTTTCCATCAACTACTTGTTTGCATTTACATTTAATCGATCAAGACTTATGAGACTGGCACTAGCGATCGCCCGGATACATGAAAGTAATCGCTATGTAGTAGTGTAGATGGTTTTTGCGGAAATAAATTTTTGCGGAAATAATTTTTAACATCGGATTTAAATATCGGACTTTTATGTATTTAATATTGCTTTATTTTTCTATGTAAATCCTGGCTAATGACTATTTAGTTAAGAAATGTAACAAAATAGGCATTAAAACGGCTTACCATCTTGACAACCAAGAAAAGAACAGATAGAGTGATATACATACCCGGGTAAGACCACTAGAAAGTGATATGCAAAGTAAGCAAAAGGTTACGCTATATTTGTCGCCAGAATTGCACAGAAGACTGAAAATTCGTTCTGCTGTTGACTCAGAACCGATGTCAGATATGGCAGAACGAGCGCTCAATTTCTACCTGACGAACTCAGAAGTAGTAGAAGAATTAGAAGCGTCTTCTTATGGGCGGACCCATCGGCTTTATTCCTGTCCCACTTGTGAAACTTCACTGGTGTTACGGAATGGAGAACTAGTGGATTTGGGTAATCCAGCGGGAATAATAGGTGAGGAACGTCTACCTATTGACAACAGAGAAAAAGAGCAAACCCATCCTAAGAGTGAGGAAGAATTGGTCCCTTGCTAGATAGGAATTGTTAATGATTAATTCATAGTATGGCTTCAGGCCAGGCTACCGTTATTAGTGCTGTCTCTATAAGGTCTCAAGTAGGTCGATAGTATGAAAGAAGAGCTCAATATTTTAATTCAAGCTCAATACCCTTTAATCTACCTTGTGACCTCCGAGGAAGAACGGGCAGAGCAGGCAATTTTTAAAGTCTCTCAAGAGTTAAAGCCCCAAAGGCGAGTATATGTGTGGACAGTAACTCACGGTATCGTCGAATACGGTCAACCTCGCAGTACAACCCAACACAATACTGTTTCTCCCGAAGCAGCGATTGATTGGATAATTCGTCAAAAAGAAGCCAGTATATTTATTCTTAAAGATTTACATCCCTTTATTGATGCGCCAGCAACAACTAGATCGCTCCGGGACGCGATCGCTAGTTTCAAAGGAACGCAAAAGAACATTATCTTGATGTCTCCTGTGCAACAGGTTCCCATTGAACTAGAAAAAGAAGTTGTTGTTTTAGATTTTCAATTGCCTGACATGGCTGAGTTGAATAAAGTTTTAACTGCCCATCAAGAGCAAAATCGGGGACGAAAGGTAACAACCGAGGCGCGAGAAAGGCTTCTTCGAGCCGCTTTGGGTCTAACCAAAGATGAAGCTGAGAAAGTATACCGCAAAGCACAGGTAACAACGGGGCAATTGACGGAAAATGAAGTTAATATAGTCCTGTCCGAGAAAAAACAACTCATCCGCCGTAACGGTATCTTGGAGTACCTCGAAGAAGATGAAACCATTGATGCTGTGGGTGGTTTGGAAGAGTTGAAAACCTGGCTCACCCAACGCTCCAACGCCTTTACAGAAAGAGCGAGAGAATATGGTTTGCCTCAACCTAAAGGAATGTTAATTCTCGGTGTTCCCGGTTGTGGTAAGTCACTAATTGCTAAAACTACCTCCCGTTTATGGGGTTTACCAATTCTGAGATTAGATATGGGGCGGGTCTACGACGGCTCAATGGTGGGTCGCAGTGAAGCCAACCTGCGGAACGCCCTAAAAACGGCAGAATCAATTTCCCCCACGATTCTGTTTATTGACGAATTGGATAAATCCTTTGCGGGTAGCGGTGGTTCTGGCGATTCTGATGGGGGGACATCAAACAGAATTTTCGGCTCTTTCCTGACTTGGATGCAAGAAAAGAAATCTCCAGTTTTCGTAATGGCCACTGCTAACCGTGTAGAGCGCCTACCTGGAGAGTTTTTGAGGAAAGGTCGCTTTGATGAAATTTTCTTTGTGGATCTGCCCACACCTGAAGAACGTCAGGATATCTTCGGTATTCACCTGACCAAACGTCGGGAAGATATTGCTAGATTTGATTTAGGACAACTAGCAAAAATGTCCGATGGCTTTTCGGGGGCAGAAATTGAACAGGCGGTCGTGGCGGCTATGTATGAAGCCTTCGCCCAAGATCGGGAGTTCACCCAATTAGATATTATTGCTGCATTGAAGTCTACTTTGCCGCTGTCACGAACGATGCAAGAACAGGTCACAGCTTTAAGAGACTGGGCCAGACAGCGTGCTAGACCCGCAGCCTCCTCTGTTGCTGAATATCAGCGCATGGAGTTTTAAAAGCTTTCCTCTGCTATATCAGGGGGAAAGGTTAGTCACAAGACTAACAGTTAGAAAAAAGCCGTTCCCAAATCATGCGGCTTCGCTGAAAAAAAAAAGAACCGTTGTCGTTTTTCTCATCAATCTTCTTATTGGAGGAAACCCAAATGTCTCACTTTAGCACTCTGCGTACCAAGATCACCGATGCCGAAATTCTCAAATCTTCTTTGCGCGACTTGGGTATCAGTGTAAAAACTGAAGCTGATGTTCGCGGTTATAATGGTCAACGTCTCCGCTCCGACATCGTTGCTGTATTGGAAGGCGAGTACGATTTAGGTTGGTCTCGTAACAGTGACGGTTCTTTTGACCTCATTGCTGACCTTTGGGGTGTTGCTAAGAAGCACAACCAGACTGAGTTAATCAACTCTATTAATCAAAAATATGCCGTTAACAAGACTTTGGCTGAAGTAAAACAGCGCGGTCTGCAAAACGCTAACGTTAAGTTGGTATTGCAGTAACAATTTCTCTAGCGCGTTCCCAAAGTGAAACGGGTTAACCTTCTAATCAGCGGTTAGCCCGCTTTTTTTTGTCTGAATCAGGATTATGTTGTAAATAAATAGCATAAAATATAAACTAGGGGTATGGTAATGAGAAATGCCGAAGAAAATAAGAGAACTGAAGGCAATAGTAGCAAAAGTTGGGTATCTCCTTCAAGCAGGTAGAGGCAAAGGAAGTCATACTTATTGGAAGCATCCATTATTACCAGAAGAACCCTTGACCATACCAGGAAAAGATGGAGATGATGCTCCGTTATATTTAGAAAAAAACATTCAACGGGTGCTGAAAAAACTTGAAGAATTGAACAAGCAAGAAAATCAAGAAGGTGAAGAATGACTTATCATTACAGTATGGTGATTCAATGGTCTCAAGAGGATCAACTTTTTTTAGTTCACTTACCTGAATTTCCCTGGCAGGAGTTTCATACTCATGGTAGAACTTATGAAGAAGCTGCGAGAAATGGTAAGGAAGTGATTGAAACTTTTGTTGAGATGCTGACTGAAGAGAATAAAGCATTACCAGAACCTAGAATGCTTCCTACACAACCGTTACAGGTTGCCTAGTTTAAGTTTCGGCAATTATAGTAAATCTTTGGCTTTAGATCCGCGTAATATCGGTTCTCCATCTTTTATGGGAATACTGCTTGATTTAATAGTAGAGGCAGTTATTTTGGTTTTGAGATATTCAAGATAGTCGAGGGTTTTTTCCAGAATAGGTTCTGGTGCGTTTTCAATTGACGCAATGAGTTTTTCTTTAATGGTGGTCATGGGGTGCTAGGGAGATAACAAGTTCATAGTATTAATATTTTAGTAGTTAATAGGACTTACGTAAGATGTGGCTGAACACCTTATTCTTGGGTAGGGGTAATTCATGAATTACCCCAAATTCGGTTCTTTTTGCGTAAGTCCTGGTTAATTACAAATTAAAATAAATAATTGTCTGATAGCGAAGCGTGGCGTAGCCATATCAGGATGTCCAGGATTTGAGGATTTACAGGATTTAAGAAAAGTTGTGACTTGAGTAGGTATGAAAAATATGTTATTAAAATCATCCTGATTAATGTAAATATATTTAACAAATACTGGTTTAGATGGGTTAGGTTTAGTATAATGCTTACTCAGTTGATTTATAATGATGCTGTGTAAAAAAGATGCTGGTTTATGAAAATTGATACAGAAGCGATCGCTACGGTAGACAAAGTTGAATGTGAGATGATTGAAAATTAACATCCTGTAAACCCTAAAATCCTGGATATCCTGATTCAGACAAATGATTGATTATGAATGCACGTTTTCACGCCATGTAAAAATCTAAATTCTAATAGGCTTTAATTGCTCTTTTTACTTCTTTACCTGTAAATTCTGATTCAGATAAATTTATGACTCGTAGAAAAATATTATCAGAAAGTCAATCCTACACATTTCGATCTTACTTTGAAATGCCCTATGAACCTGATGAAATATTAGCAGAATTGGGCTATTCTTTAATAAGAAAACATCTTACTTTACCACGAAGCGATCGCCATTTACAAAGACTAGAAGAATTAAAACAACGAATTGAAGAATCTTTACCTTTAGTAAGTTTGAGTAGTGAAGCAGCAAGACGAGAAACCCTAGTAGCACCAACATTATTAGAAGTTGCTCGCTATTGTCAATGTCAAGTGAGAATTGAATACCCATTGTCTGTAAATAACTGGTTAAAGGGTAATTTAGATTATTTTCTCAAACATAATCCTAGTTTATTGGTAGTTGAAGCTAAAAATGATGATTTAACACGAGGTTTTACACAACTTGCTGTAGAATTAATTGCTATTTCTCAAGTAGAAGAAGGAGATGTTTTTTATGGATGTGTTACCATTGGTGATGCTTGGCGTTTTGGAATATTAGAAAAAATCAATCAGCAAATTTTTCAGGACATTTCCTTATATCGCATTCCTGATGATTTAGAAGATCTAATGAGAATTTTGGTAGGAATTTTGGCATAAACTAAATTTTCTAAGTTTACCCAATAAATTTGTTAAGACTTACATTAGCTGTTGTTTATGGTGGTCATTAAATGTTTAAGTTCCACTAGGGTTTGAGTATTAGTTTCATGCAGAAAAGAGAGTTTAAGAGATATTTTGTGTAAGTTGGGTTCTAATTCAAATCTTCTAATTTAATTCTCGGATCTGCGGCTTTTAAAATTAAGTCAGCGATTAAATTACCAAGAATTAATAATACTGCACTCATGACCAAACTGGCCATGACTAAATATTGATCTTTGACTAAAACTGCTTGTAGGGTTAATTTTCCTAAACCTGGCCAGTTAAAGAAATTTTCTGTAATAAATGCACCACTTAACAAACCTGCTAATTCAAAACCCAATAACGTAATTAATGGGTTAATAGCATTTCGCAAAGCATGGACATAAATAACGCGATTTTCTGGAAGTCCTTTAGCGCGAGCAGTTTGAATATAGTCTTGACGTAAAACATCTAATAATTGACCACGCATAATGCGTTGTAAACCAGCAAAACTGGTAACACTCAAAGCAATTAATGGTAAAATCGAATGCCAAGCGATATCCAAAATTTTACCTAACCATGTTAGTTCTGCATGATCAATACTAGTCATATTACCCACGGGAAAAAGCGGGGTAGTCAGTTGGGCTAAAAAGAGCAAAAATAAGACAGTGATAAAACTGGGAATACCTTGACCAGCGTAACTGACTACCTGCAAAACCTGGTCAGTAAGACGATTTTGTTTCACCGCAGCGAGAATACCCAAAGGAATAGCCATGGACCAGGTTATAATTAGGGAAGCGATCGCTAAAAATAAAGTTGCTGGTACTCGTTCCCATAACAGCGATGATACAGAACGTTGATAAACAAAACTTGTGCCAAAATCACCTTTGGTAACAATTTGCTTTAACCAAAATCCAAACTGTTCTGGCCAAGACTTATCTAAACCAAATTGTTTTATAATTTCGTCAATCCTTTCTGGTGAAATTTTGGGATTGAGCCGCAGGCTAGTTACAAAATTACCAGGAGATAACTTCATAATAAAAAACGACAAGGCCGACGCTAAAAAAATCGTTAATAGTGCCTGTAAAAGCCGTTTGATTATATAAATAAAGGTCTCACTAGTAACCAGCTTGATTAGCCAGTTTCGACTCGTTTCCAGGGAAATTTTTGTACTGGTCATCTCAGATTGCCATTGTCAATTATTTTTTGTTAATATTCAACTAGTGAGATAATGGGGACATCGGGCAAATTTTTCCGACCTTGTAAATCCCGTAGTTCGATAATAAACCCAAAACCGACAAGTTCGCAGTCAATTTTTTGTACTAATTTTGCCGTTGCACTTGCAGTTCCACCAGTAGCAATCAAATCATCTACAATTAAAACCTTGCTACCGGGACGTAAAGCATCCTGATGTACTTCCAGGGTATCTGTACCATACTCTAATTGATATTCAATAGCGTGAACTGCTGCCGGTAACTTGCCTTTTTTGCGAACGGGAATAAAACCAGCACCCAATTTATAAGCCACCGGTGCGCCGAAGATAAATCCCCGCGACTCCATACCGATAATGTAGTCTACCTGAATTTCAATTTCTGAGCATTTTTGTGCTAAAAAGTCAATAGTATAACGCAATCCTTTTGGATCGCTTAATAGAGTAGTGACATCTCGAAATAAAATTCCCGGCTTAGGAAAATCTGGTATATCACGAATCAGCGATTTTAAATCCATATTTGAGAAATACTTTTTTGTGAGAGAAAAATTTTCCTGAAGATCAAGAAGTATCTTACCCTATAATGTCATACCCTGGATACTGGTAAAGCCGTGAAGTCAAGAGTCAATAGCTCGCAACGTATATAATTGAACTGTCATATCGCCCTCCAGCCATGGGCGGTAGTGAAAAAGTCAATAACTTGATTGGAAACCCATAAGGTATTTTATAGAATGAATGTCGCTGCTCATCTTCAACCTGTAAATATAAACAACCCCCAAAATTCCCAGGGAATACATGAGATTTTGGATACTTTACCAGATCCAGCCTTCCATGGACAGGTATGTCCACGGAAAACTAGAACGGAAATAGATCTAATGTTACTAGCAATTGAAGCCTTAGAACTGGGCGGTTCGGAAGCGATTTTGTCTTTAGCTGAAGAATTAGACCTCAAGGGAATTATCAAAAATCGGGTCAACTTATGGCGAATGAGAGCTTCTAACCCCATGCGGAGGGCGCATAGTCGCCGTCCTTTGGATATTTTAGAGGCTAAAGCCTTAGTAGTGATTGCTTGCTACATTGCTAGGCGGTTAACAGTTACCATCCGTCAACTACTAACTATATACCAACAATTAGCCCAAAAGCAGATTCCCCTAGAACAAAATTTAAGATTAGCTAATTACCTAGAAAGGTTTAGAGCGCATTTTAAAAGTCGGATGAATTACCGTCGTTCTGGTGTAATAGCATTAAATTCTGATGATAAATTAGATCAACTAGCTATAAACCTACTAGGAAAATTACTATTTTGCACCGGTACAGCGGGAATGCAGCGGTACTGGATTTCTCTTTTTGATGGTGAGGTAGAGTAAGTAAAAAAAATGAATATCCAACGTAAATATAGTTTACCCAATTGTACCCTGCTCCTAGAAGGGTTAAGCGATATGACACGGACTGCGAGCAACCAAGGGGGGATTGCCCCTAACTTTCAAGATCTACGTCCAGAATTGTCTATACTGGTAAACGCAGAATGCTATTTATCTAGTCACACTCAACCCATAGTTGGGGGCAGGGAATTTTTTGAAAGTTTAGTTACAGCCGTCAGTAATTATGTCCAAGAGGTTTTAGCCCAAGAAGTTTTAAGTAAAGTACCAGAAAATCAGGGTCAAAAATTTGACACTCAAAATCAGGAATCAGAGTTAGTAGAATTACAAAAAATAGACGGTAACAGTCACAGATTAATTGTGCATTCGGAAATCATACAAGACAATCTCGAAGAGAACTCCAACGAAGGAAAACCCATTGAAATTATCCTGAACACAGTCCAATTATTTGATTTAGTTGAAGCTGTAGATCAGTTTTTCGCTGATAGCCAAACTTTACCAGAATTATGCTTAGAATTACACCCAGTTGCCCAAGGTGGTGGTTCAAGTCAAATTTTCCGCAAACAAGCAATTCCAGCGACAGTAGGTGTATCCAGTCTAGTCTTGGCCGCATTGGCCTGTTTCTTGATTCCTATCCCTCAAGTCCGTCCACCGGAAGTCAAACCAGAGGAACAATCTAGCACTACAATACCCACAACCGCACCTTCAACAGCAACCTTTACTCCTCTTAATCCTCCTTTACCAAAAGAAGCAGCAACTCCCACAGCGACAAAAACAGCCAGACCCCTTGCAACCAAAGATTTAGAAGCACTTTTAAAGACCGTACCAGAGATCACAGATTCATCCCAGTTACGGGCATTAAATCGCCAGGTTTATAATCAAATTAATCCAGCTTGGACAACGCGCTCACAATTACCAGAGGATTTAGTTTATCGTTTAGGTGTCGCTGCTGATGGTAGTATTATTGGTTACAAATCTGTTAATCGGGCGGCCAGTGATGCAATAGAAAAAACACCACTGCCTAAACTGCTGTATAATCCTGGCAATGCAGTAGCTAATGAATCCATTGCTCAATTCAAAGTCGTCTTTACTCAAACAGGTGTTTTACAAATTAGTCCTTGGGGAGGATACGCTAAAACACCAGAAGTAGTCGGTGAGAAAATTACTCAAACCAGTCAAGTCAAAGATCTAAATCAAAAGCTGTATAGTACAATTCGTCAAAATTGGAGTAGTCGTCCCACCTTTACCAGCGACTTGAAATATCGAGTAGCAGTGAATAAAGAAGGTGCTATAGCCGACTACGAACCACTTAATCAAGTTGCTTTTGACCATTTTCGAGAAACACCTCTTCCCCAGTTATTTCAATCGCTTTATGGCTCGAATGTGGCCGCACCGAACTACAAAGAACCTCTAGCTCATTTTAGAGTAGTATTTACACCTAAAGGTGAATTAGAAGTAACTCCTTTCTCAGGATACAGATAATTGTCGGTTCTGGGTTGTCTGTGGGGTTAATCATCCCCCTGTTACCTAAACTCTACTTGGTAATTTTACCCATATAATTACCCCAAAGTTGTGCGGCTTGGGCGCTGCTGCCATAAGTGGGGGAATTATTATCATTTCCTAGCCAAATACCAGTAACAAGTTGACGACTGGGAATAAAGCCAATAAACCAGAGATCAACATTATTATTTGTTGTTCCGGTTTTACCAGCTTCCCCTAAGCCAATAGCAGCGCTACGACCCGTACCATGAGTAATTACCCCCTGCATCAAATTAGTCATTTGTTTGGCAACTGCCGTTTTTAGCACTTGTTTATTAGCATCTGGATTTTGATCAAAGGAGTAAATAACACGACAGGTTTCTCTATCTTTGAGATTCTGACAGTCACTAGTGTCCAAAATTCTACTGATAGCATGGGGAGGATTCCAGACCCCACGATTACCAATTGCCCCAAAAGCACCAGTCATTTCTAAAACATTAACTACACTTTGACCTAATACCAAACCGGGTACTTCTTCAAGATTAGACCTCACACCCAAACGCTGGGCCATGTCCACCACTTTATTCAGGCCAATTTCCTTTGCTACCCGTAAGGCTATAGGATTCTCTGAAAGTGCCAAACCAGTGGCTATGTCTAAACTACCACCAGCGCCAGCCCGGCAGGGTTTATAGGTAAAGCCTTGCCAACGTAAGGGATTACAGGAATAACTTGTATAAGGAGAAATACCTTTTTCTAGGGCCGCAGCGTAGGCAAAAATTTTAAAAGTAGAACCGGGTTGTCGTTGGGCTTGTACAGCGCGATTAAACTGGCTTTTTCTGTAATCAGTCCCTCCTACCATAGCCACAATACTGCCAGTTTTCGAGTTGAGAGTTACCAACCCCCCTTGAGAAAAACCCAAATTTGAGCCAGCTTGGGAAATGGACTTTTTTAACTCACTTTCGGCCTGAGCTTGAATACCTGGGTCTAATTGGGTTTCAATGATATAGTTACCTTCTCTAGCCGCAGCCGGACCGAGTTTTGATATCAGTTCTTGAAAGACATAATCATAAAAATAGGGGGCAATGGTTTTTGCTTGTGTTTCGCAGACTTTAGGATTGATTTGCACCGTCGAACGGCGGGCCCGGTTAGCTTCTGCTTGGGTAATTTTACCCATTTCCAGCATTCGTTTCACGACTCGATTTCGATAATCACTAGCTCCGAGTTTGCGCGGACCTGTTCCACAAAAATCAAAAGCATTGGGAGCGGGTAAAATTCCTACTAAAGTTGCTGCTTCTGCTAGAGTTAATTCCTTGGCTGACTTACTGAAATAATATTTAGCAGCATCTTCAAAACCTGAAGTATCTGCACCTAAAAATACCCGGTTTAAGTAAGTTAGTAAAATATCATCTTTGCTGTAAAACGTTTCTAATTTGAGGGAGACAACAACCTCTTTTAATTTGCGTTCTAAAGAATCTTGACTACCGACATATTCACGGAATAAACTGCGAGCTACTTGTTGGGTAACTGTACTCGCTCCTTGTTGAAAATCACCGCTACGACTGTTAATGAATACGGCTCGCAACACACCCAAAGGATCTACACCAAAGTGCCAATAATAACGACTATCCTCGGAAGCGACCACAGCAGCAGGTAAATAGGGTCCAAAGTCGGATAACTTTTTTAAATCTACGTGAGCGATATTCCGAGGTTCACGGAGTGGGGTTGAGCCATCACGAGCATAGACAACCACGGGAGCCCGTGTGGCTGTAGGTAAGGGTCTAACGGAAAATTTTAGCCATTCCGCACCTATAGCTAAAGCTGTCAACGCAGTGACACCAACAACACCATAAGCCGTCCAAGTAGCGGCTTGCTGATGCCAAGGGGGTGGATCAATGTATTCCAGACGTACAGAAGCGGCTAGTGCGGGAGGACCCAAGGTAATCACATCACCATGACGCATTTCCAGGGCATTGATCCGTCTTTTGCCAAAATATATGCCATTGGTGGAGTTTTCATCCTTGATGGTGAAAATGGGGGTGTTTTGGGTAGAATCCCGCGACAGTGAGAGATGAATTTGGCTGACAACTTGGTTACGGACGACGATATCACAGGATTTAGAACTACGTCCCAGAATATAGCGATCGCCTAATAATGGATATTCTAAGGTTTGATTGACTCCGGCATCATGGACTAATAGTTTTGGTACTTTGGCATTGGGTTTGAGTGCCAACTTGGAAAAATCAACTCTAGCTTGAATGGTATTTACTGCTTGAGTCAGTTGACCAAGTAGAGTTTTTGGCTTTTGAGGAGATTGGGGTGAACTCATAAACAATTTTAATGGCTTGGTGTTTTTTGCCATGAGGCAATTAACAGACAGACAATTCCTGCACTAATAAAAGAATCGGCCATATTAAATACGGCAAAATCAATTAACCGAAAATCGAGGAAGTCAACGACGTACCCCAATCTAAATCTATCAATACCATTGCCTATTGCTCCTCCTAAAATCAAACCATAACCTAGTTGATCCCACAAACTTAACAATGGTCCAAATAGTGCAATGGTGATCAATATTAAACTTACAGCTAAAGATAGCCAACGTAACCACTCTACTTTACCGCTTAACAAACTAAAGGCTGCTCCTGTATTGGTAACATAAGTGAAATGAAATATATTCCGTAGTAATGGCAGTGTTTGTCCTAATTTAAAGGTTTGTACTACCCAGTATTTTGTTAGTTGATCTAATAAGAATGCCATAGAAGCAGCAATCCAGAAGTAGCGGTTTTTTATACCCATGATAAATTTTTTGGTTGTCAGTTGTCCGTTGTCAGTTGTCCGTTGTCAGTTGTACGTTGTCCGTTGACAGTTGTCTGGTGTCTGGTCTAATTTACTACTAACTACTGACCAATGACCAATGACAAAGGCCAACCACGGGGGGATTGCCCCTACTAATAAAACATTATATGTCGTAGGACGTAAGCTACTATGGTGACAGCACAAACAACTACTAGTTGCCCTGGTAGTGCAAAGCAAGAGTATTTTAGAATAGCTTGCATCAGAGATAGATTTTCTGCTGCTTTCCCAGGCAAAATATAACTGATAATTAAATAAGCAATACCGCATAAGTGAATAGTGAGTAAGCCACAAATACAACTAAAAGCGAGAGCTTCTAGTCGGGGTCTACCCTTAAAAGCTAAATAACCACAAATCCAAGCTCCAGGAATAAAACCCAATAAATACCCAAACTGAGATAGTTTAACATAACCGATACCGCCTCCTTCGGCAAATACAGGTAATAAAGTTAATCCCATGACTAAATAGGCAATTTGCGAGAGCGCCCCAGAATTTTGACCTCCCAAACAACCTACCAGCAGCACTGCACCAATTTGATAGCTGACACCTAATGAAAGGGTTTGAATTCCGTGCTGACTCCAATTCCAGGGAGAGGTAATACCATAAGCTTCTAGGAAAGTACCACCCATTGTCAGGAGCAAGCCTATCATAGACCATAGTAGTTGATTTGATGCAGCAAACATTTATTCGGTGATAGGGAATAAATAGATTTTTTGTTTCTTAACCGCTGGTTTACCTTTTAGTGCTATGTTGGTAACGTTTATCTAAAACTTAACGATAATTAACCCTAATGCTATTACCTTCGGGCGAAATTAAAAACCATCGCTTTGCAGTTTCAATATTTATATTAGCACTAGCGATCGGTCTATCTGCTTGCGGCCAAAACTCGGCAGAAAATAATAAAACTTCCAGTTCTCAGAAATTAGATTTAGGGGGTAATGTGGAGTTAACGGGTGCTGGTGCTTCTTTTCCTTCACCACTGTATCAAACTTGGTTTGCGGAATTAAATAAAAAATATCCTAATTTAAAAGTTAACTATCAGTCGGTTGGTAGTGGCGCTGGTGTTGAACAGTTTACTAAAGGAACAGTAGATTTTGGTGCCAGTGATGTTGCCATGAAGGATGAAGAAATTCAGAAAATACCCGCAGATAAAGGTGTAATATTATTACCTGTTACTGCTGGGAGTATTGTCCTCGCTTATAATTTACCGGATGTTCCTCAACTCAAACTACCACGGTCAGTTTATACTGATATTTTACTAGGTAAAATCAAATCTTGGGATGATCCGGCGATCGCTAAAGCCAATCCTGGTGCTAAATTACCAAAAGAGGCAATTAAGGTCATTTATCGTGCTGACGGTAGCGGTACTACAGGTGTTTTTACAAAACATCTTAGCGCCATTAGTCCAGAATGGAAAACTAAGGTAGGTGACGGGAAAAGTGTAAAATGGCCTGTAGGCATTGGCGCGAAAGGAAATGAAGGTGTTACTGCTCAAATTCTCCAAACTCCTGCTTCCATTGGTTATGTTGAATACAGCTACGCTAAACAAGGTAATCTCAAATTTGCATCTTTAGAAAATAAAGCCAAACAGTTTGTTTCCGCTTCTGAAAAGTCAGCATCGAAAACTTTAGCATCTGTGAATTTACCAGAGAATCTTCGCGCTTTTATTTCCGACCCAGAAGGTACAGATTCTTACCCAATTGTTACTTACACTTGGATTTTGGCACATAAAAAATATACTGATGCTAACAAAGCTAAAGCTGTAGAAGCAACTATTGAGTATGCTTTAACAGATGGACAAAAGTTAGCGGCCGAATTAGGATATGTTCCCTTACCAGCAAATGTAATTGCCAAAGTGGCGGCAGCGGCTGATAAAATTAGTTCTGACTATAAAATTTCTGTTGGTGCTAATTCTCAACCTGGCAAGTAAACAAAAACTAAATTTACCATAGTTGATTTTCGGCATTATTCCTCATTTAAGTCTGAAAATATTGAGTTTTTGACTAGACTGTGTTGATTCTTAGGAGACTGGTTTTTCAGTATTATTCCTGATTTAACTTTTATAATCCGTATTCATGGCTACAAAATTTCTAGAAACGGCCTTGGCAGCAAAAAAACGCTCTGAAATGGACAGAAATCTAGATCGGAGCTTTATTTGGTTAACTCGAATTTTTGCTCTGGCCATTGCTGCTACTTTATTATGGATTGCTTTACAAGTTGCTATTGCTGCTTGGCCTGCTATCCAAAAATTCGGGATTAATTTCCTAATGGGCAGTAGTTGGAATCCTGTTAATAATGAGTATGGGGTACTACCTGCTATTTACGGAACTCTGATGAGTTCTTTGATTGGACTAATTTTAGCAGTTCCTATTGGTGTGGGAACGGCGATTTTATTGAGTGAGGATTTTCTTCCTTCTCAGGTAAGATTGGTACTAGTATTTTTAGTAGAACTGCTGGCCGCTATTCCTAGTGTTGTTTATGGAGTCTGGGGAATTTTTGTTTT
Organism: Dolichospermum circinale AWQC310F; assembly: GCF_000426925.1. GTDB lineage: Bacteria > Cyanobacteriota > Cyanobacteriia > Cyanobacteriales > Nostocaceae > Dolichospermum > Dolichospermum circinale. The sequence goes on along the minus strand of NZ_KE384717.1, from coordinate 37,594 downwards.
AATCCCAATTTTAACTAATTTGGGTAAATGGCTGCATTATTATCTCGGTTGGCTACCCATTTTTAGCTCCTCTCCTACGGGACCTGGAATGTTACCAGCAGGAATAATCTTAGCAATTATGACTTTACCAATCATTACTGCTATTTCTCGTGACGCTTTGATTTCTGTACCTTCTAGTTTACGTCAAGCGGCGCTAGGAATTGGTGCAACTCGTTGGGAAACCATTTTTCAAGTTATTATACCTGCGGCTTTTTCTGGTATTGTCGGTGCAGTAATGTTGGCCCTGGGTAGAGCAATGGGTGAAACAATGGCTGTGACAATGTTAATCGGTAATGCCAATAATATCAATATCTCTCTGTTAGCACCATCTAATACTATCTCTTCTCTACTGGCAAATCAGTTTGCTGAAGCTAGTGGTTTACAAGTCTCCGCTTTAATGTATGCAGCTTTAGTTCTATTTATATTGACGTTAATAGTCAATATTCTGGCAGAGTTTATTGTGACACGGGTACAAAGACTATAAATTTAATACTCAATATTCAATATTCAGATCCCCGACTTCTTGAAGAAGTTGGTGATATATCTGGAATCTGTCTTGTACAATACAGTAATAGGTTAGATTATGACTTCTTCTTTTCCGCAAAGAAGCCTGACTCGTTCCCCTTTGTCTTCTCGGACATTATTTAATACAGTGATGACTGTATTAGCTTTTATCTGTGGAATACTGGCGCTTATTCCTTTATTAGCAGTGCTTTATTATGTGATAATTAGAGGTTTCAGTAGTTTAAATTTAAATGTTTTCACTGAACTACCACCGGCTCCATTTGCTAAAAATGGCGGATTTGGTAATGCCATTTTGGGAACACTTTTGATGGTAGGTATTGGGGCTATAATTAGTATTCCCTTAGGTGTATTGGCAGCAATTTATTTAACTGAGTTTAGTTCTCAAAAAGTTGCTAGGTGGATACGTTTTGCTACTAATGTTCTCAGTGGTGTTCCCTCGATTATTGCCGGGGTATTTGCCTATGGAATTGTGGTTTTGTCCTTAGTTAAGCTGAATTTAGGCTCTTACTCAGCCTTGGGAGGTGGATTTGCCTTAGCAATTTTGATGCTACCTATTATTGTCAGAACTACTGATGAGGCTTTGCAGTTAGTACCCCAAGATTTACGTCAAGCGTCCGTCGGACTAGGTGCAACTAATTTCCAAACTGTGACACAAGTAGTATTACCTGCTGCTTTACCTGCCATTGTCACTGGTTCTACCTTAGCTATAGCTCGCGCTGCTGGAGAAACAGCACCATTGATATTCACGGCTCTTTTCTCTTCTTTTTGGCCAGATAGCATTCTCAAACCTACTGCTTCTCTGGCAGTTCTAGTGTATAATTTTGCTACTTCTCCTTACCAAAGTTGGCAGTCTTTAGCTTGGGCAGCTTCTTTAATACTACTATTAATGGTGTTAACTACTAGTATTATTGCCCGTTGGGTGACTAGAAAAAAGATTTAAACTCATCTCGAAAAACTTCCTAATCAAGTATTTATGATCACAAAAATCAGCACTATGAACGGGACAAAATCGGTTTTAAGCACAGAAAACCTGAATATTTATTATGGCAACTTCTTGGCTGTACAAAATGTTTGGCTAGATATTCCTAAAAATCAGGTAACGGCTTTTATTGGACCTTCTGGATGTGGTAAAAGTACATTATTGCGATGTTATAATCGTCTAAATGATTTAATTGAATCATTTCGAGCCGAAGGTAAGATTTATTTCTATGATCAAAATCTCTATGCACCCAATATAGACCCTGTAGAGGTGCGGAGACGCATTGGTATGGTGTTTCAAAGACCAAATCCATTTCCTAAGTCAATTTACGAAAATATTGCCTTTGGTGCGAGAATTAATGGCTACAGGGGTGATATGAATGAATTGGTGGAACGGAGTTTACGACAAGCGGCTTTATGGGACGAAGTTAAGGATAAATTGCGACAAAGTGGTTTATCCTTGTCTGGTGGACAACAACAACGTTTATGTATTGCTAGAGCGATCGCAGTGCAACCAGAAGTTATACTGATGGATGAACCATGTTCTGCTCTTGACCCTATTTCTACTGCACGGGTTGAAGAACTGATTCACGAACTCAAGGAACAATATACTATTGTTATTGTTACCCACAATATGCAGCAAGCAGCACGGGTTTCTGATCAAACAGCGTTTTTTAATGTCAAAACTTCTGAAAAAGGTGGTCGCACAGGTTATTTAGTGGAATATGAAGCTACGGAATTAATTTTCAATCATCCACAACAAGAAGATACAAAAGCCTATATTAGTGGTAGATTTGGTTAGTGCTAGATTTGGCTTGACTGAGTGAACGTATAAATTATGTTTCGTTCAATATCTCTAATTTAGCAATGATGTAGATCTGATGAATGGGTGAGGAGGGAATCGAACCCGCAACCAATTGATTAAGAGTCAACTGCTCTACCGTTGAGCTACTCACCCGCTGATAAAATCATCATATCAAACTTTTGACTTTCGCGCTAGTGTTGCAGCTAAAAAACTGGCAGCAAGGGAAATTGCATGATAAAAGTAGTTTTTCCCTCAGATTTCCCTCATTTCACAAGAAAATCGCCGAAAGGCAGCGCAATTGCAATACCTGTCGTACTGGTAGTTGTTTTGAGCGTGTAGGGGGATAATTGACTATTCCTTTGAAGCAAGTCTTAAAGAATCTGCGTGTCTTTAGACCGCAGAGTGTCAAAACTTCCAATGTCTGGGCATAAAAATCAGTTTCATTAAAGTTGTGAGGTCATATTTTTATATCTCCTTCGATAAACGAACCACAGAGGACACAGGGGACACGGAGATAGATAAAAATTGCATCTTATTTATTCACAAAGTAATCAGAATCAGGATTGTCTAGATGAGAAGATTAACAAGATTAAATATCACTTAACTATACTTAACTATTATTTAATCCTGTACATCCTGAAATCTTGTACATCCTGATTCAGAATGTTACTTCCCAAATACAGTAGTTAGAGAACGGGCAATATTTTTCGGCTGCATTGCGTCCATTGCTGCTGTGGGTTCATAACCACAATGTACCATACAATCAGCGCATTTGGGATTACCACTAGCGCGGCCATACTGACTCCAATCAGTTTTATCTAACAATTCTTGGAATGTTTGATAATAACCTTCATTCAACAAATAACAGGGTTTTTGCCAACCTAAAACACTGTAACTAGGACTACCCCAAGGAGTGCATTCATAGTCTTTTTCACCAATGAGAAAATCTAAGAATAAAGGATTATGATTGAAGTTCCAGTTTTTCTTTCCAGAGGTGTAGGGTATGAGAATTTCCCGGAATAAAGCGCGGGTTTGTTCTCTTTGTAGAAAATGATCTTGATCTGGAGCCCATTCATAACTATAACCAGGAGAAATCATCATCCCGTCAGTTCCCAATGTTTCCAGAAAATCGAAAAACTCCTGCATTTCTTCAACATTACAACCTTCAAAAATGGTCGTGTTGGTAGCAACGCGAAAACCCTTCGCTTTAGCGGCGCGAATTGCTTGGATAGCAGTATCAAAAACCCCTTTCCTGTCTACACATTTATCATGCCATTCTCGCATTCCATCTAAATGTACACTAAAGGTGAGATAGGGAGAAGGTTGAAATTTATCGAGACTCTTTTCTAGTAATAAACCATTTGTACACAAGTAAATATATTTCTTGCGTTTAATTAAACCTTCAACAATTTCCCTGATTTGGGGATGTAATAATGGTTCTCCTCCGGGAATGGAAACAACTGGTGCGCCACATTCTTCCACCGCTGCAAAACACTGTTCTGGGGTGAGATTTTGCTTGAGTATCTCCACTGGATGCTGGATTTTACCGCAACCTGTACAGGCTAAATTACACCGGAACAGCGGTTCTAACATTAATACCAGGGGAAACCGTTTCCGCCCTAATAAGCGTTGTGTAACTAAATACTTACCTATATCTATTGCTTGTTGTAGATTAATCGCCATGAAACTAACACTCCTCAATTTGTTTGGTAATTGGTAATTGGTGATTGGTAATTGGTAATTGGTAGTTAATTTCTGTCACCTATCACCTGTCACCTATTCACATAACCACTAGACACGAACCAATCTACAGCATCCTTGAGCGCTACACTCAGGGGGGACTGAGGTAAACCTAATTCGCGGATAGCCTTAGAAGGATCATAATACATTGGTTGCTGTGCCATGCGAACACCATCTATGGGAACTGTTGGGGTTTTCCCTAGAGGTGCGAGGATTTTTTCTTCTACCCAACTGACTGTTAGCGGTATCCAAACTGGTATAGATGTTTGCGGTGCAGGTAAATCGGTGATTTGGGTCAGTTGTTCTAGAAGTTGTTTGAAGCTCAGATTCTCATGACCTAGTATATAGCGATCGCCTTTTTTCCCTCTTTCTAATGCTAGTAAATGTCCCTTGGCTACATCCCGCACATCAATAAAATTTAACCCTGTGTCTACATAAGCTGGCATTTGTCGCCGCAGAAACCGTAGAATAATATCCCCCGTCGGTGTAGGTTTAATATCTAATGGACCAATGGGACTACTAGGATTTACTATCACAATATTCTGACCTTGATTAGCTGCTGATATTGCTATTTGTTCGGCTAAAAACTTCGATTTTTTGTAATCTCCCACCAATTTTTCTACCGGACTTTGATGGGTTTCATTCACAATTTCCCCAGCTTTTCCCACACCAATAGCCGCAACGGAACTAGTATAAACTGTACGTTCAATTCCCGCTTTTTGCGCTGCTGCTAAAATATTGCGCGTTCCTTGTACATTATTCAAATATAGCAAATCCCGGTCTTTTTGCCACAGGGAATAATGGGCAGCAACATGAAATAAGTAATTACACCCCTGCATCTGTTCCCAAATATTCACGTCGTTTACATCACCTTTAACAATATCTACAGCCAAACCCTGTAAATTGTCCAGGTGACTATGAGGACGGACTAAAGCTGTAACTTGGTATTTTGATTGTAACAGCGATCGCACCACATGAGAACCAATAAACCCTGTACCACCAGTCACAAAAGCCCGCATTTCTTTACCTCTTCATTTTCAATATGTGATTAATTATTCATGTATTTGGGTAATTTACCACGTTTACATTTTTTCTTTTTCTTGTGATCAGTTAATAATAAAATGGTGTTGTATAGCAGTTTCCGATATTATGAAGTACAGATATTAATAATAAAACTCTTGTGGTGCGGGCATCTTGCCCGCCAAAAGTGTACCTCACCCTTATCTTAATCCGCTGTAATGGTAATTTATATTCATGTTATGACTAATTCATAAGTTAAACTTATTGATTTACAATTTTAAATAAGTTTTTTTGAAAAAAATTTTTTATTTTTAGGGTTCGGGTCGCTTTCGGTGTGGTATTATAGTCATATAAATATAATGGAGTGTGAGCAAAATTTTTATCGAGGGACGCATTCCCATTATCAGGATATCATGCCGCGCGGCACAAGTCAATCGGTCAAGACCAAAAAAAAGAAATTTTTTTTTAAATTTTTTAAAATTTTTAAATTTTTGGGAAACTCGAACCACTCACCATCAAGTTTCAGATAACAGAATTATAACACAAATAAGCATCCTGTCAATCCCGATTTAGACAAATAAAATATTAGCTCCCCAACCTCTGTAACCATTAATATATGGGATATATATAAGTTAAACTTATTGATTTACAATTTTAAATAAGTTTTTTTGAAAAAAATTTTTTATTTTTAGGGTTTCGGGTCGCTTTCGGCGTGGTATTATAGTCATATAAATATAATGGAGTGTGAGCAAAATTTTTATCGAGGGACGCATTCCCATTATCAGGATATCATGCCGCGCGGCGCAAGTCAATCGGTTAAGACCAAAAAAAAGAAATTTTTTTTTAAATTTTTAGAATTTTTTAATTTTTTCAAATTTTTGGGAAACTCGAACCACTTACCATCAAGTTTCGGATAACAAAATTATAACACAAATAAACATCTTGTCAATCCTGAAATCCTGTCAATCCTGATATAGCTAAGGCCACGCTTCGCTATCAGACATTTTACTATATTTCCACATATTGCCAATGTTTACTTTCTCCTATTTCTCGACACATTAAAATCCCAAACCATTCTAATCTCTCCAGATTTTCGGTAATAGTATTTTTATATTTTCCACCATTTTTAAATTGAGCAGCAATTTGTTCCACAGTCCACTCGTTGGTATTGGTGCGAAGTAAATCGCGGATAGTTGCAAGTTGGTCTTTTGGTTGTTTGGGAAAAGTTTTTTGTTCCGTGGGAATAATCACAGTTTCTTCTGTTTCCATAACTTCCGTTAGTAGTTGTTGGGTAACTTCATTTGGTGCTTGATATTCTGGACGCAACCAGCGAATTATTCCGTTACGTTCTTCTTCTGCACGTTCAGCATTGAGCGCAACTAATCTTGATAAAATTATTTCTTCTATTTCTGCTTTTGTTTTTTGATGATCTTTTAAATCTTGCCATTCATAAGCATCAAAAACGGCGTTATCTAATTCATCATGAATTTGTTTGAGGGTAGAAACTAAGGCTTTATTATTATATGTTTTATCTGCTTCGGTAAATGTTTCACCTTTGCGGAGTTTTTCTAAGAGGTTATACATTCCCGTAATTGTGATTTCGGAATGTTGTGTTTGTACTCTTTTACGGTGGGAGTCTAATCTTTCTCCTAATTCCCGGATTTTCTGTTTTTGTTCTGGTGTAGGATTTGGAAAAGGGAAAGGATCAAAACAAATAGATTTTACATAAACAGGTGTTGGTCCAAGTTGTGCGCCACGAGCTAACGCCCAATTAACATGAATACAGCTTGAAAGAACTGCAAGATAGTAAGCATCTTCAAGAGCTATTACTATCAATTTATGATCTGGGCGAATATCAGATGAAACAAAAAAGAAGTTTCGATATTTACTCACTTCTAACGTAACAATATAGCGAGTTAAATTATTAATTGCTAAACGTAGTCCTGGTTTATCTCTACCAAAACGCCACCACTTTGTCCGACTTCCAGAATCTCGAATTTGATCACGTTGTGGTTTCACGTATTCAAGTAAATGTTGAAAAGCTAAAGGTGCTTTTTTTCTAGCATCTGATTCAGTAAGAGGATAAAAATCTATAACCCAATCTGTCAATACACCGTTTATCAAATCTCTTCCAGATAAAAACGGATGACATACTTCAGATTCTATTTGTTTAAGTTTGTCTTTATCAACAAGAAATCCTTTACCAAAAAGAACAAGTCCAACTGAACAAATAGAACTATTAGCTTTTAGAAATACTGCTTCATCAAGTCTTATACCCCCACGAAGATTTGGATGTATACAACTAACACTTTGATATTCTAAAGTTACATTTGCTCCATCATCACCTTGCCAATTTTCATTAACAACACGAACAATAGTTAGTTTTTGTCTGTCTCTTTTACCAACAACAGTCATTGCTATTCTTACAGCCGCACCTCCCTCAGTATCTACCCAAGGATGATCAGGAATAGCCCATAAAATCTCATATTCAGAATTATCTTTAATGCTTTCAGAGATAACCTGTCTATTAAGTAATTGAGTAATACTGTTAGTTGTAATAAACCCAAAGCGATTTAATTTATTATTCTGTTTGATCAAATTTATTGCACAAAACCACCAATACATAACAAAATCTGCACCATCTGGCATAGATGGATAAGCCTGAAATAGAGATTCTAAATATTCATCTCCAAGTGCAGCCCTTCGTCGTGATTTTCCAATAAAAGGAGGATTAGAAACAATATAATCTGCATTTGGCCATATAGCAGAACGAGGATGAAGATAACGATAAATAGGAACTTGATCACTCGCATCTGGAACATCTTCACCCGTCACAGGATGCTTGATCATTTTTCCACCCCAACGAGTTTTTACCTGACCCGTTTTAGGATCAATATCTAATTCCTTACCATCATAATCTAACACCGCATCCCGAAATTCAATATTATGAAAATCCTGTAAAATCGGTTCTGGTGGTGGTGTACTTCCATAGCGTTTAAAATGCCATTGTAAATAACCAATCCAAATTACTAACTCTGCAATAGCGGCCGCTCTAGGATTAATTTCAATCCCTAAAAATTGCGACGGATTTACCTGTTTTCTTCCTGCTAAACGCGGATCAAATTCCTCTAATAAATTCGTTGTCACCTTCCCCAAAACATCCAGCAAGCGCATTTGTACTTCCTGTTCCAATGTTTTCAGCAAGTCTAAAGTCACATACAAAAAGTTACCCGAACCACAAGCCGGGTCAAGAATACGAATTTGTTGTAACTTCTCTAAAAATGCCCGAATCTCATTTTCAGCTTTTTCTATTTGTGTCTTTGTCGGTTTTTGCTGTGTTTCTTTCAGGGTTAAAAAGCGATTAACTTCCGATTCAACTAATAACCATTCTGACCGCAAAGGTTCTATAACTACGGGACGCACTAACCGCTCAACATAGGATCGGGGTGTGTAATGCGCTCCTAAACTTTTACGTTCTTTACTATCTAAAGCTCTTTCTAATAATGTGCCAAAAATCGCCGGTTCTACCTCAGTCCAATCTTTGTTTGCAGCTTCATACAGCACTTCTAACTGTTCTTTGGGTAAATCAAAAGCTGTTGCATGAGCAAAAAAGCTGCCGTTAAATTGGGGAATTTCATCAAAGTTAAATTCTCCCCCAGTATTCATCACTTTCCACAGTCTTTCAATCTGGGTTTTAAATGTCTTGGGTTCAACCAACCAACGTTCTTTTAAGGCTTTAGTAAAAACTTCTCCTGGCAATAATTTCACATCTTCTGCAAACATGGTAAAAATGCAGCGCATGAGAAAATTAGCGACTTCTTTGGGTTCGTATCCTTGTTTTTCTAACCACCGCGCTAATTTAGCTAAGGTATCCGCAACTTCTCTTGTTACCCGCGCTCGATATTTTTCCGGGTTTAAACTTTGCGGATCATTAAATATAGCAACAAAGCGATTAAATATTTTCTCGTTTAAAAGCTGATCAAGATCAATTTTTTCCCGCGCTCCATAACCACCATAATTACCACTAAAACTCATCCAAAGTTCAAAATGTGAACCAATATCACAGGTAATTAAAAAGGGAGGTTTACTTGGTAGAAAAGGTGTATAGCTTTGTGCTTGATAAAAGGCCTTTTCCATGGCTATATCGTAGGTTTTTGTCCCGCGTTTGGCTGTACCCCGTTTATTTGCGTTTCCCCCTTGTTTGGCTTCAATTAAAAAATGTCCTTCTTTATAGAAGTCTGCAAAGTTTGTGGTAACTCCATCTTTGTTAAAAATTTTGATATCTTTATCAAAACAATAGCGATCGCCTGCTATACTGCCTTTAGGTGATGGACGCTCTACCCCCAAAGCATCACAAAGTTCTAAAAAGAAACCCTGATAATTTGCTCTCTCGTTCCCCTGAGAACCTTTCCACTTTTGCAGAAATATTTCTACCCGTTGACAATCTTCACTTTTCATGGCAAACTAGAACTCTGAATATTAATCATTTATTTTCAAATATTTTCCGACTCAGAATTTACAATATGTACCAAAAAACTGAACTTTTACACAACTCATAAGTTTTATTTATCTAAACACCATTTTTAATAAGTTTTTTTGAAAAAAATTTTTTATTTTTAGGGTTCGGGTTGCTTTCGGCGTGGTATTATAGTCATATAAATATAATCGAGTGTAAGCAAAATTTTTATTTAGGGACGCACTCCCATTATCACAATATCACGCCCACGGGGGAAAGTCAAGCACCCCGACAAAAAAAAGAAAATATTTTACAAAATTTTAAACTTTGAAGTAAGTAGGTGAACGGAAAAAAACCGACATAAGTAACGAAAAGTAAAGTTGCCCAAAACCTCTCCTCTGTTTCCTGTTCCCCGTTCCCTGTTCCCTGTTCCCTGTTCCCTCACTATAACGACAATTTTTCACGCCAACCTACTTACTTTGGATTACTTCTCAGTAATATACTTTAGCAAACCTTCACAGGCATCCATCAGTAAATCAATCACAAAATTAAAACCCTCAACTCCTCCATAATAGGGGTCTGGAACTTCCTTGAGGGTATATTGAGAGCAAAAATCACACATCAGCTTAACTTGAGAATGATATTGCCCAGAGGGATCAAGAGCTAGGATATCATCATAATTACTACGGTCCATAGCCAAAATCAAATCAAACTCTTGAAAATCCGAGCTTTGAAATTGACGCGCTCGGCCTTGGAGTTTAAATCCTAACTTATTCTCTGCTGCGACGCTCATGCGTCTATCCGGTGCGTTACCAATATGATAACCAGCAGTACCCGCAGAATCGCAAAGAATTGTTTTAGTTAAACCCCTTTGCGAAATCAGATGATTCATAATATTTTCAGCCGACGGTGAGCGACAAATATTACCAAGGCATACAAACAGTAACTTATAAGTCATGTATTTTGATTTTTTGCGTCAGTTGCCAGTTACTTTATACCACTGACCACTGACAACTAGCTATTGACTACAATCCAGGTAACTCCAATCCACTGGTTAGATCTTCCATCCGTTCCCGCATGGTTTCGGTAGACTTTTTATAAGCATCTTTCATGGCCGCAGCGACTAAATCAGAAAGCACTTCTGCACCTTCTTCTAAAGCAGATTGAGCAATTTCCACTCGTTTGGGTTCTTGGTTACCACTGACAATCACCCTAACCAGTCCACCACCAGATTCTCCGAGAATCTCCATTTCCTCTAATTCTTCTTGAAGACGTTTTGCACCCGCTTGAACTTCCTGCGCTTTTTTAAAAGCTTCGGCTAATTCTTTCATTTTGCCCAAGCCAAAGCCAAATCCCTGTCCTTTTCCTGTCATAACTGGTTATCCGCTGTACGATTACTGACAAATCAAATTCAATTATAGATGGGATGATTGAGATACACAACTAACGTAGTTAACCAAAGTCAAACACTGTCAATTGCTGATGATTCACTCTCTGATTGACCTGACTCGTAAAATTACTTTCAGGTTCTCGAGTCTGGGGCTTATCCTTGCCCGTTATTGCTTCGGTTTCCATTAAGGAATCCCGAAACTTCACAGGTCCCTTCTAACAAGATTTTCTTCACATTGGAATGTTTCATGTATCGAGTGATTTCAACATCACTCATTCTTGCTAGAATATTGTCAGCATTCCCTTCCTTTAGCAAACCACTGGAAACTCACCTAACATTTTCACCTCTGGTTCTAACCAAATTGACCAGCGTTCTTGCACCTGATTTTGAACATGACGAATGAGAGAAAAAATATCGCTGGCTTTAGCTCCTCCCCGATTGACAATAAAATTAGCATGGAGTTGGGCAACTTGCGCTCCCCCTAGTTGATAGCCTTTGAGTCCAGTTTGTTCAATTAACCAACCCGCAGTATAGGGTTGAGGATTTCTAAACACACTACCACAACTGGGATAGCTATAAGGTTGGGTGCTGAGTCGGTGTTTTTTATGGTCTTTGGTTCTATCTGTCACTACCACAGGATCTGCCCCTGGTTGCAGTTGCAAGGTCGCTTGAGTCACAATCCATTTCCCACCTTGTAGCCGTGAACTCCGATATGTATAACCTAATTCCTCCGGGGTAAGAGTTACCAAAGTTCCATCTGGGGAAAGAACTTGAGCGCTAACTAACATATCTGCAATACAGCTACTATGCGCCCCAGCATTCATCACCACCGCACCCCCTACCGTTCCAGGAATACCCACAGCCCATTCTAATCCTTCCCATCCCAAAGCAGCAGCGTCCCATGCTAAAGCAGGAATTGATTCTCCCGCAGATACGGTTAATTGACCTGTATTTGGGTTAAAATATTTAGAACGGAGATGACGAGTGGCAATGACTAATCCAGGTATACCGCGATCGCTCACTAACAAATTAGAACCAGCACCTAAGATTGTGATCCCTAAATAATTCTCTTTAGCAAACTCAATACTTGCTTTTAAAGCTTCTAAATTCTGAGGAGAAACATAGTATTCAGCCTCCCCCCCAACTCGATAAGAAGTAAACCCTGACAAGGAAGTATGAGTTTTCAGGGAACAATCAGTCCCTGGTAAGTAAATTGATTTACTATTGTCCCCCTGATCTTTAATTTGTCTTTGCGGGGTCAAATCAGAAAAATTACAGATTTTGCCAAGTTCCTGGGAAGTTATCATCTTTACTTTAATTGGTGAATTTTTGACTTATGTGATTTATTTACCCTAAAAATCCGGTCTTGCTGTTAGATGCAGTTATCTTTCTCAGATGTAGCTTTTTGCTGGTTCACTCATGGTGGTAATCAATTCAGGAATAGTCTGATTTAAATTACCAGCACCTAAAAACAGTGCTAAATCTCCCGAACGCAGGTTTTCCAGTAAAAATTCACTAACTAAAGGTAAATTTGGTTGATAAACTACTTGAGGGTTGTGTTTACTAATTGCAGTGGCTAAATCTTCTCCACTGACTTGACCCAAATCAGGTTCACCAGCGCTGTAAATATCAGTTAGCACAACTAGATCAGCATGAGCAAAAGACTCAGCAAACTCTTCTAAAAACGTTAATGTCCGAGTATAACGATGGGGTTGAAAAATAGCCACTACCCTTTGTCCAGGTCTAGATTGAAGATTAGCTGCGGCTAGAGTAGCACGAATTTCACTAGGATGATGGGCATAGTCATCAATAAAAGTCACCCCAGCAGCTTCACCTCGGAACTCAAACCTTCGTCTTGCACCTTCAAAAGTGGCAAGACCTTCGGCAATTTGCCCAAATTCTAAGCCTAAGAATCTACCCACCGCCACTGCTGCTAAGGAATTGCTCAGGTTATGACGACCCAATAGCTGTAAATTTAATACACCTAAAGCTTGACCTTTTTCCCACACCAAAGCTGTTGTCCCATTCGCCCGATAATTGACATTGCTAACGGTATAGTCAGCACCTTGATCTGGGTCAAGACTATAGCTAATAGTTGGTTTCAGCCGATGGCGCACTGTGTCACAATCAATGCTCCCTACCAAGGTTTTGCAACCTCGAGCAAAGGTTTGAAAGGTATTAACTACTTCTTCTAAAGTCTCGTAATGATCAGGATGATCTAATTCAATATTAGTGATAATGCCAATCTCTGGAGCGTGTTTCACCAAAGAACCATCAGACTCATCTGCCTCTGCTACTAAATAACGGCTTTCCCCTATTCTGGCATTACCTTCCCAAGCCTTGACTTCCCCACCGACCAAAATTGTCGGATCAAGTCCAGCTTGCAATAGCATATAACCAATCATGCTACTGGTGGTGGTTTTCCCGTGAGTTCCTGCTACAGCAATACTGTAATAATCAGCAATTAAAGCAGCTAGAACGTCAGAACGATGCAAAATCGGGCAACCTAATTCTAAAGCAGCTTTATATTCTAAATTATTCGCATTAATGGCTGTGGAACAAATCACTTGCGGCAAATTGGTTTTTGCTCTAGGCGATAATACCTCATCACTAGCTACTTCAGGCAGAAAAAACTCCAGATTGTTGGCTTCTTGTTTACTAAAAATGTGAACACCCAGAGATTCTAATTTGTGCGTAATATGATTAGGACGCAAATCTGAACCGGATACTGGTAATTGACGTTTGCTTAGAACATAAGCCAAAGCAGACATTCCGATACCCCCAACGCCAATGAAATGAAATGGTCTACCACTAAAATCTATACAATTGCTCATTTTATTCTCCTCTTACACCACACCAGAACCGCATTAGACACGCACATCATAACAGGATTCTGATTTTTACAGATACTAACTATCTGTATATATAAAACAAAGGTCAAATTTACTTTGAGTAATGATTAATTTATGACCTTGGTTGTCCGTTGATTAACCCCTGCACCAAATTATCCCCCCCCCTGCGAACATTTTCACCGGTTCTAATCTGCTCATAAGATTATTCTGAAAATTTCTGCTACATCGGGAAAGAAAATTGTGTAGATTTAAATACATTTTCTATATTTTTTTTGTAACTCAGTAGCCTATCTTTAGGTACAGCAACTTGCATTACCGTCGGAACTGACTACAATAGTATATTGGTAATGAAACTATTATTCAAATAGAAATCTGCCTGGCACTCCATCAACTGCAACAATTTGTAAATAAATTCTGTAATTTTTTTTGAATCTCAGACTTTATCGTTATAAATAGATTCCCCCTTTGCGATATGATTATGGTCAACGATATCAACTTATAGGCATAAATACAGAGGGGAAGACACTGTGATTAGAGTTGCAATTAACGGTTTCGGGCGCATTGGACGCAACTTTGCACGCTGCTGGGTGGGCAGAGAAAATAGCAAGATCGAATTGGTTGCTATTAATGACACATCTGATCCTAGAACTAATGCTCACCTGCTTAGATATGACTCTATGCTAGGCAAATTACAAGGTGTGGACATCGCCGCTGATGATAATTCCATCACTCTTAATGGTAAAACCATTAAATGTGTATCTGATCGCAACCCAGATAATTTACCCTGGAAAGAATGGGAAATTGACCTGATTATCGAATCAACAGGGGTTTTTACCAGCAAAGAAGGGGCAATGAGGCACGTAAATGCCGGAGCCAAAAAGGTTCTGATTACAGCCCCTGGTAAAAATGAAGATGGTACTTTTGTCGTCGGTGTCAATCATCATGATTATGACCACAACATCCATAACATCATCAGTAATGCTAGTTGTACAACCAACTGTTTAGCTCCCATTGCTAAGGTATTAGATGAAAAATTTGGGATCATCAAAGGTGTAATGACTACTACCCACAGCTATACAGGTGACCAGCGTTTATTAGACGCTTCTCACCGTGATTTGCGTCGGGCAAGAGCAGCAGCTATCAATATTGTTCCTACCTCCACTGGCGCGGCAAAAGCGGTGGCTTTGGTTCTTCCTCAGTTGAAGGGTAAGCTCAATGGTGTCGCTTTGCGCGTACCTACCCCTAACGTTTCTATGGTGGATTTTGTAGTCCAAACTGAGAAGCGCACCATTGCTGAAGAAGTTAACCAAGCTCTTAAAGCTGCCGCTGAAGGTCCTTTAAAAGGCATTTTGGGTTATAGCGATTTAGAACTTGTTTCTTCTGACTATCAAGGTACGGACGAATCTTCTATTGTTGATGCCAATTTGACTATCGTTATGGGCAATGACATTGTGAAGGTCATGGCATGGTATGACAATGAGTGGGGTTATAGTCAACGTGTTCTCGATTTGGCTGAGTTAGTGGCTGAAAAATGGGTTTAATTTTTAATTGTCCGTTGTTAATTGTCCATTGTTGATTGTCCGTTGTTAATTGTCCGTTGTTAATTGTTTCAATACCACTGACAATTGACAACTGACTACTGACTACTGACCACTGACCACTGACAACTGACCACTGACAACTGACAACTGACAACTGACTACTGACCACTGACCACTGACCACTGACAATTGACCACTGACCACTGACCACTGACAACTGACCACTGACAACTGACCACTGACCACTGACTACTGACCACTGACTACTGACAACTGACCACTGACTACTGACTACTGACCACTGACTACTGACTACTGACCACTGACTACTGACAAAAATGTTGAAATCCCTGACTGAAGTTAAGAACTCGGTCGGGGATTTCTCCTTTTTCATCGTGTAAAATTACTTTTGAGCCGGGGGTGATTTTACCAATTATCGCGGCACCAGTTCCCAGTTGTTCTACTAATTTTAATGCCGGTTCTATTGGTAAACACAGGACTAATTCAAAATCTTCCCCACCATAAAGGGCATATTCTAAGCTTTTCTCTTCTGTTAACCATCCCCCAAAAGCTGATGGTAATGGTATTTTACTGGATTCTATGACTGCACCGACCTGACTGGCTCGACAAATTTGTAATATTGCGTCTGCTAAACCGTCACTGCTATCCATACCAGCAATGGTAATTTGAGATTTGAGATTTGGGACTTCGACTTCGCTCAGTCGAACGATTTTGCATTGGGATTCTACAATTTCCCATAAAATAGGTAAGACATCTAAGCGGGGGTTGGGGCGCTGGTGAGCGGTAATTAAAGCTGTCTTGGCTTCAGCTTTGAGATTTTGACCTATTTCGGGATGTAACAGTAATTCTAAGCCCCCACGGGACGCTCCATGTACCCCTGTCAGAACAATAGCATCTTCTACCTGAGCAGTGCCACGACGAATAATCAAATTAGGGTGAACTTGACCAAAAGCTGTAATAGCTAAAGTAGTAATGGGCGATCGCACAATATCACCACCAACTATGGGAATATGATACTTTGCCAGGCATTCTGTCATGCCCGCATATAATCCCTCAACCCAACTTACAGTTACATCTCCGGGTAAACCCAATCCTACAGTTATCCCCATGGGAGTTGCCCCCATTGCTGCTAAATCGGATAAATTCGCCGCCGCAGCCCGCCAACCAGCATCCTGAGCAGAGGTGGTAACATCACTAAAATGCACACCGTCAACGAGCATATCAGTGGTAACTATTAAACATTTATCGGACTCCGTTACTAATACTGCCCCATCATCACCAATCATACCTGGTGGACAAAAGCGTTGTAATCTTTCTAAAAGACCTTGTTCACCAATATCTCGAACTCGCAGGGAAGATAAATCATTATTCATAATTTTACTATTTTGGATTTTCGATTTACGGGTGTGTGCTGTTAGTCATCATGGTTAAAAATTGTTGTTTTTTCAGCATTATGATATTTTAGTCATGCAATGTTGCATAAATAAGGTGATTGAATCATGGTTTTATCAGATATATTTATAACAACATAACCAATTGTCACTGGAGAAGCAAAAATGAAGTCTGATCATCAATTCAGTCGGGTGTTAATTGTCGGTGGAACTCACGGGAATGAGTTTACTGGCGTATACTTGATTAAAAAGTTTGAGCAATTCCCACAATTAATTAATAGATCCAGTTTTGAAACACTGACTTTGTTAGCTAATCCTCAAGCCTTTACAGCAGTAAGACGATACATCAATAAAGATTTGAATCGCTGCTTCCTACCTGAAAATTTAGAGGATTTAACACTATCTAGTTATGAGGATTTACGAGCTAAAGAGATTAACCATCTTTTTGGACAAAATGGTAAAACTCCTGTTGATTTTATCTTGGATTTACATAGTACAACTGCCAACATGGGCATAACCATAATTGTAGACAATGATCAACCCTTCAATCTGCAATTAGCCGCCTATCTCAATTATATTAATCCTGCAATCAAGGTTTGTAATTTGGGAAACTCTGGACGAGGTCATAATGCGCTGCGATCGCTTGGCAAGTTTGGAATTTGTATTGAGGTGGGATCTGTTGCTCAAGGTGTTTTGAATGCAGAGTTTTTTCTGAAAACTGAAGCCATAATATACACAATTTTAGATTATTTGGAACTGTACAATCAGGAAAAAGTTCCATATTTTTCAAATAACCTAATCTGCTATGAATATCTAGAAAAGATTGATTATCCGAGAAACGAACAGGGAGAAATTCAAGCTATGATCCATCCTGATCTTCAGTTTCAAGATTATGAAGTTTTGCATCCCGGTGATCCTATGTTTTTAACATTTGATGATCAAATAATTAGCTATCAAGGAAACTCTACTGTCTATCCCATCTTTATCAATGAAGCTGCTTATTACGAGAAAGCTACTGCTATGTGTTTTACCGAAAAACGAATGATTACTCTTGAGTAAGCCAAAATTAGCAGTTACACAAAAAAATTATCAGCACTCATCTACTTTTGCTGTCGTTACAAACTAAAATAAAAGAATCATCTAGGAGACTATTGATATGGTAAAAACATTAGTAAAAAACCTCTCCTTTGAGGAATACTTAAACTATGATGATGGACTTGGTTTGAAGTATGAACTGGTTGATGGACAGTTAAAAATTATGCACCCACCAAAAATTGAACATTTCTTGATTGTCAATTTTCTTTATACAACATTAACCGCGGAAATAAAGCGTTTGACTCTATCTTGGTTGTGTTTTCGAGAAACTGGGGTGAGAACAGGTAGAAATAAATCACGGTTGAGTGACTTGTCTGTGGTGACACTGGAAGATGCGAAAGAATTACAAAATGCTTCTGCTGTATTTCAATTACCACCATTATTGATTGTCGAAGTAGTCAGTCCAGAATCGGTAAAAAGAGATTACCGTTATAAACGTTCTGAATATGCAGCTTTAGGAGTTTCTGAATATTGGATTGTTGATCCTTTAGAATCTAAGATTTCTGTGTTATTCCTGGAAGAAGGATTATATGAAGATACAGTATTTACTGCTAATCAAAAAATTAGATCGCGGAATTTTCCAGAATTGAGTATTACAGTTGAGCAGGTTTTCAATGCAGGTAATTTAGTGTAGTCGTTGCAAATAGAGGCTTAAGAAGGCTACAGTAATGAAAAATAAGGTGATAACAAATGGTTTCTACTGTTGGTATTACAGACACTATTAAAAGCTTGAGTGATTTGCGAACTCGTTGTAACTTACACCAAGCAGAAGATGAAAACTTTTTTAATGAATGGTTGACAGATTTACCCCAACTCAACCCACAAGAACAATCAGGTGTTACTCGCATTAAACGACGTTATGATTATCATCGTGTTGATGGTCTATTATTAGAAGGGACAATTAATCTTTTAGTCGTTTCGCCACTTTTAGAACTTGCTGGTTTTCTAGATTCACCTTACCGAATTTGCTCACCCTATGGCATAAATTTAGAAATTGAAGAACCAGAAGCAACAATTCGCGGTTTTATTGATGTCCTAGTTGTCCAGGAAAAACTGTGGATTTTTGTGGTTGAATCTAAACGAAATAGCATTCCAGTGGTCACAGCAATACCGCAGTTATTAGCCTATATGTTAACTACTCCTCACCGAGATAAATCTGTATTTGGTATGGCTACGAATGGCGATGAATTTATATTTATCAAACTAGCTATCACAGACAAACCTGAATACGACGTATCACGCACATTTTCCCTATTTCCCCGCCGACATGAATTAGCTGAAGTTTTGCAAATTTTAAAACGATTAGGAGAACTCATGATAGCTTAATTTACAGTGGTGACTAATTACAAATGATATTTATTAGGTATCGCTTTACTGTCAGTTTGGTAGGGGTTGAGAATTGCTAAATCCCTACAAGATGAAACGGCTAAAAAATAAGATACAATTAAGAAAGGTCGTTTTTAACAAATGATGAGGATTTTTAATTATGACTCAAGCAGTAGAAAAGCCTAAATCTATCTTAGAACTTATCGAAAGTTTAACGTCTCAACAACAGGAGGAAGTCTTAAATTTTATTGAGTTTTTACAGTTTAAATCACAAAAACATGACATAGATACGAAAGTTCAATCTCCACAGAAATCACCAGAAGAATTAGGCTGGCCTTCTGGCTTTTTTGAAGAAACTGCTGGTTGTTTATCTGATGATCCTATACAAAGATATCCTCAAGGTGAATATGAAGAACGGGAGCAGTTAGAGTGATTTACTTATTAGATACTAATGCCTGTATTGTTTATCTAAATCGTCCTCTGTCTAATGTAAGCGAACGATTAGCAACAATATCACCTAATGATGTTGCTGTTTGTTCAATTGTGAAAGCAGAACTATTTTATGGTGCAATGCGTAGTCATAATCCATCTAAAACTTTAGCTGGCCAGGAAAGATTTCTCAAGCTTTTTGTGTCTTTACCTTTTGATGATGCTGCTGCTAGTATTTTTGGGCGCATTAGGGCGGAATTAGCTGCTAGTGGTACGCCAATTGGTCCCTATGATTTACAAATTGCGGCTATTGCGATCGCAAATAATTTGATCTTGGTGACGCATAATGTCAAGGAATTTAGCCGGGTAAATGGTTTACAGTTTGAAGATTGGGAAGTTTAATTTTAATTTGCTTATATTAAAAATATAAATGGTTCTACCGCTCCCTTGATGATATTTTCGGTAAAATATCCCTAAAAACCTGACACTGACTGGATTTAAGGTTTTAATATTTTCAAAAATAGGCGATTTCTACTAATTTAGATCAAACCCACAAATTTTAAAACGATTGGGAGAACTCATGATAG
>NZ_KE384717.1:16881-17388 GCF_000426925.1 Dolichospermum circinale AWQC310F | reverse complement strand
TAGGACTTACGCAAGATTCATGGAATAACGAACCACTCCAGGCACAGAGGTCACGGAGAAATGAGGATTTGAGAGATATTTTGCGTAAGTCCTGAGCTTAATTTATCTGCACCTGGTTTCAATAGCTAGTTATGCCAATTCATGTTCCAATTAGAGTATATTAAAAAACAGTTGTCTTTTTAGTTCCCCAAATGAGCGACATCAAAAGAATAGACACAAACGCCTATGTGACAGTGCAAGGACAATATGCTGTAGTCAATGAAGGTTCTGGCTATGCCATTATCAATATTCACACAAAACAGGTAATTGCCCGCAATATCTCATCTTTCTTGGACTGCGTAAAAACTCTAGAGTATATCCTTAGTAATGCTGAATCTCAAAATTCAGATCCAATCCAAACCTCTGCTTTTATTTCTGAACTAGACACTCCTCCTAAATCAGTTCAGGAAAAAATTAATTATGAACCTAAAAAATTAGATGAACTAGATTTTGCTCTTATCAGAAGTC
>NZ_KE384717.1:9404-16825 GCF_000426925.1 Dolichospermum circinale AWQC310F | reverse complement strand
TCAAGTGCTTATAAAACAAGGATTTTTATCTACGTATTTTCTCAAGGTTGGGGTAGGATTGCTATAGCCTCGTATTTTGAAGAAATGAATGGTAAAATCCGCCATTACCGTAAAGATCATAATGCTTCAGAAGAAGAAGCAGATGTAATAGGGAGTTATTACCTCAAGACTGCTGGTATTGTTAGGGGTGTGAAAACTGAAAAAGATTTGGTAGAACTGATACAATATATAGAAAACCTCAAGGAAAAGGTTAGTATATACAAGCATAAAGAATATAAATATCGTTGGTCTACAGGTTTAGAAAACAACGTTCTAGCTAAATTAAGGAAAATAATGGATAGACTCAAAAATTAATTGAAAGACGTTATTACTACTAACCGCAAGCGGAAAGAGCTAGAGTCACTTTGAGAAAGTAGAGATGTTTAATCAAATTCAAACATCCCTACCTTTTGATTTTAATCTCCTATGAAACTGCTTGCGGCTGAACTAAATTTTCTCCGCCTTGAATAACAGTCGCAGATTCAATTTTGTCACCAGCTTTGAGTTTA
Organism: Dolichospermum circinale AWQC310F; assembly: GCF_000426925.1. Classification (GTDB taxonomy): domain Bacteria; phylum Cyanobacteriota; class Cyanobacteriia; order Cyanobacteriales; family Nostocaceae; genus Dolichospermum; species Dolichospermum circinale. The sequence continues at coordinate 16,277 of NZ_KE384717.1, read as the reverse complement.
TCTAAAACCTCTTGACCTTTGGTAAGATAACCAAACACAGCATAACGACCATCTAAAAGATTACGTCCTGCGGGGGTAAGTTCAGGTTCAAACAGAAAGAAGAAAACTTGAGAAGAACCACCATTAGGTTCATTTTCTGGCCGGGCCATCACTAAAGCACCAAAAGAGGAAAAAGGTAAAACTGGCATATCTAAATAACGTCCAGCTTCTTCAAGGGTAATACCGTAGGTTGGTTCTTTTTCACCTTGGACTAAAATCTCTAAAGGAATAGCCCGATATTTGCCAGTTTGAGGGTCAATAAAACCAACTTCTTGACCAACAGGATCTCCAGTTTGTAAAAAGTAAGATTCTTCCGAACGGGTAAATTCTAAACCATTATAAAAACCGCGTTGCACTAAATCTACAAAATTACCAGCAGTGACAGGGGCGCTATAGCCATCTACCACTACGGTAAGATCGCCTTTATTAGTTTTGAAAGCAATGGTAGCGCGTCCTTTGAGTTGGGGTAAATTACTGTATTCAGCAGGAACTTCAAAGGGAAATTTTGTCACCATTGATTCTTCTAACAAGCTGACAAGATCGAGTAATTTGGCTCTTCCCTCAAGAACTGCTTCCTTTCGCTTAGTTTTAACTACTTCTTGCAGTTGTGTGATCCCAGATTTCAATTCAGTCACCCAAGCTTGAGCTTGAGCTTGCCGTTCTTCCGGAATACTTGCTAATATTTGGGAAGGTTTATCGAGTATCCGCGATGCTTGCTTTAGATCATTATTAACCGCGCTCCACCGTTTATTCGCTCGCAGTTGGTTAGAAATGTCTTCTAAACTGGCTTGTAGTTTACGTACAGGTTGATTATCTATCGGGAGTGCATAGCGTAACAGGGCCTTTCCGTCGGTAATTGCGTTTCCCGCTGGTAAGCCGGCGTTACTAGTGGGAGTCCACCCAGCCGTACTTATGCCTAAAAATATTGTTATTAACAATATTAGTTTGAGGCTGTTCTTCACCCAGGACTTTAATAAGTTCAACATCAAATTTCTCTTTCTTTAGTATCAAAGTGTTGATTGGAAGTAACTTATTGATTATCTTCCCACATTGGGAGTCTGGAGATTGAAGAGGCAGGAGAGTAAGGAGCAGGAAGCAGGAAGAATATCTGTCTATTACCTCTTTCTTAACAACTAACAACCAACAACTGACCACTGACAACCAACAACTGACAACCAACAACTGACCACTGACAACCAAAGAAGGGTACAATAAATGCCGATTGTCTTGCAAAATTTGAAAGTTTCATGATCTCTAGTAACGACTTTCGACCTGGTGTTTCAATTGTATTAGATGGTTCGGTCTGGCGCGTGATAGATTTTCTTCATGTTAAGCCAGGTAAGGGTTCTGCCTTCGTGCGGACAACCCTGAAAAATGTCCAAAGTGGGAAACAATTAGAAAGAACTTTTCGGGCTGGGGAAACTGTCCCCCAGGCTACTCTGGAAAAGGTAACGATGCAACATACCTATAAAGAAGGTGATGAGTTTATCTTTATGGATATGGAGACTTATGAAGAAGGTAGATTAACTTCAGCGCAAATTGGCGATCGCGTCAAGTACCTCAAAGATGGTATGGAAGTGAATGTGATTCGCTGGGGCGAACAGGTGCTAGAAGTTGAACTACCTAATTCTGTAGTTTTGGAAATTGTCCAAACAGATCCTGGTGTTAAGGGTGATACTGCTACAGGTGGCACTAAACCTGCAATTCTAGAAACTGGAGCAACTATCATGGTTCCCTTGTTTATTGCTCAAGGGGAGCGCATCAAGATTGATACCAGAGAAGATAAGTATTTAGGCAGGGAATAATTTTCCTACTTTCTTTTTTGATACCAACTGGGAGTAGTGAGGACTAAAACCCAAATTGGTAATCATGATTTGAATCCCTTTTTTATAGAGGGATTAAATCCCTGCCTTACTTAGAATTTTAATTTAACGGTTAGGTCGAGGTAAAATAATTGTGACATTAGACTTTAATGAAATCCGTCAACTACTGGTAACTATTGCTCAAACTGATATTGCGGAAGTTACACTCAAAAATAATGAGTTTGAATTAACGGTACGCAAAGCTATCAGTTTTAGCAATAATGGCCAAGGAATAGTTAGTGGTGTGGTGAGTGCTGGTGTAACCCAGTTGGTATCTACAACTTCACCAGAAATGGTCATAAATAAAGTTGTGGATAATTCCATAATTCAACCTGCTGTTTCTCCTTCACCAATTAATCAAAAATTGGTTGACGTATTATCTCCTATGGTGGGGACATTCTACCGCGCCCCAGCACCAGGAGAAGCTCCATTTGTGGAGGTGGGCGATCGCGTCAAATCTAGTCAAAGTGTGTGTATTATTGAAGCAATGAAGCTTATGAACGAAATTGAAGCCGAAGTCTCTGGACAGGTGATGGAAATTTTAGTTCAAAATGGTGAACCAGTAGAATATGGTCAACCTTTGATGAGAATTAACCCCGATTAATTATTAAATAGGGAACAGGGAACAGGGAACAGGGAACAGGGAACAGGGAACAGGGAACAGGGAAACTGACTAAAGGGGATAATTTTTCTGAAAACTTTCCCGGGTGAGTGGCTGTTCTAATTCCACACCTTCACCACCTAAAACCTCCAAGGGTTTACCGTTGACTTCAATGTAAACTTTAGCTTGAGGGTTTAAACTAGTAGCAGTATATACAACTTGTCCAATTCTTCCGATCATGGAAGTGCTACCGCCACCAGTGGTAAAGTTTTCAGATAAGTTGACGTGAACATCATTATTTTCTGCTTTGAGTCCCAGTAGTTGAGTCCCCTGGGGAATAGTAGTAGAGTCTGTTCCTTGAGGAGGTCCGGCTAATAAAGTTTTAAACGCTGTTTCTAAAACTTGGTCGGGTTGGGTAGCAGCAATTTTCAGGGGTTGGGGAACTAAATCAAAACGATTTTCCTTAGACCTGAGCCAATATATACTAGCAGTTTGTTCATTACCCTGTTGGCTGTTCGATTGCTCTATTGGCTGTTTAATGGTTTCCGACGGGTTGGTAGGTGTGGGAGTATTGGCGCTCTGGGAAGAAAACCAAGCTACTCCACCGCTTACCGCTACCACTGCTACCGAAATAGCTGCTACTAGACCGGAAGAAATCCTGTTAGTTCTTTGTTGGTCATTCATATCTAAAACCTACTTGACTAAGGACTGAAATAGTATTTGTAATATAAGTAGCCTGTTTATAGAGGTTATATCTCCGGTACAAATCTTTAGTTTTGATTTATACATAAACTGCTCTTGCTGGTTTTGCCCCTTTTCACTCCAATTGTAGAGTTATCCTTTGGGGTCTGTCACCTATCTCTTGATCTAAATCCCATCATTTCTTGAAAAAAGATTTAAATTAAAATTAGGCAAAATGTGGTATGCAAGTTAGTTGGTGACAAATATTAGTTATTTTACTAGCTTAAAAAGTATAATTTATGTTTTTTCACGCAGAGGCGCGGAGGCGCGGAGGGTAAAAGTTTAAGAAATGTAATTTTTGCAGGTTTCCTGAAAAATAAGTTGACTAGTTATAGTATAATTAATGAATCCCTCTGATGTGGTGGTTATGGTTGTTACTGCTTCGACCTGCAAGATTACCTGGGAACTCTTACCTGAAGATTTTGTCTTAGAAGATGAACCTGTGGATAATGTCAATCAACCCTCTTTAGCTGCGGCGTTGACGGAAAGTCTACAATTGGCTGGGAAACTACCAGAAACAGCCCTGGTTACGACTAATTATGGTATCTGTGCTACAGTTAACAACAAAATTGTGGTGAAAGCACCTGATTGGGCTTATATACCGAAAATTACCGTATCTAGAGAGGAAGTACAACGCAGTTATACCCCTCACAAACAGGGTGAAATACCGATTGTGGTGATGGAATTTCTTTCGGATACAAATGGGAGTGAATATTCTAGTAAACGGACTTTTCCCCCCGGTAAATGGTTTTTTTATGAAGAAGTTTTACAAGTTGCAAATTACCTGATTTTTGACCCTGGTACGGATATTTTGGAGGTACATCGGTTACAAAATTCGGGAAAATATGAATTACGTTCTCCTGATGAAAATAACCGTTATTGGTTAGAGGAGATGGATTTATTTATTGGTGTGTGGTCAGGAAAGCGCGAAAACCGTGATGGTTACTGGTTACGGTGGTGGGATAAACAGGGTAATTTGTTATTGTGGGGGTTTGAGTCGGTTGAGCAGGAACGACGAGAAAAGGAACAAGAACGACGAGAAAAGGAAGCTGCTTTACAACGTTTAGCAGAGTTGGAAAAACGATTGCGAGATGCGGGAATTGAAGTTTAAACTAGATTCTGTTTCCAAGGATAATCCTCAAAAAAAATTTTTAGATCGCTCCGTTCCACTACGCTCTCAAGGGTAAAGAAAAGAAGAGCAAAGAGCAAAAGCACAAGAGTGCAAAGGGCTATTAAGTCCTCGCCGCACCACTACATACAACCCGAAAACCAATATCGTCGTAGTCGTAGTCGAGGTCGTTGTAGTAGCGATAAGCAGAACGGCAATTCCCAGGATTGTTGAACCACGAACCACCACGCAGCAGCTTATTATTACCGCTTTGACTTGTCAAAACATTACCATATTTAGACGCATTTGCATAATTATCATGCCAATCCTCTTGACACCATTCCCAGACATTCCCGTGCATATCGTACAAACCAAAAGCATTAGGGGGAAAACTACCTACATCTTTTGTTTGTTGAAGAAATTTACCTTTTGGCTCAGAAGCATAGGTGTAAGTTCCATTATAATTAGCTAACTCAGTTGTAATCGTTTCCCCAAAATGAAAGGGTGTAGTCGTCCCCGCACGACAAGCATATTCCCATTCTGCTTCGCTGGGTAGACGATATTCCCGTCCTGTATTTTGACTCAACTTTTTACAAAACTCTACAGCATTATTCCAAGACACTCGTTCTACAGGACGTTTTGCTCCTTTTTCGGTGAAATGAGAGGGATTGTTACCCATGATTTGTTGGTACTGTTCTTGAGTCACAACAAATTTACCCATAGAAAAACCAGGTACATTTACCTGATGTTGTGGACTTTCACTTTTATACCTACCTTTTTCTGATTCTGATGAACCCATCATAAAAGAACCACCAGGGATTTGTACCATATCCAGGGTGATATTATTCCCTAAATCTTCTTTAAAATATTTAGCTTGGTGGTTCTCTTGATTAACTATTTTTCCTGTTTTGTCAACTGTTACCGTTTGAAAAAATTCCTTTAAAAGAAATTGTGGGTATTCGTCACCTCTAGATAGACCAATAGATTGATAATTATTAACCTTTAAAGAAACTGGTTTTTCTATTGAATCACTCGTTTTGATAGCAATTCTTTTAATAGCTGATATTGCATCTAAATCAGCACGAGACACACCTAAAACCCTAATCCATATTTGTTCTGCTAACTCAAAATTTCCTTGATTTTCAGATAAGGATGCCTGTAATTTTAATGATTCAACATCTCTCATTGTAGCAGATTGCTCTAATAAAATATAATACATTTTATATGGCGGTTCTGCCTTGAGATAGGGATTTTGAATTTCTTTTTGATATCTAGTATTTAATTTAGGAACGGAAGAATTGAGATATCTATCTAATCGTTCCACAGTGGCACAATTAGCTTCACCATGTAATCTTAAACCTGTTAATAATGTATATGTAAATGAACCATGTTGTAATTCGGTAATTTCCCAAGATTTTTGATTAGCAGCACAGGAATAAAAGGTAATTACTCCTTGGTGTTGTTCTAAACCTATTCCTAAACCACTACGACTACTTTCTTCTCGACAAGCATCTAAAAACAAAACTACATTATCAGCACGACTACGACGCAATCTTTCAGTAATGAATTCAACGGAAATAGCTGTATGTTCAATATCACCAGGATCACTATCTGCAAGCATTAAATAATCTTTGTCAGCATGACGCATACCATGACCAGCAAAGAAAAACCATAGATTATCCCCTGGTTCTAATAGAGGTTGTTCAAATTGTGCTTGTAAAAATCGCCGCAACCGTCCGTAAGTTGGTTGAGTGGGAATTGGTGGGCTGGTATTAATGGGTGGAGAGTCCTCTGTAAACAAAAACACCTGATCAAATTTGGCTTCTTCCCGAAACCAAGCGGCCATTGCTTCTGCGTCCCGTTTAGCAAAGTTTAGGGATTGCAGGTTATCATATTGATTAATGCCAATACTAATTGCCCAGTTTTCACTCATTTTCATCTATGATTGTCGCTTGAATTTAAAAGTCAGACTGCCTTTACCGCCTACTTTTCCCCCTGTTCCGAATAAACTCAGTTGTCCTTCTCCATTCACTTCTACAGAAACTTCCACTTCGTCTAGGCGGATTTTAGAGTCAGGATCATCTGCTTCATCTAAACATTCTCGCATAGCTTGTATAAATCCCCTCATTTCCTGCTTGAGTTTTGTAACCTCAACTTTACGCCTAGTAATTACTAATTTGTCTTTTTCTTTGGTAAATATTATTTGTTCTTCCGTAGTTTTACCTCCTAATAATCCACCTGTATCACCACTACTTCTAGCACCGCTAATGGTCGTCGTTGAAGTTTCTGCGACTTCTTCAGTAATAATCCATAAACTGTCTGGGGTAGAAAATTCTGCTGACATAAAACTTACTACTTGTATGGTTGAAAATAAATTACCACAGATGGTCATATTTATCAAATTGTTCTTTTTCCAATTCATGATTTAATGAATCCAAGTAGGTGAACGGAAAAAAACCGACATAAGTGACGAAAAGTAAAGTTATCCAAAACCGTTCGGCTGACGCTCACGGCGAAGCCTA
>NZ_KE384717.1:4877-9394 GCF_000426925.1 Dolichospermum circinale AWQC310F | reverse complement strand
GTTCCCTGTTCCCTGTTCCCTGTTCCCTTGTCATAACGACAATTTTTAACGCCAACCTACTTAGATAATCTTGAATTTCTGGAGATTTCTTACCACTTGCTCACATTTGAGCCATTATAGAGTTCGTCAGTTTTTAAGCACAATGAAAATTTCTCTCAAACAAACAGCTAATATTGATACCTCTGATGACATGGACTCCCCTTCACGCTAAAATACATCGTACCATCCACTACCGTCATCTATTTGAGCGCGACCAACGGCTATTAGTGGCAGTTTCTGGTGGACAAGATTCTTTATGTTTAATTAAATTATTATTAGACTTACAACCTAAATGGGGATGGAATTTAGCTATAGCCCATTGTGATCATTGTTGGCGCGAAGATTCCCAGGCTAATGCTCATCATGTGCAAAATTTAGCACAACATTGGCATATACCTTTTTATTTAGAAACAGCCCATGAACCTGTTAATAGTGAAGCTACGGCCAGAAATTGGCGATATCACGCTTTAACTAAAATTGCCCAAACTCATCATTATCAATATATTATCACCGGACATACTGCCAGCGATCGCGCAGAAACTCTATTATATAATTTAATTCGTGGTACTGGTGCTGATGGTTTACAAGCTTTAACTTGGCAACGGCCACTAACTGATCATATTATCTTAGTCCGTCCATTGTTAGAAATTACCCGCTCCCAAACCGAGCAGTTTTGTCAAGATTTTAATTTACCCATTTGGGAAGATAGCACCAATCAAAATTTACAATATCCGCGCAACCGCATTCGCCAAGAATTGATACCATACTTAAAGGTAAATTTCCACCCCCAAGTAGAGACAAATTTAGCCCAAACAGCGGAACTGCTTCAAGCTGAGGTAGAATATCTAGAACAAACAGCCCGTCATTGGCGACTAGAAGCCTCAGTAAAGGGTGAGAAACAGGATTTACAGCTAAATCGTCAAATTTTAAAACCATTACCTTTAGCACTGCAACGTCGGGTAATGCGTCAGGTACTTCAAAATATCTTACCTGAGTCCCCCAACTTTGAACACATTGAGAAGTTAGTAGCTTTAATCACAGCCCCCAATCGTTCTCAAACAGACCCCTTTCCCGGTGGTGTGACAGCCATCGTAGAAGGAGACTGGATTTGCATTATTGACAGGTAATAGGAAGACGCAAATAAATATACAGCGTTTTCCGCTCTGATGAGGTACAAAGTTGAATGATGAAACTTTTGTGGTGCGGGCATCTTGCCCGCTAGATATGTACCTCATAACACTGATAATTGATGTATCTCTGTACTTCTGTGTTATTGTGCCTTTAATTAGTTTTTAGATGGGAGTGGGGGGACTTGAACCCCCACGACCGTTTAAGGTCAACGGATTTTCATTCTCTTGCAGTTTTCACTACTACTTAGTTGCTAAAGCAATTCTAAGTTTTGAGAATTGGACTCTCTCTTTACCCTCGTCTTGACGTTAGGGTAGCTCCCGTCGAGTCTCTGCACCTTCCCATAGTCTTTAATTTGAGAACTTTTTATCTCAAATTTTAGATTTTTTGGGCTTGGCTCAGGATTGCCATATCTATAAACCAAATTTAGGTTATGAGATTTAGGTTTCCCTGAGTTTGAGAGCTTCCACTTGAAAGGTTTCCCGATCAAGGCTCAATTCCTTAAGTCCGTAGCGTCTACCATTCCGCCACACTCCCGAAGGGTTTTTAGTTTTTTGTGCAGTTTTTCGCCTGCTTGTCTGTTATACCACTAATTACTTTTTTTTGGCAAGTAGATTTTGAAAAAAGTTTCCAAAAAATTTAGTTTTTATTTTTCTAACTTGAATATTTGGGACTTGACCCCAAACAAAACAGGAAGTTAGGCTTTTGCTTGCTCAAGTTTCCAGTTTAATGGCTCTAGCCGATTATATCATAAAGTTGAGATTTTGAGCAAATTAAATTTTTTCCGTGTTGAGAAATGGAGATTGATACACTAAATTGCTGATTACTGATTCCCTTAATCCAGGCATTCAGCGTATTATGAGGTGAATACACCAAATTATAGTTTTCTCAAATTGCGGTAAGGAATATGGTTGTAGCACTACTGTATCTGAGTTTGGCTGGCGCTTATCTGCTGGTGATACCAATTGCTGTCTTGTTTTACTTGAGTTTAAGATGGTATACGGCTGGTTCTGTGGAACGGGTGTTTATGTACTTTTTGGTGTTTTTCTTCTTTCCGGGTTTACTCGTTCTCTCACCATTTGTAAATTTGAACCCTCGTCCGCGCAAAATTGCTTAAATTAAGATTTGGTAGGTCATAAAACTCATGCGACGTATTGACGCGATTGGTATTGGTTTCGGCGTTTTCGTAGCCGGTGGTTTGGCTTATGTGGGTTTGCAGCTAGTAGGTTTAGATAGTCAAAATGCTGGTATCTGGAGTCAGGTATTTTTGATAGCGGGTCTAATTGGCTGGTTATGCACCTATATTTTCCGAGCAATGGGGAATAAAATGACCTACCATCAACAACGAGAGGCTTATGAAACAGCTTTTTTGCAAAAGCGTCTTGATGAACTTTCTCCTGAAGAATTAGCCGAACTACAGGCGAAAATTGCACAAGAAAAAGAATCTCAGGTTTAAGGTTATCATTGTTCAGTTGTCAGTTGTTTGTTTATAAATAACCACTGACCACTGACCACTGACCACTGACTACTGACTACTGACTAGGTGAAATGACTGCTATTTCTCGTTGCTTTGAAAGTTTGAGACGGAACCAGGGGTGCGCTTTGATTCCCTTTATTACCGCTGGTGATCCCGATTTAGAAACTACAGCTAAAGCTTTACAGGTTCTAGATCGTTCTGGTGCTGATCTGATTGAGTTAGGTGTACCCTATTCTGATCCCTTGGCCGATGGTCCAGTGATTCAAGCTGCTGCTACTCGTGCCTTGCAACGGGGGACAACCCTAGAGCGGGTATTAGAAATGCTTAAATCTATTAGTCCAAGCTTGCGATCGCCGATCATCTTATTTACATATTACAATCCGATTTTACATCGAGGTATTGATAAATTTCTCCAGCAAGTTCAGGAGGCTGGAGTAGCGGGGTTAGTAGTTCCTGATTTGCCCCTAGAAGAGTCAGCAGGGCTAATAAAACCTGCCGCCGAGAGGGGGATAGATTTAATCCTATTGGTAGCTCCTACCAGTGATCATGAGCGGATAAAAGCGATCGCTCGTGCTTCTGAGGGATTTATCTATTTGGTAAGTGTTACTGGTGTCACCGGTATGCGAACCCAGATGCAAGGACGGGTTTTTGATTTACTCCAAGAAATTCGTCATGTTACAGATAAACCCATTGGTGTGGGTTTTGGTATTTCCGAACCTGAACAAGCGCGGCAAGTAAAGGAATGGGGCGCAGATGCAGCAATTGTGGGTAGTGCTGTGGTCAAGCGACTAGCAGAAGGAACACCAGAACAGGGACTAGAGGCCATTGGTCAGTTTTGCCAAAGTCTCAAGACAGCCCTCAACAATCCCATTTAAACAAAAATAAAAACAGTGTATTTTTTTGTGATTTTCTACTGGACAATTTGACTGTAATAGCGTTAAATAATAACAGCATATATTAGAATAGACCAAAAACTAACTGATACACTGTTTTAAAACTTGAGTTTTACATATAATACGAAGTAGGTAAAAATTATGGGTGTGAGAGTACATCGGTTACATGAGAGTTACTGTTTAGTAGCATTCGGAGGATAACAGCAATGAGTGAAAGTATGGCATTTATTGGCGGAGTTGCTGTAGCTGGGTTAGCGGCTCTAGTCTTGCTTAAAGGGACAAATACCCCCATATCATCAAATTTTGCTGTCAGTCCACAAATGCCAGGAACGGTAATGGCACCCCAGGTAATGCAGCCTTCTGTGCAGTATCCGCCTAATTACGGACAACCAGTATATCCTAATCAACCGCCAACTGCCCCCACTTCTGATCAGCGCCTAGAAACGGAAAAGCAGAAGATGCAGATTGAGAAGTTTAAAAGTGACTATGAACAACTAAAGTTACAAAACCAACAACTCCAACAACAACTGCAAAGTGTTACTCAACAGCAATGGCAAGCCCAATTAGCTAGTCAACAACAAAAAATAGCCGCGCTACCACAACCGGAGCAAAATGATTGGCGAAATTCTCCCATGCTTTGGGCTGTGGGCGGTGCAACATTAACCATTGGTGGGGGTATTGTGGTGGCTGGGGTATTGTCCTTATTTGCGCCAAAACAGCGTCCTGTGCGTACTGTCCAAGTAATTCATCCTTACAATGGATCTACACCGCCTTTAGCACCTGTTCGTCGTGCTGAATTTTTACCTTCTTCGCGTATGGAAGCAAGGAGGGTAGAAACGGCAGAATACGACGAAATGCAGTAATAGAGGGCAAACAGCAGAAATTATAAGAATGTAGAGACGTTCCCAGGAAAGTCTCTACAATATCATTAATATCTGTACCTGATAATATTGGCAACTGCTGTATTCCTAATTTTTTAG
>NZ_KE384717.1:0-4867 GCF_000426925.1 Dolichospermum circinale AWQC310F | reverse complement strand
TAAGTAGGTGAACGGAAAAAAACCGACATAAGTAACGAAAAGTAAAGTTGCCCAAAACCTGTTCCCTGTCACCTGTTCCCTGTTCCCTTGTCATAACGACAACTTTTAACACCAACCTACTTAATAGATAGACTACTAGATGATTCTGCTCGCACTTTTCTAGTTTGTTCGAGTATTTTGTCTATATCCTCTTGGGATAAACGTTGAATGTAGTTAATTTTAACTTCTTCTAAAAAGTCATTTAGTAAACTTTGAATTTCTACTAAAACTTGCTTTTGCTGAATTTCTGAAGTGAATGAAGTTGTAAATTTTTCTATTAGCTGAGTAGAAAGTTTTGCTGCCATAGGATCTTTAATAGTATTAGATAAAGCTCCATAGATATTATGAGTAATTTGGGTTGCTATTTGTTCACTAATTTGTGTTTGAGCTTTACCTAATCCTGGTAACATGAGAATGTTATTATAGCCAGGTAATTGCTGACAAGCAATTTGAATACTATGGACTAAAATTGCATTTACTTCTGGTTGGATTTTTGGTAATACTTGATTAACCAAGGTTTTAATTAATAATCCAGTCATTGCTTCTACTTCATTGATATTATTGATATCTATGTAAGAACGCACATTTTCTGATTCTAATATCCAGCGTGTAATCTCACCTCGTTGAATTGAACCTTGAACTTGATTAATTACTTGAACTACGACAATTTCTGTAATTTCTTCCGCAAAATTAGCCAGAATACCTTGATGAATTTGTCTTCTGACTAAGTAAAAATCAACCAGCTTTGTTTGATCAAGTCGTACTGTTACTGGAATAACTCTTAACCAGCGCCAAATTGGTATTAGTAATAATAAATCATACCAACGCCAGAGAATTGCTTCTAACCAACTTAAATGACTATATCTACGTTTGATAAAAAAAGTCCGTCCTAATAATTCTATGGTAAATAGAACCACAAAAGGTAAATCAATTTTCCAAAAACTATCGAAAAGTTCCCCATTTTCATCAATTTTACGATAATAGTTGATCGCAATTCCTGGGCTAATTCTCTCGCGGAAAAAATCTATTTCTTGATTCCAACTATGTTTAGATAAATATTCCTGACTCCAAAAAGTATTAAATGCAGCTTTTGCAGATTTTTCTCCGATATGTTCCCGCATTCGGTTTTTAATTTTTTCCAGAGTTCCACTTTTTCCTGCTCCAGCAAAAGGATTAGTTTCAATCATCTCTTTAGAGAGGAAACGGAGGTTTTCTAACTTAGTTTTCACTTGAAAGGAGTTTAGCCCTGTTTGAGTTATCTGTGCTTCTAATTCCTCTACTGCTTGTAAATATTGTTTAGTATCACGATGAGATTCAATACCTTTAATGGGGTCATAAAATCGAGTAATTCCAGGAAGTCTGCGGAAGTAAAAATCTCGCCAGGGTACGTAACTTAAATCGAATAAAACTAATATTAAGTTAAAACTGGCGGTAATGGCCATTAATCTTTCAAACCAGAGGTTTCTTGGTTGGTAAATTCTTAATTTGTTCATCATTTTTTATATATAGGTTTTATATATAGTAAATTCCCAGTTTATGAAATAAAATAACATTAGTTTCAAAACTAATTTTCTAGCTGTTGTGTATTTATAATACTACCATAATTCTTCCTCAATGCAGATAATTTTGACTATCCTCACTGCTAATTTACCTAACTTTTAATTTATATTTTTCGCTTAAATGTTTATATGTTTTGTAGTAGTCTTACAAAAAAATATTTAATTAGATTAAAAATCTATATAATAAATATTAATTATTAACAAAGCATACTAAATGTAGAGTCTTTGTCGTTTTCAGAAAAAAAATCTTCACCTTGTTGACTTTTATTTCTAAAAGGGATAAAGTTCCTTTAGGAAACTAGTTGCAATAAATTTGCAAAAATATTGAAAATAATTCTTAATGGAGGAGAAAAATGAAAGTGTGTAAAAAAAGTCTGTATAGCCTTTGTGGAGGGTTGTTAGGGTTCACAGGAATGGTTTGGTACAGTTCAGGATTTTTGCCAATTGCGATCGCTCAAAATCCCACAAAACAAGCAAAAACAGGCTTAATTGCTCAAAAAATGCAAGATATAACTATAATTTTTCCTAGCCGTTCTGATTCTACTGACTTGCAAAATAAAGCTAATAGTGTGGCCAAATTTTTATCAAAAGAATTAGGAATATCTGTCAAAGCGCAAGTAGGTGATGAAACAGCCGCAGTAGAGGCTTTAAGAGCAAATCGGGCTGATGTAGCATTTTTAAGCAGTCGTTCGGCACTCAAAGCGGAACAATTAGCAAATTCTCGGTTATATTTGGCTGAAGTTCGTAAAAATTACTCTGGAAGATACACTTATAATTCTGTTTTTGTTGTTCCTAAAAATAGTGAATTAAAAAGTAAAAATTCCGGGAAAGCAACCCTAGAACAACTAAGAGGAAAAACCATGGCTTTCACTTCTCCTACCTCTGGTTCTGGATTTGTTTTTCCAGTTAGTGAATTAGTAAAACTGGGTTTTGTTCCTAATCGTGATCGTTTAGATAGTTTCTTTGGTAAAGTTAGTTATGGTGGGAATTATAGTAAAGCTTTAGATGCTGTAGTTAGAGGTCAAGCTGATGTGGCTGTAGTATCGGAATATGCTCTTTTTCCTCCTTATTTAGCAGCGGAAAATAGAGATAAAATTAGAGTATTATACAAAATTTCTGGTGTTCCTGCTCATGGAATTGCGATTGATGATGATGTACCAGTTGTAGTCAGAGAAAATTTGATTAATGCTTTGTTAAAGTTAAATAAATCAGAAAATAATCAATTATTAACTGGTTTATATAATTCCACAGAATTGGTAAGAATTGATCATAATCGTCATCTGCTACCAGTGCGAGAAGCATTAAAAAATACAGGAATAGAACCATAGATATAAATAGAACCCACCTTTGTGGGTTAAAGACCTTTGGTTTTCTATTAGTCCTTTGATGAAGAAATTTTGTACTTAGGTTATTTATGACTATTTATCAAGTAGAAAAGACCAATTCCCACTCATTAAATTTATCTAGAAGTAACGTGAATTGCATTGAATGTTTTAATTTAGAGACAGATTATATTTCATCTCTAAAACGTCCAATTTTAAATAAAATTAACTGCAAAATTAATCAAGGTGAATTTGTGGCTTTATTAGGATTGAATGGTGCGGGTAAATCAACATTGTTAAAATCTTTCGTGGGTTTAGTACCTTTAATGAAAGGAGAAATTAAAATCAATGGTGTTTCTTGCTCTCAACAAAAATTACCACAAATTCGTCGAGATGTGGGAATGTTATTTCAGGGAGGAGGATTAATTCGACAATTATCAGCTATTGATAATGTCTTATGTGGAAGATTAGGAGTTAGAAAAAACCGACAAACTTTATGGGGATTTCCTCAAAGCGATCGGAAATTAGCCTTAGAATTATTAAAACAATTAGGCTTAGGAGAACACATATATCAAAAAACTAGTAAATTGAGTGGTGGACAACAACAAAAAGTAGCAATTGCTCGTGCATTAATGCAGTCTCCGCAAATACTTTTAGCTGATGAACCTACTACAGGTTTAGATATAATAGCCTCACAACAAGTAATGACAACTTTATCTGAATTACATCAACAAGGTTTAACTATTATTACTGTTTTACATGATTTAGCTTTAGCTACAGAATACGCTCAAAGAGCTATTATTTTAGACAAAGGTGAAGTAGTTTATGATGGTAAATGTGAAAATTTACAAGCTCAATTTTCTTGAAAAGAGATAGTCCTAAGTTGACAGCAGTAGGGTGTGTTAGCACCAGCCTAACGCACCTTAGTAGGGTGTGTTAGCACCAGCCTAACGCACCTTAGTAGGGTGTGTTAGTATCAGCCTAACGCACCTTATGTATCTACTTAATATTTGCGGCTGAATGCTTACGAAAAATTAAAAATAGAAAATTTAACTTTGTTTTAAAAAATGAAACCCTTTCCTAAGTTACAAATTCTTCATCGTTATCCTTGGTTTGTTCCTTTAGTTATTTTCTTGTTGATGATCGAAGTTTATATCTGGTCCCTACAAGGATTAAAGGTTGATTTTCGCTTATTAAAAGATAGTTGGCCTTTCATTACGGACTTTATTTCTCGGCTATTTCCTCCAAATTTGCAAGTTTTAGATATTGCTATTCAAGGATTAATTGAAACTGTACAAATGTCTTTATGGGGAACAACTATAGGCGCAATTTTATCATTACCAATTGCTATGGCTAGTGCTAATAATATCGCTCCTTTATGGTTAAGATGGATAGCAAATTTACTCCAAAATGCTGTTCGTTCTGTACCGTCAATTATCTTAGGTTTAATCTTTGTCGCTGCTACCGGTTTAGGCGCACCTGCGGGAACATTAGCATTGTCAATATATACTATTGGATATCTGGCTAAATTTTATCAACAAGCTATAGAATCAGTAGATCATCGTTCTTTAGAGTCTTTACAAGTGATCGGTGCATCAAGAATGCAAATTGCTCAATATGGTATACTACCGCAAATATTACCGCTAGGATTAGGTTATACTTTATGGATGTTTGAATATAATATCCGTGCGGCTTCGGTTTTAGGAGTGGTTGGCGCTGGGGGGATAGGCTTTCAATTGAAAAGCTATATAGACGGATTTGAATATACTAAAGCGACAACTATGATGTTAGTGCTATTGCTAGTAGTGACAGTTATTGATTGGTTTAGTAGTAAATTAAGGCGTTATTTAGAATCAATATGACAAGGGAAGAGGGAAGAGGGAACAGGGAACAGGGAACAGGGAACAGGGAACAGGTGACAGGGAACAGGGAACAGGGAACAGGGAA
>NZ_APIZ01000372.1 GCF_000426925.1 Dolichospermum circinale AWQC310F | reverse complement strand
TCCACTGTCACCAATGGAGTAGTCAATAATGAGTAGATCATCTCCTGCTCCTCCGTTGGCGCTATCACTCCCTAATCCAGTGTTAAATGTGTCGTTACCAGCCCCGGCAGTGATAGACTCATTGCTGCGAACAACAATGTTATTAACTAAACCTAATTGATTGAATGTATCGTTGCCACTTCCAGTAGTGATAGTAAAGTTCTCAAAGTTAGTGGCTGTGACAATGCCAGTAAAACTAATCCCAGTAGTGGCATTATTAATAACGATATTGCCAGTTTGAGTGGATAAGTCTAAGGTTAAGGTATCAACACCAGCACCACCGTCAATTGTGTCATTGCCAGTACCACCATTAATTGTGTCATCACCATCTCCACCATTAATTGTGTCGTTGCCAGTGCCACCATTGATATTATCATTACCATCGCCACCATTGATAGTGTCGTTGCCAGCACCACCATTGATATCATCATTGCCAGTACCACTATTTATCGTGTCATTGCCACTTCCAGT
>NZ_APIZ01000371.1 GCF_000426925.1 Dolichospermum circinale AWQC310F | reverse complement strand
TTTTCTGTTGTTTTGGTGTAAGTTGATTCCATCTTTCTAATTTTATCCAAGCAGCATCAGGAGAACGTTTTGCACCTGTAGAAAGTGTAAATCCCGTGCTAGAATCAAAACAAATTCCTGTGTTATCTTTTTCTGACCACACATATAATTGTCCAGCTAAGTTAAAGTTACGGTTTCCTGTTTCTGAACCTGCTGGTGGCATAATTGATATTTCTCCAAATTGATTTCTCTCAATGCGTAAATCACGGTTTAATTGACAGAATTGAAAAAATTGATCATCTGTCATGGATGAAGGCATTTGCAATATTAAGGGAGATGAAAGCATAATTATTTCCTATTATTTTGTTGATTATTTTCTTTACCAAATTTTACCCATATTCAAAACAAATCCTGGTAAAATAGGATCACAATTCACCACATCAGGATTTTCTAAATATTCTTCTTTTTCTCCAGGACGATAAATATAAACTCGGCGATTTTTACGGTCAATTAATAACCCTAGTTGGATTCCTGGTTCTTGC
>NZ_APIZ01000370.1 GCF_000426925.1 Dolichospermum circinale AWQC310F | reverse complement strand
TAGACATCTCCGAAAACTATCTAACCTTTACCATGACTGCTTTTGAGAAAATGAAGGTTAAGTGCAAAGATACTCAGATTATACGCTAGAATCAGTGCTGAAGATGCCTGCTATTGGGAATTAGCCAAAAAATAGCACCTCTGGAAGTAGATTTTATCCAGGAAACTTGCAATTTTATATAGCTACAAAATAACAGTACCAATACGCAATCTTACAATTCCACAAATAGTCATAATTATTTGTTCATATTTATGGGTATTTAATCTAAATCTTTCTTGGGCAACTCTAAATATCTTCACTAAACGAATTAAATGTTCAACAAAAATTCTTTCCGACGCTAGTTCTTTATTTCTGGACTTTTGTTCAGGCGTTAATTCTTGTTTTTTCGGTTTTTTCTGAGGGGTTTTAATTGACTTTTCTCCTTCATAAGCTTTATCCCCATTAAACCTTTGTTTGGTCTCAAATTCCTGGGAGGTGTCACGAAATAAGCTGATATCACTTTGGGGACCTGGTTTACCAGCC
>NZ_KE384716.1:114849-147621 GCF_000426925.1 Dolichospermum circinale AWQC310F | reverse complement strand
TGACAGACGAGGTGACTGAAGGAACATTTAAATGGGCAAATGGAGAAGCTGTCACTTATACTAACTGGTCTCCAGGTGAACCTAATGATTTAAATAATGAAGACTACGTAGAATTTAATGTTGGAGGAGCGGGAATATGGAACGATCTTCCCAATTCATTGCTATTATTACGAGGAATTATCGAAATCGCTAACTCTAATGACACAATTATCGGTAGCACAGGTGATGATACAATTAATGGCGGTCTAGGAAGCGATACAGTTGACTATAGCAGTCTTACGGAAGCAATTACCCTGTTAGCAGGTGGAATCGTTAATAAAGGCTCTTTTGGCACAGATACAATTGTGGACGTAGAAACTGTAATTGGTGCTACAGGTCAATCTAACACCATTGACGCATCCACTGGAATCGCTACCACCACATCCCTCAACGTCAATCTAGCCACTAATAGCCTGATCATTAACGGACTACCAGCACCCATTAATTCTATCACCTTAAACGTGCAGAATTTCCTCAATGTGGTTGGTACTACTCAAAACGATACCATCAGAGGTAATAATCTGGCTAACGAGTTAGTTGGAAATACTGGCAATGATACCATCCAGGGTAACGATGGAAATGATATTCTTGATGGTGGTGACGGTAATGATCAACTATTTGGTGGGAATAACGATGATCAACTATTTGGTGGCCTCGGTAATGATATTCTGCAAGGGGATAATGGAAATGATTTCCTCAACGGTGACTTAGGAAATGATACCCTCAGAGGTCTTACTGGTGATGATATCCTTGATGGTGGTGTCGGTAATGATAGCTTGTTAGGTGGTGTTGGTAACGACATTCTCTTTGGTGATTTTGGTGATGATATTCTCAATGGAGAAGCAGGTAACGATTTAGTATTTGGAGATGATGGTAATGATCGGTTGTATGGTGGTGATGGATCAGATGAATTAAACGGGGGGATAGGCAAAGATTTCCTTTATGGAGGCAATAATAATGATACCCTCTTCGGAAATGATGATAATGACACACTCTGGGGTGAAGCTGGAAATGACATTCTCAATGGTGGTAAAGGCAATGATATTTTGGTAGGAGGAGCAAACAATGATATTTTTGTAATTGCACTAAGCAATGGCGCTGATATCGTTCAAGACTTCCAAGATGGATTTGACCGCATTGGCTTAAGTGGGGGTTTACTATTTAGTCAATTGACAATTTTAGGAACTGGTACTAATACTGTGATCAGGAATACGAGCAGTGGTGAAATTTTCGCTACTTTGCAAAATGTTAGTTCCACATTGATTACAAGTGTTGACTTCACTGTAGTTTAAATTAGTACCATGTTTGGCGGTTATAAACCGCAGCTACACAAACAAAACCTATCGTTATGGGTTTTATAACTTTAATTTCTCATTAGTATCCTAGAAACCTTGTAGAGACGTTCCATGAAACATCTCTACATTTTTTTTCATTAGATTGTTGATCAAAAATATTACCAATATAAGTAAGTTGGCATCAAAAAACCAAACTCTGTAAAGAAACGTAAAATCGCTGAAAACCTGTCACCTGTCACCTGTTCCCTGTCACCTGTCACCTGTTCCCTGTTCCCTGTTCCCTGTTCCCTGTTCCCTATTCCCTGTCAACTGTCACCTGTCACCTGTCACCTGTCACCTGTCACCTGTTCCCTGTTCCCTGTTCCCTGTTCCCTGTTCCCTCTTCCCTAGTTAGTGAATATGTAAGAAAATCTGAGCAACCGTACAAGTCGCTCAGATTGATTGATTTTTATTCCGTCTGTGTCAGGATTAACTACAAACCCAAAAATTACCTTTTCGGAAATCCGCTAAAAATCCAACAAATTATAATTTTATTTAATAAAAGCTTGACTAATTAGCTATCAATCATCTAATATATTAGATTGTCTGTCTAATTCCGGCTCGGACCAGGTAGACATACTGCAAAAGCTGGCAAAAGCTGTAAATAATAGCGTCTCTATAGAAGATTATAGCCAGCTACCTGTACGGCAACCTCAAGGACGATTTAATGACCTACGCAATTATTGAAACTGGCGGAAAACAAATCAAAGTAGAAGCAGGTCGTTTTTACGACATTGAACTACTCAACGCCGAACCAGATGAAAAAGTTACCATTAACGCTGTATTGCTTGTAAACCACGACGGCGCACTTTCCATTGGACAACCTTTAGTAGAAGGTGCAACAGTCGAAGGGACAATTATGCGACACCTGAGAGGTCGCAAAGTCCTGGTGTATAAGATGAAACCTAAAAAGAAAACCCGCAAAAAACGGGGACACCGCCAGGAAATTACCAGATTTTTGATTAATTCTATCAATCTCAACGGCGAAGTTTTAGCTTACGAAGCAGCCCCTACTGGTGCTGAAAGTCCAATTATTGATGCTGACTTTGTGGAAGAAACCGCAGAGGAATCATAAAAATTGACAATTGATAATTACCAATTACCAATTATCTTTTTCCCAGCCTAAACTAGACAATTAGCGGACTGGGATTCATAAAGTAAATAAAAAAGAGGAAACCATGGCTCATAAGAAGGGAACAGGTAGTACGCGTAACGGTCGTGACTCAAATGCTCAACGACTAGGTGTAAAGAGTTACGGTGGACAAACTGTACGCGCAGGTAATATTTTGGTTCGTCAACGTGGTACTAAGGTTCACCCTGGTAACAATGTGGGTATTGGTAGTGATGATACCTTGTTTGCTTTAGTTGACGGTGTAGTTACCTTTGAAAGAAAGGGTAAAAGCCGGAAGAAAGTTAGCGTTTATCCAGTGGTGGTAGCAGAGGTAGAAGCGTTAGCAAGCTAGTTAGTGATTAATCATCTGACTAAAAATTGTAGAGATGTTCCATAGAGCGTCTCTACAATATTTAAAGTAATTAAGATGGGGTAGTTCATATATAAAGCTTGATAAATGCGCCCAGTGCTAAACCTACAACTGCAAAAAAGGATATACAGCCAAAAGCGAGCGTTGGTTTTAAGTCCAGTGTTTGGAAATCTATTCTCGCTAAAATAGTCGCGCACAAAATGAGTAAAATGTCAAGAAACACCCGAAACCAGGCAACCATGAGAAAAAATAGGAAAGCTGCTAAGATAGCTACACCAAAAGCCCTAGCACTGGACTTGAACAAAATGCTGGCATACTCGTTTATTTTTAACCAAGGGTTGGTAAAACAGATTAGGGACAGCAGGATAGTTACCACAGTTAGCAGCCATATATACCAAGGGGCTTTTTCTTCAAATATCATCCAGCCCAATGTACTGTAACTCAGTAATACGAGTGTCAGGGAGAACCAAGGGATCTTTTTCAAAATTGACATATAGCAGCAGTCAGGAATAAAACAGAGTGAATAAAGGTGAAAGTTCTGTACCTTAATCAGTTACAAATCGTAATATACTGGTATTTTGAATATCGGTTGCATTCATTATTTCACAAATTTACCTAACCCATCAGGTTTCTTGATGGTAAATTCCACCCCTAATTCCATTTTGAGAGAATAAAAATCAACATTTGGTTAAATATGTTGATAAATATTTGTAAACTGTTAGCAGTTGAATAGCCAACTGGCATATCATTAAGGATTGATCATGAGACAACTTGTTATCGTCGAGCGTATAAGCCTAATTGGTCATATCGTTTCTATGGTATTTGGACTGCTGGGGATATTAATTGTGATTCCCAATGCTGAATTGCTTGTCAGCTTATCCGCAGCAGGTGAGACCGTCATGCAGTGGAGTATGGCAGGTGGTGGTGTGGTATATATGATTTTCGGGGCGTTGGGAGTGTTCCTCTATGCTTACCGAACTTTAGGTTTGGCACGCACTTTAGGATTTTTAATACCATCCTTATCAATTTCCCTAACTAGTGAATTATTAGGAACTAGTACAGGCTTTCCCTTTGGAGGCTATAGCTATTTGAGTGGCTTAGGTTATAAAATTTCTGGTTTAGTGCCTTTTACAATTCCCCTTTCATGGTTTTATGTAGGATGTGTATCTTATGTATTAGCCCGTGCGGGTTTACAAGTAGATAAAAAACCTAGCTTGTTTCGTCAAATTGGTGCAATTGTTTTAGGTGCTTTACTACTCACCTCCTGGGATTTTGTCCTTGACCCAGCCATGAGTCAAACTTCCCTGCCTTTCTGGTATTGGCACGAACCAGGCGCTTTCTTTGGTATGCCTTACCAAAACTTTGTCGGTTGGATGGGTACTGGTGCTTTATTCATGACTGTAGCGGCTTTATTATGGAGTCAAAACCCGATTAAATTAGACTATTACCAATTGAATGTACCTTTATTAGTTTATTTAGGTAACTTTGGTTTTGCCACAGTCATGAGTTTAGCCGCTGGGTTTCCCATTCCTGTATTACTAGGTTTAGCTCTGGGTGTCGCTCCTGCTGTGCTGCTGTGGTCTAAAGGTTCTAGCGCACCTGCAACAGTGAATATGGAAGCAGCTACTCAGGAAGTTGCTGTTACTAATGTGAAGGTTGCTTTTAAGTAGGGAAGAGAGACGAGGAAAGAGGGAGAAGAAATTAAATTATTTACCTCTTTCCTAATTACACAAGAAGAAAGCTGAAAATGCCACACAGATTCATGTTTAGAAACTTTTAGCTATGTTTGAATAATGAGAGTGATATAATCACATTTATAAAATATGGCAATACTTAATAAGTCCACTAAATTATGCACGTTATTTCTCGTAAAGTGTTGCGTCAATTTTGGCAAGAGTATCCTGACAGTGAAACTGCGCTGATTCGTTGGCTCAAAATTATAGAATCGGTAAGCTTTCAGAGTTTTGAAGAATTACGTTCTGTTTTTCCCAATGCTGATCTTGTCGCTAATTTAATTGTGTTTAATATTGGTGGTAACAAATATAGATTAATTGCTTCAATTCATTTTAATCGTCAGAAGGTTTATATTCGTTATATCTTAACCCATTCAGAATACGACAAAGACAGATGGAAAAGTTAATCACACTTCCCCCAGATATTAATACTCATTGGAATGCGATCGCACCACTGCTGATAATTCGTAATGAAGACGAATATGAGCAAGCAATCGAGCTATTAAATAATTTGATTGATGAAATTGGCACAAATGAACAGCATCCTCTTTATAATTTGCTTGATACCTTAGGGACGCTGATTGAGGTTTATGAGAAAGAGCATTATTCTATCCCTAATTGTAGCGGTAGTGATGTATTGGCTTATTTAATGGAGGAACATAGATTATGTTTATCAGATTTGCCTGAAATTGGTACATCCGCAACAATAGAAGCTATTTTAAATAAACATCAAGCACTAACTCTGAGTCAAGTTCAACAGTTAGCACAACGTTTTCAAGTTCAACCTCAAGTATTTTTGGATTAGTCTTGTAGCCTAGATTAAAAACAAATTATTGTTAAATTAATTTACACAAATTGCGAGAAGATGTAAACTAGCTACTTTATACAAAAAGTCAAGGTTAGAATTGCTAAATATTATTCCTCTCCTCCTGCTACTGGTCCAAGTCCCTGCCACGGCGATTTTACTTTCTCGTTTACTCAAAGGACCAGGACGTTATCCAGCTTTAAAACCACAACAACCCACACCAGAACTCTTGGGAACTGTGAGTGTGGTTGTACCGACACTTAACGAAGCATTACGAATTAGCCCGCTGTTAGCCGGTTTAAGTCGCCAAAGTTAC
This sequence comes from Dolichospermum circinale AWQC310F, assembly GCF_000426925.1. Lineage (GTDB taxonomy): Bacteria > Cyanobacteriota > Cyanobacteriia > Cyanobacteriales > Nostocaceae > Dolichospermum > Dolichospermum circinale. Next base: position 141,913 of record NZ_KE384716.1, on the reverse strand, counting down.
GAAGTTAGAGAAATTATTGTTGTTGATAGTAAGTCACAAGATGGTACTCCCGACCTAGTGAAAACCGCAGCATTAACAGATCCCCGCTTTAAATTAATGACAGATGATCCCTTACCAGCCGGCTGGGTCGGTCGTCCTTGGGCTTTACATAATGGCTTTTTATTTACTTCCGAGGGCAGTGAGTGGTTTTTGGGAATGGATGCAGATATTCAACCCCACCCCGGTTTAGTGGCGAGTTTGGTGAAAACTGCGATCGCTCAAGGTTATGATTTAGTATCTTTATCACCGCAATTTATTCTCAAATATCCGGGAGAATGTTTATTACAACCAGCTTTGTTAATGACATTACTGTATAGATTTGATCCTACGGGGATTTATACTGAACAACCCGAACGGGTCATGGCTAACGGCCAGTGTTTTTTGTGTCGTCGGTCTGTGTTAAAGGCTGTGAATGGTTACAGCAGCGCTAAAGGTTCTTTTTGTGATGATGTCACCTTAGCCCGGAATATTGCCTCTCATGGCTTTAAAGTGGGCTTTTTAGACGGGGGAAAGGTGCTAAAGGTGCGAATGTATGAAGGGGCTTTAGAAACCTGGAAAGAATGGGGACGTAGCCTAGATTTGAAAGACGCAACTTCCCGCGCTCAAGTTTGGGGTGATTTATGGTTATTGTCTGCGGTGCAGGGTTTACCACTATTGATTTTACTGGGTTATTTCCTGTTTCCCCCTTTGCTTCCCTCACTGCCGGCACTGCTATTGTTAGAATTAAATATATTTCTGGTGGTGATTCGTTTTGCTTTATTATTAGCGATCGCTCCCTCTTATGATCGACAGGATGCCACCGCTGGTTGGTTATTCTGGCTTTCCCCCTTGACTGACCCCCTAGCGGTGCTGCGAATCTTTTTATCTGCCCTCCGCACTCCCAAAGAATGGCGCGGGCGGAAATATGGTGATTAATGCCATTTAGGGCGCTGACTGAGGGTATCGCTCTTTATTCCAATTTATCTGATTGGGGAGAGCGATCGTCATTATTAGAAAATATCTTGGTTCTTAAAGAACACAGGCTATGTAATTAGTGTATCTGTCAATTATCTACATTTATTTGCCCTATGGATTTATTAAACATCCGCACCTATTTTATCATTAGTTGAGGAGATTAACTATAATAACAATTAAGTGACGTTATACTATATAAAGAGACGATCTTTAAAACGTCTCTACAAAATTGCGATTACACAGGTGTGTAAGAATGCGATAACCAGTATGCTAAACCCGAAAAAGTTAGCCCAACCAAGATAGCGATTGCTATCAATGTCCAATTAATTGGTTTTTCTGGCAAAGTATCCGTGATGATTATCGGACTTCTATCTGGGTTAAATTTATCGAGTAATTGGTTAACATTGGCTTGGTTTTTCACGACTAATTCAACAGCAGGCCAAATATATTCCTTGTTATAAAGGTTAGGTTGTGTCTTAACTCCACCGAAATTTTTAAACAACGCATCATCAAAATAACTGGTGTCGGTTACGGCTTGATTATGAAAGGCAATTAAGGGAGGATCATACTCCTTATTAGAAAGTGAAAAATAGATTTTCTTCTCTTCACTAGCTATGCAGTCAAAATTGGATTTTTGTTGTAAAAATCCAGGTTTAACCCAAGATTCAGGTTTGACAATTTTATCATCTACACCATGTAAAATACCAATGGGTAAAGTTAACTGACTACCGATTGTACGGATGTTAATTGGTTTTTCTGCAAAGGGAGAATTGAACAGTTTTAAAATCCACAAAGCTGATTGGGGAATACCCATTTCCGTACTTGGGGCAGGATCAGCAGTAATAATTTGTTTTGGTAAAAACTTTTGTTGACTTTGCTCAAGATAAAGCGGCCAACTGAGTGCTAATAATCCTCCCAAAGAATGACCAAATACATAAAAATCAAACTCTGATTGGGCAATATTGGGATTATGATCAGATAACTTTTTCCAAGCTAAATCAGTAATATCTATTGCTTGATCAACCCATTCTACGGGACTATGTAAAAGACTTAAACCAACTGTAGAAATGAGTTTGATGAGATTCTGTCCATAGGTGCGATTAAACCAGGAAAAGAAGATTTTAACTACTAAAGTAAAAACCAATAAAGCTACAGAAACCCGCAGATATTTCAAGAAAGTAGGTTTGATTAATTTACGGGCAATAAATTTACGCCGTTGATTTTGCTTTTCACTCAAGGTATCTCCTAGTTTAAAGTTCTTACCTTTAGCAATGATACCTTGAAGAATTTTTCCCCAGGATAATTTATCCTCTTCTTGATCATCTGCGGTTGCTGTTTTCTGATCTATATCGTCTGGATAGGTGCTTTTTTGAAAGTCGGGAAAAACAATATAATAGCCTTGTTTAACCAATTCTTCTAGGTGATCTTCATAGAATTTTGGCATACACAAAGCAAAGCCGTGTAAGTAAGTAATTAATCTGAGTTTTCCTTGGTCATCACGATAGGGAGCATTAGGAGCATAGACTTGAATAAAATCACCTTGAATGTGACTACCTGACTGGTAAATTGTGTAGCCATTTTTGTAGATAGTATGTTCCCATTCTAAAGCTTCTCGATTGGCAACATTTACCGCAACAGTATCTTTTGGTTTTTGAGTAGGTTGGTTGCGGATAAATTGTATTGTCTGCCCTGTTAACAACAAACTTAAAGCCAGAGTAAATTCAGATCCACTTCCTGGAAGTGTACCGAATGTTGATGAAGGAACAGCATTACCAATTAAACCAATAAATGTACCAATAAATAACACTGGCCATTGCAGTCTCACCCAAATGCCAATACCAATTAGTAGCATGAATAAATTAACTACAATGGTAATAATTGGTGGTCCATTCAGGGTTTCAGGAACATAACGTAAGATTCCTGCAAAAAGTTCTGGTTTCAATTCCAGTCCGATATAGTTTTTGGTAATATCTATCCCAGCTAGTGCAAATGCTACTCCCCAAGCTAAAACTCTGACTAATGTATTTGCCCACTTTGCTCCTGCACGGTGAGCAAGTTCCACACCAATAACAATGAACAATGGCAAAATTAAATAATGCAAGAGAAAGCGAATCATGCTGAGTTTTTCTAAAACTTCTCCTGCACCAATGAAGTTTCCTGTGCCTAAAATAAAATTGTCATAGCTGAGACTAACTAATAGTAAGGGAGTAAAAATCATCGCTAGACTAGATGATTTTCTCCACAGACTAATTCCCCAACTTATTAATAGCCATGCCATTGCAGCTATAGTCAGATGTGCCAGGGGATAAATGATGGAAAAAATGTTATTCATTGGCAAAGTGTTAAATTTTGATAGGAAAGTAGTGACTAATTTTTGGTTGCTAATACTTTTTGGTTAGTTAATGTTTCCTGAGTTTTGTTTCTAAATTGAGTAATGCCTTTGTCGTAGACTAACCAAGTGAAAATAGCTACTCCGGCTTGCGTCCCACCTAAGTCATGGAGGATATGAAATAAAGCATTGAAAGCAACTTGGGGGTCTGTATAGGGATTGCCACCATATTTATCTAAGAGAAATACAAAAGATAAGTTAACTCCCACTGAAAAGAAAGGAACGAGGATAATTTTCCAATCTTTGAGTAGCTTATAACCTCGATAAGTCAAAACTCCAAAAACTACAGTCAATGCGATATATATTGGAACTTTAAAACTAGGGTTATTCGCTTGATAACCTAAAGGGTATAAAATGGAGATAACTAATAAACTGATAGCAAACAAAATGTTAACTATTCTGGTGAAGATTGTTGTTTTGATAACTAAGCCATCTGACCAAAATACAAATGATGAAATCAAGAAAAAGTAGAACATGAAATTCAGCATTGTAAAGTCGTTAGCATAATACCAACATTGGGTAACGTGCCAACCAATTTCAGCAGTGATCGCCACCATCACAAAAGCTAGACCTAGTTGAGAAGCAAAAATAACTTTGAATCCCAATCCCAAATTTTTCAACCCTGCATAAAAAATTCTCATTGCTAAGGGAATCAGGGCAAAAGTGAGAATATGTGTGAGAATTAATGCAAATTTCCAACCACCAGTAATGCAAGTTCGTGTTTGATAAATTAACTGAGATTTGGCGATTTCTGGTAAAATTGTCAGGGTGTAACCAAATCCAAATAAAACTATGCAGAAACAGAGCGCAACAAAAGCTAAGTCAGCATTAAATATTTTACTGGTGCTATCTTCTTGATGTTTTTCCATTGGTTTAATGGTTTATTTTCTATTGATTAGAACCATGGTTTTTTTGCCATAGTAAACTTGATTGGTCGGTAAAAAATCTCAGTAAATTCCAAACACAAATAGCAAACATTTCATATATTTGTATGAGGTTGACCTATGTTGTGTTTGGAAGAAAAGCTATATCAATTCCATCTCGATTCTGGAATCTCAACCCAGGCTGGTTATTATTCAAAGTCAGTACTTAAGGAAACTGTTAACTTGACTTGTTCTGGTGTAAACCCGCTTCCGCTTGCCCTATAGGTCGTCTCTCCACGTCTTAACATAGCCGGACCACCGCAAGCGTAAATTAGGTTAGTACCTTGTCTCACTCGTGTAGGAAAACAACCAAACTCACGTCCACTTGGTCCGTCTATAATGATGCTTTCAATTTTTCCAGTTGCAATTGGAGGATCTAAGCAAACAATTACAGAGCGAATCGCAAGTTCTTTCTCTACTGGTTTCATCACAGCATATCTAAAACTTCCGCCATTAACTGGTAGCTCTTTGAAAACAGTTCCAGGGGCAGCCTGACAACTATTTGCCATTGCTGTTGTAGGGAAAAAGAACATCAGAAATGACAGAGCAAATGCAAATGTCAGAATCTTTGCCCAGTGCATAGAATTTTTCAGTGAATTTATGATCATTATGAAAATCGCTGTAAACTGTTTGGTTGATTGTATACCTCTCGACATATATACAACAATGGAAGTTTGCCAACTTAAGCAAGGAACTTAAGAATGCTGACAAATGATCGCTCTCACCCCTCTACCACAAGCCTTTCAAGCGTTGAGACTGTAAACAATTAGACCGCAGAATTATTTCAAATTGTTAAAACTTCCCTTTTTTGCAAAATGCTGTATTGATAAACACATAAATTAACCGCTATACTCTGTTCAATCTCTTAGTTTTATTTTTATACTCTTGTCAGATTAATACTGGTTTTCCTGAAATCAGTCATTTTTCCGGCGATTAAAGCTAATCCTCTAGCCCAATTCGGCTTTGCTTAAAACAATTTATATTTATCACTTATGGATCTACCAAGAAAACGTAAACGTGGGACAATCCTCACCTTTCAAGGTTTAAATAAACTTGAGAAGGCGATAAAAATTAGGGAATATAGCGAAAATAACAGCAAGAGATTTACCCTTGATCATCTCAGTATTCAGACTGGCTTAGACTCTCATACCTTATGCAAAATTTTTAACTGCAATGTCAGAGTTGATAAAAAGTCTCTAGTCAAATGCTTCAAAGCATTTAATCTGGTGCTAGAGGCTGATGATTATCAATCACCTCTTCCCGTCCCATTAGTCAAACCAGAAACACACTCAACACAATTCCCTTATATCATGCGATTAAATTCTCATTTCATCTTACATAAATTTATGACATTCGCAATTTCCATCAACAATAGTCAGCGTCTAGGACTAGAACCCCTAAATATCCCCCACCGTCTATTACTCGGTCCTGGTCCTTCTAACACCCATCCAGAGGTATTACAGGCGATGAATACCACACCCGTAGGGCATTTAGATCCGGCTTTTTTAACCCTGATGGATGAGATTCAATCTCTGTTACGCTACCTATGGCAAACGGAAAACCCCCATACTATCGCTGTCAGTGGCACGGGTACTGCTGCAATGGAAGCCTCTCTAGCTAATTCTGTAGAACCGGGTGATGTGGTATTAATTGGTGTGGCTGGTTATTTCGGTAATCGTTTGGTAGATATGGCGGGCAGATATGGCGCAGATGTAAGAACTATTACTAAGCCTTGGGGACAAGTTTTCAATTTGGAGGAAATTAGCGCCGCAGTAGCTACCCATAAACCGGCAATTTTAGCTTTAGTTCATGCAGAGACTTCCACCGGTGCTCGTCAACCTTTGGAAGGTGTGGGTGAGTTGTGTCGTCAGCATGGTACGTTATTATTAGTAGATACCGTGACTAGTTTAGGTGGTGTTCCCATCTTTTTGGATGAGTGGGGTGTTGATTTAGCTTATAGCTGTAGTCAAAAGGGTTTGGGTTGCTCTCCAGGTGCGTCACCATTTACTATGAGTGCGCGAGCAATGGAGAAGTTACACAAGCGTCAATCTCAGGTGGCAAACTGGTATTTAGATATGACATTGTTGGGGAAATATTGGGGTACTGAGCGCACATATCACCACACTGCACCGATTAATTTATATTATGGTTTACGGGAAGCTCTGCGTTTAGTGGCCGAAGAAGGTTTAGCAAATTGCTGGCAACGTCATCAAAAGAATGTAGAATATCTTTGGGAAGGATTGGAAGATATGGGTTTAAAAATGCACGTTGAGAAGGAATACAGGCTACCAACTTTAACTACTGTCTGCATTCCTGAAGGCGTAAATGGTAAGTTGGTCGCACGCCAATTATTACTTGAGCATCATATTGAGATTGGTGGCGGTTTGGGTGAATTAGCTGGTAAAGTTTGGCGTGTGGGTTTAATGGGTTTTAATAGTCGTCCTGAAAGTGTGGATAAGTTAATAGCCGCCCTGGGAACAATGATATCTAACTAATTAGTGCCTTGGTATAGCAATTCCCTGGAGACTAGACATCTGGTGAAAATTAAATGTGCCGTTTCTAGAACCATTGTAGAGATTTGACCTGACTAGGTTTCTCTCTCTACAATCTTTACCTCCAGATGTCTATTGTCAACTGTACTGCATTAACAGTAATTCTTCTTTGCGTCTCTACGCCAGATCAAAAACCGTGGTTCATTTACCCGAAAATCGCTGTATGTCACCAATGCTGACAAAAAATTAGTCAATTAAACAAAATCAGGATGCAAATTTTGATTTTTGGTGTTAAATGGTGAGTATTAACGAAATTTGTTAACTGAGGATGATATCTAAACAGGTGTCAATCTTAAATCTAGTGAGAAGTGAACATGAGTAATATTATTCTTGGTAAAAATTTTTTAGCCTTACCAGGTATTGCGGCTTTGGTAATTTTAGGTGGTGGGCATTCCGTAAATGCTCAAACAGTGTCTGAAAAAACACAACTATCTAATCAAATAGCACAAGCGGACATTGAAGCAGCCAGACCCAATCAAAATCAAACTCCTGGTAGCTATATCGGTATTGGTACTAACATTGGTATAACAGGCGGCTCTTCAGCCTTGAGTGATGGTAATTTCAGCTTCATGAGTAAAATTCGTTTTACCAAATCTCTATCAGCTAGACCGTCAGTTATTCTAGGAACAGATACAACATTTCTTGTTCCTCTCACCTACGACTTTGCTGTTAAACCAGCAGATCCACTTACCAATCCTGTAACTATAGTTCCGTACCTGGGAGTAGGTGCAATCATTAAAACTGCTGATAAATCTGAAACGGCTGTTTTAGTCACTGGTGGTGTTGACATACCTCTGAATCAAAAATTTACCGCCACTGCTGCCATAAACACTGGATTTTTTGATACAGTTGATGTTGGTATTTTACTGGGAGTTGGTTATAACTTCAAAGGATTTTAAACCAATTAAAGGCCAGGAAGTTTAACTTCTTGGCCATACTCTTGTGTACTCTATTTAGGACTTACTTTGTCAATTACCTTGATTTTACCATCATCCCCCACAGTCCAAACATCGTAAGTACCAATGACATCACCATTAGTATCAACATCTACATCACCGCTTGCGCCTTGGTAATTAATCTGTTTACCCTCTTTCAGCAGCTTCAGCCCTTGACAAACATCACTTACTGGTGTACCCTTTCCAGCAGCTACTTCTCGCAATTTACTAGCAATAGCCACCCCAGTATTTTCCTTAGCGGCTTGGGCTGCTAATACCAATAAGGCCGCAGCGTCCCAGGCTTGAGGTGCGTATTCTCCTGGAGAAGTGCCTTTTTTATCTTTCCAAAGTTTATTAAAATTTTCTAAACCCTTACCACTAGAACCGGGAACTGTACCAATTGCGCCAGATAAGATATATTTACCATCCTTACCTTTACCAACTTGATCAGGGAAACTATCGGATTTTACACCGTCTGTGAGTAAAATTTGTACACCTTTGGTAACACCCTGTTGATAAGCAGCTTTCAGGAATAAACTACCGGTTTCAGCATACAATACGGCTAAAACTGCATCTGGTTTACCTGCAAAAGCGGCAGATGCTTCTGTATCAAAGGTTTGAGCCTTGGGGTCGTAGCGAACAGGCTTATCTTTATTAACTACTGTACCACCTAATTTCTCAAAAGTTTGCACAAATGCTTTTTCAAAACCCACACCATAGTCATTATTAATTACTACAGTGGAAACTCGTTTAAAGCCTTTTTTCTTGGCGAGTTGGGCTAAAGCTAATGCTTGGTAGGTATCGGGGGGAGCAGTCCGCGCCCAAAAGCCTTTAAAGTCGCCTTTTTGAGCTTTGTCAGTAAATACAGGGCTAGTGCTACCAGGAGAAATCAGCATGACTTTATTAGGTACAGCCACGGAAACCGCCGCAGTGGAAACACTACTCGCAAAAGAACCAACCACACCACCAACTTTATCTAAAGTTGCTAATTTAGTCATACCCGCAGCGCCGGCTTTAGGGTCAGTCTGGTCGTCTACTTCTACCAAACTGACTTTTTCACCATTGACACCTCCACAAGCGTTAACGGTTTCCACCAGTAAGGGAACAGAACCAACCATTTGTTGTCCAATAGAAGCCAAGTCACCAGTGGTGGGTAATAAACTACCAATTTTCAATCCCTTGGTATCACTGGTTGTAGTCTTAGGTGTTGGTGAAGCGGTACTAACCTCCGTAGCCGGTGGTTTAGGACTTTCACAAGCGGCTAAAAAGAAACCACTGGCTATGGTAGCTATACTTAAAGCTAGAGAGACACGAATTTTCGACATAGTTAGTCACACTCCTCAGATATTTAGAAGACTTGATATAGTTAAATTGATATCAGGTGCTTCAACCGCAAATAATAACATCCTGATGACTTACTTACCAGAAATCAATTTAAACTCTTATTCCTCCCTGTCCCGGAGTGGTTGGTTTTTCCATAATTCAAACACTAATTTTTTCGCCGGGGTGAGGAGTGATCACCTGAGTTGTTAAATTGTTATTTTCTAATAAAGTCTGAAATTCTGTCGTATTTCCCCTAGCTTGGAGAAATTTTACCAAAAGTCCCTCAAAGAAAATATCCCCTCCCGCTGCGGTAGGGAGGATAAATTTAGGTCTCACGGATTTTACCACATCTAAAGCGCTATTCATACCTTTGATAATCGGACCAAGTAGGGGTAAACTCAAATCAATGATCGGTGTAATTACTACGTCAATGGGTGCTATTTCTTGAAGTTGCGGGGAATGATAGCCATGTGGTTCATAATACAATGTAGAATTATTTACTAGATCTTTGAGCAGATAGCCATTTTCTAATAAAGTAGGTCCAATGGGAGAACCAAGAACAGCTTTAATTTCTATTTGCTGATTTAAAATGAAGCTTTGACCATGTTGAAGACTGATGATTTGTTGATAACCTAGTTTTTCTACCACTTTAGCCGCATTGGGAGAAGCAACCACAGGAATACTTTTGTCAAGTTGCTTTAAAGTGGGTGGGTGTGCGTGATCTTCTAAACCCTGAGAAAGCAGAATTAAATTTATATTATCTGGTATTGACCGATCCTGAGAACGATAACCTTTGAATAACCAATCTAAATTGTTAAAGGTTAAAGTACCAATTAACCAGGGGTCAATTAGTATTCGCTGTTGACCAATTTCAATTAACCAACTATTGCTATCTAACCAAGTAAAGTTCATATTATACAAATCCTCAAATTTTAAATTGGACATTGGAAATTGGAAATGATTTACTGTCCCGCTAACATCTGTAGAACTTTATCAATGTTATCTAAATTACCAACCATGCGCCGAATTGGATGAGGCCAAACCTTAACCAAGGTAGGAGTAGCAGAAACTTGATCAATTTCCGCCTGTTCTGGATTAGTGAGAACATCAACTACTTTAAGAGTATAAGGATACCCTAGAGATAGTTCTAATGATTCGTGCAAGTTTTGTAAAATTTTTTCAGTGGTTATACTATGTCCAGCAACAAACAAGCGTAAAACAAAACCTGGATCACCTGGGATATTTTGGGATGCAGGTTGTGTAGTCATGATTGGTTGTTGATACTGCGAGGGAGAATCAGTTAAATCTAGACGCACAATTAAATCATGATCTTGCCACAGTTGAGGAAATGCAGCACGATAAGTTGATAATACCAGGCGATCGCACAATCCATCTTGCCAGGCTGCTGATTGCCAGACTAAATCCCCAGTCGCAAAAATCGCATTTAGCAGAGCTTGGTGACGCATAACTGCGGGATAAGCCTCGGCAAAGATTTGGACTTTTTGAGTCCGAGGATTTAACCAATGATCAATAGTTGCAGTATAACAAGGAACTAAAAAATGTGGCGGTTCTGGTAAATCGAGGATTTCCCGCAAAGCCGCACACAGATTTAAATGCCATCTTCCTTGTTTACTAGGATCAATACAATAAATTAAATCTCCTCCGGGTGTAAACAAAGCAATACCCTTGAATAACTGCGGCTTAGATAGTTTATCTACATTCAACTTAGTCATTGGTTAATGGTTAGCAGTTAGTGGTTAGCGGTCAGTGGTTATGAGACATCTCCAATTAATTCCCCATTAAAAACGACCTCGGAGGAATTGCGCCATTTCGTTAGGAGTTGGGGACATTTCCAAAGCTGTTTCTTCGGTGATACGGCCTTCTTGATAGAGGTTAAACAATGACTGATTGATTGTGATCATGCCATCAAAGCCTGATTGTTTCATTAACGCTTCAATTTCATCATAATTACCTGTTTTCACCCAATCTTTGACGGCCTCAGTATTAATGAGGATATCGTGGAAAGCACAGCGTTTACTATCTGCCGTCCGGCACAAACCTTGAGAAACTATAGCTAATAAGGATTCAGCCAGTACTACGCGCATAGCTTCTTGTTCTTCACCTGTATATAAGTTGAGGATTCGTTCAATACTTTTTACAGCACTATTAGTGTGCAGAGTTCCCATAACTAAGTGACCTGTTTGTGCGGCTTTCAATGCAGTATTCACCGTTTCCTTATCCCGCATTTCCCCAAGAAGAATGACATCTGGGTCAGCACGCAAAGCTGCCTTTAAGGCGTTATCGAACTTGAGGGTGTGCATTCCCACTTCCCGTTGTCTAACTAGGGACTTACGACTTTGGTGGACAAACTCTATCGGATCTTCAATTGTAATGATATGCTTGAGCATTGTCCGATTGATATAGTCAACCATTGCAGCCATTGTTGTTGACTTACCTGAACCAGTTGGACCTGTAATCAAAATCAAGCCCTTTTGATAATTACAAATGTCTTGAATTATAGGTGGTAAACACAACTCCTCGATAGATAGAATTTCCAGAGGAATTAACCGCAGTACCATTCCATAACCACGCAAGGCATCAAAGATATTAATCCGCACACGGACAAAATCATATTGAACCGCACCATCAAATTCTAGCTGTTTTTGAAAGCTTTGAATTTCTTCATCACTGAGAATCTCCCGCAACCAACTCATAAAGGTTGCTTTATCAGTTTCAGGATAATTGGTGGTTTGCATCTCTCCTCGGTCGCGGAAGCGGGGGATTTCTCCTACTCCTAAGTGAATATCAGAATAACCCTGATCAAATGCTTCCTGAATCAACTGCGCCAGGGTAAGTCCTGAAGATTTATGTGTCGGATAACTTGAACTAGAAAATATTAGTAGTAGCTCTGAGGATCGCATTTTGGGTTATTGCAGTGTCTTTATGAGTTTATTCATCAGTATATCAGTATAGTTGCAAATCATCGGGACAGGAAACAGGGAACGGAAAAACCTGTTAGATCAAGCCTACGAAACTTGTAGATAAATTATGAGAAACAATAGAGTTTTCTATAAGAAATATTAAGTATCTAGGCAATCCAAGGGCGGGGATCAAGTTCTGCTTCTCATCTACCGTTAGTCCATATTTCTAAAGGCATACAGCCAAACTTCTTTCCTCACCTGTGGGCATATCTGGCTTCTCATTCATAACCACAAAAAATTAACTGTAAAGTTTAGTAAAGAAATGCTCATTTTGCTGCTAAGGTTTTATATACTAAATTTCACTGAAACAAAATCGGTTGATTCGCCTCCAAGCGATCAATAACTGAAACTGAAATTTAAACTTGCTGTGTATTAGGAGGAAAAGTCATGGTTTCTGCTCAAAGCTCTAATCTGGTTCAGACCCACTCCTTGTTAGTGATGAAAAGCTTTTTAATCTGGACATTTACATTGGCAGTGTGCTTGTTAGTCGTCGGTTTTCCATTGGTTGTATTGATGGCTACAATTGGATGTCTGTTGTCTATTGTGTTACAATCCGTAATGCCCGCTAATGCAGTTTTAGTTGTGGCAGGTGGTTTAGTCATGCTTAATGTTATGGCAGTATTAATTGCTGCTGGCGTTCTCACAGCTAAAGGTATTCATCCTAAGCAGGTAAAATGGTTAAGCTGGCTACATGGTGAAGCTGAAAAAACCCAAACTACTGTTTATGCAGCTTGTCCTTTAACTTGTGAAATCAACCAATAGCGATTATTAGCTAAAACTTGACAAGAAGTACATCTGCCCGGTTCAGCCGGGTTTTTTAATTATGTATCAATAGCTTCTTAATTGTATGTGTTTGGGAGTCTTGATACTCTCCTTACCTGACGTCGTTACTTCGATGACCAAATCAATCATATTCACAGGATAATTGATTTACGCCTGTCCATACCTGTATTTTTACGTTAATTTCTACTTATAGAACGTTGCTAATACACAACAGCGTAAATCAACCACCCATAGCTCTGACCAAGAATCCCTAAAATAACTAAAAAGCTTCATTAAAGCTTTTTAACTACAACTCTGCTTCAGGTGGACATACTTTCATCATTCCCAGGGGGAAGAGAACAGCAATTAACATCGTTTAAACAGACTTTACCCCATTGTAAAGCCCAACGAACTAAGGCCACACGATTATCAGTCTTAGTTTTAGTGAGAATATTGCTAATATGGTTATCAACTGTCCGTTTGCTAATTTCCAGTTTTGCTGCAATTTCTTGGTTAGTTAAGCCGGTGGCCACTAAGTCGATAATTTGCATTTCTCTGTCTGACAGATTAACATGGGTTCCAGACTCACTAGCAGCCATTACTTACTATTCCTCCCTTAGTATATGTACTCAAGTCTTATTCCTTATTCTAGAAGATTTTTGCGGAGGTAAATAGTTTTAAATGTTACTAATACTACTAATGTCAAAATTTTCTTTTGATTTTAGGTTTGTAGTCATATACACTACAGATAAAAAGTATTGATTTTAACTAGAATTAATTGAAAAGCTGTCAAAATAAATATATAAATTAAATATATAATGCCCCATAGAAAATCAAAAACGCAATGAATAATCCCCGTGTTCTATGTCTTGGTGAAGTCCTATTTGATTGTTTAGCTGATCAATTGGGGCTTAAACTAGAGGAAGTGAAATCATGGACTCCCTATCCAGGAGGAGCGCCCGCAAATGTGGCTTGTGCTTTGGTGAAGTTGGGGACATCAGCCGGATTTATGGGCGCAGTGGGTGAAGATGAACCAGGGAATACACTGATAAAATTATTAGAAACGGTCGGCGTAGATACAACTGGTGTGCAACGTCATTCTACAGCACCAACGAGACAAGTATATGTAGTTAGGGATTTAACAGGCGATCGCACTTTTGCTGGTTTTGGTAAATATGATACTTCAGAATTTGCTGATACCCGTCTCCAAGCCACAAAATTACCACCCGCACTGTTTGAGGAAGCTGACTTTTTGGTGGTAGGAACTTTAGAATTAGCCTATCCTGAAAGTGAGAAAGCTGTTTTGCGAGCTTTAGAATTGGCAGAACAATATGACCTAAAAATTATTCTTGATGTGAATTGGCGACCAGTATTTTGGCTAGATGAAAATACAGCTAAGACCAAAATTCAAGCTTTATTAGGGAGATTTGATTTCCTCAAATTGACAAAGGAAGAAGCAGAATGGTTATTTAATACAATAGATTCTGGGGCAATCACTTATAGACTCAATTCCTTGGAAGGGGTTTTAGTGACAGATGGTGAAAATGGTTGTGCCTATTGTTTAGGGGAGAATGAAGGTAAATTACCGGCTTTTTCCGTACCAGTTGTAGATACTACAGGTGCGGGAGATGGGTTTTTGGCTGGGTTTATCCACCAATTACACCAAGTTGGTATTCACAAACTCAAAGACGCGGAAACCGCTAGAAAAATTGTCACCTATGCCAGTGCTGTGGGAGCTTTAACTACTCTTAAACCAGGTGCGATCGCTTCTCAACCCACTGCGGCGGAAGTTGACGCTTTTCTGAGTTCTCATCAACTAGCCTAAAGCCTTTTTAATCTTTTCGACAATTACTTCCGGGGCTTGGGAAACATCAACACAAATACAATTTTCAGGCTCTTCAAGGTCATGAAACTGACTCTTGAGGAGCTTTTCAGTCATAAAGTGATTTTTCCTGGCTTTTAGCCGATTTTCAATGACATCAAAAGACCCCTGAAGGTAAACTAACTGAATGCGGCTATCAATTATCAACATTTGACGATAACTGGTTTTGAGTGCAGAACAGGCCAAAACGACATTTTTGTTATCTTGTAGCCAATTTCTGATAGCCGCTTGCAAATCTTCTAACCAAGGTATTCTATCACCATCATTGAGGGAAATTCCCATTTGCATTTTTTTGATATTTGCTAGTTTATGGAAGTTGTCAGCGTCTCTAAATTCCCAGTTGAGTAATTCAGCTAAAAGTTTACCAATTGTAGTTTTACCAGCACCAGAAACACCCATTATTAAAATAATCGAACTTAATTTGTTGATCAAATTAAACCTGCCATTTTTCTATTTCTGTAACTTCTAAACCCGTTAACTGTGCTACTTGTTCTAGAGACATCCCATTTTGCCACAAATTCACCGCAATTTGTCTTAATTGAGATTCAGCTTTTTCAGCCCGTTGTTTTTCTTGTTCAGCGTTTTCTTGGGCTGTGGGAAACAATTCACCATCTAAATTTGCCCAGCGTAACCACGTGGTATTAACACCTCTATAATTACCCTGCCAACGCACTAAGGTTAAGTTTAAAACTGTACTTACTAATTGATTTTTGCTATTAAAAGCAATAGGTTCATACACACCACTGTTGATATGAAAACCTGCAAAATCCTCTGGATTAAAAGGATCAAACCAAAAGTATTCAGGAACACGCATCTGATTTTGATAAATCAATTTCTTCTCAGTTTTATCGTTTTTAGATGTACTTTCTGAAAGTAACTCAATTACCACATCTGGTGGTTTTCCTTCTTCCCAAACTACCCAGGAAAGTCGTTCCTTTTTGGGGACATCTAAAACTACAAAAAAATCAGGTCCGCGAAAATTTTGATTTTTTAACTGAGCTAAACTGTAGTAAACAAACATATTGCCACCTACATATCCATCAGTTTTTTGATCTAGCCATGGCTGAATAGTATCAGTTAAAATGTCTATTTGTAATTTATGTCTTTGTGTCTCCATGGGAATACCATCATCACAAGGAAGTTCTGCTTGAGTGGGTGGCAATTTAATGCTGGTTACAGTAGTTTCTGACATATAGTAATCCAATTTGAGTAATCAAATTATTTACGGTTTATTTGCAGTTGATGATTGTTTGTTGTTTTCATTAAAAATAGTATGTTCATCCTCTCCTATTGTAGACAAAATTAATAGAATTGTCAAGAATTATTTCTTAAGATTTTGATCTGTTAAATTCAGGAATTACATAATCTTGACATAAATTGTTTTTTCACCAATCTGCAAATTTCATGATTTAATCTGGCTATTATGTCTATATTTTTAGTTCTGCTAAACCTAAATAAAGGATACCTAATGGAGAAATATCAAACCGACATGGTAAAACTTCTAAACCTAGATTAATCGCTGTTCTCAATAATTTACCATATAGGGGATCTTTGCTGTCTCCTGGTGCAAATTCTAAACAATCATTCCGGTTAATAAAATATAGCATTACCGCCCGATTTTGGGGGAGAATTTCTATTAATTCCTGTAGATGTTTTTGTCCTCTGGTAGTTTCTGTGTCGGGAAATAAGGCTAAAGTTCCTTGAGACCAAGTTGTATTTTTCACCTCTAAATAAATTGGCCGTTGTTGAGCATTTCCTGTTAAATAAAAATCAACTCGACTTTTACGATCTTTTCCATAGACAACTTCACTTTTCACCTGTTCATATTCAGCCAATTCTGGGAATAAATGTTTCTCTAAAGCTAATTTGATCACCCGGTTAGGTAAAACTGTATTTACACCCACCCAAGTTGTTGCATGATCGTTGACTTCTATTAGTTCTAAAGTATATGCTAGTTTACGTTGAGGATTATCACTTTTAGAAACTTGTACAGCACTACCAATAGTAGAAACTCCCGTCATTGGTCCTGTATTTGGACAATGTGCTGTGATCAATTCTCCAGAATTTAATTGAATATCAGCAAAAAACCGCTTGTAGCGTTTGAGTAAAGTACCAGCATATAGAGTTGGGTAGTTATAAAGCCAATCTGTCATGATCATCAATTAGGTAGAACATTTACTCATATTAACTCAAAATCATTCCCAGTCTGTCTGAATAGAGGAAATTAGCAAAATAGGAATAAACGCAATCCGTAAAATTACAAAATCTATATGTTTATCCAACACTCAAGGATAATTAAGCCACAAAGTCTGATTTTAATCATAAATAATTCGTTTTTGTAGTCAAATTTACGATATTTTTAGCAGATTTGAATATAATGGACATTATAAACCTACCATTTAGACAAATATGGTAGCATTTACCAATACAAGGAGAAATATTCTATGCAAAAAGTCTCACTTGATAGGGAATTAGAATATGCTTTTCTGTTTACCCTCAGAAAAGTAAACTCCATTAATACGACAGGTTTTCAGCCATTTTTTGATAATTTACCAATTGATCCTTATATTAAGGGGAAATATCGCTCACGCAGGTTATCTAGGTTTCTAGTTTCTAAAGATAAGTTGTTCAAACTTCCCCATGGATATCTATTACAAAGTAAAGATTATAATCCTTTATTGGGAGGGATAAAAAGAGAGTTTGCGGAATTGGATAATGCACTCATAGAACTGGATATGTTTAAGCATCTGATTTTCGCATTCTGTGATTCTTGTAAACTAGATATAGAAGCAGAAATTGATGTTCATCAAATTAGAACTACCTGTTCACCAAGTAATTTAGGAAATCCTGCTCCTGAAGGTATCCACAGAGATGGTAGTGATTTTATTGGTATTTTTTCCGCAGGAAGAGATAATATTGAAGGTGGAGAAACTCATTTATATTCTGCGAAAAAGGAAAAGCCAGTATTTAACAAAGTTTTACAACCTGGAGAAATTATTTTAGTCAATGAACATCAATTTTTTCATTTTACTACTCCCATAAAACCGGAAAATCCTGGGTTAGGAACTAGAGATGTATTTGTGATCAATTATCCTAGCTTAATTTCTGATTTTTAGGAAATATAAAAGTTCTAGAGAGATTCAGATCCCCCATTTCTTCAATAAATCGGGGATCTTCTTGAATTGGTGTATAATTAAATTAAGAAATTCTTGATGTTTTTCCATTACCAATTATGAATAACGAATTTTACAATCGGGGATTAGAAAAAGCCCAACAAAAAGATTATGCTGGTGCTATAGCAGATTTTAATTTGGCTATTCAGGAGAATCCTAAATTTACCAAAGCATATATCCAACGGGGGTTAGCATATTATGATTCAGGAGAAATTTTACAAGCTGTTTATGATTATACCGCAGCTATAAAGCTGGATGAATCTATTGCAGAAGTTTTCTATTGTCGAGCTTTAGCTAGATTAACATTAAAAAATTTTCCTGGCGCTTTAGATGATGTTGAAAGGTCAATTTGTCTTAATTATAATTATGCTGCTGCTTATAATTTACGGGGAATACTGCGACGAAAACAAGGGGATATTCAAGATGCAATTACTAATTTTAAAAAAGCTGCTAAATTATATTTAGAACAGAAAAATAAGGAAAAATGTCAAGACTGTTTGCAGAAAATTCAACAGCTACAACCACCTGATAAACCGCAAATAAGCGAATCTGCACCTATATCTATTATTTCTAAAAATCAATATTTTCATCAATTGTTAGTTAAAGCAGAAAATGGAGAAGTAAAAGAAGCAATTGCTGATTTAAATTGGGTCTTAAAAACTGATCCAAATGATGGACAAGCTTATTGTTTTCGGGGAGTAATCGAGTGTAAAATTGGCAATTATCAAGACGCTATAGCCGACTTTAATTATGCAATAAAACTAAATTTTCAAGATGCAATTGTTTATAGAAATCGCGGAAAAGCCCGTTTCCAAATTGGTGATTATCAAGGTGCATTATCTGACTTAAACCAAGCATTGAAAATGCAGCCACAAGATCCTTTAGTTTATGTTGCTAGAGGTAATATTTATCGGACTATGGGTGATTATCTCCACGCAATTCAAGATTATAGTCAAGCATTGAAAATTCATCCTGATCATGCTCCAGCATACTATAATCGCGGTCTGGCCTATACATTATTAGAAGAAATGCAAAATGCTGTATCCGATTATCAAAAAGCAGCTAGTATTTATTGTGAACAAGAAGACTGGGAAAATTACCAAGAAGTATTAAATAATTTACAAAAAATCCAAACATCTAGTCCCGAAATCAAAAATCAGAAATATGAAGTTTTACGTCAGCGACTTTTGCGTTTAGTGGGGGGACACTGGGAAATAGCAGAACGCTTAATTCAACAACAAGAATATCATGATCCGGGAATGTCAGATGATTGGTATTTACAAAGAGTAATTGAGCAGTTGGAGAGAGAACGCAACTGATAATTAATTCAATATTCTCGATTTATTCAAGAAATCGGGAATCTATATTTTTATATCAATTTAGTTAATTTATTTACAGCATAGATAAAGATTTGATGAAACCTGGTCATTAGGTATAGCGGTTTATCATAATTGCTCGTACCATTTATTTTTATAAATCCACATTTTGATTTAAAGGAAGTAAGATAACCGAAAAGGATATAAATCGTCATCCATAAATCAATCTATTGGGAATTTAGAATTACCAATTTTAGATAAAGTTAGATAAAGATTAGATAAAAATTGGTTTTATGCTTATCTAAAATTTCCATTAATACCATGATAGGTTTTAGATTTAATATCTTCAATGGTTGAATCTAATATCAGCTTAAAAAGCCAGAACTTTACCATAAATCGAGTAGGATATATACCAATGACTAATATTTATCAGACAATTCCTAGTGCAATTTTTCAGCAAAAGTTTGTTTGTAATCGTTTAATTGCAAAACCGGAAGGTTTTATAGATTTTCCTAAGTCAGAGATTGAGCAATCTATTCCTCAACGATTTGAACAACAAGTTAATAAATATCCTCATGCTATTGCTATCAAAACTAATAATCAAACCCTAACCTATACACAATTAAATGAAAATGCTAATCGGTTAGCAAATACAATTCTCTCTCAAAGAGGAGAACAACCAGAAGTAATTGTCTTATTGCTAGAAAAAGGTGCAGACTTCATGACAAGTATTCTGGGAGTTTTAAAAACAGGTAAAATCTTTGTTCCTTTAGATCCCACATTTCCCATTGATAGACTTACTTATATTATTGAAGATTCCCAAGCCGTTGCATTTATTACTAATAATTTGAACTTGGATTTAGCCAGGAAATTAGCCAATAATTGTCAACTATTTAATATAGATAATATTAAAGACAATATTCATAGCAATAATTCCGAGAAAAATCCTCTGATTAAAATATCACCAGAAACACTAGCTTATATAATTTACACTAGTGGTTCAACTGGTAAACCTAAAGGGGTAGTGCATAGTCATAGAAATTCTTTGCATTACTGTATGAATGATACAAAAACCTTATTAATTAGCCATCAAGATCGTGTAATTTTCCTCTATTCCTGTAGTGCATTGGGAGGAATATTATGTATTTTCTACACTTTACTTAATGGTGCTAGTCTCTATCCCTTTAACGTTAAAGAAGAGGGATTAACTAATTTAGTAAAATGGCTAATTACATCAGAAATTACTATTTATCATTCCTTTACAACCTTATTTAGACATTTTGTAGATATCCTCACAGACACGGAACAATTTCCTAAAATTCGTCTAGTTAAATTAGGTGGTGAAGCTACCTTAATTAGAGATGTAGAAAAATACAAAAAGTATTTTTCTGCAAATTGCATTTTATATGCAAGTTTAGGTGCAACAGAAGCAGGAACTTTTCGTAATTTCATAGTTGATAAAAACACGAAAATTGCTAATAGTACCATACCTATGGGCTACCCAGTTCAAGATATAGAAGTTGTCATATTAGATAAAAATGGCCTAGAAGTTAAAAATGGTAATATTGGAGAAATTGCTCTAAAAAGTGAATATTTAGCGCTTGGTTATTGGCAAAAACCAGAATTAACTCAAACCGTCTTTTTACCAGATATTCAAAATAGTAAAAAAAGAATTTACCGCACCGGTGATTTAGGCTGTATTCAATCTGATGGTTGTTTAGTTCATAAAGGTAGAAAAGATTTTCAGGTAAAAATTAGAGGTTTCCGTATTGAAATTGCAGAAATTGAAATGGAATTGCTCAAAATTCCTCATCTTCA
Organism: Dolichospermum circinale AWQC310F; assembly: GCF_000426925.1. GTDB lineage: Bacteria > Cyanobacteriota > Cyanobacteriia > Cyanobacteriales > Nostocaceae > Dolichospermum > Dolichospermum circinale. The sequence goes on along the minus strand of NZ_KE384716.1, from coordinate 120,866 downwards.
AGAAGCTGTCGTCGTAGCTACGGAAGATATCCCAGAAAATAAACGTCTCATAGCCTATATTGTTGCGAAAAAACAACCAGCACCTACTACTAAAGAAATCCGACAACATTTACAAAATAAACTACCTGAATATATGCTTCCTAGTGCCTTTATTTTTTTAGATACTTTGCCATTAACACCCAATGGTAAACTAGATAGAAAGGGACTAGCAGCATTTAATTTAATTAAACCTGAAGGGACTCAAAAATTTGTTAATCCCCAAAATGATGTAGAAAGTCAGTTAATCAAAGTTTGGGAAGATTTATTAGGTGTTCAACCCATTGGTGTTCAAGATGATTTTTTTGAATTGGGAGGAAATTCCTTATTAGCAGTGCGATTATTTGCTGATATAGAACATAAATTTGCTAAAAAATTGCCTCTAGCGGCTTTGTTTCCGTCAGCTACAATAGCAGCAATAGCCCAAATTATTCAGAACGAAAAAGTTTTAGAAAACACTCCCAAAGCCAATTATTCATCTTTAGTGGAAATTCAACCCCACGGAACAAAACCACCCCTATTTATGATTCATCCTTTAGGGGGAGAAGTGTTGTGTTATCGTAATTTAGCAAGACATTTAGGATTAGAACAACCCTTGTATGGACTGCAATTACAAAAAGCAAATGGGAAACAGTTTCCTATAGTTCAGGTTGAAAGCATGGCCTCCCAATATCTTCAAGAAATTCAAACTCTTCAACCTCAAGGACCTTACTTTTTGGGAGGATATTCTTTTGGAGGTATTATTGCTTATGAAATAGCTCAACAACTCCACCGTCAAGGTCAAAAAGTTGCATTTTTAGCTATGTTGGATACCTGTCGTCCCGGTTATAAGCGACGGTTATCATTCCTAAAACGAATTTATTTACATCTCACTTATATCGGACAACGCAGATTTAAGTATATTTCCCACAAGGCTAAAAGTTTCTACCAACACGCTAAGTTTTATATAAAACAAATTTTTCAAAATCACTTACGGTTTATTACACAGTTATTTAATCCCTGGACACCTGAAATCAATAAACATTTACACAGCCATGATATTTATACCCAAGCTATGAATACATATATTTTTCAACCTTATTCAGGGAAAGTGACTCTCTTTCGCACAAAAGATGAAAATCGAACGGACGCTGTGGGTATAGAATATGACGCAAAATTTGGTTGGGGTGAAATAATAATTGGTGATTTAGATATTAAGTATATTCCCGGTTCTCATCTTTCCCTTCTTGATGAACCTAATGTCAGGGTACTGGCCAAACAAATGAAAATCTGTTTGCAGAAAACCCAGAATCTAGAGTAGAATTTTACTCAATATTGGATGACAAGAAAAATATTGTCTAGGTTTTTGTTACAATTAATTAAGTTTTTACAGCAAAATACCACTATGGCTTTATACGCAGAATTGCATCGGCATCTAGGTGGTTCAGTTGTACCTCGTGTCCTCTGGCGATATTTTCAGCGTCACAATACTGAGTTAATTTCTCCCTTTGCTGAATATGCAGAATTTGAAGATTTTTACACCCGTCCCCGTAATACCTTGGATGAGTATCTAGAACTACATACCTTGGTAGAAAGTGTCCAAACGGTGGAAACCTTACCCTACTTTATTTACCGCTTATTACGCGGTGCTTATATTTTTGAGAATTTGGCTTATTTGGAATTACGTTATACCCCCTATTTACGAACTCCTGAACATTTGAGTCAAAATCAGAGAATTGATAAAATGGCGGAAATTGTGGATATTGTCGGTAAATCTAGTCATATCCCCGAATATCCCATTATTACCCGTCAAATCCTCTGTATGCACTCCCGTTTACCTTTCGAGGTAAATCAGGCCATTATTGATTTAGCAGCGCGAAATAGGGAATATGTTTGCGGCATAGACGTGGCAGGAGGCGATCGCTATTATGCTGAAAGGATGGCAGAATGGATACATTTATATAATTATGCCCATTCATTAAATATTAACACCACAGGGCATCTTTATGAAACTCAAGATGGTTGTTATCCAGAATTGCTACCCTATTTAATGCGAATTGGTCATGGTATTCAAATACCTATTTTGTATCCTGAATTACTTCCAGAGATTGCTAAAAGAGGACAATGTTTAGAAGTTTGTCCGACAACTTATTTAAAAACAGGCACTTTGCAGGATATTCGTCAGCTAAAATTAGTCTTTGACCGATGTTTTGCAGCAGCAGTTGATATCGCCATTTGTACGGATAATGCCGGATTGCATAATATGCGTCTACCCTTTGAATATGAAAATCTTTTGACTTACGACATTATTAATTTTCAACAGTTACAAGCTTGTCAAAATGCAGCCTTTCGCCATGCTTTTGCGTGGCCTCATAGTCAACATCCAGCATCTTTGTTAACTGAGATGTTAAAGTAGATATGACCTTGCTGGTTACTTACAGCGATTTTACTGGTAAATAAACCACGGTTTTTGTTTCGCGTAAAGGCGCAAAGTTTGATCTCTTAAATTTTCTTTTACGTCTAAGGGGTGACTTGAAAACTATTTTTATTAACCACAAAAGCCTGAAAACCTGGTTAGGTTTTCAGGCCTCTCCCATAATCAAAGTTTTTTCCATTCTGTTTTTACTTGGCTTGTTGAGCAGAAGCCAACTCCCCACCCCTTTTTTATTTTCATCACTTGTGTTATTACAGATAAAAATGACTCAAGTTGTATAATTAACCCGTCTGCTCAATCAAACAACTATTTTGAGTATTGGCGAGTACTCCGTCTATTTTAGCTTAATTAGGGATGTATGTGGCAACAACAAAAAAAAGATAGTCTAATTATCAATCTGGCTTTATTAATGTCCATGACTACCAGCCCCATGGTAGCAAGTTTCTTAATTTCCGCACAGGTCCAAGCAGAATCTCAGACTCATACTCCGGCCTTTTCCCTGCCGCAAACGGTAGAAAATGGCACAATAGTTAAAATTGACGGTTCGGCTAACTTTCTCACCCTTAACCAAACCTTAAAAGAAAACTTTGAAAAACAGTTTTCGGGAACTCAGGTAGAAGTTGCTATCAATGGCAATGAAGAAGCCTTAAAAGCGATTTTAGATGGTAAAGTTGATCTCGCAGCCCTGGGTCGTGAACTCACCCCAGAAGAAAAAGCACAAGGTTTAGAACAAATACTGGTGCGTCGGGAAAAAATCGCTATCATTGTTAGTAACCATAACCCCTTTCAAGGTGGCTTAACTACTGAACAGTTGGCGAAAATTTTCCGAGGGGAAATTACAGACTGGTCACAAGTGGGGAATGCTCAAGGTAAAATTAGATTGATAGATCATCCCGACCATAGTGATACTCGTGCTTCCTTGAGCGAATATCCAGCATTTAAATCCGGCCAATTTGCTAACGCAAATGCTGTACAAATGCTAGACGATAATACAGCCAATATCATTAAAGAATTAGGTCATGATGGCATTAGCTATGTTTTAGCAAATCAGGTTTCTAAATTGCCTGCGGTGCGAGTCTTGAAAATACAGGACTTCTCACCAGACAATGTAGAATATCCTTTTTCCCAGCCTTTTGTCTACGTTTATCAACAAAATCCCAGTCCAAAAGTTAAGGATTTTCTTGGATTTATTTTAGCTAAACCCGGACAGGAATCTATAAAAGCTGCTAGACAAGCAGAAGCACTTGCTATTATGTCGAGTCAATTACAAACTGTTACCACTCCTACCCTAACCTCGACAGAAATCTCAACAGCAACCCCAACAGCAACTTCTACAATTGATCAAAATCCATCTTTATCACCTATTCCCACAAACCCCGCTACAGAGCAACCTATAGAAGTTGGAAATCAAATAAAGTTGGTAAATCCCTTTACTAACCCTTCAATGCTCACCAAAAATCTGGGGTTTTTGCTGCTATTACCCTTATTTTTGATTGTTGGTTTAATTAGTTGTCTACCTTTGTTATGGGGAAGAAAAAAGCGATCGCTAAATGCAACAACTGAATCAAATTCAAATATATTAGATTCAGAAGATTCAGAGGATAACTACCTCTTTCAAGAAGCAACCAAGGAAACCCTAGACGCAGCTATCCCACCAACTACAACTAACAATAATAATGGACTCAACGGTAATCACTCTCCAGAAGACATCTTTCCACAAGCAACAGCAGCAAATAATCTAGCTCTCACCCAGACAATTTCCCCAAAGGATCAGATCAAGGAAATTAATGAACTTGATTTAGACTATAATCGCACAATGTGGGATACAGAAGCTCCTGTGATTGTCGTCAATAATCATTATCCACCAATCCCAAGTATTCATCACGATCTAATTGAATCGGACATACCTATAGATGAATTTACCAATTCTCTACTAGAAACACCCGAACCACTAACATCAACATCATCTGATCAAAAGACCATGTCTTTGTCAGAATTACTCAATAGACCTCCTGCTCCAATTCAAGCTCCAATTAAAGAAGATAAATATATCTCTTTATCAGAATTACTCGGTATATCCTTTCCATCAAATCACCAATCATCACCAACTCAAAAGTTGGTCTCTGATTTACCATCAAATTTGGAAGAGGCTTTAAATTCAATTACCAATGACATTGAACTCAATATACCTCAAATAGCAGAAGAGATATTACCGACTCCATCCCCTTCTACAACCACAGATGAAAACATCGCAATGGAGTTAGACGCAGAAATAGCAGCTTGGACTACTATAAACCAAATCAATGCTAATGAAAATACCAGAATTATCTTCACACCCCGCACTCCCAAATGGGCTTATGTATCTTGGTATATTTCTGATAGTGATAAGCTCAAACAAAACATAAATCATCAAAAGAGATTACAGAATCAAGGATTTATGACTTTAGCTGTACGTCTCTATGATGTTACTAATCTTGACCTTAGTTATCAACTTCCTGAATTGGTGCAACAATATGAATGTGAAACCGCAATTCATGATTGTTATATACCTATTCCTAAAGGTGAACGTGATTACATGACAGAAATTGGTTATTTAATTAATGATCATCAGTGGTTATGTCTAGCTCGTTCTGGTACGGTTCATGTCTTCAGTGGTCCTAGTACAGATTTCTGGTTTGTCGTTGATACCGAATTAGTGATTTATGGTGCAACTAAACAAGATGCAATTGTCACTATTGATGGTCAAAATGTCAAACTCAATGCTGATGGTACTTTTAAGGTATCTCTTCCTTTTGTGGATAATTTGGTTGATTATCAAATGACTGCTACTTCTGCTAATGAAGAAAATACTAAAACTATTTACCAAAAGTTTTTTCAAGAACAGAAAGAGAATTAATGTCAATATTACCTATTTACTAGCAAGTCAGGCGGTTTGTATTGCAAAGCAAGTCGCTTTTCTTAAATTCTCAATTTCAAATTAATACAAAAAAAGTCACTCAATCAGGAGTTATAACTTAGCAGTTAGGAATTAAAAGTTACAAGCCATGAGAAAAATTTTCTTATAAAAGAAGTTTTATTGTTAATTTATATCCTAACTGTTTTGACAATTGTTTTATTGTTATCTATAACTAAAGTACAAGTTTACCTAACAATCATATAAGATCGCAATACAATTACATAAGATTGCAATACAATCATATTAGATAATATTCATTATTTAATAGTAATTATTTATATTTGATTGTATTTAAATACTAAAATTAAAGAAAGTATCAAATTAATAAAGCAACAAAAAACAGAGAATTATGAATAATCTCCTATTTGATTGGATAAATTGTATATTATAATTTACAATAATCGAGAAATATATTTTTAAAACTACAATATACATAATTTATATATTTAGACAACCTTGTACCTTTGATAAGAATATAAAAATTTTCATATTAATTAAACATTATAGCCATTCTCATTTAATTGAGATACAAACAGTAATAATTGAACGCAGATGAACGCAGATAATTTTGTACTTCGTTAGACTGGGATATAGATAGAAATCAAATATGAC
>NZ_KE384716.1:112319-114809 GCF_000426925.1 Dolichospermum circinale AWQC310F | reverse complement strand
ATCCTCATTTCTCCGTGACCTCTGTGCCTCTGTGGTTCGTTATTCCATGAATCTTGCGTAAGTCCTAATGACAATTCATACATAAATAATAGGAGAATAAACATCTCTAGTCTTATTAACAGACCTTACTAATGAGTAGAGTCTATTAAAGAAAGACATTAAATACATAAAGAAATAGAAAATTGAGAGAGTTTTTGGATAAATCCCCAAAATGTGTCATCTTTATGCTTATGCTTAACCACTAGTTAATTGTTTAAGATCAGCGTGAAAATTAGCATTTTGTAATGCTTGCAATGCTGTTCCCGAATCTTGTACCCAAAACTGTCTACCAAACCGGACAATTTCTCGATGATTTCCTGCTTGAACAATACCAATTACTGGTACTTTTGATTTATCCTTATCTCCAGCTTGAGCTTTAAGAATCATATTGAGACGATGTTGTTCTTCAATAGTCCCCGCTTGTTGTGGACTAAGTTCTAATAAAATCATTTTTACCGTTTCTACAGTTTCCGCATCTTCCAGAATAAATTGACTTTGTTCATCACGACGATCTACCTTACCCCAAATAATTAATCTAGCATCAACTGCCAGTATAGAACTAATGCGTTCATAAGTTTTAGGAAAAACAACAGCTTCCGTAGCAGCAGATAAATCTTCAACCTGCAAAATTGCCATTGGTTCACCTTTTTTTGTCATGACTTTTTTAACATTATTCAACATTACTACTGCACAAAGGATAGAATCATCCTTTTGTTCACCCAGTTGTGCTAAATTAATTGGTGCAAGGACCGACGATGATTGTCTAATAGATTTGAGAGGATGGTCTGATAAATAAAATCCTAATAATTCCTTTTCCATGCGTAATTTTTCTTGAGGTGGTAAATCATTAACAGGAGGAGCTTTTGGAGCAGATTCAAAAGTGTTTTTTTGAACTTGATTATTATTACCTGCAAATCCACTTCCTAATAAATCAAAAATGCTTCCCTGTCCACTAGCCTTATCTTTAGCACGGGATTGGGCCCACTCATAAACTAATTCCAAATCATGGATTAATTGGTTGCGGTTAGGTTCAATTTTATCAAAAGCTCCGCAATTAATTAGTGATTCTAAAGTACGTCGGTTCATAGCTCGTAAATCAACACGATCGCAAAAATCCGCGAGAGATTGAAATGGGACTAATTCTCCTGATTGTTCTCTTGCTTCTAAGATACTAACTATGGCATTTTGTCCCACATTTCGCACCGCCGAAAATCCAAATAAAATTTTCCCATCCACCGGAGTAAAATCTAAACCAGAGCGATTAACATCAGGTGCATCAATAGTGATCCCCATATTAGAGCAATTATCAAGATACTTGCGTACTTTGTCAGTATCACCACTGTTAGCAGTTAATAGCGCGGCCATATATTCCAATGGATAATTTGCTTTTAAATATGATGTTTGATAGGTGACGTAAGCGTAAGCAGTAGAGTGAGATTTATTGAAACAATTGGCAGCGACAAAACCATTTTTAATCACAAAATTATGGTCATTTTCCACACCAATATCATAAACATTGGCTTGACCGACATAAGTACGAGAAATTATTTTAACCATATTACTTAGCTTTTCTAAATTTGTTTATTTACAGCTTAATAGTCATTATCAGCCACACAAATACCTTTACATTTAATACCATTTGTAGCAGTGCGTTGACAATGGGGACATAAAACTTTTTCGGTTTCTGGTTCTTGACTTATTTCCACATTAGTGTTTGCTTGTAGATTGTCTTTTTTAGTCTGGAGTTTGTCATTCATAGGAATGGTGTAATTTTTCGTAATTATGGCAATAATCACTTTAGCACTGTAGGTTGGGTTGAATAAAATGAAACCCAACAAACACTCTCTAACAGCAATATTGATGTTGGCTTGCGTTCCTCAACCCAACCGACGAGATCAGCGATCGCACTGAAGAATCTCATCTAAAATTTCTTGAGTTAACCCCCTGTCTTGAGCTTGTTTTTGCATTTCTTGAATAATGTCATCCAGGGATTTATCTTGAATAATTAATAAGAATAAGTTACACTTGTTTGATTATAGCATTTTACATTATATAAATACAGGACTTACGCAAAACAGAAGGATAGCGATAGTTTTAATTTTGCCCCTGCATCCAGGAAATAGTTTCCTTCTAATTCGATGGTAGGTAGTGACTTGTGACGCTTGCCTTTAAATGACCAAGCATTCATCACCGCACTTGTATATATTAAAAATGCTTTATCAACTCTTTCCCCGAAGCTTTTGTTACAATTATCACAAATTAGTTGTCCTGTTTGATGAGAACCAGCCCACGAAGCATTAAATATGTGTTCTTGTATTGAGGCCGGAAGTAAACAAGAGCAATAAAAGCATGATTTTAGTTCGGACGCTCTTATATGCAATTCTTCATGGAACTTAAACATAGATATAGAAAAACAAACTTATTTCACAGCATATCCTGTATGTCGCCTAA
>NZ_KE384716.1:46119-112257 GCF_000426925.1 Dolichospermum circinale AWQC310F | reverse complement strand
AAAATCCTTGTTTTATAAGCACTTGAGCCTTATTGAACTCTCACGTATCATTTAGGATTGCTATATCAGTATAACCACAACAATCAAATCCCCCCAATGTTATAAAATAGATAAAAGCTCACCCCTCACTCTATACTCATGAGTCTCCATCCCCTCTTAAAATTTGACATTGCTGAACTCAGCATTGCAGAACGTATTCAACTTGCTGAAGATTTATGGGACAGCATCTTAGAACATCAACAAGAACTTCCCTTGAGTCCAGCACAACAACAAGAATTAGAGCGACGGTTAGAAAATTACAAAAAAAACCCTACAAACGGTTCTAGTTGGGAAGAAGTTAAAAAAAGGTTAGGATTTTCCCAATGAACTATAACCTGATTATTCAGCCAGAAGCAGAATACGATATCCAAAATGCTTTTGAGTGGTACGAATCCCAAAATCCAGGTTTAGGTTCGGAATTTGTTCGTGCTGTTGATGCTTGTTTGTCTGGAATTGGAAGACAACCCCTTGCTTACCAAGTTACCTATAAACAGGTAAGAAGAGTATTAATCCGCCGATTTCCTTATATAATTCTCTATGTTTTTGACCAAGATACTGTTTTTGTATTTGCTTGCTTCCATGCAAAACGCAATCCAAAACAGTGGTTAAAGAGAATTGAATAAAATTTCTCTTTCTGTCCAAAGCAACTCAAATAACAGCATATCCCGTATGTTGCCTAACATTTTGCGGATGAAAACCTAAAACAATTTTATCTTTAGTAATTCCTGCTGCTTCTAATTCATAAGTAACACCATCTTCTGTATCATCTCTTTGTACCCATATTTTGCCATCAATAATGTCAATATGAACTAAACAACCGTGAATTCTTTTAGCACTATCCCAACCAAGAGTTATTAGTAAATAGCTATCATTTTCACTATCAAAAACTGTTCTACATTCAATCACTCCATAGGAATAAGGAATTTGGGTATAAGGTATTAACACTTCTTTAATAATCCGGCGATAGTTATCTAAGGTATCCATTGGGTAATCCTCTCAGTATCAGAATTAAAAACAAGTAAATTCAGATTTTCACTTGTTCTTAAAAGTAATATTTTTAGTATAACTAAACTCTCAAAACTCCCTCCGCGCCTGGAGCGCCTCTGCGTGAAAAAAAATCTCCTGTAACTTGAGATGCAAATTCCCCAATCCCCAGCCCTAGAAATGCTAAAATCAATGGCTTGATTCCTTAAAGATAACAATTATGGCATCCATACGCGAATTACACGAACAGATAATCACTAAAGAACGTTCTGCCGTTGAAATTACCCAAGAAGCATTAAATCGGATTCAAGAGTTAGAACCCAAACTGCACAGTTTCCTCACTGTCACGACAGAACAAGCCTTAAAACAAGCTCAAGCTGTGGATGCAAAAATCGCTGCGGGAGAAGAAATTGGACTGTTAGCCGGGATTCCCATCGGCATTAAAGATAATTTATGTACAAAAGGGATTGTCACCACCTGCGCTTCCCGGATTTTAGAAAATTTTGTCCCCCCTTACGAATCCACCGTTACCCAAAAACTAGCTGATGCTGGGGGTGTCATGGTGGGTAAAACTAATTTAGATGAGTTTGCTATGGGGAGTTCTACAGAAAACTCCGCTTATCAAGTTACCGCTAATCCTTGGGATTTATCCCGTGTTCCGGGTGGTTCTTCGGGTGGTTCAGCAGCAGCGGTAGCAGCAGATGAATGTGTGGTTTCTCTGGGTTCTGATACCGGAGGTTCAATTCGTCAACCTGCGTCTTTCTGCGGTGTGGTAGGAATGAAACCGACCTATGGCTTAGTTTCCCGTTATGGTTTGGTGGCCTATGCTTCTTCTCTCGACCAAATTGGACCATTTGGACGCAGTGTAGAAGATGCAGCTATATTATTGAGTGCGATCGCAGGTTATGATCCCCAAGATTCTACCAGTCTCAAGGTCCCAATTCCTAACTATGCAGCTAGTTTAAAACCGGATCTCAAAGTTGGCAAAAAATTGAGAATTGGTGTGATTACAGAAACCTTTGGTGCAGGTTTAGATCCTCAAGTAGAAGCTGCTGTTAATAAAGCTATTGAACAACTACAAGAATTAGGTGCAGAAATTCATCCTATTTCCTGTCCCAGTTTCCGCTATGGTTTACCAACTTACTACATTATCGCCCCCTCGGAAGCTTCAGCTAATTTAGCCCGTTATGATGGCGTTAAATATGGTTTACGTTCTCCTGATGCGGATAATCTTTTATCAATGTATACCCGGACTCGTTCTCAAGGCTTTGGGGCTGAAGTGAAACGCCGGATTATGATTGGTACTTATGCCCTTTCCGCTGGTTATTATGATGCCTATTATTTGAAAGCGCAAAAAGTCCGCACTTTAATTAAACAAGACTTTGAAAAAGCTTTTGAAAAAGTAGATGTTTTAATTTCTCCCACTGCACCCACTACCGCATTTACAGCTGGCGAAAAAACCACCGATCCTTTGAGTATGTATTTGAATGATTTAATGACTATTCCCGCTAATTTAGCTGGTTTACCGGGAATTAGTTTACCCTGTGGTTTTGATAGTCAAGGTTTACCAATTGGTTTACAAATAGTTGGCAAAGCCTTGGGAGAAGAGCAACTTTTCCAAGTAGCTTATGCTTATGAACAATCAACTAATTGGCATTTACAAAAACCAAAAATTGTTTAATTTGTTAGTTGTCAGTTGTTAGTTGTCAGTTGTCAGTTGTCAGTTGTCAGTTGTTAGTTGTCAGTTGTCAGTTGTCAGTTGTTAGTTGTCAGTTGTTAGTTGTTAGTTGTCAATTGTCAGTGGTCGGTGGTTGGTTGTCAATTACCATAGAAATTTCAAAAGTATGAGATCATCAAGATCATATACACTGTTTTTTTAAACTCAACAATCATCGAAACAATATAAACAAATGGAACAAAATCGTCAGTCAACCGTAATCATTACAGGTGCTTCTTCGGGAGTAGGTTTACAAGCAGCAAAGGCTCTCGCTAATAGAGGACAATGGCACGTTATTATGGCTTGTCGTGATTTAATCAAAGCCGAAAAAGCTGCTAAAAGCGTGGAAATACCTGCAAATAGCTACACACTCATGCACATTGATTTAGGATCTTTAGAAAGCGTTAGGCAATTTGTCAACAATTTTAGGGCTACTGGTAGAAGTTTAGAGGCTTTAGTTTGCAATGCTGCTATTTATATGCCTTTAATTAAAGAGCCTTTATTTTCTCCCGAAGGTTATGAATTAACTGTCACTACAAATCACTTGGGACATTTCCTACTGTGTAATTTGATATTACCAGATTTGCAAAAGTCATCTGCTACTGATAAAAGATTAGTCATTCTAGGAACTGTTACCCATAACCCAGATGAATTGGGTGGTAAAATTCCCCCTCGTCCAGATTTGGGTAATTTTGAGGGTTTTGCGGCAGGTTTTCAAGACCCAATTACAATGATTAACGGTAAGAAGTTTGAACCAGTTAAGGCTTATAAAGATAGTAAGGTATGTAATGTTCTCACCATGCGTGAACTACATAACCGTTTTCATGAATCTACTGGAATTACCTTCAGTTCTCTCTATCCTGGTTGTGTAGCCACAACGGCTTTATTCCGTAATCATTACCCTCAGTTTCAAAAACTTTTCCCTCTGTTTCAAAAATATATTACTGGGGGATTTGTCTCTGAGGAATTATCAGGAGAGCGTGTTGCTATGGTAGTTGCTGACCCTGAATACAAACAATCTGGTATTTATTGGAGTTGGGGAAATCGTCAAAAGAAGGATAGAACATCTTTTGTACAAAAAGTTTCTCCCCAAGCACGAGATGACGAAAAAGGTAAACTGATGTGGGAACTTAGCGCTCGGTTGGTTGGCTTAGGAAAAGAGTCTGAAAAGGCAAAATCTCTTATCTAATTGCTAATTGATAGTTGATAATTGATAATTTAAAGTTGTCAATCGTCAACTATTTATTATCTATTACTAGTTGTTAGCTTTACATTACTGTTTGATTGCCTTACATTACTAGTTGTTAGCTTTACATTACTGTTTGATTGCCTTACATTACTAATCGTTGGCTTTACATTCTTTTCTTTTATATTGAATAATAAAGGGGAAAGGATTTAGCATCTTTAGGCTTGACATAAACTTTTTCTTGTGGTTCTAGCTTTAATTCATCAAACCGTTCCCGTGTTAAATGGGCTGTCATCATTTGTCCATCATCTAAGGTTAATTCTACTTGAATTTCCCAACCTAAATGAATAATTCTACTAACTGTAGCTGGTACTGTTGTGCCATTAGCAACTGTTTCAATGATGATATCTTGAGGACGCAAAAATGTTTCTGGATGTGTTGACTCAAATCCACTACTTTGGAAAATTTTAGCAGAACTAGGTAATACATTCACAGGACCGATAAAACTCATCACAAATGCTGATGCAGGATGATCATAAATCTGTGCTGGTGTTCCTACCTGTTCAACTTTACCTTTATTCATAACTACAATTTCATCAGCAACCTCCATTGCTTCTTCTTGGTCATGGGTAACAAAAACTGTGGTAACATGAACCTCATCATGCAGACGACGCAACCAAGCTCGTAAGTCTTTACGGACTTTAGCATCAAGTGCGCCAAAAGGTTCATCTAATAATAGTACATTGGGTTCTACAGCCAATGCTCTAGCTAAAGCTACCCGTTGTCTTTGTCCCCCAGACAATTGCGAAGGGTAGCGATCGCCTAATCCGCTTAATTGTACTAATTCCAGTAGCTGTTCTACTTTACCTTGAATTTTCTTTTGCGGAGCTTTGCGAATTTCCAAACCAAAGGCGATATTTTTACGAACAGTTAAATGTTTAAATAGAGCATAGTGTTGAAAGACAAAGCCAATATTTCGTTCTTGCACACTTTGATAAGTAGCATCTTTCCCTGTCAGAATAATTTTACCTGTATCTGGCATTTCTAAACCAGAGATTAACCGCAATAAAGTAGATTTACCAGATCCAGATGGACCTAATAAAGCTACGAGAGAACCACTTTGAATTTCCAGATTTACCTGTGCAACGGCCTGGAAACTACCAAATTGTTTAGAAACGTTTTCTACTACTATACCCACTGGTGCTACACCTCTGCAAATAATCTACGGTTTTTAAGTAGGAATACCGTACTTTACTTATATCATAAATATTTGCCGTGTTGTGATTAAAATTTGTGAATGAAAAGATTTTGAGTCTGTTTTTCAGATGGGATGAAAGATAATGGATTCAGAAAATATCTGATCTCCTCACCAAATTACCATAAAATAATGAGCGCGATATCTCCAAAGATTGAGGAAAATGAGATGAGTTTATTAAAAGATCAGGTAGCAATTGTCACTGGTGCATCACGAGGAATTGGCAGAGCGATCGCTTTACAATTAGCCTTTGAAGGTGCAAAAGTAGTTGTTAACTACGCTAGTTCTAGCGCAGCCGCAGATCAAGTGGTAGCAGAAATTACCGCAGCCGGAGGTGAAGCAGTTGCTATTCAAGGAGATGTTTCTCAAGAGAATCAAGTAGATACACTGATTAAAACCACCTTAGAAAAATTCCAGCGAGTGGATATCTTAGTTAATAACGCTGGTATTACTCGTGATACCCTGCTGCTAAGAATGAAATTAGAAGAATGGCAAGCAGTGATAGACATTAATTTAACTGGCGTATTTTTATGTACAAAAGCAGTCAGTAAAATTATGCTTAAACAACGTTCAGGGCGGATTATTAATATTGCTTCCGTAGCTGGACAAATGGGCAATCCTGGACAAGCCAATTACAGTGCCGCCAAAGCGGGTGTGATTGGTTTTACCAAAACCGTAGCCAAAGAACTTTCTTCCCGTGGAATTACTGTAAATGCCGTTGCTCCGGGTTTTATTATTACTGACATGACCAGCGATATTAAAGCCGAAGGAATCTTACAATATATTCCTCTGGGGCGTTTTGGTCAACCGGAAGAAATTGCTGGTATGGTAAGATTTTTAGCATCTGATCCCGCAGCGGCCTACATCACTGGACAAGTATTTAATGTTGACGGTGGCATGGTGATGTAGTTTGATCATACTAAAATACACAGATCCCTGACCCCTTTGAGAAGTTAGGGATCTATGCTTATAATCATTTGCATTGATTATTGAGTATTCTTTGCCAAACAGTAAAGCCTAACAGCAAGATAATACCAGCAGCAGTAGCCAGGATCACAGATAAAGTCATGCCCTGGACTTTCATAGCCAGCAAATTACAGCCCAAAGTAATAGACCATAAGATAAAAGCCGCATTGCGTTGGGATACTCCCCAAGCCAGCAAACGGTGGTGCAGGTGATCCTTACCAGGTGTACTCAAAGGGTTTTTTCCGGCCATAATCCGGCGTATAAACACTTGAGTAGTGTCAATAACTGGCAATAACAGAAATAAAACTGTAGGTATGAGGGCATAAACAGTATTTTGTTGAAGTTTACCTAAAATGCTGGTTGCTGCTAAAACATAACCAAAAAAGTATGCTCCAGCATCACCCATAATGATGTGTGAGGGGTAAAAATTATGGCGTAAAAAACCCAAGGCAGCCCCTCCCAAAGCCGCTAGAACTAAAGTAGCAGCAGCGCGATTATCAAACTGGGCGGAAACTCCTAATAAACTAATAGCAGTAATAAAACTGATACCACCTGCTAAACCATCCATACCGTCCATGAGATTAATAGCATTAGTGATTCCTACTACCCACAGTACAGTTAAGGCCATAGATAAGAGAGAATCAATAGGTGTACCAAAGGCAACTTTAATGCTGATACCGTTACCAACTAACAAAAGTGCTGTCGTCACCTGGGCCCATAACCGCACAGAGGGAGGTAGACCAAATTGGTCATCAATAAAGCCAACCAGAACTAAAATTGAACCTCCCAGGAGAATGGTTAAGACTTGAGCCAAAACCCCCTGAATTTCAATTGGCCGTAAGAGACTAGCTAGGACCAAAGCTGCAATTACACCCGCGTAGATTGCCAAACCGCCGGCATTAGGCAAGGGTTCTTGATTCAGTCGTCGGGCATTGGGTTGGTCTGCCCAACCTACCTCTAGGGCAAATTTGCGAATTGTGGGAATTAAAAACCAGGTGACACCTGAAGCTAATAGAAATGTAAACACTACAGCTAACCAGCCGGACCCGCTAGGTTTAGCAATGCCAAGGGATATAAGGAAGTTTTCTAGATTCATTTGCTCCCAAGACAATCATGGGTTTTATAGTTAAATATTAGTATCAACTGTTGATAGTAATGTATTTTGGGATTTTGATTGTTCATCTCAATTGTGAAATAAGAAATAAATTATGAACAGGAATTAGCACTCTTGGTCAGTGAGTGCTAAATTATCTAATGGAAGTATATAGAGAAATAAAACATGGCCAAGGTTATTGCATTTAAGGAAGAATCACGGCGTGCTTTAGAGAAGGGTATTAACGCCCTAGCAGATGCGGTGAAGATCACTTTAGGTCCAAAAGGACGGAACGTTCTATTAGAGAAAAAATTTGGTATTCCCCAAATTGTTAACGATGGGATCACCGTTGCCAAAGAAATTGAATTAGAAGATCCTTTAGAAAATACTGGTGCTAGACTGATTCAGGAAGTAGCATCTAAAACCAAGGATATAGCTGGCGATGGCACTACTACTGCTACAGTTCTAGCACAAGCCTTGATTAAGGAAGGTTTAAAGAATGTTGCAGCGGGAACAAATCCCATAAGTTTGAAACGGGGTATTGATAAAACCGTTGAGGGACTGGTAGCAGAAATTGCCAAAATTGCTAAACCTGTAGAAGGAAGTGCAATCGCTCAAGTAGCCACAGTTTCTGCTGGTAATGATGCTGAAGTTGGCAATATGCTGGCACTGGCCATGGAGAAAGTAACCAAAGATGGTGTCATTACTGTGGAAGAATCTAAATCTCTCACTACTGAATTAGAAGTAGTTGAAGGAATGCAAATTGATAGGGGTTATATTTCTCCCTACTTCATCACCAATAACGAACGGATGACAGTAGAATTTGAAAATGCCCGCATCCTAATTACTGATAAAAAAATCAGCAGCATCCAAGATCTAGTACCTATTTTAGAAAAAGTTGCCCGTTTAGGTCAACCTTTACTAATTATTGCTGAAGATGTAGATGGTGATGCTTTAGCAACCCTGGTTGTGAATAAATCTCGTGGTGTGTTGGCTGTAGCTGCCATTAAAGCCCCTGGTTTTGGCGATCGCCGCAAGGCTATGCTAGAAGATATTGCCATTCTTACCGATGGACAATTAATTTCTGAGGAAATTGGTTTAAGCTTAGATACCGCTACTTTGGAAATGTTGGGAACTGCTGTAAAAATAAACATTGACAAGGAAAACACCACAATTGTCGCTGGTAACACTGTTAAACCAGAAATCCAAAAACGAATTGCTCAAATTCGCAAACAGTTGGCAGAAACTGATTCGGATTATGATACCGAAAAACTGCAAGAACGCATTGCTAAGTTAGCCGGTGGTATTGCTGTGATTAAAGTTGGTGCAGCCACGGAAACTGAACTCAAGGACAGAAAACTCCGAATTGAGGACGCACTTAATGCCACTAAAGCAGCGGTAGAGGAAGGTATTGTTCCCGGTGGTGGTACAACATTGATTCATCTATCTACTAAGGTAGAGGAAATTAAAGCCAGACTCTCCCCTGAAGAAAGAATTGGTGCTGATATTGTCAAAAAAGCCTTAGAAGCACCCCTGCGACAAATTGCAGACAATGCTGGAGTGGAGGGTTCTGTAATTGTCTCCAGAGTCCGGGAAACTGACTTAAATATTGGCTATAACGCAGCGACAGGGGAATTTGAAGACTTAATTGCTGCTGGTATCATTGATCCTGCCAAAGTCGTTCGTTCCGCTTTACAAAATGCTGCTTCTATTGCCGGTATGGTACTCACCACCGAAGCTATTATCGCCGAAAAACCTGAGAAACAACCCGCTGCTCCTGATGCTGGCATGGGCGGCATGGGCGGTATGGGCGGTATGGGCGGTATGGGTGGTATGGGCGGCATGGGTATGTTCTAATTTGCCACTCACCCAAATCCATAATTTATAGAATTACCCACTCCTCAACTTAGTAGGGGTGGGTTTTTGTCATCATTCCAGTGGAGTCACAAAAAGGAAACAATCATTATTTTTAATTATTTATTATCATTAATTCACGTGACGCTGTTATTGATTATTGTTGGGTTTCCTTGCGTCAACCCAACCTACTAAATTACTTTTTAACGAACCACGAAGACACGAAGAACACGAAGATAAGATACAAGGAGAAGAAAAAGAAGCATCATTAGTATAGTAACCCATACTACGTCTCTTTGGCAACTGGATAAACCACGAAAAGTACAATAAATTAAACTTTACTCAGATCCTTGACTTCTCAAAGAAGTCGGATATCTATTACACAATTTGCAAAACAACCAATGTCATATCATCCGTATTTTGTCTATCAGCGCCGATAAATTTCTCAACTTGATCAAATAGATATTCCACAATTTCTTGAGGACTATTACAATACTTACAAGCTGTTCTAAAGGATGTAATAAAATTATCTTCATCAAAGCGATCGCCTCCAGCGGCCGCCGCATCAGTCAAACCATCAGTATAATAAATAACTATATCCCCAACTTCTAACTGGGCTTGAGCGTCTTCATATTCACTATTAGCATCTAAACCAATTAACATCCCCAAGGTATCCAAACGTGTAACAGTTTTGGTCCCTGCGTGCCACCACAAAGGCGGATTGTGGGCTGCATTACTATAAGATAAAATCCGCGTTTGCGGGTCATATTCTGAATAAAACATAGTTACAAAGCGGTGGGAATTTTCTAAATCCGCATACATAACACGATTCAAATTTTGCAAAATTCCGGCTGGAGTGTTACCATGTAATACCTCACCCCTTAACATTCCCCGCAACATGGTCATAATTAAACCTGCGGGGACACCCTTACCCATAACGTCCCCAATTACCAAACCCCAACTAGCATTTTCTGATATCATGGGTGGCGTAGCCGTAGGTTGTTGTGGGTTGGGTTTAGTAGGAATAAAATCATAATAATCACCACCGACGCGATTAGCTGGTTTACAGCGTGCTGCTATAGACAAACCCGGAATATTGGGACATTGACGCGGTAAAAGTCGGCGTTGAATTTCCGCACCAATTTCTAATTCTTGATCTAAACGTTCTTTCTTTCTTAATTCTACAGCTAGTTCATCATTTTCAATGGCAACTGCTGTTTGATCTGCTACTAACCGGACTAATTTTTGTCTAGTTTCTGTCCAACTATATTCAGGATCACGACTGAGAACATAAAGCCAACCTCGTTCTGTATGCTTAACTAAAATGGCTGTACCAAAGATTTGCACATCTGCACCCAGATAACGGTGCATTTGTTCATCTAAAATACCTGTAGATATAGTTGGAGGAACGGAATGATTTAAAAGGGTAATTTGACTACTAGCAGTTTCTAGGGCTTTTCTAATATTTTTCCTTTGTTGACTGTCTTGCCAATGTAATTGTTCTAATCTAATTTGTCCATTGGGTTTATAAAGAAAAAGTGCGCTACCTTCTCCATCTGTCACTTTTGTGGCCATAAGAGGAATCAATTCTAAAAACTGATTTAAATTATGGAAGCTTCTGAGAGCAAATCCTAAAGAACCCAACAAGTCTTGAATTTTATTTTGTTCTCGATGTAGCCTGGCCACGAGTTCCTTAAGCGCCACCACAGGAGTGACATCTGTTGTGGCACTGTTATTACTATCAGTAGAATGAGGAGGAAATTGTGACACAGGTTAATATTGCAATTGATAATAGCAAATTTGTGGTTATTTGTAAATACTCTTTTTTGATAAATTGTTAAATTATATTGGCTAAGATTCGTTATTTTAGCAAGAGTAGAAGCGGGGTAGGACGGAATTTTTGTGGTTGATGATTAATCTTCTGATTTTGTCAAAAATATGTCTTTAGTAATCAGTATTAATCAGAGGCTTCCAATTTTTCCATAATTGAATTAGCCATTCATATATCTTGAGAAATATAAAGTTTATCATCAATAAAATTACCTTTATTCCTTACAGGCTAGATATTAGTAATCATCAAACCAAAAACCACATAGATTTATGGTCAGTTAATTGATGATTTTTGGTTAGTTGGGTTTTTGTGAAAAACAGAGTTGTCATCATGCTTTTAACCTATATACCACAAATTTTGTCAATATTTCCGCAGATAGATTTCTTTCATGGAAAAATTCTCTTTTGTTTCCATAAATACGTAAGTTTTAGGTAACATAGATAAACCTAATTTACGCAATTTAAGGACTCCGACGCTAACACCAACCCCATTGGTCTAGATCACACTAAAATATCCGGTACGTTCCCGAAATTACAACAAATGACCTAACTGTAATTTTAGTTATATACTTGACTCAGTACGATGAAGAAATTTGTTCCAGATACTTCAAGCCCGG
This sequence comes from Dolichospermum circinale AWQC310F, assembly GCF_000426925.1. Lineage (GTDB taxonomy): Bacteria > Cyanobacteriota > Cyanobacteriia > Cyanobacteriales > Nostocaceae > Dolichospermum > Dolichospermum circinale. The sequence goes on along the minus strand of NZ_KE384716.1, from coordinate 100,716 downwards.
ACAGTTATAAATCTTGCTTTGGCGTTACATCTCAATCAAAAGCAATATCAACCGCTCAATAGTGCTTCTACAAATTCATAACTAGAAAAGGGACGTAAATCTTCAATTCCTTCACCAGCACCAATAAAACGAATAGGTAAGCCTAACTGCTGAACAACAGCCAGGGCGACACCTCCCCTAGCTGTTCCGTCTAATTTGGTTAAAACAACGCCGCTGAGTTGGGCTGCTTGGGAAAATACTTCCGCTTGTCGCAGTCCATTTTGTCCTAGAGTAGCATCAAGAACTAAAAGAGATTCAACATGGGTATTAGGAGCTTTTTTGGTGATAATTTTGCGGATTTTACTGAGTTCCTCCATCAGATTTTTCTTATTTTGCAGTCTTCCAGCGGTATCTATTAATAATAGTTCAGTTTCCCTAGCCTGAGCAGCGGTGATCGCATCAAATACCACGGCTGCCGGATCAGTGTTTTTACCTGGATTGGCGATAACTTCTACACCGCTTCTATTCCCCCAAACTTTAACCTGTTCCACCGCAGCCGCACGGAATGTATCAGCTGCACCAATTAAACATTTATAACCGGATTTTTGCGCTAGGTGAGAAATTTTACCTATGGTTGTAGTTTTCCCCGCTCCATTAACCCCAGTAATTAACCAAATCGTGAGAGTATCTTTTTCCGGGGCGAACCTAGATTTTACATGGTTTTGTAAGGGTGCATCTAGCATATCTCTAAGAATTTCTTTAAGATAGGCTATTGCTTGTTCTGGTGGAGTTACTTCTGCGAGTAATTTTTTTTGTAGCGCAGTAATAATATATTCGGTTGCTTCTACACCTACATCAGCTTGTAAAAGTAGTGATTCAATTTCATTTACAGCATCTTGATTGAGCGGACCTTGACCAACAATTGATTTTAGGCGATTAAGAATATTTCGTCGGGTTTTATCTAAACCTTGACGCAGTTTTTTCAACCAAGTAATCTCTTCTAGGGAAATATCTTCCGCTTTTCTCCCTTGGGCGGCTAAAACCTCTGCTGACCATCTAAAACCATCATCAAATACTAATTCGGGAATTGTTACCTCTGTTTCCGTGGTTGTTGTCAGTATTTCTGGAATTTCGGTTTCTATGGAACTAGCAATCAATTTCTCTTGTTTAGCTTGTCTTTCCGCCGCAGCCCGTTCTAAAAAAGATAAATTAGCTACTTCTGGTTGTAATTCGTTAACAATATCTTCGGTAATTTCTACTGCATTTTCAGCCAGTGTAATTACTTCCTCTGTGGCTACTATTTTTTCAGGAATAGTCTCTTCTGCAACAGTTACAGGTGCTACTGTTTCTACTTGTTGTTTTTCTTGAATATTTTTATACGCAGCTTTGGCGAAAGCTAACAAATCCTCTGTATCTGGTACTATTGTTTCCGGTGGAGTTGCTGAAGAAGCGGGTGTTTCTGTTTGGGGAGTATCAGCGGATTGAGTCTGGGGACGATTAAACCAATTAAAAGCCATTGTAGTTGATTTAGATAAGAATTTAATTAGGAAGCATGGAAGGAGTTAGAAGTCAAGGAAGAAGCAGAAAGAAAAGCCTTAACGGACCAATGATCACTGACTAAGGACAAATTTAAGCAGTTTTTTTCCGTTCACTGACTCGACGAAGAACACCATTAATAAAACGGTGACCATCTTCTCCACTATAACGTTTAGCTAATTCTACAGCTTCATTAATAGCGATACTATCAGGGACTTTCATGAATTGTATTTCTGCGGTAGCTATTTGTAGAATATCCCTGTCAATTTGGGCTAAACGAGTCACTTGCCAATCTACTAAAGCATGAGAAATAAGTTCTTCAATAGCTTGACGATTTTCGTTTACGGCAATAATAATCGCTTTAGCGTAGTTACGAACTTCTTTATCTTGATTAGCTAATTGAATCAATTCAGGAAAATCAACGGACGTACCTAATTGATTAATAGCGGTTTGTGTATAGGAAATTGCCTCCTTCAGCATAGTTCTAGCTGTATTTAAGTCAGCGGCTCTAGTCTCACTAGTCAATAGACGCTCATTACTCCGTTGCAGTTCTCCTGCGGCATTATTCAATGTATCCTGTACCTCTAATGTGAGGGTGCGTACTGCCCCTAAAACTAGCTTAGAGACTAATTGTTCGTCTGATAAGCCTTCTAGTTTTTTGGGGTTTATTGGTAACTGACTGAGACTTAGCAGTGCCAATTCACGCGCTATTTGCTGGGGTTTACGACGTTGCATACAGTTGGGATGATAAAAATATGTGAATTTTCGCACAGACAAACAATTAGCTTATCTATTTTCGGATCACTTTGCCAGATTTGCATCAAGTTCAATTTTTGCCGCTGGTATTTCCATTATTGTCTTATTTCTACAGGTAATACTGTTGTCACCATTGTCAAATTAGATATTTCCGTATTAGGAGCGACTATACCACCAGATACAATTATTTTGAAAGCATCTTCAACGGATATAGAAAGATTAATGACCTCTTCTTCTGGGACTATTGCATACCAACCTGTTGTTGGGTTGGGGGTAGTGGGAACAAATATACTGATTACGGGACGAGAGATATGATTTTGGATTTCATGGCTAATTATTCCTGTCACAAAACCAATTGCCCAAATTCCCTGACGAGGATATTCTACTAATACTACACGGCGAAATTTACCATGAGAATCCTTGAGAAGTGTTTCTAATAGTTGTTTCAGGGTTTTATATACCTGACCAGCTAAAGGAATTGCGTGTAATAACTGTTCACCTACATCTAATAACCACTTTCCAGCAATGTTTCTAGCCATTAAGCCAATGACGAGAATACTTAATAGTGGTACAGCTAATCCAACTAGTAAGTTAAGTATATTTACTAGAATGGGGTTTAAACCATCAAAAGGATTAAGTTGTTTGGGAATTTGGGTAAGAAAGTTAATCACCCAGGTAGCTATGGTAATTGTTAACCAGATGGTAGTTGCTAGGGGAATTAACACCAACAAACCAGCAATTAGGTCATTTTTTAGGTCTTGTTTCAAACGTTCCATTACCGAACTCTGGTTCTCGCTGTTCAACTTTGTCAAACTGTTGTGATTATTTTCCATATCAGCCTAGTCACACTGAAAATATTAGAAACTGATTAGAGAGGTCTCAGTGTGTTATATTAGGTAATTTTTTATCCCTAGAAAACACTTTTTGTATCCGTCTCTAATGGTAAAAGGTCACACTATCGCTACAAAATTCAGCCATTTTTTGCTTAGACGTAAATATAGACATCCGTACACCATTATGGCGGATTGTGAATTTCTGAGAGTGTTACTTATCTTTGCAATCATTGTAAATGATTGTTGCAAATCTGAGAAATATTATAACAGGGAACAGGGAACAGGGAACAGGTTACAGGGAACAGAGAACAGGTTACAGGGAACAGAGAACAGGGAACAGGGAAGAGTCAAGAGTGAGAAGATTTTCAATCTCAGACTTTGCGCCTTTGCGCGAAATATAATTAATCTTTCATTTCCAAAATACCAACTAAAATATGACCAATTTCTTCAATATCATCAGGGATTCTCAAAAGAGTCATATCTTGGGTAATTTGTTGTTGTTGACGATCTAATTTACCAAAGCGCCAAATTTCTCCAGTGGTAACAGCGCCATAAAACACAGATTTATTTTCTTCAATTTCCGATAAAGCAATTAACTCTACTGCGAGTTGAGTAAACCCTCTAGTTAAATCATCATTTTTGGCTTCAATAACTAACAAGCTTTGCTGAGAACGCAACAAATAATCTAGATTTCCTTTTAACCAATTATTCACATTAACTGTATACTCAATTTTTAGCTGACATTGACAACAAGTGATCACCTCCAATAAAAGGGGTGAAACTAGAGTTTCTCGTCTAGCAGTTTCATTATTCAAACTAACTAATGGTAAGAAAGACGTGATTTTATCTTTGAGTTCTGCAATGTTTTTTAAAGGATTGGAAGTTTTAGGTAGAGTAATGGCTTTTTTAATAAATGAGTAACCTAACTCAGAGAGAATTTCCTCTATATCGTAAGGTAATTCAAAATAAGAGCGAAAGGTGTAAGATTGTCCTTCTTGAAGTATTTTTTGTTTAGTCATATAGCAGAGAATTTAATTTCTCAAACTCTTATTCTTTGTGCTTTTGTGTAAGTTACATAGGTCTTGTTTCCATTACTTTTCGCACCAAAGTTGCCAATTTATCCGCACTATCAGGAACAGAGATTGCTTTGGCATTTTCCCCCATTTTCGCCAATTTTTTTGGATATTGCAACAAATTTAAAACCTGAGTTGTGAATATTTCCTGTGTCAAATTTGACTGCTTAAAGGACAACGCAGCGCCAGCTTTAGTAAACACTTCTGCATTATAAGATTGGTGATCTTCTGCTGCAAAGGGATAGGGAATTAAAATTGCTGGCGTACCACAAACCGCCAATTCTGTCAAGCTACCCGCACCAGAACGACTAATAGCTAAATTAGCCCTTCGCAACAAAGCCGCCATATTGTTATAAAAAGGCAAAGCGATATATTGAGGATGTTGTAGACTGTTAATATCAGGATCATTATCACCTGTTAAATGCACTATATAAGCACCGGCTTGAAACCAAGCCTCCGCACACTGACGTACCAATTTATTTACAGCTACAGCCCCCTGACTACCACCAAATACCACAATTAAGGGAACACCATCAGGAACAGATAAGTCTAACCTATTATTGCCTTCCTCGTGCAAAAATTGAGAACGGACCGGAGTACCCACAGAAAAAGTTTTAGTTCGAGGTAAGTATTGAGCCGTAACATCGAAACCTATGGCTACTGCATTACACCAAGGACCAAAAAAGCGGGTAACTTTCCCCGGTAAAGCGTTAGACTCATGAAAAACCACCGGTAAACCCAGAGAACGGGCTGCAATTACCGCAGGACCTGCAATATAACCACCTGTAGTGAAAACTCCGTGGAATTTTCCCTGTTTAAGAATGCGTCTGACCTTCAAAATTGCACCAATGAGTTTAACAAAAGTGCGGAGAGAACGAAGACTCAAACCCTGCTGAAAGCCCTCAACAGAGATGGTATTTAAAGGATAGGTCTCTGGAACTAAGTTAGTTTCTAGACGGTTGGGTACACCTAACCATTCAATATTGTATTCTGGCAGTTTTTCTGCCAATGCGATCGCTGGAAACAAGTGTCCACCTGTCCCACTAGCTGCTATAAGTAATTTAATTGGTGCATTTACCATTCCTGACTATACCATTTATCGCCCAGCTTCATTAAGATAAAACAAATTCCTTGTCTTTGATCATCAAATCAGTAAAATCTTACCTATGACTAAAATTATCCCCTCATTAATGAAACGTAATAAAACATTACCCGTGGGTATTAGTCTCCTTTCCAGTTTACTAGCAATTGGTTTATCTATTCCTGGGCAATTCGCGCAAGCCAGAGAACCGGAAAATGCACCTTCTACACTCACTAAACTCTTAACACAGATTGATACTGCTGCTAATCAAGGTAATGTTAAAGCTGTGATGCAATTTTACAGCCCCACATTTACTCATAGTGACGGTTTAAACCGTAAAGGCATGGAACAAGCCTTAACAGGACTGTGGAAGCGATATCCTCAATTACGTTATACTACAAAGCTAGAATCTTGGAAATCTCAAGGTAATACAATTATTGCGGAAACTGTTACCAACATTAGTGGTTTACCTGCATCTGGTAATAATAATTTAACCCTCCAGTCTACAATTAAATCACGTCAAAAAGTCACAGGTTTAAAAATTGTTCATCAAGATATTTTGTCAGAACGGACTCAACTAACCGCTGGGAGTAAACCACCCCAAGTAGAAATTAAATTACCACAACGGGTAAAAGTTGGTGAAAAATATAGTTTTGATGCCATTGTTCAAGAACCATTAGGTGAGGATTTTCTACTGGGAACAGCTATAGAAGAACCTATTCAAGCCAATAAATTTCTCAAACCCACAATTGCAAATTTACAATTTCTCAATGTTGGAGGACTTTTCAAAATCGGACGCGCACCCTCTACTCCTGGTACTCAGTGGATTTCCGCAGTTATTCGCAGGGGTGAAAATATGACTATTATCACTCAACGGTTACAAGTAGTTAAAAAGTAGGTAATAGGTAATAGGTAATAGGTAATGGGTAATGGGTAATGACTTCTTCATGGAAAACCACATTGTTTTGATTACTGGTGCAAGTAGCGGTATAGGTGCTGCTTGTGCCAAAATTTTTGCTCATGCTGGTGCAAAACTGATTTTAGCGGCACGACGGTGGGAACGTCTACAACAAGTAGCTGATTCCTTGGATATCCCATCTGATAAAATCCATTTATTAGCACTTGATGTGTGCGATCGCTTGGCGGTAGAATCAGTTATTAATAATTTACCCCCTTCCTGGTCAAATATTGATATTTTGATTAATAATGCCGGTTTAAGTCGCGGTTTAGACAAATTACATCAAGGTGACTTTCAAGACTGGGAAGAAATGATTGATACTAATATCAAAGGTTTACTTTACCTCACCCGCTACATAGTCCCAGGAATGGTGGAACGGAATTTTGGTCATGTTATCAATATTGGTTCTATAGCCGGACATCAAACCTATCCTGGTGGTAATGTCTATTGTGGGACAAAAGCAGCCGTTAAAGCCATTTCTGAAGGCTTAAAACAAGACCTTTTAGGAACTCCCGTGCGAGTAACTTCTGTAGACCCTGGAATGGTAGAAACAGAATTTAGTCAAGTGCGTTTTCATGGTGACACAGAACGGGCTAAAAAGGTGTATCAAGGCCTTAAACCCCTAACTCCTGATGATGTGGCTGATGTGATCTTTTTCTGTGCCACTAGGCCAAGTCATGTTAATATTAGTGAGGTCTTACTGATGCCCGTTGACCAAGCCAGCGCGACTTTAGTAAATCGGCGGGTATAAACTTCACTCTCATCCTCTCGTTCCTAGACCGAGGAAAGCCGGAGTCTGGGAACGAGTGATCTTTACCTCCAGATGTCTATTCTATTATTTGAATCTGAACATAGGAAAAGTAGTTACTGATTTTACTGTCGCAATTCCAGTCTCCTCTTCATGCTTTTGTAACCGTTTAATAACTTCCTTTTGAGCTTCTACTTCTGGGGAATACTGCCATGTTTTCTTACTTTGAAGATGCCCACTAATCCCTAGAGATTTATCAGAGATCTTACCACCGTTCTGTTCTAACAGGGTGACGAGATTAGGTTTCAATTCTTCCATCTCTTGTTCCAATAAAGCTAATTGCTGCTTAATTTCTCGATATCTATTGATGTAATTTTCTTCACTGTATCCGAGATCAATTTTTGGTAATTTTTGTTTAGTCAAGTTCATGTTTAATGGTGGGTCGAACTTCTGGATATACCCAACTTCCCACTCATGTAAATCTTGCTCGTCAGTCCAGACAAAGTAACAGATGTGCTGAACTTTGTTGGTTTTGAAATCCTCAAATTTTTCGTGTTGTGAGTGTCTCTTTCTCAAGCTAGACGTGGATATCCCTATATACCAAATTCTACTAGCTGAATCAATAGCGAAGTAAATACCAGGAGCGTCTGGTAAGTTTTGGTGATCTCCCAAAAGAACTTTACCAAGTTTTTTAATTGAGAAACTGGGAATAAAAGCAGAATCCTCTAACTCGATTTGCTGGTCTAAACCGGTTTGTGTCATTTTTCCCCCTAAGTCCAAGACTATTGGCAAAATGTAATATATCTTACTGATTTGCCTTTATGGTTTGTTTTCTTTCACATCTTACCGTGTTTTAATTACCTCTAATTTAGATGAGTATTGTCAGTTGTATTATAATGAAGTCCGTAATGCAGAATTATCAATATTTTGGTGCGTTACGCTGTCGCTAACACACTCTACGTATTTTTGACAAATTAAAAGCAATTACTATACAAAAATATACAGAGAAGAAACTTAAATGTCTCAACAATTAATTGAGTTAATGAAACTAGCAAAAATATTTACACTATATGAAAAATTAAGTTTTATTTGTTACTTAATACAAAGACTGCAACACTGTGAAATTAAACCCAAACCAAGCCACAATTTTACAGAACTTGAAGGAATTGCACCGAATTTATTAGGTGGTATGGATTTTCAAGAATATGTTACACGCATAAGACGCGGTGATTTTCCAGATTTATAGGAAAATAGAAGTGAGTATTACGAACAATTTACGCTGGATGATTTTAAAAATGCTGTATCACATAATCTGTGATTGTTAGGTGGTGCGCTAAATTGTATAAATGCACATTAACGCACCCGATAGTTAATTAAGGAACAATCAAAACAGGACAGGGAGAAAGATTGATTACTCGCGTAGTAACGCTATCAGTTGAGCCTTCCTCCGTTAAGCCTAGTCCTCGACAACCCATAATAATTAAACTGGCCTCAATTTCATCAGCAACATCACAGATAGTAAAAGCTGGTTTACCTTGTCTTTCTAGTAATTCCGCTGTAATTCCCTGTTCAGAAAATAGGTTGCGGGCATTTTCTAGGAGTTGGGCAACTATTTCTGAAGATACCATGGGACTAGTAGTAGACGCTTCTGAGTTTGGCTCTTCAACAACTGAAAGCAGAATTAAGCGGCTATTATATTTTTGCACAATATTGGCAACTATATCAGCGGCCTCTCTGGCTTCTCGACTTTGATCAATGGGAAATAAAACTGTTTTAAACATATCTCACCTCTGCGCCCCTCACTCCGGTAAAATTTTGATGGTCATATTTTGAAGACAATAACAAAAAAGTAATCAGGAGAGTTGTACTGTGTCTAAAAAAAGTTTAGCAAGTTTATCTGCGGCTGATATATCTGGAAAACGCGCTTTAGTACGGGTTGATTTTAATGTGCCTGTGGATGATCAAGGCAACATTACTGATGATACTCGGATTCGGGCGGCGCTACCAACTATCCAAGATTTGACCCAAAAGGGTGCTAAGGTCATTTTAACAAGCCATTTCGGTCGTCCCAAGGGTGTAGATGAAAAATTGCGTTTAACTCCCGTCGCTAAACGTCTTTCTGCGTTGTTGGGACAGGAAGTTATCAAAACTGATGACTGTATTGGTGATGATGTTGCTGCTAAAGTTGCAGCTTTGGACAATGGCCAAGTGCTATTGTTAGAAAATGTCCGCTTTTACGCGGAAGAAGAAAAGAACGACCCCGAATTTGCTCAAAAATTGGCTGCAAACGCTGATTTTTATGTAAATGATGCCTTTGGAACTGCACACCGCGCCCACGCTTCTACTGAGGGTGTAACTAAGTTTTTAAGTCCTTCTGTGGCTGGTTATTTGGTTGAGAAAGAATTGCAATACTTACAAAGTGCTATTGAAGCTCCTCAACGTCCTTTAGCGGCTATTGTCGGCGGTTCTAAGGTTTCTAGCAAAATCGGTGTAATTGAAACTTTGTTAGAAAAATGCGATAAGTTGATCATTGGTGGAGGGATGATTTTCACCTTCTACAAAGCCCGTGGTTTGAGTGTTGGTAAGTCTTTGGTGGAAGAAGATAAACTGGAATTAGCGAAGTCTTTGGAAGCAAAAGCTAAAGAACGGGGTGTGGCTTTGTTGCTACCTACAGATGTGGTACTAGCAGATAAATTTGCTCCTGATGCGGATTCTCAAACCGTCAACATTGACGCAATCCCTGATGGTTGGATGGGTTTAGATATTGGTCCTGATTCTGTAAAGGTTTTCCAAGCAGCTTTGGCTGATTGTAAGACTGTAATTTGGAATGGTCCAATGGGCGTGTTTGAGTTTGATAAATTTGCTAAGGGTACAGAAGCGATCGCTCATACTCTAGCAGATATCAGCAAAACCGGCGCAATTACTATTATCGGTGGTGGTGATTCCGTGGCCGCTGTAGAAAAAGTAGGTTTGGCCGATCAAATGAGCCATATTTCTACTGGTGGTGGTGCTAGTTTGGAGTTGTTGGAAGGTAAGATTTTACCTGGTATTGCAGCTTTAGATGAAGCGTAATTAAAAGTATGAAGGATGAAGTTTTTGGCTTTGTCCTTCATACTCTGCAATTAACCGAATTAAGGAAAACAATATGGAAGTACAAACTCGCATAAATACTTATACACCTGAAGAATATTTAGAATTAGAGGAAAAAGCACTTTATAAAAGCGAATATCGCAATGGAGAAATTATACCTATGACTGGAGGAAGTGGTAATCACAATAAAATTACACTAGCTATTGCTGCTATTTTATTATATGCCCTGAGACGCAAAAAATATGAAGTTTTTATGGCAGATATGCGTTTATGGATTCCACAACTAAGACAATATACTTATCCTGATGTAATTGTAACTGATGGTCAAGCTAGTTATACAAGTAAAAATAATACTACTGTGACTAATCCTTTATTAATTGTTGAGGTTTTATCCAAGTCTACAAAAAATTATGATCAGGGTGAGAAATTTACTTTTTATCGTTCTATTCCCCAATTTAAAGAATATGTTTTAGTAGAACAAAATCAATATCAAGTCATGCACTACAGCAAAACTAATGAGGGTGAATGGATTTTTCGAGAATATAAATCTGAAAATGATATTGTTAAGTTGCAATATCTTGATTTTGAAATTAGTTTAGTAGACATTTATCAAGATGTGAATTTTGAGGATAAAGAATAATATCAAGTTCGGATAATTACTGACGATATAAAAGGTAAAATCATCGAAATCCAAGAAATTAAAGCCTTGATTAAGGAGATAGTTCAAGAAGTATTACAAGAAGAAAGACTAACACTTTATAATACTCTGTTATCATATAGGAATAATACAGAAAATCAAGAATGGAATCAATTTTCTCTTGAACAGGCCATGAGAGGTTTAGAAAATGATCATCTTCCCGAATACACAGAAGCGGACATTATAGAAAATGGCAATAGTTGGTCAAATTGTTTTATTCAAATTTCCCCTAGTTTAACTATATTATATATTTACAGCCCAATCTTCCATTTTTAAATCAGGAACTTTGATAAAATCTTGGTAATTTTGAGTTACTAAAATTGCATTATTAACTAAAGCTATAGCAGCAATTCTTAAATCTTGTGTACCTATGTTTATTTTCTGCTGACGCAGTTTTTTAAAACATTCGCAACATTCTTGATTAAATTCTAATAAATTCATGTTACAGAAATAACGTTGAGTTATTAGTAAATTTTGGTGAGCAATTGGTAATAATTCTGGTTTAGTGGCACATCTACTAATAGCTGCTAATCTACCTTTTAATTGTTCTTCAAGTGTGACAGTTGTAATAAATATATTGGTAATTCCTACAACTTTGGCACGTTGAGCAATATGAGAATTTCCGTGTTGAGAAAGAGTCACAATATTAGTATCAAGAATATATCTACTCACGCTGTTTGATTCTCCTCTAAAGAAGCTTCATAAGCAGCTATTTCTGCATCTAATTCACGGCGATTTGCAGCCATATCTTCTAAAAATTCATCAAAAAGTGGGTCGTCTTTGAAAATACCATCAAACTGAACAAAAGGATTAGATTTTTCCATATCTTCGGATAAAATGTGTATGTTTTGAACAATCTCAGGTTGTTCTATTTTGTAATCTTGATCAAGATTAATCTGATTAATTTTTTCATCAACAATTCTATTAATCAAGGATTCTAAATCCTGTAAAGTCAGTTCGGTAATAGACTGATTATTTAGCATTTATGATTTACCTCCAGTGGTAATATCAGGTTTGTTTTAACTACAATTTATATAATATCAAAATTGTCTGTTAACTAAACTGGTTTAATTCTAGCATACTTACTTACTGGGGAAAAAATCAGTCAATTATCAATTTAAGTGTATTTCGTGTATATTAGTAGATATTTAATCGTAAGACCTCGAAAACCTAACTTGTTTTAAATTTATACTTGATTGATATGAGTGAATCAAAAATCCCATGGCCAATTTGGGCTGCTGTTATGCTGGCTTGCGCGGTTATTGCTGCTTGGGCTTCTCGTCCCCAAACCGATGGTCAAACAGTTGAAGATCTGCAAAGAAAAATTCGCAGTCTAGAAGCACAATTAAATCGTCAGCAACGGACTTATTCTCCAAGTGTTTCTGAACCATCGCCATCACCTAAAGCAATACCTGCACCAACTTCTACTATTACTACTGAACCAACTCCAAATTTATCAAATCCAAAATCGGAACCTGAACCAACACCTACATCAACTCCTACACCTGAACCGCCTTCTATTCCTGAGCCTACTCTGCGTTTATCAAATCCAAAATGGGACTATAGGGCTTTTAATTCTAACGTAAAAACACAGGTTTACGGAGGCGGTTCATACAGATTAGTTGATAAACCTACTTTTGATGAAAATAATAGACAAGTACAATGGATTGCTGAATATATGCATGAAAATGAGAGTTTTCGTTACTATGGGGAGTTATATGGTCTTTTGTACAGATTCAAGGCCGAATTTAAAGACAAAGATGGAATCCTCATGGATTCTATTACCCTTAACGCCGATGGACAAGGGAACAGAAAGCGATATACACTGACAATTCCCGATTCAGTGTGGTCAAGATGGTCGGAAGTTACTCAAGTTATTATTACTAATTACTAAATTTGGTACAAAATGAATAAATTTCAACCTTTGAAAAGTGCTTAGGTTTTGTACATGAAACCATCCTACATATTGGGTGTTGAAAACTCATGTTTATAGGTGATGTAGCAGCAATTAGGGCTGAATATGAAAAATTCCTGTTTCTTTATCCCAGTGAGTTAGTAGGGTGCGTCAGTATGAGTAATTTATCGGTGTGGTTGGGGTTTATAGCACTGACGCACTCCAAGTTGAGATAAAAGTGCTGATTTTCTCATTCAACTTTCTAATTCAAGCATAATTGTAGAATGTAAAAATAGTCTCATGTCTCTTGATATAAGTAAATATTTCCATCCTCAAGGAATTGCAGAACTTTGTGCGATCATACTCTGGCAGAAATCGGCAAAACTGGCGCAACTACGATTGTTCGTAACTTCATATCTTATATGCTGAAAACCGTTCCTGTTCTCGTTGCGCTTTCATTGCCCTCAAACGCTGTATCATTGGAGAGGGATTAGCAGCAGCCTCTTGATAACGCTGTTCCCTCCACCTAGCCAACCGCAACATATAAGCATCTATTTCCCCACGATTATGGAGATAGTAGGTAATAGTAGCGTGAATCTTTTCTAAATCTAGCGATGGCAAATCTTCCAGAATTTGTTCAGGTGTGTATCCTTGTAAGTAATAATCAATCACATCATCAATACCGATTCTATGACCCTTAATGCGGATATCGTCTGAATCTAAAAATTCAAAATAATCTTCTAGCTGCATATTTTTACCTTTATACAGTCCCTTGATTCTATCTTACTTGACAAAGGCTTCTTCGTGGGAGCTTAATTTCTGAATTTTATGTGTTGTGATTGTGATTGCTGCGGATAGGGAAGCGAACTGATAAGTCAGCGATCGCTCACTGATACTCTAGCAAAAATTGGTAAAACTTGCACAACAACTGTTATTTTTAGTGGTGTATTTCTAGCGTAGCGTTATCAGCGCTATGCTAGAAATAGTAAACTTCAAGAAGAGAGCAAATCATGGAAGAATTACTAGAACTCAGAGAATTAGTGGTTTCTGGCAACCTAGAAGCGGCTCTATCTTTAATTGATCAATTAGAAGAAATGAGCAAAGAAGATAAAATCAATAAAATTTATAGCTATTGTGTAGTGCTTTTAGTCCATTTAATTAAACAACAGGCAGAAAAAAGGACAACTCATTCTTGGGATGTTTCCATTCGTAATGCTATTGACGCAATTGATCGGATCAACAAACGCAGAAAGTCTGGAGGATATTACATGGAAAAAAAAGAAATAGAAGAAATTTTACCAGGAGCTTATAATCGAGCTTTAGATAATGCTTCTTTAGAAGCTTTTGGCGGAATTTATGATGAATTAACCTTAAAAAATATGGTAGATCAAGAATTAATTCTCAACCAGGCATTAAATTTTATTTTTAATTAAATAAAGCGCGAACTTAATTAATGAAAAAAAATTCTTGTGCGAATAAATTATGCTATTTACACAAATTGCTATTTAAAAAATCGTTTAATGGTGAGTCATGAAAATCGAAAGTATCCATCTAAAAAACTTTAAAGCTTTCAAAGACGTAGAAATTAAAAAAATTCCCAAAATGTGCGTTTTTGTCGGTGCAAATGGTACTGGTAAAACTACACTTTTTAATGTGTTCAGTTTTCTCAAAGATGCTTTAACCGATAATGTTCATGTTGCTCTCACGAAATTAGGAGGAGGTCGAGGATTTCAGGAAGTAAGAAGCCGCAATTCAACCGGACCAATAGAAATTGAATTAAAATTTCGTCTAGCTGATAAATCACCCTTAATTACTTATTCTTTGAAAATCAATGAAGAAGATGGTCGTCCTCTCATAGAAAGAGAGATTCTTCAGTACAGAAGAGGGAGTAAAGGTCAGCCCTGGAGGTTTATTGATTTTTCCAAAGGTAAAGGACAAGCTGTTATTAATGAACCTGATCAGATTATAGATGAAAAAGAATTAAAACGAGAGGACCACGAGTTAAAATCACCAGATATTCTGGCTTTAAAAGGTTTAGCACAATTTGAAAAATTCCCTGCAAGTAAAGCAATTGGTGATTTACTTGAAAATTGGCATATTTCCGATTTTCATATTCAACAAGCGCGACCAGAACGGGAATCTAGTTATGCAGAACATCTTTCCAAAGAGGGTGAAAACTTGGCAATGGTGACGGAATTTCTCTATAAAAGACATTCTGCTATTTTCCAGAAAATTATTGAAAAACTAAAACAGAGAGTTCCAGGTATTAGCGAAGTTGATTCTAAAATTACCGAGGAAGGACGGGTATTGCTGCGGTTTAAAGATGGTGATTTTCATGATCCTTTTTTAGCCCGATATGTTTCTGATGGAACTATCAAAATGTTTGCTTATTTAGTGCTTTTGTATGACCCAAAACCTCATCCTTTGTTATGTGTAGAAGAACCAGAAAATCAACTTTACCCTAAGCTTTTATATGAACTTGCAGAAGAATTTCGAGAATATGCACGTAAGGGAGGTCAAGTTTTTGTCTCCACTCATTCCCCTGATTTTTTAAATGGTTGCGAACTAGAAGAGGTATTTTGGCTACAAAAAGAAAGAGGTTATACAGTAGTGAAACGAGCGAGTGATGATGAACAAATCACAACTTACATGAATGAAGGTGATAAACTTGGTTATTTATGGAGACAGGGTTTTTTTGAGGGAGCAGACCCGCTATGATAGAGCTTGTTTTCTTGCTAGAAGAACCATCTGCGAAAGCAATGATTGAAGGTATTTTACCTAAGATTATTGTAGAAATAAAAGATATAGTTGTTCGCTATATTGTTTTTGAAGGTAAACAAGATATGGAAAAGCAGATAATACGAAAACTTCAAGGATATAACAATCCTCATGCAAAATTTATAATTTTGCGTGATCAGGATTCTGGAGATTGTCAAGTTATTAAAACAAATCTGCAACAAAAATGTAAAGATGCAAATAAATGTCAATCTATTGTGCGTATTGCTTGTCGTGAATTGGAAAGCTGGTATCTTGCTGATTTAGCAGCGGTAGAAAAAGCTTATAATAAAAACAATATTTCATCACTGCAAAATAAAAATAAATTCCGCAATCCTGATCATATTGAAAGTCCATCTAAAGAATTAAAATCCCTTGTACCTGAATACCAGAAAATCAACGGTTCACGAATAATAGCACCTTATTTGAACCTTGAAAACCCACGCTCCCCCAGTTTTTATCATTTTATTAATTCAATCAAAAAAATTATTCAGTCTTGAGGTACAAATTTATTTACGGTTGACTTCCTGATTTCTATACCTAACTAAGATCGGAAATGCTATAAACTTTTCAATTATTCTCAGGGTTTGGGGTTTCTGTCAGGGTTTCTATGGGTGTAGGTTCTTCTGTCGGGGTTTCTGTGGGTGTTGGCTCTGGTTCTGGGGGATTTTCTGCTATGATAGTTAGTTGATAATTTAGGGTTTCTGAGGCTGTGGAAACAACCACAAATTCATAAAATCCTGTTTCTGGTAATGTATTAGATATACTTCTTTCTTGAGAATCTTCTAAAAATTTGATTTTTCCAGTAGGAGAATAAATTGATATTAAAACTTTTGAATTTGCTTCTAGTTTAACTTCTAAATTTTGATTTTTGGTTAGTCCAGCAATGAAAACTTTACCTCTTCCTGGTTTGAGACTCCCACTCACTGTTTTAGCGGTAGCACTTTCAGGAAAGACTAATCTTTGAAATGCGCTTCTATCAAGAATGGCGTTAAGTTGATCGTTGACAAATCCATACCAAACTTGTCCGATGGGTTGTTTAATAAAATTTTTACCCCTTTGTTCAGGAAATTTACTGAAAAAAGCAACATCCCCCAAATCATACAAAGAACGACTAGCAACGTTAATTTTATTAACTTCGGCTTTCCAGTTAGTGAGGACTGATAATGTATAAGTTCCTAGTTGACTACGGGATTCAGAACTGAGTTCTGACAGCTTTTCTAGAACTTCAGCGGCGGTTTGATCCCATTTTGCGCGTAACTTCTCATCTTCTGGACTATCGCTCAGAATACGCCCTTTTAAACTGGGGTATTTTGCCCAAAATAAATCGTTTGTAATTGTAACATAGAAGTTATAATTTATGTCTAATTCTTCACGGCGATCGCTTAATTTTTGTTTACGTTGTTTTTCCGCTGGTGAAAAATTAACTTCTGGTTTTACTGATTCCCTAGAATTGGAGTTAGATGTAATTATTGGGTGACTTGCGTTGAAATTATAACTGCGGTTTTTAAATCTCCACGTAAGTAATCCACCGCTGATAATTACAGTAAAAGTAATTATAAAAACATTTGTTCCCGTCCAAATACTCGGTTGAGGAGCAGTGGGAGTAATTTTAGGTGGGGAAACTGGGGTTTTCGGGGGAGAAAAAGCGATAGTTGCGGCGGTGGGGGGTTGAGTTTGCGGATAGTTAATAGGTTGAGGATTAAGGGCTTGCAGAACTTGACTGGCGGTTTGATAGCGATTACTGGCAATTGGTGATAACATTTTATCAATAATTTGCCCCAATGCAACACTTAAGCTAACTTCCCGTCGCCATTGCCAACTCAGATTATAAGTATCAATTAATTCTTGTGGTTGTTTACCTGTCAGTAAAACTAACATAGTGGCAGCTAAAGCATATAAGTCACTTTGGGCAGATACTATACCCGTTTGCATTTGTTCTGGTGGGGCAAATCCTATTTTTCCCAACAAAGTTTCACTGGGAGAAGGTGTTTTTGCCCCTGTTTGATAATATTGAGAAGCGGCATTTGCGGCTACTTGTTTCACGCCACCAAAATCAATTAAAACTGGTAATTGATCACCATTTCTCAACATTAAATTATCAGGAGAAATATCACGATGAATGACACCAAGAGAGTGAATATATTCCAGAACTGGTAAAATTTGCTGTAATAGTTGACGAATTTCTGTTTCTGTAAATTTTAAACCGCGTTGTTGACGATGTTTTAATAAAGAATTATAAGTTTCACCATCTACATAATCTTGAATTAAAAAAAGACTTTCTTTACCTTGTAAATTAATTGGTAATAATTCCCGAAATCTAGGAATTTGGGAATGTTGTAATTTATAAAGAACACTTGCTTCTCTTTGAAAAAGTTCCGCTGCTTTTTGGACAACATCAGGAGTTTGTATTTGGGGAGAAAATTCTTTTAAAACACAATTTTCTTGAAAGCGGTTAATATCTGCGGCTAAATAAGTCCGGCCAAATCCTCCTTGGCCAATTTGCCGAATTATAGCATAGCGATCGCCTAAAATTTGACCTGGTTGAATATGGTGATTTACAGATGTTGGTATATTGGTAATTTTCTCTCCACATTGACGACAAAAGCTACTACCAGCGGGATTTTGATGTCCTTGAGAACAATAAAGATTATTCATTTGTCATTTATCAATTGTCAACTTAGAGACTTAGCGATTAGAAGTCGCGGCTATACAAACAATGTCCGCAGCGGCGGACTCAGGAAAAATTAGGAGTTTAAAACCGATTTAGGTGGTTTTTACCTGTGTAAAGCGGTTTTTAACCCCAATTTAACTAGCAATTTTATCAGATGCGATCGCATACCAAATTTGTAAAAAAGTTTTTTGATTTAGTTGACCGCGTTTTTGACCAGGAAACAAGGGTTCAAAGGTTCGATATGTGTCCGTGCGTAAATCTGGGAAAGATTTATATTTACCCAGTTTACCTGCTTTAGCTAGTTGTTCCCATCGTTGGGAATCTTGTTGACTATAACTACCTATTTTCCGTCTAGCTGTCTGACTTAAATTTGCTTTTTCCAAGTTATTTAATAACTGATTAGCAATGTTATTCCATTGTTCCCGTAAAGCAGCATCTTCTGGTTTTTCCGTTAATTTCCGTCCCCTCAAATTCGGATTTTGCATATAGAAAATCTCATTAACTGTATTGGTGAAAAATACCCCAGAAATTTCTAATTCTTTGAGACGACTCAAAACCTCTTGAATACTGCGTTTACTATTTTTTCCACCCCCAGAATTATTAATAGCAGGTATCTTAGGAACTGCAAATTCAGGAAATGTAATTGATGATATCTCCTTCACCGCAAAATTTCCCAAAGCGAACATACCCACACTCGTTAATAACACCCCCGTTGTCATCATCAAGCTAACAGTAAAAGGACGTAACCATACGGGCATAGGTATTTTCTGTACAAATAATGTCGTCTGATTGTGGAAGCTACCACCAATAGTACGAACTTTTTTTATACCTGGTGCGACTATTTGGGTTTTTAGCTTAGTCACATCAGGATGGGGATGATTGTGAGAATTTATCATAGTTTGCCCCCCAGATGCTATAGATGCCAAAGGTAAATCTTTAATAACTTGTTCAGCCTTTTGATAGCGATCGCTGGGCTTATAGGCTAACATCTTTCTTAACACAGTCTCTAACTTGGGACTCACCTTAATTTCCTTACCCCAAAGCCAAACCCCATGAAAACCATCATAAAGTAAATTTGGTTGTTTCCCCGTAATTAGCACTAAAGCTGTTACCGCCAAAGAGTAAAAATCACTACTTTTATATACCTTTCCTTGAAGTAACTGCTCCTCTGGTGCGTAGCCTTTTTTACCTAACAATGTTCTATTTGCCGCCAAGTTTGTCCGCAAAAACCCTTGATAAGCTGGTAACTGTTTCACACCCCCGAAATCAATCAACACGGGTAAATTATCACTTTGGCGTAAAATCAAATTATCCGGGGAAATATCGCGGTGAACAATATCCAAACTATGAATATAAGCCAGCACTGGGAGAATATTGTGCAGTAAATTAATAACTTCTTCCTCACTAAAAGACTTTCCCTGATTTTGACGCTGTGCCAATAATTGGTCATAATTATCACCCTCAATGTAATCTTGCACCAAAAAGAAAAAATCCTTAGTACCAATTTTAGCTTGAAAGGAAGAGTGAAAATGAGGAATTTGGGGATGTTGGATTTTTTCCAGGACACTGGCTTCCCGTACAAACAACTCCTTGGCCTTTTGTAAATCCTGGGGTTTGACAACTTGAGGCGCAAATTCCTTTAAAACGCAGATTTTCCGATATTTTTGCCTATCAACCGCCAGATAACTGCGTCCAAAGCCACCTTGTCCCAATATACGCCCAATTTCATAACGATTATCAATAACTTGCCCCACAGTCAAGGGTAGTGATTCACCGCAGACAGTACAAAAATGGTGATTAGCATTATTTGCGTGTTTTTGACTGCAATATACTTGCATAATACTACGAGATAAATTAAGTCTAATCAAGTTATACAACATCACCAAAAGGATTTACGCAATGTTTGTTCACGGAGTATGAAAATAAAAAATCCATTATAAATATTAACAATTAGTAATATTCCGTAATTTTGAGTAAATATCTATTTTTAGGGTTGACATTTCAAGATTTTTGTTCTATTTTAATTAGAATCATTAGGTCTAGCTGTCTAAATCAGGACTTACGCAAAATATCTCTCAAATCCTCATTTCTCCGTGACCTCTGTGCCTGGAGTGGTTCGTTATTCCATGAATCTTGCGTAAGTCCTATAAATATCAAAAACTTAATACTAATTAAAATTACCCGAAAATTACCTGCGTTCTTTGGTCTTTATTTAAAGATATAAAATATATTGGAAATTTAAGATCAACGAACCACAGAGGACACAGAGGACACAAAGACAGGAAAGAAAATTTCCAAAAAATTTGACGCAGTTTTACGGGAAGATGGTATGATTACCAGTCTATTTTCGAGATAATAAAGATAAATTAAATAAATCTAGTCAACACCATAGTTTTTACCTGAGATAAATTATGAAATCCCCAACAGAAACCCAAAATATAATTCAAGAACTCACCAACTTTATATCTCTTCCTTTAGAGGAAAAACTGCAACTTTATCCCGATCATGATCTAGAAATAACTGTGATCAAATTCTTTCAGAAAGTCGCAGCTAATGTACCTGCATATCAAGAATTTTTGGCAAAAGCCGGAATTAAACCAGATAATATTCAAACTTTGGCTGATTTTCAGAAAATACCGAAAATTAATAAGGAGAATTATATAGCAAAATATCCTGTATCTCAATTGTGTTATCATGGAAAAATAGAAAACTGTGATTTTATAGCTGCTTCCTCCGGTTCTACAGGAAAATCAACATTTTGGCCGCGTTTTTTAACAGATGAATTACACATAGCAACCCGCTTTGAGCAAATTTTTCATAATAGTTTCTACGCAGATTCTCAAACTACTTTAGCCGTAATTTGTTTTTCCTTGGGAACTTGGGTAGGAGGAATGTTTACTACTAATTGTTGTCGTTATTTAGCTGCTAAAGGTTATCCCCTGACCGTCATTACTCCAGGTAATAATAAACCGGAAATTTTGCGAATTGTCCAGGAATTAGGAGCTAACTTTCAGCAAGTTGTATTATTAGGATATCCACCATTTTTAAAAGATGTCATTGATACGGGTCTTGCTCAAGGAATGCGATGGAAACAATATAATATTAAATTGGTAATGGCCGGAGAAGTATTTAGTGAAGAATGGCGAAATTTAGTCGCTGAAAGAATGGGTTCTGAAAATCCCTGTGATGATTTTGCTTCTTTGTATGGAACAGCAGACGCGGGAGTTTTAGGAAATGAAACCCCTTTAAGTATATGTATTCGACGGTTTTTAGCGCGTACTCCCGCAGCAGCCAAAGCATTATTTGGAGAGTCCCGTTTACCTACTTTAGTCCAATATGATCCTAGCAGTCGTTTTTTTGAAGTTGAAGAGGGAAATCTGCTATTTTCTGGGGATAATGGAGTTCCTTTAATTAGATATAGTATTCTTGATCATGGGGGTTTAATTTCCTATCCAGAAATGCTAGAATTTTTAGCAAATTGGGGTTTTAATCCTCTCACAGAATTAGAAAATAATCGCGGAATTAATCAGTTACCTTTTGTCTATGTTTTCGGACGTTCTAACTTTACAGTTTCCTATTTTGGCGCAAATATCTACCCAGAAAATATTACAGTAGGGTTGGAACAACCAATTATTAGAGAATGGGTAACGGGTAAATTTGTATTACAAATAAAGGAAGATTTAGACAAAAACCGCTTTTTATCTGTAGTCGTCGAACTAGCACCAGGAATAGAAGATCAAGAACAGAAAAAATCATCTATTACTAACTCTATTTTGACCCAATTATTACGTCTGAATAGTGAATTTGCTAATTATGTTCCCCCCCAATATCAAACCCCCTTGGTAGAATTAAAACCCATTGGTGATCTTGAATATTTTCCCATAGGAGTCAAACACAGATATACTCGAAATAACACAAGTAAATAGGTAAGAATTGAATATCTCAAACTTTGCGTCTTTGCGCGAAACAACAATAATAATAACGCAAAACAACGTCTAAGATATTATCAAATTCCTACCTATGGTCAAGTTATTTGCACACTGCTTACAAAGGTTGCCAACCAGTACCTTGATAACCATAATCAAAGATATCAGGATGCAATATTTCTGCTAATATCTCCACAGAATCTACCAATCGTGGACCAGGACGGTTAAAATAAGCATTACCATCGGTAATGAAAACCCTTCCACTTTGAACAGCGTGGAGTTTTTTCCATTCTGGACGTTGAGTTAATAATTCAGCTTGTTGCTGAGTCCGTTGCAAATCAAAGCCACAAGGCATGAAAATAATTACATCTGGGTTACTAGCTACTAGTGTTTCCCATTGTACATGAACAGCGGGTTTACCCATCAAACAGAACAATGATTGTCCCCCTGCTAAATTAATTAATTCAGGAACCCAATTTGCAGCAGCTATTAAAGGATCAGTCCATTCAATACAAGCTACCCTCGGCATTTCTGCATTAGAAAGCCCCTGGAGTTTGCGCTTGCAAATTTTAATACGGGCTTCTAAGTTATCCAGTATTTGTACTGAATCTACGCCAAAAGTGTGACTAACTCGCTCAATATCACCCCAAACATCTTGTAATGTGTTAGGCTGTAAAGATATAATTTGGGGTGAACTGTGGGTAAGTTGGGCAACTGCTGCTTCTACTTCTGGTAAAGTAACAGAAAAAGCATCACATTGGTCTTGAGTGATAATGTGGGTAGGGTGCAACTTCTCCAAAACATCAACTTTGATCTTGTGAATACTTAAAGCAGATTGTAATACATCATTGACTTGATTATGAACAGAAGTCTTATTAGCATGACCATTAAAACGTGCTTGAGTACAAACTGGACGATTTACGATTTCTGGAGGATAGTCACATTCATGAGACCTGCCTACTATAGCATCAAATAAACCCAGTTTAGCGATAATTTCCGTAGCACTCGGAATTAAAGAAACAATTCTGATATCGTTATTTGTACTAATCATAGTTCCACCCCCTGCTAATAGGAGTTCAGGAGTTAAAAATAGAAAATGGTGTTAAGTTTTTTTAACAGACGTTTCTACTTTCATTGTGGCATATTTTCCGAGAGTGGGTATCTGTCTTGAGGATGTTAGCATTTTTATTTTTCGCTAAGATGCTAAGGTACAAAGTTTTATTCTAGACACGAATACGCAGTTACCCATCTTAATTAGTAATTATATTTAGTAATTATATTTCAATCTGGGGATTTGATCTGAATTTAGATATTCAGGTTAATAAGGTTCATGAATTGATTTACATTCCCAAAACAGTCCCGGTCCTACTATTAAAATTTGCTCATTTGGCATTAATAATTCCCAATAAGCAAGCCCAGAATCATCTTCTAGATCTGGTTCTAAAATTATTTCATAATTAAGATCACCCTCAAATGATAAAGTAAGTTTAAAATAATGTATAGTTTTGAGATTGTAAAGTAATTGTAAGAAGGGTGTAAAACAAATTGACTACTATCGGAAGTTATCACGTAAAAGTTTTAATTGAATCCAACGCTGAGGAAGTTGCTTTTATTTCTCCAGCAACTATTGATGATATGCCCACAAATTGGTCTTGTAACTGGTTAAATATTTGCAATGAAACAGCCTTTTACTGTCAAAATATAGTTAAACTTGTTTATAATGATAAAATCTGGGGATTAATAAAATATAGTCTTTATCCATATACTTATCCTGATCCGAGTCCCCCTATATTTCTGGAAATAAATAATTTAGAAGCACACCCTACCAGTCGAGGAGATGTTGCTACAAGATTAATTGAACCTATTGGTAAATGGTTGATTTGGTATGCAATACAGGTTGGTTTCGAGTTTTGTGAACCAAAACCAGAAGCACCGCTAATTATACTAGATGCTTTGGATAAAGCTGTGCCATACTATAGAGATAAGGTACAAATGGAGTATCTTGGTTTATCATGTAGCACACCTGGAGAAGATTTATATGGCTTCAGATTTTCACGAACCGCAGCAGCAGAATTTTGTCAGCGACATGAAACAATATGGGGAGAACCCAAGCGATATGAGTAGTGACGAAATAATGGCAGGGTCAAAAGAGATAATGACTCATGCTCAAAGACAAGCTTTTCTGAAAACATCTTATGCAGGAAAGTTATTTGGTGTTGCACATTTACTTCCCGAAGTGATAGAGGTAATAGAAGAAAGATCAGAAAATTTACCACACTTAAAACGAGTACGCGGACTATTCAAGTCTGAAAAACAAAAAGATCAACAACATAATTCTAATAATACCGAAGTTGCTAAACATGGAAGTTAGGATTTAGAGCAACACTAATGATCAGAAAAGTTTTATTAGATGATGATATTCTTCTAGATATTCTGCTCGAAAGAGATCCATTTGTAGAAGATTCATCAAAAATTTGGGAATTAATTGAAACTAAACAAGTAGAGGGTTATGTAACACTTACAACCCTCAATAAAATCTTTGATGTTGGTAGAGATAACGGAGGATTTGAGATTGCTTGGGAGGCTATATCTGAAATTCGATCTGTCATGAAAGTTTGTATTATTGATGATAGAATCTTAGAAATAGCTCATTCATATCACCTTAAAGATTTTGAACAATCTATACAATTAGCTTGTGCGAAATTTTTTAAATTAGACTATATTCTTACTAGAAAAGTTGAATATATTAAATCTTCTCTTCAAAACTTAGGGGATTCTTATAAAGAATTTTTTTCTGTAGTTAAACCTACCTCATTTTTGTTCATTTACTTTCGTAGTCATTTGAGTTATGGTTTTTGCAACTCTCTTGAATTTTATAAAATTCTTTTTCAATATTACAGAAAACGTATAGAAATTGTTGGAAATATTACTAATAAAACAGATATTCTAGTTAATTATTCATTAAAATATCTCTTAGATTCTATTTCTACTCAATCAATTGAAATACAAAATCAGCAAGAATCTGAAAACAAAATTGCTGTTATCAAGCGAGATATTGCCACTATTGTACGCTATATAATATATGCAATTTTAGCTGAAAAGTTAACTTTAGATGATAATTATATAAATAGTTGTTTTACAGAATGTAACTCTCTTAATATATCACGTCAATCTTTAATTATTGCTTTACAACATACGAAAGAATTAACTATTAAACTTACTACTCAACCAGCTAATCAAGATATTGATTTTTCTGACTTGAATTATAAGATTTTGGTTAATGAGATAAGCAGATATTTTGATCAATTTATAATTAAACTCACATCATATTAATTTTATATCCCCAACCTCTTAAAGAAGTCGGGGATATTTATAAACCCCTACAAATTAATTATTCATTACCCTCAATTGGTGCAAAACCTTGACGTTGGATGTTTTCTGTGATATGGCGTGGTTCTAGGAATTGCAAAAGATAATCTGGTCCTCCTGCTTTTGAACCGACTCCAGAAAGTTTAAATCCACCGAAAGGTTGACGAGATACTATTGCACCAGTTATATTCCGGTTAATATATAAATTCCCTACTTCAAAATCTGCTTGCGCTTGTTCAATGTGGGAAGGGGTACGGGAATAAAGACCACCTGTTAAAGCGTAATTTGTGTTATTGGCAACTTCTAAAGCTTTTTGAAAATCTTTAACTCTAATTACAGCTAAAACAGGTCCAAATATTTCCTGTTGTGCAATAACTCCATTTGCGGGTACTTCTGAAAAAATCACAGGACCGATAAAATATCCTTGGGTGGGTGCGGGTAACTCTAAAGCTAATTTAGCTTCTTTTTTGCCTTCTTCAATATATTCTAAAATGCGAGCTTGGGCATTAGCGTCAATTACCGGACCAACTTGGGTACTGGGTAACTCCGCTTCTCCAATATTTAAAGATTTTGTCGCTTCTACCAACCTTTCCACAAAAGCATCATAAATAGGTTCAAGCACAATTACCCGTGAACAAGCAGAACATTTTTGTCCACTATAACCAAAAGCAGATTGCACAACGCCGACAACAGCTTGGTCTAAATCAGCACTTTCATCAACAATGATGGCATTTTTGCCTCCCATTTCCGCAATTACTTTTTTGAGGTGCTTTTGACCGGGTTTTAAGATAGCGGCTTCTGCGTAAATTCTACAACCTACTTCCTGAGAACCAGTAAAAGCAATAACATGAGTATCAGGATGATTTACCAAATAAGCCCCGACTTGAGAACCCTTGCCAGGGACGTATTGAAAAACACCTTTAGGGATTCCTGCTTCTATTAATATTTCTGTAAATTTTGCTGTAATTACAGAAGAAGTTTCCGCAGGTTTGAGTAGAGTACAATTTCCTGAAACCAAAGCAGCGACGGTCATACCGCAAGCAATAGCTAGAGGGAAATTCCAGGGAGAAATGACAATTGCGATTCCTTTGGGTTGGTAAATATAACGATTAGTTTCGCCAAGAACATCGTAAATTATACCTTGATCTAGACGTTCCATTTCCTCAGCGTAATAAAGACAAAAATCAATTGCTTCGGAAACTTCTGCGTCAGCTTCCTTGACGGGTTTTCCTACTTCCAAAACTATCCAGGCCGAAAGTTGGGCGCGTCTTTGTTCCATTAACTTCCCAGCTTGACGCAAAATATCAGCACGTTGTTTAACGGGAGTTTTTTTCCAAGCGGGAAAAGCAGCTTTAGCAAATTTCATTGCTTCCTCAGCTTGTTCAACGCTAAGTAAACCTACTTTACCAACAATTTGACTAAAGTTAGAAGGGTTAAGAGAATCTACAAAAGTTGTCGTATTTACATATTCCCCATTAATGAAAGGTAAATAAGTTTTACCCAACTGTTGACGCACATTTTCCAAAGCTAAACGCGAACTATCCCTGCTTTCTTCCTTTGCAAAATCGGTATCTGCTACACCGCAAAACCCCCCCTCAGTCCCCCCCGCAAGCGAGGGGGAAGTTAGAACTGGTATTGGTGGTGCTAACAACTCCTCAATGGGACGATTTTCCAGATTTTGGCGTAAAAAGGAGCTATTTGCGGTATTTTCCAACAACCTCCGAATTAAATAAGCCATTCCCGGTAATAAGTCACCGTAGGGACAATAGACCCGGACGCGATAACCCTTATCTACCAAGGCTTTAGCTATTTTATCACCCATGCCGTAAAGCACTTGCATTTCAAAGCGACGACGGGGAACTTGAAGATTTTCCGCAATGGCTATGGCACGAGATTGCGATCGCACATTATGACTACCTATGGCAGAATAGACATACTGATGATTTTCTAACAATAACTGGGTAATAGCTTCAAAATTGGCATCTGTGGCGACTTTATCATGATAAACTGGTTGCGGCCAATGTTTTTGAGCGGCTTTGATGGTTTCCTGGTCCCAATACGCACCTTTAACCAAACGAATAGTCAGAGGATAACCCCGTTGTTTTAACCAAGCAATGATTTCTCTAGCGTCCTGTTCGCTGTCGCGGAGATATGCTTGAATGGTCATACCAATATCGGTACGTTGACGAAATTCCGCTTCTAGTAAAAGTTTTTTGAGAATGGTGAAAGTAATATTTTTATAAGCGTATTGTTCCATATCAAAATGGACTGCTGTACCTAATTCTTTGGCACGACGGAGTAAAGTCCGAATATGTTCGCTTACTTTCGCTTCACTACCTTCAGCATCTAAAGGGTCAAATTGGGAATAAAACGCCGTTAATTTGACAGAAACCTGGACTTTGGGGATATTTTCGCCGTCTGCTTCGTCAATAGCTGGAATTTTCGCCCAATTTTGTGATGCTTCCACCAACTGCTGCATCAATTCTAGGTATCTTTCTAAATAAGATTGTGCCTCTATTTCCGTAATTACCGCTTCACCAAGTAAGTCAATGGTGAAAGCCATTTTATCTTTTCTCAGTCTCTCAACGGTTTTGATGACTTGTTTAATATTTTCGCCTGAAATATATTTATGTGCTAAAGTTTGCACAGCATTTCCCACGGTTGTCGCTGCTACCTGTGCGGGCATAGAATCCGGGTTAGCAAAGTTCAAAATTGCTTTTAAAGCTGCTGGTAATTCTACTGATTCATCTCCCAAATATTCTTGTAAATGGGACGCAATTTCTGATTTACTATGTAAAGCGGGTAAAGTATCTATGAACCGAAATAATTGTACTCGTAAACCGGGGTTACTCATAGCCCAGTCGAGTAATTTATCATCCCAGCGCATTTGGTCGCGTAAAGCAGCTAAAAATGAGCGATTTTCCTGGGTAACAGCTAAAACCTGTCTAGCAATTTCTTGGGTTTTCTCTTCGTATTTGTTGCTTTCTACTTGTAGTACCATAAAATTTGTTAAAAGTATGAATTTCCCAGTCAGGTAATTATGTTCTTATCTAAGATAACCCAAGATTAAAGCACTCCCACCAATAATACTACCACCTAAAATCAAGTAAATGCTATTAATGCGGTAGCGAATGACTAAAATTGCGGAAATAACAGCAATTCCTAAACCTAAAAAATCTATGGAATCAGTTTTGGGTAGTATTAAAGTAGCTACTCCTAATTGTATTATAGTTAGTGTCATTAAGGCTACAGCACTAACATTAACAGCATCTAAAAATGGTCTTGTCCAAGATGATTTACGAAGGGTATCCATAAAGAAGTTTAAAATAGCAACAAACAAAAATGAAGGGAGAAAAACCCCCATAGTTGCTACAATTGCTCCAGGAAAACCAGCAATTATATAACCAATAAATGTCGCGGTAGAAAGCACTGGACCTGGTGTAAATTGTCCAATAGCAATACTATCTAATAACTGTTGTTGTGTTAACCAGCCATATTCTTCTACTAGTGCTTTTTGTAAAAATGCTATTAGTAAATAACCACCTCCAAATAGGACACTACCAACTTTAAAAAAAAATAAACCCAGTTTCCATAAAGGTACAGATACATGATTATTTATAATATTTATATTATTGATAACTGTACTTGTTGGGGTTGTTTCTAAAAACGTTCCTGTGGTTTAACCCAGAATAATTAAGAATAATTAAACGCAGATGAATTTTAGGATTTTGACAAGAGATAGATTCATTATTTATTTTTGATTAAGGTAGCAACATTTCTGCTTTACAGCTAGATCTGGATAATCAGTAAATAGACCATTTACTCCTAAATTTAAAAAGATTTCATATTCTTTTTCAGGACTTCCTTGTAAGCCTAAAGGTAAGAAAAAGTCTTCATTTCTAAATGTCCAAGCATGAACTTGTAAATTGGCTGCATGAGCATCTATAATTAAGGATGTTGGTGATAATAATTTACCATGAATATCTCTGGGAATTAATAAGTTTTTATGTACACCTATTGCTTGTGCATATTCGGCAATTTCTTGTAACCCTTTTGGTGTTAATAAATCTCTATATATACGCAGATCATTGTCTATAACAAAATCATAGGGTTTACCAATATCATTAATTAATTGTACTAATGGTAAATCTGTTTTCTGAGATAATTCTTTGAGGTTACTCACCGCAAATGATTGAATAAATATGGGTAAATCAATGTCTTGCAAATTCGATAACAAGGCCGCTTCTAATGGTAAACCAATCTCTTGAAAATAACTGGGATGTTTGGTTTCTGGATAAATACCAATATTGCGACCAACTTTTTCACGTTTATCCTTGACTAAATCAATGATTTCTGTAAAAGTGGGAATAGTAAACATTCCGTTATAAGCTGTATTGTGGGGACGAATTTGGGGAATACGTTCTTTAGCAGTTAAAGTTTTGATTTCTGCTATGGTAAGATCTTCTGTAAACCAACCAGTTTTAATTTCACTATCAATGATTTTAGTAGTTCTTAAATAAGCAAATTCAGCATGATCAACAATATCCGTAGTTTCTGATATTTCATTTTCATGACGCGCAATTAAAATACCATCTTTAGTCATTACCAAATCTGGTTCAATATAATCAGCACCTAAATCAATTGCTAACTCATAACTCGCTAAAGTATGTTCAGGACGGTAGCCACTTGCACCCCGATGAGCGATAATAATAGGAGACTGATTTGTGAAAGTTTGAATCATGGTTTTTCTTTATAATTAAAGTTCTGGCGTTGCTGAATTGAGGTATGAAATTGGACAATCAAAAAAATGAAACTCTTATCTTACTCTCTGCGCCTCTGCGCCTCTGCGTGAAATAAAATCATACTCTTAATCACCAACGCCAAAGTTCTGCTACTACTTTATTCTTCCTTCCTGTCCTTTGCGTCTTTGTGGTTCATTCATATCAGTATTCTTCCCTCAAAAAAGGAGTATAATTCTTTCATTATGAAACTTATGATCTCAACTCAACCTGAATTAAAACGTATAGAAGAATTACGATCTTTGTTACAAAAAGCTAGTTACGCTTATTATGTTTTAGATGCACCAATAATGGAAGATACAGTTTATGATCGGCTGTATCGAGAACTACAAGAATTAGAAACAAAAAATCCAGAATTAATTACTCCCGATAGTCCTACCCAGCGTGTTGGAGAAAGACCTGCAACCCATTTTACCTCAGTCCGCCATAATATTCCTCTGTACAGTCTGGAAAATGCTTTTAATATTGAAGAATTGCAAAATTGGGAGCAACGTTGGCGGCGACACATACCAGAGCAGTATAATACCGGAGAAATAGAATATGTATCTGAATTGAAAATTGATGGTGCGGCTTTGGCCTTGACCTACGAAAATGGAGTTTTAGTAAGAGGTGTAACTAGAGGAGATGGCATAATGGGTGAAGATATTACCCAAAATGTCAGAACTATCCGCTCAATTCCCCTCCGTTTGAATTTTGACGGCTTGGAAAATATCGCCAAAGTGGAAGTACGGGGAGAAGCGTTTCTACCTTTACAGGTATTTAAAGAAATTAACGAAAAAAGACAAAAAGCTGGTGAACAAGTATTTGCTAACCCGCGCAATGCTGTAGCTGGTACGCTGAGACAATTAGACTCCCGTATTGTCGCCCAACGACAGTTAGATTTTTTCGCCTATACTCTACATATTACCGGGTTAGATGATTCCAGTATTGCCAATACTCAATGGGAAGCTTTGGAATTATTACAAAAAATGGGTTTCCGCATTGATACTAATCATAAACTTTGTTATTCTATCCCTGAAGTCGCCGCATATTACCAATATTGGGATACAGAACGGCTCAACTCTCCCTATATGACCGATGGAATTGTAGTTAAATTAAATACTTTTAAACTCCAGGAACAATTGGGGTTTACACAGAAATTTCCCCGCTGGGCTATAGCCTTAAAATATCCCGCCGAAGAAGCCCCAACCCGTGTAGAAAAAATTACCGTTAATGTCGGCAGAACCGGCGCGTTAACTCCCCTGGCGGAAATGTTACCAGTACAATTAGCGGGAACAACTGTTTCCCGTGCTACCTTACATAATAGCGATCGCATTGAACAGTTAGATATTCGCATTGGTGACACCGTAATTGTACGCAAAGCGGGAGAAATCATTCCCGAAGTAGTCCGGGTAATCAAAGAATTGCGTCCCCCTGACACCCAACCCTTTATTATGCCTTCCCATTGTCCCGTCTGTGGACAACTGGTAGTCAGAGAAACTGGAGAAGCTGTTACTAGATGTGTAAATGCTTCCTGTCCCGCCATTCTCAAAGGTGAAATCGAACATTGGGTAAGTCGTGACGCTTTAGATATTAAAGGTGTTGGGGAAAAACTTGTGTATCAATTAGTAGAAAAATGTTTAATACATTCCGTAGCTGATTTATACGAATTGACAAAAGAGCAATTATGTGAATTAGAACGCATGGGAGAAAAATCAGCGGAAAAATTGATCAAAGCGATCGCCCAATCAAAAATTCAACCTTGGTCTAGGGTATTATATGGCTTAGGCATTCGTCATGTAGGTAGCGTCAACGCCCAATTATTAACCCAGAGGTTTACCACCGTCGCCGAATTAACAGCCGCCAGACAATCAGATATTGCGGGCGTTTATGGTATCGGTGCAGAAATCGCCCAATCAGTGTATCAATGGTTTCATACAGTAGCAAATCAAACTTTAATTTCCCGTCTCCAAACCATTGGGTTACAATTAGCAAACAGCCCAGCAACGAAAGCTGTGGGTGAGATTAATCAAAAACTTGCCGGCAAAATCTTTGTAGTGACTGGCACATTACCAACCTTAAAAAGAGAGGAAGCAAAAGCTTTAATTCAAAAATATGGAGGTAAAATTACTGATTCAATTAGCAAAAAAACAAACTTTTTGGTAGTAGGAGCAGATGCCGGTTCTAAATTAGAGAAAGCCCAGAATTTAGGAATTAGCCAATTGACTGAGGCAGAACTATTAGCAATGCTGGCAGAATAGTTGTCAACAGACACTTATTAAATTATGTTACAGTGCTAATAGTCAAGTGAAAGTGGCCGCAATTTGGAGTATAAACCATGAATTCCCTATTCAGTAAAACAGTTAGTATCGCCATAGCTACAACCACCCTTCTGGTCAGCGCCCCTAGCTTCGCAGAAACTAAGTCTCCTGCTAATCATACTACACCTGTTACCAGTAAACAGACCGTAGGCACAATTGTCGAAGTTGCCAGCGCCAACAGTTCCTTGATCACCCTAGTCACAGCTATCAAAGCCGCAGGTTTGGTAGAAACCCTCTCTGGTCAAGAACCACTCACTGTATTTGCGCCTACAGACGCAGCATTTAAAGCCTTACCAAAAGGAACTTTAGCAAAACTCCTCAAACCAGAAAACCAAGACACCTTAGTTAAAATATTAACCTATCATGTAGTTCCTGGGGCAATTACCTCTAAAGATATCAAAGCTGGTGAGGTCAAAACAGTTGAAGGTGCTGTAGTTAAGGTTAAAGTCAGAAAGGGTCGAGTTACTGTAAATAACGCCAGAGTAACAAGAGCAGACGTTAAAGCCAGTAACGGTGTGATTCATGTAATTAATAAAGTCCTACTTCCTCCCGATGTAAAATTGTAGACTTTTTTCCTAACTCAGATTCCCAAATTCTTTAAGAATGCGGGAATCTTTTTGCTTATAAACGACTTACAATAAAAATTAGTAATTCAAACTTGGAAATAAATCTTAATCACGGGTATTATATATTTAATTAGTAGTGCAAACTGCGATTTTTGATTTCTGGAGCTATTCAATGTCAATTTATGCCGGTAATTTATCCTATCAGGTTACGGAAGACGCCCTGAAAGAGGTTTTTCAAGAGTATGGAAGTGTTAAGAGAGTCCAAATACCCACAGACAGAGAAACTGGTCGTGTTAGGGGCTTTGCATTTGTCGAAATGTCATCAGATGCGGAGGAAGAAGCCGCAATTGCTGCTCTTGACGGTGCTGAATGGATGGGACGGCAGTTGAAAGTCAACAAAGCTAAACCCAAAGAAGATCGTGGTGGACGGGGTGGTAGTTATGGCGGTGAACGCAACCGTTACTAAGTTTTACCACTAAAATGTTGTTAGGAAAGTTTTGGATCGTGATTTTGGATACTTGCATATCCCCCCTAACCCCTCCTTAGCAGAGGGAATTAAAATCTAACTCCCCCTTTTTTTGAGGGATTTAAGGGGAGATGAAAATATTTGATACGCTATGAGCGACTTTTCAAACATCCCCTAAAACTCTAAAATATCATATTTTCAGGACAGGGTAAATCTCTGTCTTTTTTTTTATGACGACTTACCCAAGAGGTAACTTCCCTCTCCTGGCGAGGTTTATGGTAAATTTTGCAACTTATTAAATAACCTCTTATACATAAACATTAAAACCATTTCACTTTCGACTTTTTCTATATTACCCGGACTAGCCACCAACAGCCAGAAGTATTTAACTATTCCTGGTACTTGGCTATGATGTAAAAATAATGTTGAAAAATAATTTATGCCATTTAGTCATTATTAATAATGCCTAAAAATTGCCTAAAATTAGTAATTTTTCAGCAGCGTTATCCATGATATTAATAACTGGGTGTAGCTCTATTAACTTAGGGTTTTGCACTATCGCAAAAACAACTATTACAATCTTTAAATTATGCCTGAAAACAGAAAACAAATAATTTTTCAGCATTACCTTTTTTATCCCTAAATTCAGATAAAAAGTAACTTTGATTAATAGGATTTATTAGCATTATTCAAATTTTATTAATCAGTCAAAATACATAATCAATACTGATGTGGATAAATCAGTCATGTATTATGATCTTCAAAGAAATGCTGGTATTAGAACCTGAATATAAATCCTTCTATCCCATTTCTGATTTCACTCATAAATATACCTGAGAATTAGAATACAGCATAAATTTATCAGGGTGTCCAAATAACTACCAAAATTGAGCCGCGCTCAACAACATCACCATAAAAGTTAAGCGATCAATATGTTTGGTAATTGTGGCAAGAACCTGATAAAAAATTCCCTATTACTGATTTTATCAATGTTGCTGCCAACATTGGGAATAAGTAACTCTGCAATGGCAGCAGCACAAATTCATGCAGCTTATTCAGCATTAGACATTTCTATCCCCATTAATGTTTTAGAAAACTATGCTCAACATGGTTTTGTTAATACAAACTTTGCCCAATATTATCAATATATTCCTACAAATATACTACAAGAATTAAGGAAAATTTTAATTCAACCAGTCAAAATTAGTCCTGCTGTAGTTTCTGAATTTCTCGACACTCAACAGGGGAAATTTATCTTAAAAAGGTTGACAGAATTAATTCAAACTAAATCCGATTCTCCAGCATCAGAATCTCAGAATTTACGCACAGCTTTAATTTCCGCTGCTGCTGAACCAGAAGGATTAAATTTATTAAATTTATTACGTAAATATCCACAAAATAGTATTAGTATTGATGTGGTTTCTGGTTGGAGAATTGCTAGGGAATTAGAGCAAATGATCAGCGCAACTCAAAAAGCGATCGCTACATTAACACAAGCATCAAATTTAGAAGCAGCAACGATTTCTCTAGAGAATTTATCTAAATTACCACAGCAGCCAAATTTCCCAATTCAAAAACAAACATTAAAGTTATTCGACTCATTACGTAATCGGCATTTATCTACTGATATCTATATTCCTAATACCCAAAATTCTGCCCCTATAATTGTCATTTCTCACGGTTTAGGTTTAAACAGTAGTAACTTTCGTTATTTAGGAAAATATCTAGCTAATTATGGTTTTGCTGTTGTTATTCCCAATCATCCAAGTAGTTATCAAGAAAAAGTAAAATCCTTGATAAATAGTAATCAAGTCATCCAAGCTCATGAATTTAAAGATAGACCTTTAGATATAAAATATATTTTAGATCAATTGGCATCAGATTCACAATTTCAGAAGCGGCTTAATTTCCAACAAGTAGGAGTATTTGGCCAATCTTTAGGAGGTTATACTGCATTAGCTTTAGCTGGAGCAAAAATTAACTTTCAACAACTAAAAAAAGACTGTGATTTAGACAAATTAAGAAATACCTGGAATATGTCTTTACTGTTGCAATGTCGGGCTTTAGAATTACCAAATCAATCAGAAAAAGAATATAATTTACAAGATAAAAGAGTCAAAGCTGCTATCGCTGTTAATCCTATTACCAGTTCCATTTTTGGACAAGTCGGTTTAAGCCAAATTCACACCCCAATTATGATTATTGGTAGTAGTGAAGATACTGTCGCCCCTGCTTTATATGAGCAGATTTTACCTTTTTCTTGGCTTACTTATCCCCATAAATATTTAGTCATGCTACTTGGTGCTACTCACTTTTCTACTATTGGTAATAGTAACCCTGAAAGTACACAAATATCATTACCTAAAGATATGGTAGGTGATGCTTCCCAAGCCCGTCGTTATATGAATGCTTTAAGTTTACCTTTTTTTCAAACTTATGTAGCTAAAAACCCAGAATATATTTCCTATCTTAACGCCGCTTATTTTCAGAGTATTTCTAGTCAGTCTCTTGGTGTAAATCTTGTTCAATCTTTCGATCATATTAAATTAGCACCAGTTTTAGATGATCACTGCCATAAAAACCGACCTCGCAAAAAAAAACTTTCTCATATCATAGTCCGCTTTGGATTTTGGATACTGGGTATTGGTATTTCTCTACTTCACTTATTGATATTTTCTTCCTAATTCAAGATTCCCTTTGCGAAGAAGTTGGGAATCTTATGCTTGACAATTTATGTGAAAATACAAAGATATCAAATCTTAAATCTAAAATTGTGCAAGGTTTTCTGAATTTAAACAAACCATTTGACTGGACTTCCCATGACTGTGTAGCTAAAGTGCGAAAACTACTGAAAATGAAACGGGTAGGACACGCAGGAACTTTAGACCCCGCAGCCACCGGAGTATTACCTATAGCCTTGGGTAAAGCCACAAGATTGTTACAATATTTACCAGGCGAAAAAGCCTATCAAGCCACCATTCGTCTAGGTATACAGACTACTACTGATGATTTACAAGGAGAAATTATTACCTCCAAACCTTGTCCCGGCTTGGATTTAGAAAATGTAAAAACCGCACTTTCCCAGTTTATTGGCAAAATAGAGCAAATTCCCCCCAATTATAGTGCCATTCAAGTTGATGGCAAACGCCTGTATGATTTAGCACGAAAAGGGGAAATAGTCAAAGTTCCAGTGCGAACAGTAGAAATTTTTCAAATTCAGCTATTAGACTGGCGAGACAGTGATTTCCCGGAGTTGAATGTAGCTATATCTTGCGGTGCGGGAACTTATATTCGGGCGATCGCTCGTGATTTAGGTAGTATATTAAACACAGGTGGTAGTCTAGCCGCCCTTATGCGTACAGAAAGCAGCGGTTTTCAAATCCCAGACAGTCTCACATTCACAGATTTAGAAAACCAACTGCAAACAGGCAGATTTCAACCTCTAGCCCCAGACACGCCATTAAAACATTTACTATCCGTAAATTTACCAACAGTATCAGCAAAAAAATGGTGTCAAGGTCAAAAAATTGCCCTCAATCTTGATATTCCCGACTTTGTGCGGGTTTACGAAACAGAAGGAAATTTTTTAGGAATCGGAAAATTACAAGATGACTTATTAATTCCCCAAATGGTATTTTCTGATCTGACAATTCCCTCTCTACAATTATAAAATCTTTAGCCAAACTTTATTAAACCATTAAGTTTGTAAACTCTTCCGCAAGATTTCCTGATCAATTTACTTTTCGCCCTGATATTTCCAACCTAAATGGTATTTTATTGGTGATTTGTTTCGCATAGCAGTCTTATTTTCATACTGAAAAGCGAAATATAATTCTCAGGAGTAAGAGTTTGCAGAAAGCCATAATTTTATTTATGATGGTGCGAAGGCAACTGTTGCAGTTTAAGGGTATAACACTCTTCAGTTGTATTTGTTTCGCCAATTTTATTTCAGTTAATCTTGCATTGGCAGCAAATAATATAGTTGCTAAAAAACAGGGTAGTGAATTGATCACTAATAAATTTCCTGATCACAAAGAAGTGACAGTGAAAAAAGCAGAATCTACTTTTGAAAAACAACCACATATAACTGCTCAAACAGATCCTTCTGTACCTAATAATAGCACTCCAATTGATGCTGATAAATTACGGCAGGATTTATTAATTCAACCTGTTTTCAAAGTAGTTCCCAAAAAACGGACTTACCAACCTTCACTTACTTTTGCTACTCCCAGCGCCTTCGGGGCTACTTGGGGTGACGTGTTT
The DNA here is from genome assembly GCF_000426925.1 of Dolichospermum circinale AWQC310F. Taxonomy (GTDB): domain Bacteria; phylum Cyanobacteriota; class Cyanobacteriia; order Cyanobacteriales; family Nostocaceae; genus Dolichospermum; species Dolichospermum circinale. The sequence goes on along the minus strand of NZ_KE384716.1, from coordinate 62,933 downwards.
TTTGGAGGATCAGGAGCAACCACCGGTAAAGCTAGAAATCAACCAGACGGGAGTTTGAGTATGGGTTTTGGCTTAGGAGATGCCCGGCAAATTGGTTTAGAGCTTGGCTACAATATTGGTAGTATCAAAAATTTTGGGTACAACGGCACATTTGACCTCAAAGCTAACCACATTGTCTATGCTCAAGGTAATACTCAAATAGCTGCTGCGGCCGGCTGGAAGTCCTTTGCCCAGCACGTTAAGAGGGAAACAGTTAGACCTTCCAGTGGCTATGGTGTAGTTACAACTTACTCCCTATTGAAGCCTAATGATCCAGTCAATCAAATGCCTATCTCCTTTTCTTTAGGAGCCGGTGGTGGCGATTTCCGAAAAGACCCTGCTACTACTGGAGTATTTACTGGAGTAGGCCTACAAGTTCACCCCCAAGTAGGTATCGGTATGGGTTGGAGTGGAGTTGGTTTCAACATTGGTGCTTCCTTCGTTCCTATCCCTACCATTCCCATGATCATTAATGCCGTGGGTGCAGACCTGACAGATAATAGTCTAGGCGGTACAGTATTCGTTCTAAGTGTAGGCTATGGTTTCAATTTCTTACCTAAATAAACACTTCAATTCTGAGAAAATTCCCATGTTAAAAATAAGAACCTTGATTCTTGTCCTCAGTCTCACACCCCTTTTGTCACTCAATTGGCAGCTACCAAGCCAAGCCCAAAAATCACCTAGTTTAGGTACAGCAGGTAGTGTAAGTGGTGGTGGCACAACTGGCAGCAGTGTTACTCCTTATTCCAATCCTAATCTTTCTAATCCTTCTATTTTACTTCCACCTCAAGCGCAGGTTTCCCCAGAATCAGTAGCGGCACTCACAAATGCCTTACTTGAGTTGAATACACCAGGATCTGTAAACACTGCTAAAGTGAACATTGCTATTCAAGCCTATAATGACATTATCCAACAAAGCAGTCCAGAAACTCTGCAAGCACTCTCACAAAATAAAGATTTCCTAGACACTGGTGCAATGCTCAAAGGATTAGCGCGTAACCTCTAAGCAGCTAATCGCTAACTTTCAGATACTTCAAACCTCATAGCTATTTAGAAAAATAACGGGGAGACAAAAAGAGCCTCTTCGTTATTTTTTCAATTTGAGAAAGTTCTTTGACACTTATTGATGAGTTGTGTGTATTATTAATTACAGCTAGACAAGAAAATACTAAGTATAGCCAGAAAGAATAAAAATATGATATCGTCATGAAACCATATTTAACCTATCTCCGATACTGTACTTCATAACAACGGGAAGTGCTGCATCTTTATCATGACAGTTACAAAATGTACTCTACTAAAACTTGTTTTAGAAAAATGGGTTTATGAACCCAAATTTTTGATAAAAAAGTTAACTTAAGGGAAAATAGGCAAAGAAAACGGGGAAACAAAAGTGAGTCCTGGATTTGATTACGATTTAGTGATTATCGGCGCTGGTGTAGGTGGACATGGTGCTGCCTTACACGCTATCAGTTGCGGTCAGAAAACGGCGATTATTGAAGCTGGGGATATGGGAGGGACTTGTGTAAACAGGGGTTGTATCCCTTCTAAAGCATTGCTGGCGGCTTCAGGAAAAGTGAGAGAATTACGTAACGCTCATCACCTCAAGTCATTGGGAATACAAATTGGCAGTGTCGAGTTTGAACGAGAAGCGATCGCTAATCATGCTAACAATCTCGTCTCTAAAATTCAAGGAGACCTCACCAACAGTCTCAAACGCTTGGGAGTTGATATTATTCGAGGTTGGGGTAAGGTCGCAGGTACACAAAAAGTCACCATTACCACAGATAAAGGCGAGAAAACCATCACCGCCCAAAATATCATCCTTTCCCCCGGTTCTGTCCCCTTTGTTCCCCCTGGAATTGAAGTAGACGGGAAAACAGTCTTTACCAGCGACCAAGGCGTTAAATTAGAAACTCTTCCCAAATGGGTGGCGATTATTGGTAGTGGTTACATTGGCTTAGAATTTTCTGATGTTTACTCAGCTTTGGGTTGTGAAATTACCTTAATTGAAGCCCTAAATGAGTTAATGCCAGGATTTGACCGGGATATTGCTAAACTGGCAGAACGGGTCTTAATTAACCCCCGCGATATTGAAACTAAAGTCGGTATTTACGCTAAAAAAGTCATACCGGGTTCACCAGTAATCATTGAATTGGCTAACTTTGAAACTAAAGAAGATTTAGAAGTTCTCGAAGTTGATGCTTGTTTAGTCGCTACAGGCCGTGTTCCCGCTACCCAAAATCTTGGTCTGGAATCCGTTGGTGTTGACCTTGACCGCCGTAATTTTATTCCTGTTAATGATAATATGGCCGTATTAGCCAACGGCGAAGTTGTCCCCCACCTCTGGGCTATTGGTGATGCTACCGGGAAAATGATGTTAGCTCATGCGGCATCGGCTCAAGGTATCATTGCTGTAGAAAATATTATGGGTCGTCAAAAAACTGTTGACTATCGCAGTATTCCCGCCGCCGCCTTTACTCACCCAGAAGTTAGTTATGTGGGCTTAACAGAAACAGCCGCCCATGCTTTGGGTTTAAATGAAGGTTTTGAAATCGCCACCACCAAGAGTTATTTTAAAGGTAATTCTAAAGCTTTGGCGGAAAATGATACCGACGGTATGACAAAGGTGATTTACCGCCAAGATACAGGAGAAGTTTTAGGTGTACATATCTTTGGTCCCCACGCCTCAGATCTAATTCACGAAGCCTCAGCCGCTGTTGCTAACCGTCAATCTATCAAGACTCTTGCTTACCAAGTTCACGCTCACCCTACCCTTTCAGAAGTTCTAGATGAAGCTTATAAACGCGCGTTAGTTAGTTAATTCGTAGTCAGTGGTCAGTTGTCACTGGTCAATGGTTAGTTGTCAATGGTTAGTTGTCAATGGTCAGTTGTCAGTTGTCAGTTGTCAGTTGTCAATGGTTAGTTGAATAAATGGCGAAATCTAACTTCGAGAATTTGCAAGTTTACCAATTAGCAGAAAAACTGGCTGATAATATTTGGAACATTGTTCTTCATTGGGAGGAATTTCCTAAAGCAACAATTGGTAAGCAAATAGTACGTTCTGTTGATAGTATTGGCGCAAATATTGCAGAAGGTTGTGGTAGGTATAACTTTCAGGATAATCGCCGTTTCGTCAGAATAGCGCGAGGTTCTTTAAATGAAACTAGACATTGGTTAAGACGGGCTTATAAACGAAATCTGTTAACAAATTAAGAAGTAAATAGGCTCAAACCAATTATTGAAGAACTTTCTCCTAAGTTAAACGCTTATCTTAACTCTATTGGCAATCTTTCAGAAAAAAAATCTGACAACGGACAACGGACAACGGACAACGGACAACGGACAACTGACAACGGACAACAGACCATTAACAACGGACAACAGACCATTAACAACGGACAACTGACAACGGACAACTAACAACGGACAACGGACAACTGACAACGGACAACTGACAACGGACAACTAACAACTGACAACTGACAACTAACAACTGACAACTGACAACTGACAACCAACAACCAACAACCAACAACCAACAACCAACCAATATGCAAATTCGTCGTCGTTCACCTAGCCCAGCCATTAATATTTCTATAATCCAATATAAATCCGCTATAGAGGGTGCAGCACCAAATAATATTTTAGAAGAAATTGTCTGGCATAAAGAAACAGAAGTTGAAAAAATGCGGGAAAAGCTCCCCTTACGGGAATTACAAACACAAGCCCTAGCTGTACCACCCACCCGTGATTTTATCGCTGCATTGCGTTATGGGAAAACTAATCCCGCTTTAATCGCCGAAGTTAAAAAAGCTTCTCCCAGTAAAGGGATATTGAGGACAGATTTTGACCCAGTAGCCATAGCTCGATCTTATCAAGCAGGAGGCGCTAGTTGTCTTTCGGTGCTGACAGATGTTAAATTTTTCCAAGGTAGTTTTGAAAATCTGTCTTTAGTCCGTTCTACAGTGGATTTACCCCTACTGTGTAAGGATTTTATCATCTATCCTTACCAAATGTATTGGGCACGTATTAATGGCGCAGATGCGGTATTATTAATAGCAGCAATTCTCAATGATCAAGATCTACAATACTTTATTAAAATTGCTAATAACTTGAAAATGGCAGCTTTAATAGAAGTGCATAATTTAGAAGAATTAGATCGGGTTTTAGCTTTAGATGGTGTTTCTTTAATCGGAATTAATAATCGCAACTTAGAAGATTTTACCGTTGATTTACAAACAACTTCTGAATTAATGACAGCTAGAGGTGAGCAATTACAAGCAAAAAATATTCTAGTCGTCAGTGAATCAGGATTGCATCATCCAGAGGATTTAAATGTAATTAAAACAGCAGGTGTATCAGCTGTACTGATTGGTGAATCATTAGTGAAACAACCAGATCCTCAAGTAGCAATTACGAATCTGTTTGCTTAATTACAGCCCATGATCTGCAATTATTTATTTTCTGTGTAACAACTAGTTAAGGATTAACTAAACTTTGACTAAAAGAAAATTAAAAAATCTCTAAATTGCAACTTCACAATAAACTACATGGAGCCAATTCCTTTACCCTCTCCTATCCATTACGAACTGATACTTCAACTCTTGGAAAAGCAAACCATGACCTCTTTAGGTCAAAATCAAGACCTTCGCAATCAAGTCAATCAACTGATTATTACCATGCGAAAAGCTGCATCCCAACAAAAACGGTTAGAAGAAATTTTTCAGTCTTCCTCTATGGTGATTGATCACCGTTGGTCTATCAATCATTTTGCAGATCACTCCTGACGGTTTTTAACTACTATCCCTACAAAGGATTCTAGTAAATTTTTTGTGTTTTTATCCCCTTTAAGGGTTAATTTGGATCGTATTGAAATTTTCAACTAGGACATAACACACAGATGGATAATAAATTGATGCTGATGATTCCAGGACCGACTCCAGTTCCAGAAGCAGCTTTACTAGCATTAGCCAAACACCCCATTGGCCATCGTACCGGTGAATTTAGTAGTATGATGGGGGAGGTGACAGAAAACCTGAAATGGCTACATCAAACTACAAGTGATGTACTGATGTTAAACGTCAGCGGTACTGGTGCTGTAGAAGCGGGAATAATTAATTTCCTTTCCCCAGGCGATCGCATTTTAGTTGGTTCTAATGGTAAATTTGGTGAACGTTGGGTAGAAGTCGGTCAAGCTTTTGGTTTAAATGTGGAAACTGTCACCGCAGAATGGGGACAACCTCTAGACCCAGACCAATTTGCAGCTAAACTGCAAGCAGATACTAACAAGGAAATTAAAGCTGTAATTATTACCCACAGTGAAACCTCCACCGGGGTGATTAATGATTTAGAAACTATTAACCGCCACGTTAAAGAACATGGACAGGCCTTAATTATTGTTGATGCTGTCACCAGTTTAGGTGCTTACAACGTCCCTGTAGACGCTTGGGGTTTAGATGTAGTCGCTTCCGGTTCTCAAAAAGGTTACATGATTCCTCCCGGTTTAGGATTTGTTTCCGTCAGTCCCAAAGCCTGGGAAGCTTACAAAACCGCAAAATTACCTAAATATTATTTAGATTTAGGTAAATATCGCAAATCTACCGCTAAAAATACTACCCCCTTTACTCCCCCTGTTAACTTAATAGTAGCCCTACACACCACTCTGGGAATGATGAAAAAGGAAGGATTGGAATCCATCTTTACCCGTCATGAACGCCAAAAAAATGCCACCCGTGCGGCTATAAAAGCCTTAAATTTATCTTTGTTTGCGGCCGACGAATGTGCTAGTCCGGCCATTACCGCTGTCGCCACTCCAGGCATCGAAAGTGATAAAATTCGCTCTTTGATGAAAAAACGGTTTGATATCGCTCTAGCAGGTGGACAAGACCATCTCAGTAATAAAATTTTCCGCATTGGTCACTTGGGTTTTGTCAGCGATCGTGATATCCTTAGCTGTATAGCTTCCCTAGAGGTTGTTCTTCCACAGGTTGGTCACGAAAACTTCACCCCCGGTGCTGGTATAGCAGCAGCAGCACAAGTTTTTGCTCAGTAGTTATTAGGCTGGTAATGGGTAATTGGTAATTGTTCTCTCTTAACTGTCACCTGTTACCTGTCACCTCTTCCCTATACCGTTTCTAGCCAATCATAAATTTGTTCTAACTGTTCTAGAGTAATTAAACCATATTGCCAAAGAGTCATTGTTAAAGAACCAGGATCTTGATCACGGTTACGCAATGCTACGGACAAGGAAGCAGTGGAAATTGCTAAATCTTCCTGGAGAAAATTAATCAGCCGAGAATATCTTGATATTACCATTTGTATCTCACATCCTTAGGGGAAATGTATAATTATAGATTGTTTATCTATTTTGCGGGTATTATGTAACCAGTATTTTATTTGTCACTTTGCTGCAAGTAGATTAACATTGGCAGGTTATATAGAAAATATTGCTTCTCCATAACCATTTTTCAAAGTTTTATATCAAAAGAGAGATTTTTGCTACTTGTATCTAATCTGGTAAGTCTAACCAGGAGAACCTAACACTTGATCTTATTCACACTAATACTAAATGTTAACCTCTTCCCTGTTATTTATGCTAGTTCACCTCATATTTTTTGACAATAAACCAAGTATTGGCGAAAAGTCTGGTATATTGATACCCTATTGTAGAGATTACTTACACAAAATATAAGGAAAGTAAGTCGTTGCTAGTAGCCTGCATGGTGATAGACTAATGGAGGTATAAATTCGGAAAATTAAAAATCTTTTTTCCTTTGCACTTTGGACGAAAACATAACTGATACTGTCATTATGCAACGCCAGAAACGCTATAATCAGGATTTAAATTACTGATAACTTACAGGACTAACGAAATCAATTTTGATATAATCTCCTCTTTTTAAATTTAATTCTGCTGCTCGTCCTGATCTGAGTTCAATTACTTGATTTACAGGTACAGAAGGACCATAAGTAGCACAAGGCTCTTTACTACAAGGAGGAGCAGATTGTTGTATATACTCAACTACACCTTTTCTGATAAAGACCATATCTAAAGCAACTGGGACGTTTTTCATCCAAAATCTTAGCGGTTGTGACGAGGGAAAAATAAACAGCATTCCCCGGTTATCCGCTAAAGTTGGCCTATACATTAAACCCATCATTTGCTGTTCTGGTGTTTCTGCTACTTCCAACTCAATTTTTACATTTTTAGGGAAAGTCGCAATTGCTGAAATTGGTAAATTTTGACCAGCATTTACTAGTATTTGGGCTGGAGACTCTGATATCACAGGAGGAGATTTAGCTGTGGTCGGTGGTGAACAACCTGTTAGTAAAATACTAAGTAATACCGAACATAAACTGAGCCAATAAATCATAATTGCTATAGGGAAGAGGAAATGGGTGATTAGTAATTAATGATTGACAGTTGACAATTTAGTTTATTTACTGGAATTTAGATTTTAACTATTTTACTTAATTTCTGCCAAATTGTCCACAAACTTAGATTTTATTTGTATTTATTTGTAAATGTTCCTCAGTTTATGGATTTTAGGATTCTCTGAGTACGTAACCTACACCGCGTACAGTTTGAATTAGACGTTTTTGACCCTCTTCTTCAATTTTGAGGCGAAGATAACGAACATAGACCTCAATTACATTAGATTCACCCATAAAGTCGTAACCCCAAACATTCTCTAAAATTTGTTCGCGGCTTAATACTTCGCGGGGATGTTCCATTAAGAACTTTAATAGTTCAAATTCCTTCATGGTTAAGTCAATAGCTTTGCTATTGTAAATAGCGCGACGCGTTCCTATATCCAAAACCAAATCTCCAAAGCGCAATTGCTCTGTGGTATCAAGATCCGGTTTGAGATAGAGATGAATCAGCTTGAGAAAATCTTCCGAACGGTAAGGTTTGAGAATATAATCATTAGCGCCAGCGTCTAAACAAGCTATTCGATCATCTATTGTATCTCTGGCCATTAAAATTAAGACAGGAGAACGATTACCCATATTTCTGATATTTTTACATAGAGATAATCCAGATTCTCCAATCAGCATCCGGTCTATAACAATTAAAGCAGGTTGATTACGGTTTTGAACACCACAAGCATCGCCGCAGTATTCTAATCCATTGACCGCATCATGAGCTACAATTGCATCATAACCAGCTTCTTGTAAATCAAAGGCTAACTGATTAGCTAGAGTTTCATCTGGTTCAATCACCAAAACAAAAACAGAGGGATTGTGAATAGCTATCATTTGCTAGAAATTGGTAATTCGGAAGGCTGCGCGAAGGTGGACTAATGAAAAATCAAGACTCCTGAACCCAAGTAGTTGAGTTTCGTCTATGTGTCCGGTATTTTTCATTGTCTCAGAGAGAAGAAAAAAATGTAAAATCTGAGAAAGCGATACCAAAAATCTCATAATTGGTTGGTTTGGTTAACATCTAAACCGTATTGCTACGATTTAGGATGATCCTGCATGGAGAAGTGCGAGTTAGACTAAATTGGCGTTTACTAGCCAATATGACTATGACACTAACTGACAAATGACAACTAACCACTGACTACTCACAATTAAGGCAATTCTACAGAAGAAGGTTTAGCAATATGTGGTAAACCCCAACCCAGTTTTTCCCGGAGAACACGGAAAAACTCAGGTCGCTGTAGACGGATAAATCTGGCACTATAGGGCGATCGCTCTAAATATACCCGATCCTCTGCTAAAATATAACATCCACCATTACCATCTACCACCATCACCAATCGGGGAATGTTCACAGGATAGATATTAATCGCTTCATGATCAGGAAATACCAAAGCTCTAGAAGCTAAGGAATGGGGACAAATGGGTACTAATTGTAAAACGGGGACACCAGGAGTAATTACCGGACCCCCCGCGCTTAATGAATAAGCTGTAGAACCCGTGGGAGTAGAAACAATAATACCATCTGCGGCAATATCCACTGGAGAATGTCGCCCCACCGCGATTTCAAAATGGCACATACAAGTTAGAGGTTCTCGATGTAACACCATTTCATTTAAGCAGAGAGCCTCCCATGTCACCGTATCTCCCCGGAAAACTTTGACGGCGAGCATGACCCTATCTTCAACTTCATATTCATCAGCCATTACTTGTTCTATGGCTTCGGGTAACTGGTTGAGATAAGTTTCTGTCAAAAATCCCATGTGACCCGTATTGACCGTCAGCATGGGGATACCAGAGGGGGCGACTAAGCGAGATGCTGCTAACACCGTACCATCTCCCCCTAACACCACTGCAAATTTCATATCTGAGTCAAAGCCAGGGGGCGTAAGACCTTCGATAGGTGTGTGAAAGACAAGGCTATTCGGTTGAGAATAACCCAATATACCACCGATACTCGCAGTGATGTAAACATCCCAACCAGCAGCGGTGAGCTTGTCTTTTAGTTGGATAGCGACACTACTCGCTATCGGTTTCACGTCGTTATAGATAATGCCTGCTTTCGGCACACTCAAATATCCAAGTTTAAAGGATGCTTTTTCTGTATCTAATGGTTACACATTTTTGACCAATATAACCATTAGTTCCACATTTGTTGAAAAAGTCTTTTTGTTAGCGATAGAAATCAGGAAGAACTCCAAAATCCAATTTATTGACTATTGGCTTTGGAAGATTGTTTAAAAGGAGTCTTTTGGCTTTTGAGCTTTTTAACTTTAGCTTTTTCGTAATCTAACTCTTTTAGCTTCTTCATAATCCGGCTGAAGTATTCTTGTAAGTAAACTTCCAGGGTGGTTGTTTGTTCTTTGTCCAACCCAAAGACAGTATATACTTCCTCCATATTTTCTGCATTTAAAGCCTTACCACTGGCTAAAACCTCTGTAAAAGCCAATCTATCCGCAACATTCCATCCCCACTGAAAAAAGCGGAGGAAATTTTGGACAGTACGTAGTAAAGCCAGGGGCATTCGTGTAACTTTTGCGTCTCTATCAGATAAGTTTTCACAAAGATCAATAATTTCCTCAGCACCCCAAGCGCGAGTTCCCACCACAGGGAAAGACTGCTTTTCTGTTTCTGGCACACTCAAAGCACGAATAGCGAATTTAGCAATATCCTGGGTATCCATGTAAGCTATTTGCGAAGACTTACCTGTTACCCATACAGGTTGTTTTTCCAAAATAGGTATACCATATTGACCAATTAAACCTTGCATAAAACCAGCTAGACGTAAAATTGTATAGTTTAAGCCTGATTCTGCTAAAAACACTTCTGTACAGCGCTTAATTTCCATCAGTGGAACATTGGGGTATTGATCAGCATCTAAAATCGAAAAAAAGATAAACCTTTCCACACCCGCAGCTTTAGCAGCTTGAATTAACGCTACTTTCCCATTCCAGTCTACCTCTTTAATAGTCAGAGAATCCGTGGCACGAGATGTAGCAGCGTCAATAACTGCGGTTACACCTATTAAAGCTTCTGTCAGGGTTTGAGGATTACATAAATTCCCGCGTACCAGTTCAGCGCCCCATTCCTTGAGAAAAGCTGCTTTTTTAGGACTGCGAACTAAACAGCGGACTTTGTATCCTTCATCAATTGCGCGACGGGCTACTTGTCTTCCCAATGTGCCAGTTGCACCGACTATTAATAATGTCATGGGGTTGGTTATATATTTTAATGTTTATGAAAAGAATCTTAACAGAATTAGCTCTGTAAATAAAACTTTACAAATTTTTCAGCAAACTCGATTTAGGATTTACACGGGTGTCACAAAAACCTATCACGTATTATCTGTAGTCAGGGCTTTAGCCCTGATTTCATTTAAATAGTTTCTCTAAGAGAGGACTAAAGTCCTCACTACTAAATATTTAGGCATTAATTCGGAGGCATTTTTCGGGACCGGTGCAAAATGTAAATATACTCAAATTCAAGTTTTTACATACTTACATAAGAATTTTTCCAGTCCTTCGACACTGAGACGAGGAGAGGGACGAGGTATGGCTTGTTCCTTACCCTCATTGGTGACAAAATACAGTATGGGTATTTCATATTGAAACATCGCAAACCAATTTTTATCCGTGGTAATATCCCGAATTTCTAGCTCAAAACTGAGAGTTTTGATTTGGGCTAATTTTTCCTGCAATCCTTCACAAAGGTGACAACCGGGCTTGCTGTAGAGAATTAATCGCATAAAATCATACTTAGAGAACTATTTAACATCCACTCAGATCCCCGAATTTTTTAATAAGTCAGGAATCTCAAGGAGATAACCTGTATTATGACTATTATGGCTAATAACGTCAGAATTAAATTAGGATCTCCAGAACTATGGCTCATCCCTTCTTCGCCAATATACAAGTTCCTCCAGAATATTTTATCGGTCGCACATCTGAAATCACAGCCGCTTTTGACACAATTCATGCTCGCAGTCATTTAGCTATTTGGGGTGGTCCAGGAATGGGGAAAACTTCTTACTTAGACAAAGTTGCTTGTCCCCAAACCTGGAAAGAATATGGACTAGATTCATCTCCCGCTGTAATTGTATTATTCAGTTGTCAGAGTTTATACCCCTTTACTTCTGCTAAGTTTTGGGCAGAAATTTTGACGATTATGGATGATAAATTAGAAAATGAGCCAGAACTACAAGCAGAAATTAGAAACTTAAGAGGGAATAATATTACAAATGATACTCTACGTCAAGCTATAACAAGGTTAGGTAAAAAAAATAAATTCCTGGTTTTGTTGGTAGATGACTTTGACGCGGCCTTAGAAACCAATGAGGGATATACGGAATCTGACAGAGAAACATTTTTAGCTCAATGTCGTAGTTTAGCCGTTCATGGTGCTAACAAAAAACTTACCATGATTGTCACCTCACTTCAGCGCCTCAATGAAATTGGTCCACCACTGCGGCCAAATGCTTCTCCTTGGTATAATCACTATATGTATCAATCTTTGAAAAAATTTGATTACAAGGAAACAGAGCAATTATTATCAGTATTTCCACCAAAATTAAGAGATGGAATTAGAAATATTACTGGTAGTCATCCGACTTTAATACAAATTGCTGGTTTTTTACTAAACATAGCAAAACAGCAAGGAGAAGAAGTTGATATTAATAAATTTAATAGTGATTTTGAAAGGGATTTTGAAAGGGATACTAAACAGATTTTTGAAACAATTTGGAAAAGATGTAATGACCAACAAAAAACCTTGTTAATGCTGATTGTTTTGTTAGATCTAGACGGTCATTTAGAGCAGAAAGACTTTGATTTAAAAGGTATGGGTCGCATTTTGAATCAAAATGAACGCAGTTTAACTGAATTAGAAGAACAGGGGGTAATTGTTTCGGAAATCAGGCCAAAACCAAAGTTACCAAAAGAACAGGAAAAGATATATTTATTCACTTCTTCAATTATGAAAAAGTGGGTAATTCAGGAGATTTGGAATACAAAAGCTAGTGAAATCAGAAACCGCGAGAGAGTATTTCTTAATCTGATGAGTCATGGACAAGTTGAGGAGATGAAAAAAGCAATTACTTGGTTAGGTCAGCATCAAGATACGGTTGTATCCCTCCTTAAATTTGGTCGTGAGATATTATTTGGATAGGACTTATCTAAATCTCAAAAATCTCAGGTGCGTTACGCTGACGCTAACACACCCTACTGCTGTAAAATACAAAGTAGGGGTAATTCATGAATTACCCCTACACAAAAATAAACAAAAATTTTTGGTAAGATATTGCGTAAATTCTACAGAAAATGGATAGGATCAATATCCCATTTTTATTTAAAACCAAGTGTATAACCTGTGAGGAGTACAAATAATATGAATAATCCACAACATCAGATAAATCCTTATATTATAGGTTCTGTTATTCATGAACCAGACAAATTTTTTGGTAGACAAAGTTTATTTGATTTTATTAAAGATAATTTACAACAAAATACTCCACTAATTCTCTTATATGGTCAAAGACGGATTGGTAAATCTTCTGTACTCAAACAAATTCCTCAAAAGATAAGTTATAGTGAGGATCAATTTATTTTTATTGATTTTGATATCCAGGTTTTTGTCGGTGATAATCAGAAACATCCCATCAATCAAATTGTACACTGTCTAGCAAAGAGAATTGGAGAAGAAATAGAAAATAGTCTTACGACTATTCCTATTACTATTCCTACAGCAGAAGATATAGAAGATGATCCTACAATTTTCCATAAGTATTTTTTAACTCAAATATACAATATATTAGGTGAAAAAAAGCTGGTTTTATTGTTAGATGAGTTCGATGTTTTAAGTGAAGCAAATAACGAAGGTAATGTAGAATTTTTCGGATTAATCAATAACTGGTTGTCAAAATGGCCAGAACGATTATTTATTATTCCCGTATTGGGACGACATCTTAAAGAACTACCACATCTACTTTCTTTGGTGGGAAGATCACCCTATAAAGAAATCAGTTTTTTGGACAGAGATAGTGCTGAAATGCTTATTACCAGACCTGCTAAAAGAGTTGTTACCTATCAGCAAAATGCAATAGAAAAAATATTTAGTTTATCAGCAGGTCATCCTTATTTCACTCAATTAATTTGCTATGAGCTTTTCAATTTAGCGCGGGAACGTCAGATATGGACAATCAATGCAGAAGATGTTACAACTATCATAGATAAAGCAATTGAAAGAGGAGAAGCTGGTTTAGCATGGTTTTGGGATGGTTTATATCCTCAAGCACAAGTTGTTTTTTCAACAGCAGCAGAAGCTCAAGATAGAGAAGAGCAAGACGACCGAGGTTTCTATAACCCCAAACTACTACTAGAAGAGTATGGGATATTAACAGATTCCTTAACTCAGGTAGCCAAAGAAATGGTTGACTATGGTTTTTTAAATGAGTCAAAAAGAGTGAAAATTGAGTTAGTCCGGCGTTGGTTATTGCAGAAACATCAGCTAAAAGATGAGATTAGTAATTTAGAAAAAGTTGATAAGCAAGACGTTGACAATCTTTGTTCAGTAGCACAAAATCAACCGCAAATAGCATTACAACTTTATGAAGAAGCATTAGGAATTAATCCTAATAATTTTCAAACTGTAACCTCTCTGGCGAAAGAATATTTACAGGTAGAAAAATTCGACCAAGCTTTTGAACTTTACAGTCGGGCTTACAAATTTTACTCTATTAAATATCAACAGGAAAGGGTCTTACAGCCTGTATTTGATCTAGTTACAGAATATTCCCAAGCAAACAATTTAGATAAAGCTTTAGAACTGTATGCACAAGCCTATAAAATTGCTCCAGAAGAGAGCAAAGACGGTTTTATAGAAACATTAGAAAAATACGGACATGACCTGACCATTAATAAAGACTTTGCTCGCGCCAGAGAACAGTATAAACGAGTTTTACAAATTGATCCCAATAGACAATTATCTCAGGATAAATTGGCAGAAATTGGAGCTTTTGAATCTAAGTTACAAGTTGTAGAAAACCTAAACTCACAACCACAAATCATAGCAAATAAAACTACAGTAAAACCGAAACGATTCACAGGAATCATCAAAAAACCTGTCGCATTTGTTGCCTTAACTACGGTTGTATCTGTTTTCGGTTTTGGTATTTATCAGCAGCTTTCTAGAACCTGTCCACCAGGTGAAAACAGAGAATTAGGTGTTTTAGGTGTTTCTTGTGTGGTAGATAATAGCAAAATTAGCCGAGGTGAAAGAACATTATTTCCTAATAATAATAATCCCTCCCGTGACCAAGGTATTGCAGCTTTCAAAAATGGTAATTATCAAGAAGCGGCTAAGTTATTTCAACAGGCCATAAAAGCAAATCAAAATGATCCAGAACTAGTAATTTACTATAATAATGCCCGCGCTCGTCAACAGGGTTCTCCCTTTATATTGGCTGTCGTTGTACCCATAGGTACTAACGAAAATGACGCTCAAGAAATCTTACGAGGTGTAGCACAAGCCCAAAACCAATTTAACGATAATAAAGGTTTAAATAATAGGTTTCTTGAAATTGTCATTGCTAACGATGATAACACCAAATCAGCGCAACAAGTAGCACAACAATTAGTTAAAGATAATTCCATATTAGGTGTAATTGGACATAATTCAAGTGATGCTACACAAGCAGCATTACCAGAATATGAAAAAGCTGGTTTAGCAATTATTTCTCCCACCGCGACTAGTGTTTTCCTCAAAAAATCTGTTTTCTTTAGGACAGTTAGTTCTGATGCAAGTGCTGGAAAAAAACTAGCCGAATACACTTTCAATAATTTGAAATTAAAAAGAGCAGTCATTTTTGCTAATCCTAACAGCCCTTATAGTAATAGTATCAGAGAAGTATTTACTAATCGCTTTGAAAAATTAGGCGGTGAGGTGGTTCGTAAACCCCTAATTGATTTAACTGATATCAATTTTGATGCGAGGAGAGAAATTTCCGCCACTGTCTATAGTAGAGATAAATTTGCACAAGCTGCTATGTTGTTTCCAGATACACAAAGCACTGATACTGCCATCAAGATTGCTACAGAAATTACCCGTAGAAATGCCAAACTCAAGGATAACCCCCAAGACGGACGAGTAAAAGAGTTAAAAATGTTAGGTGGAGACACTCTTTATAGCGATAATACCTCAAAGAATGTAGAGGGTTTAATTGTTGCTACACCCTGGTTTAGAGAAACTCCACAAGCAAAGGATTTTGCTCAAAAATCTCAAAAAAAATGGGGCGGAGGTATTAGTTGGCGTACTGCAACTAGCTTTGACGCTACCCAAGCATTTATCAAAGCTCTATCTAACAATGCTACAAGAACCAATTTGTTAGAAAAATTACCAAGCATCAACCTTGACACTAATGAAACATCAGGCTATCAACTCAAGTTTACAGAAGAAAGAGAACGCGAAGGGCAATCTATTCTTGTTCAAGTTAAAGATGGTAAATTTGTTCCCATTGAATGAGTTACAATGGGAGATTAGATGTATGATTAGAGCATGATTACTTCCAACCTTCACAGAAACCCATATATTATCGGTCGTCCCATTGACTACCGAGAGTCCCTGTTTGGCCGAGAAAGTATATTTAAGCTTGTTCAAGATTCTCTTGAACAGTCTCAACAATTACTATTGTTATACGGACAAAGACGTATTGGTAAATCATCTATCATCCTTAGTATTCCCCAACAATTGGCGGAAGTGAATGAGTTTGTTTTTGTTACCTTTGATTTATCATGTTACAGTCAGGATCCCTGGAGTAGTATTTTAGCAGCACTAGCTCAAGCAATCGTAGATAATTTAGAGCTAGAAACTAGCATATCACCACCCACAACCACAGAATTAGAATTAGAAATTAATATCTTTGAACGTCAATTCTTACCGCAAGTTTATCAACAATTAGAAAACAAAAATTTAGTTTTACTGTTGGATGAATTTGATGCTTTAATTAGTCAAGATTTAGAATCATTGGCCATAGAAACATTTACAAAAAAGATTTTCCGCCGATTATCTGATATCACTAAAAGAAATAATAAATTATTTATAGTTGTATCCATAGGAGAACATTTAGCAAGTACACTTAATATCCTGAAAATATTTGAAGATGTACCTAAGATAGAAATTGGGTTATTAGATAAAGATAGTACGAAGGAATTAATTACGAAACCAGCCCAAGGTGTACTTGAATATGAAGAAGAAGCTATCAAAGCGATTTTCAATCTATCCGCAGGACATCCATATTGTACACAAATAATATGCTTTGCTATTTTCAGTAGAGCGCGAGAACAGAATAGTTTTAA
>NZ_KE384716.1:33795-46109 GCF_000426925.1 Dolichospermum circinale AWQC310F | reverse complement strand
GCAGACGTAGAAAAAATTGTAGATACAGCAATTGAAATCGGTGAAGCTGGTTTATCCTGGTTTTGGTGTGCTTTTTCTATTCCCGAACAAGTCGTTTTTTCCGCAATTGCACAAGCTCAAGAAACTGGAAAAAACTACTTAAAATTACTAGAAATTCAGGGAATTGACGCAAAAAATCAACTGATTAATCAAGCCCGAAAACAACTGTTAGACAATGGTTTTTTAGATGCAACCGGAGAAAAAATAAAAGTAGAATTGGTGCGTCGCTGGATTATAAAACGTTATCCTCTGCAAGATCAAATCGGTCAATTCCGTGAATTTGAGGAAAAAAAAATTCCTAATCAGAAAGAGATGATCCAACTACCAGAGATAGTTGAGAATAATTACACAAGCAACATTATAACAAATCATAGCAATAGTCATACTGATATTTCTGCAAATATTTCTACAAAACGCCCATTAATGATTTTAACAGCAGTTGCAACTACCATGACAATTGCGGCTAGTATTTTTGTTGCTAGTTATACTAATTTCTCTCTACTAGATTCAAAAAGGGAATTAAAAATTTCTTCTTCTCCCACACCAGATTATGCACCAGATAATAATACAATTAGTCGAGGTGATAAAACATTATTTTCTAATATTAATAATCGCTTTCGTGACCAGGGTATTGCAGCCTTTAAAAATGGTAATTATCAAGAAGCAGTTAATTTCTTTCAACAAGCTGTCAAAGCAAATCCCTACGACCCAGAAGTATTAATTTACTACAATAACGCTCGCGCTAGTCAAAATAGTTCTTCCGTGAGTTTAGCAGTGGTTGTACCTATAGGAAGCAAAACTAATAATGATAATGCTCAAGAAATATTACGTGGTGTAGCTCAAGCACAAGACCAATTTAATAATAATCAAGGCTCAAACGGTTTATTATTAAAAGTTGCCATTGCTAATGATAGTAATAACCCAGAGGAAGCAAAACAAGTAGTCCAGGAAATAGTCAAAGATGATTCTATATTAGGAGTAATTGGACATAATTCTAGCGATGTTACTAAAGCTGTAATACCAGAATATGAAAAAGCTGGTTTAGCGATTATTTCCTCTACTGCTACTAGTAATTTATTAAAAAGCTCAGTTTTCTTTAGAGTAGTTGATTCTGATGAAATTGCTGGAGAAAAGTTAGCTCAATATACTAATCGTCTAGGGTTTAAAAAAGTCGTGATTTTTAATAATCCTAACAGCCCCTATAGCCAGAGTATCACAGAGGCATTTACAAATGAATTTGAAAAAATTGGAGGTAAGGTAGTTCATACAATTGATTTAAGTGACAAAGAATTTGATCCAAGAGAAGAAGTTAGTATCAGTGTCAAGAAATTTAAAGCGGAAGCTGCTATCTTGTTTCCAGATACAGAACACACTAATGCTACAATTGAGATTGCTAAAGCGAATGATGATAATTCTTTAAGTTTATTAGGTGGACACACTCTTTATAGCAATGATACCTTAATCAAAGGTAGAAAGGCTGTAGAGGGAATGATTTTATCAGTTCCTTGGTTTAGAGAAACTTCACAAGCAAAAGATTTTGCTGAAAAATCTGGAAAAAAATGGGGCGGAGCTATTAGTTGGCGGACTGCAACCAGTTTTGATGCAACCCAGGCTTTTATTCAAGCTTTATCAAAAGATAATACCCAAGATAATACCCGAAATAACGTATTAGAAAGATTACAAAAGGTTGAGCTTAACAATAATCAAACATCAGGTTATCCACTCCAGTTTACCAAAGAAAGAGAGCGTCAAGGACAATCTGTACTTGTAGAGGTTAAGGACGGGAAATTTACCATGATTATTCCATAGGACTTGGGTAAAATAGATAGTCGTTACCAAAATTGTAACCGTTGAGGATTGATCAAATTGGACATGAGATAGTGAACAAATAGTACATTATCAACATCTGACTAGACAAAGATGTAAAAATCAAAGCACAATAGAGGTAAAACATGAACCATAAGAAAATCAATCCTATCAAAAGCAATTTTTTACAACGACGCTATGGCGTAAGTTTAGGAAGAAGGTATGTTTTAGTGTCCGCTGGTGAGATGTTATTAAATGTATTTAGTTACACCTCCGCCAACATAGGAAATTGAACCCTTATCACCTTGATTCTTTACGCCTTTGCGTCTTTGCATGACCCCTATTCGTAGCTTTGATCAGCAACCGCGATAAAATAAGTTAACCTACTATTTTCGCAAATTTTGCTGGTGTTATGGGTGTAGCTATTACGGACTAGTAAAAGATTTTTCTGGATCAAGATTCAGAACCGGGGGACGAATGGCGCTGATAATGCTTTTAATGACCACAGCACAGGGAACCGCTAAAATTACCCCCAAAAGTCCGCCAATTCTCGCTCCAGTCAAGACAGAAATTAAAATCCAAACGGGATTTAAACCAGTAAAACTACCTAAAATCCGGGGTGCGATCAGATTTTCCAGGATTTGCTGTACAATTACTGATGCTATTAATACTCTTATCCCCATACTCACATCTTGAAGTGAGACTAAAGAAGTTGTCAGGGCGATACCCACAGAACCACCAAAGGGGATAAGCGCCATAAGTCCAATCGTCAATCCAAATAATAACCCAAAAGGGACTTTCAACCACAAAAAGGCGGAAATGAGAGCAGAAGCCATACAGGTGGATAAGATTAATTGGGTAATAAAAAAATTTTGAAAGCTTAAACGAACTGTATTGGAAAAAGGATCACGAAATTTAGAAGGTAGCCATTGTACTAAACTTTCCCACAGTTCGCCCCCGTGTTGTAATAAATAAAAGGTTAATACCATTGTCAACAGGAAATCTAGTAAACTGGTAACGGTTACTACAGCTAGATTTAAGACCTGTCCAGCTATAGACTGTAATTGTCCCTTAACGCGATCATTAATTTGTGTGGCTAAAGCATCTAAATTAATTGGCAAACCTGCGCTTTCTGCTTTATCATTGAGTATCATTAATTGAGAACGTCCTGAGTCAATTAATTCTGGTAGACGGGCTACTAGTTGTTGCGCTTGGGTCAACGCCAGAGGAAACAGGGTGACACCTAGAGCTAATAAAATGGATAATGCTGATAAAAAAACTAAGATAGCCACTTGTTCTCTTTTAGCTCCGTGGTTTTCCATCCAACTTACGGGGTAGTTGAGGAGAAAGGCTAGTACCGAAGCTCCGACTAAAATAACGATCAGGGAGTGAAAATAATCGAAAATTGTAGCAATAGCCCAACCATTGAGAACTAATAGGGGTGCAAGTAGGGCAATTGCTAAAAATCTTGCCAGTGGTGTCAGTGTTTGCCACCAAGTAAGTAGCTTTCGTGTTTGCATTTTTAGATAATTACACTATAGAACTCAAGGGATTTCTTCTTTACAGAATATTATCTCTAACTTGATGAGTTTTATTCACCATCTTTAGTTTATGATCACATCAACCACTATGGATAACCTGACAGTAAAAGATACAGATGCTCTGAAAACACAATTAATTTTCTCTTTGATTCCTATCATCGGCTTTTTTCCGTCTCTGTGGACTCTGTATACCCGTCAGGGTAGTCGAGAACAACTGACTGTGAGCCGTCTATCTATCACTTTGGCTTTGATATGGATATTAAGTTATTTATTGTTAACTACTGGAGCAGCTGCGGATTTTTTGACACTGCGGTTGTTAATCCTCAATAGTTTCTTGACTTCTGGTTATTTTTTAGTCAGCCTTTGGTTGATTTTTAGGGTCATTCAAGGCAAATCTACGCGTTTACCAGGATTTAGTAATTTGTCCGAGAAAGCATGGCGTAAGTATTAGAGATATGAAGGTAAAAATTGTCAAGGAGAGAATCCCTACGGAATATCTCTACATTCTTGGTCGGAGATGTCTATTGAACTGAAATTTTTAATGGCAATGCAGTTGGTTGTAGATTATTGTATTTAGACCTTCTCCATAGCAAACTTAATCAAAAATTGGCTATCATAGTTTGATTTGTTTTAGATGTATTGAGTCGGCAAATTTACGTTATTCAAAATCGTAGGTGAGAGGAAGTCTGTGACTAGTCAAAAAACATCAGCCGCACAACAAAGAGCCGCAAAAGCTAAATATAGGGGAAAAAAAAATCCTCGCCCATCAAAATCGGGACGTTGGCTATGGTTTACGGTGGGTATGGGAGGAATTGCTATATTATCAGGACTGGCAGGAGCGCTGTTGGCGGTTTCTTCGGAAAGTACACCTTTGCAACAAGCTCAACTAAGTCCCCAGGAAGAAGCGGTATTTGATGGCGATCGCATCTCCGGGAATGGGTTACAATTTTCTCAATTAACCCGTCCTGTGAATATCCTCCTCATGGGTATGAGTGTGCTACCCCCAGATGTGCAAAACCCTCCCGTTGATAGCAAAAGTCTCGGTTATTTACCCCAAATTAATTCTTTTGACGGTCTTGCTGATGTCATGCTGTTGATCAAATTTGATCCAGAGACAAACAAAATAGTCATGCTTTCTGTTCCTAGAGATACCCGCACAGAAATTGAAGGCTACGGCATTAAAAAAATTAATGCTGCTAATATGGAGGGAGGTCCGGCTTTAACAGCGAAAACAGTTAGTAATCTCTTGGGCGGAATCGGGGTAGATCGCTATGTACGCATTAATGTTTTAGGAGTTAGTAAGTTAATTGAAGCTTTGGGAGGGGTCAATGTTTATGTCCCCAAAGATATGAAATATCGAGATGATTCCCAGCATTTATATATTAATTTAAAGGCAGGTCAACAACATCTTAACGGTGAACAGGCGTTACAATTATTACGTTATCGTCATGATGAATTGGGGGATATTGGTCGGATTCAACGTCAGCAAATGGTGTTACGGGCTTTAATTGAACAGTCTTTAAACCCGACAACTATTACTCGATTACTGGACATTCTTAATGTTGTTAAAGAAAATATTGATACCAACTTATCCGTTGAAGAATTAATAGCACTGATAGGTTTTGGCTCAAAAACCAGTCGCTCAAATATGCAAATGTTAATGTTACCTGGGCGCTTCAGTGAAAATCGTGAGTTTGATGCCAGCTACTGGGTACCAGATAGACGAGCTATTGGTAAACTAGTATCTCAGCACTTTGATTCAGAAGCAAAAACAGAACTACAGTCCAGTGATCCTAGTCGTTTGCGTATAGCTATTCAAGACAGTACAGGTAGCGATAGCGAAGCGCTCCGCAGGAATCGCTCACAGTTGCGTCCCCTAATTAGAACATTGGAAAAAGCCGGATATACCAATATTTTTATCTCTAAACCCTGGGGAGAACCCTTAGAAGTAACTCACATTGTCGCCCAACAAGGAGATGGAAATAGTGCAGAATCATTACGTAGTCTCTTGGGATTTGGGGAAGTGCGCGTAGAAAGCACTGGTAATATTGGCTCAGATATTAGTATCCAGGTGGGTAAGGATTGGTTTCAAAACCAAGCCATTTTCCAAAATTCCCCTCATCCTTAATCACATTTATCTCGTTCCCAGTCTCCAGAGTGGGAACGAGAGACACCACACAAGCTATCAGCAAACCCTAATTAACTTTTTCCAACACAACACAGCTAACAGAAATATCTTTGAATAGCCATAAAGCATATTTTAGAGAATCAAACCAACGCAATGGTTGGTAAATGGGTAACATAAGTCTAATCAATATCGCTAGTATATACAATATGGGCGTAGTAGTAGTTGATTGCACTAAATAACCTCCTGGGAGAATTTCCCCATTGACAATTTTGAAATCGGGAAACAGGCTACTTAATTCCTGGATATTTGGTCTAAACATTGTATCAATAGGATCGCAGTGATAAGGATATTTATAGGGAACTGTCACGAAAAGATAGCCATTTTTAGGGACAATAGAGCCAATAATTTTACTTATTTCTTCTCTGTTATTGATGTGTTCCAATAGGTTAGAACAGATAACAGATTGAATATTCATTTCTGAAAGTTGCTTGAAAAAATCAAGGCTGCATAAGTCTCCGACGAGATCAACACCTATATCATTTTTTATGTCTGCATGAATTACTGAATAGCCTTTTGTTCTGGCGGGTTTGAATAATAACTCATCAATCCAGGGTTGTTCTTGTTCTCTAAATTTTTTGTTAGAACTACCAATATTTAGCATGGGGAATACACTGTTAGGATTGAGAGAATAGATAATATTTGCTAACCACTTAGCTTCTTCTCTGAACATAATGATTTAATATCATGTAATTTAATTATCTTAAACGAAAATCAGTTTGTATAGTAGCGTATCCCTGACGGGAAGGGAACTTTTAAAACATCCTCTAATTTGAGATTTTTTTTCTCAGTTTAACTTTCGTCAATAATTCATCTTTAATGCGGTTTAAAATCGAAGTTTCATTTAAAGTTGAGAGAATTTGCTTAACTACTGCTTTTGGTCCATCTGGTCCCCAATTTGCACCATTTGCTAAATAAGCTTTAGTAACTTGTCCGATACCATAAGAAGAGACACCAGCTACTCCGGCTTGAGTCATAGCTATGGATAAATAGGGTCCAATTGTCATTCCTGCGGTTGCTGTTGTTGAGATTCCTAACAAAGTTTTTAAACCACTTAAACCAAGATTTGCGAATAGTTCACTAGCACCAATACCACCCATACTCACAGCGATTTTTTGCAATAATTTAACAGCACCATTTTCTGTCATAGGGATACCATAAAGTTTAGATAAACCTAAAATTAACGAAATATCTATAATAACAGCACTTAATATATCAACTACTGTAACAGGATTGAGGGCGATCGCCAATGCCTTAGTAATTACTGCTTTCCAAATTAACTGATTAGCATTTTCTTCCCTAATGATCAGTTTACGCTGTACCAATTGCTCATTGACATGATCAGCATAAAGCATAGTATTTAAAGCCACTAAAGCCTTACCTTCACGGTGGAGAACTTCCAAAATTTTTAATTTTAGTTCTTCAACTTGCGACTTACCTTTTTGTAATCTTACACTTCTAGTACCATCGGAATTTTGTACTGCAATTCTTACCAATGGAGCAGCGGAAGCCATGACAATTTCTGCTGGTGAAAGTAATTCTCGTACCCTATCATCTCGAATTTTTTCGTAAATTGTAATTCTGTCAGTTTCAGGATATTGATCAACTTTATTAAAGACCAAGATTATCGGTTTACCTACTTCTCGTAATTGAGATAAAGCTAGTTGTTCAATTTTAGTCATATCTCCTGCAATCACAAACAGAATTAAATCAGCTTGTTTAGCAATTTGTTCAGCCAAAGCGGCGCGAGTTTCACCGTCTACTTCATCTAATCCTGGAGTATCAATTAATTCCACTTGAGATTGGCCGTTGCTAGGTAATGTAGCTTTCAAAGTTCCCAAAACTTCTTCACTAATACTCCAATTTACCATTTGAGCATCACGAGTTACACCATGTAAAGGACCAGTAACAAAAACCTCTTCTCCCACTAAAGCATTAAGAAGAGAAGATTTACCACGTCCTACCATACCAAAAGCAGCAATTTGGACTACCATGCTTTCTAATTTATCTAGCATAGTTTCCAAATCGTGAATTTCAGCTTCTAAACCTAATTTTTCCCCAGGAGAAAGATCCAGATTATTCACTAAGTTTCGTAATGCGGTTTTGGCCTGTTTGTAATTAAGTTCTGCTTGAATATCGTCAAAGGTAAAAATGGCACTGTCTAGTTCTTCTTCCCAGTTGGGTATAGATTCGGGTATAGTATTCATTTTGAGGAACACAAAATATTGGTCATAGACGTTCAATGGGTAGGGATTCTCGGCTCTACAATCTTTACCTATTTTGCCAAAATTTATTTTATCTTTGCCAAAATGGACTCTCCATTCTTAAAAATACCACACGGCCAAAATCTTCGGGAACATGAAATTGGGGGTCTGGAGTTTGGCTGGGAGACCATTGGCTGTGCTGTGGATTTGTTTTACCACCTAAGCGGTTCAGGTTGAGATGCCAAATTTCTCCTGATTTGGCTGGTGTATTCTTAGCTACCTTAGCAAAATTGCTGAAGGGAATCGCCGCTTCTAAAATCCAATATTTATCTGTATCACTGTCGTCATTTAGCGTCCCGACAATTGAGGTAGCAATTTTTATGCCTTCACCATTCCATGCGGAGGTGAATGGCCGTACTGGACCTTGAGGATGAAATTGATCTAGAAATGCCCCCCGCACGTTCATTTCAATATTAAAATAGACTTGGGGTTTATCTACATTCGGTGCTGTAAACACTTCTACACAATCGTCCTCATAAACTGCACTATCACGCTGAGTTTGTTCTGCCCAAATATGTGCATCTTCAACAATAAAAGATACATATAAATTATCATTATCCCACAGCAATTTACTGACTGTTTGTTCTTGCTTCCCCGAATTCCACCAGGGAAATTTGAATTTACCTGCATCCGGCGCTGCTGTCCATCCTGGCTCATCTAATTTGCCATCAATGATTATTGGTGTACTTGTGTGAAAAATAGTATAAAACGGTTGGCTACGTGCAAATGCTGTCAGGGATGAAAAAAGTATAAATAATATAACTAATAGGGATAAAAGAGCAGCATTGAGTATTTTTTTGTATTGAAAATTTTTCAATTGTTTCATAGTAATTAGGGCTGGGGACTTAAACACCGTAGAAATTAACCATAGTCTGTACTAACAAATAAAATCCCGTCATTTCCAACTGTTGGCAACTACCTTTGGATAGATAGTAATCTCTTGCTAATTGTGTAAGAATCAAGCCTGATTATTTGACAATCTCAAACCCAATTTTTCGTGATTTTTGTGAATGAGTGCGTCAATAGTTAGGTTTTGGACTGAGTTTGTGAACTTTAACAACAAGATCAATTTCCGGTGTTATGAGGTACAGATATTAATGATAAAACTCTTGTGGTGCGGGCATCTTGCCCGCTAATGGTGTATCTGAGTCAGGTCAATGTTGTAATTTCAAAAAACTACGTTTTTCAAGGTAGAAACCCTTTATTGCTAATCTTCGCTAGTTTCACCCCAATCAGATATCTGGTTTTTAAAGTATGAGTAACTTTTCTGATAACTTATTAAACATTAACCGCCGTCAGCTTTTATTAGGAACACTCTCAGTAGGGGCGGGTAGTGTGATGGGAATATTCCACAAATTTTCTCTGGCAACAGCTACACCAGTAGTTTCACGATTAGGTATCCCAGGTTCCTTCCCCGGACGGGTTGTGGAAGTCGGGCATATTGAATCTGTAGTTAATGGTGAATTTCGTCGTGAACCAGTTCGCCAGATGGTTGCCCGTGGCATGATGGAGTTAACAGGTGCAGCAGATAATGTCAGTTCCTGGCGTTCCATGTTTGAGCGTGGGGATGTAGTAGGAATTAAGGTGAACCCAGTGGGCGCACCCCTGGCTATCTCTAATCATGTCTTAATTTATGAAGTCGTTGATGGATTGAAGTCTGCTGGTGTTAAACCGCAAGATATAATTATTTTTGATCGCTATGGCGATATGTGGGCTAAAGCTGGCTACCAAAAACATCTCCCTGATGGTGTGCGGGGTGGAGGTGCAGTAGAAAAGTATGACGATGTTCAACTTGATATTAAGGGATACGATCCAGAAGTTTACGCCTATATGGAACTTATTGATCCCAAACTTCACGACCCCAAAGATGATCGTACCCGGCGATCGCATCTTTGTAATATAGTCTCCAAGCAAATTAACAAATTAATTAATATTCCTGTACTCAAAGATCATGGTTCCGCTGGTATCACTGGTGCTTTGAAGAACCTCTCTCATGGACTAGTTAATAATGTCGCCCGCAGTCATGCCAAACCGGAAACTAACGCCTGTAATATTTTCATTCCTACTATCTGTTCCCTCCAGCCCATTCGAGAAAAGACTGTGCTTAACATTATGGATGGATTGGTAGGAGTGTATCACAAGGGTCCTTTTGGTAAAAAGGATTCGCCCTATACTTGGCCTTATCGCTCCCTGCTCTTTGCTACAGATCCAGTAGCCATGGATCGCATTGAGTGGCAAATCATTGATGCCAAGCGTGCTGCAATGAATCTACCTCCTGTGGACAAAACCGGGAGAATGGGAGTCCAATCTCCAGCCAAGCAAACAGGTATTACGGGAGGAACAACCTCGGAGGAAGAAGGATTTGATATGCGCCAGCCGCAGCATATAATGATTGCTGCGGCACTGGGTTTAGGGGTTGCAGATATTGAAAAAATCAACCACGTCAAGATTAGACTGGCCTGAATCCACTTTCACCAGAAATGTGAACCTACCTTAACCCAACCTACGAATCAAGGATTTTTTCAATTAGCATTTTTAGCGCGATGCCGCATTTTCCAAGACCTGCCCGGATGTTCGACTTGAAAGGTCTCTATATTGCCTTTATCGGCTATAGTCACAAAGCAAGTGCGTCCATCCTGGCCTCCAAAGTCAAGGTTGGTTGGTTTTTGACCAATGAGTGGGATAGTTTTGAGGATTTTTCCTTCGGGAGACATTTTCACAACTTCTCCTTTGCCCCAGCGGGTGATATACAGGTTTCCCATGATATCGCTACGCATTCCATCCAAACCACCATCGGAAAATTGATGTAGTAGTCTTTTGTGACTTACTTCACCTTTTGAATTTAAATCATACACCCAAACTCTAAGTTGCTTAGTTTCATTAACGTAAAGTCTGGTTTGATCTGGTGACACTTCAATGCCGTTGGTCGTTCCCATATTTTTTTCCAAGAGTTCAGTTTTACCATCTTTATTGATACGCCACAACTGACCCGTACCCTCTTTCCAATTGGGATCACTGGCAAAGAGAATATCATTGTCCATAATAGCCAAATCATTTGGTTGATTCATTTTGGGTTCATCAGCAAACACACTGATTTTGGCCTCTGGAGTGATTTTCAGCACCTTGTGTCCTGTATAGTCAGCGACAAACATCTCATCTCGACGGTTAAACCGAATACCATTAGCGGTACTACCCTTGGGCATATTAACAAATAAGCTGCTAACCCCATCTGGAGTAACTCGACCAATCGTTTCCTTTTGTCCAAAGCTCACAGCATATAAATTTCCATTTTTATCAACAGCAGCCCCCTCAATCTGAGCGGTAAATGTTCCCTCCTGAGTGAAGGCGCGACTTTGGTAAGGCCTGATCGCTAGGGAACTGGATAGGAAACATAACCAAATCGTTCCCATAATCCCAGGGATAACTTTCCATCTGGCAATATTTAACCGCAATTAGAACCTTCCTTATCATTTTAGACCTATCCAAAATATAATTCAGGTACAAAAAAATGGTAGAAGGTGAAACGTTATTGTTGATTAAGGAGATGAATTTTAGTCTTAGGCAAAGGTAAGAGTTTTAAAAAAAGGTTCAATTCTAGAATTTCATACCTCAATTCAACAATACCAAAATTTAAGATATAACAACCTGATGTAATTCATTGGGAGTAAGATGAGAATGAACAACTTCACCATCACGAAACCAAACAATGCGCTTAGTTTGGCGCGCAACTTCTGATTCATGGGTGACGATAACAACAGTAATCCCACTGCTATTAAGTTCACTAAATAAATCTAATACTTCTTGAGTTGTATGAGAATCAAGTGCGCCGGTGGGTTCGTCAGCCAGGAGAACAACGGGACGGTTGACAATGGCGCGAGCGATCGCTACTCTTTGTTGTTGTCCTCCTGATAATTGGGTAGGTTTATTATTGAGGCGTTTTTCTAAACCGACCTTGATTAATGCTTCTGTGGCTCGTTCTTTTCTTTCCCCAGGTTTAACACCAGCATATACCATTGGTAACATGACATTTTCTAAGGCTGTTAATTGGTTTAATAAATGGAATTGTTGAAAGACAAACCCTAATTTTTTATTACGAATATGCGCCAATTCTGTATCACTC
The DNA here is from genome assembly GCF_000426925.1 of Dolichospermum circinale AWQC310F. Taxonomy (GTDB): domain Bacteria; phylum Cyanobacteriota; class Cyanobacteriia; order Cyanobacteriales; family Nostocaceae; genus Dolichospermum; species Dolichospermum circinale. Next base: position 34,154 of record NZ_KE384716.1, on the reverse strand, counting down.
ATTTGCGCGACATTCAAATTATCTAAATAATAACTTCCCTGACTAGGACGATCTAAACAACCGATAATATTCATGGCTGTGGATTTCCCCGAACCAGAAGGACCCATTATCGAACAATATTCACCTTTTTCTATCACCAAATTCACTTGATTAAGTGCTTTAACTTCTATATCTCCAATTCCATAAACTTTAAAAATATCCTCTAAACAAATAATTGCTGATTCTGGTGCAGCTTGGGGAACATTCGTATTATTAAAAGTCAGAGTATTAGCCATAAAGATTTATCCTCATGTAGACTGTCATTGTAGCATAGAGATTGCTGTTTGTGTGAATTTTACAGCAAGTTGAGCTTGAGTGAG
>NZ_KE384716.1:21511-33758 GCF_000426925.1 Dolichospermum circinale AWQC310F | reverse complement strand
AGATGCCCGCACCACAAGAGTTTTATCATTAATATCTGTACTTCATAATACCGGGAACTGCTGTAATTAAAAATGCGATGACTAGAACACCGATTCTGTAATCCACAAAATGGCGATTTTTTGTAGGGGCAGCGCCCCCGTGCCTGCCCCGATAATTCATGGTTAAACCGATACTAAATCTGTAATTTTAATTATTTTTACGCCGTTCTTAGTGCTACCATGGGATCAAGTTGAGCCGCACGACGTGCCGGAACGACACCGAAGAATAAACCAATAGCACCAGAAACACTCGCAGTTAAAAGAACTGCTGCTGGGGAAATTGTAGATTGAAAAGGGCTAAATATTCCTACTAAAATGATGCTACCACCACCTAAAATAATGCCGATTAAACCACCAGTTACTGATAATATCACGGCTTCAATCATAAATTGCAGAAGGATGTCCTGTTGCGTTGCACCGATAGCTTTCCGCAGTCCGATTTCTTGAGTACGTTCAGTCACAGAAACTAGCATAATATTCATAATCCCAATCCCACCTACAAATAAGGAAATACTAGCTATTGCAGCTAACATTATTGTCAATCCTCCGGTAATTGAATTACTGATTTCTAAGAGGTTTTTTTGGGTTTGAATGGTAAAATCATCTTCGCGGATAATTTTGTGCCGTCGACGCAGTAAATTTGCCATTTGAAACTCTGCTGCTGATATACTATTTTCATCCTTCGCTGATACAGAAATCATAGCGATATTAATACCAAAAGGGGATGTTCTCCCAACTAAACGACTAAACATGGTATTAATGGGAATATAAACGGTATCATCATTGTTACTCCCAAAGGAAGAACCTTTGGCTACGGTTAAACCAATTACTTGAAAGGTAGTATTTTGAATGCGGATTTTCTGACCCAGAGGATTTTGATTATCAAATAATTTATTGGCTAAATCTGGACCTAATATTGCTACTCTTTTACTCCGTTTAATATCGAAATCATTAAAAAACCTACCTTCTTTAATTTCTAAATTACGAACTGTGGGATAATTAGGTGTAGTACCGATCACCGTACTTGTTGTATTTATATTGCGATAAGTGATTGTAATTCGGTTATTAATCTCTGGAGCAACTTCTTTGACTGCGCGGACTTGTTTAGCTATTGCTTTAGCGTCTTGTAAAACCAAAGTTCTCGGTACTCCTGTTACTCTACTGCGAGTTCCTGGACTACCGGGAATAACAAATAAAGTATTAGGTCCCAAGGACTGAAATTGCTTATTTGTAAATATTTTTGCTCCTTCTCCAATCCCAATCATAGCAATAACTAAGGCATTGCCAATAATAATTCCCAACATGGTCAAACTACTCCGCAACTTGTTAGCTAATAAAGTAGTAGTTGCCATTTTTACGCTTTCTAAAATGTCCATAATTTGTGTTTAATTTTTATGTTTAATTTTTATTTTCTTTGCTCGATTCTGTTTTCCCTTTTTCCTTCGTTTTAGGTAGATCAATAAATATCCTATCTCCGGCTTTAAGACCATCTAAAACTTGAACTTCGTTATCAATATTTGCGCCAATTTTGACTAAATTAAATTCAGGTTGATTTTTTTTACCTAATAACCACACTCCAGTTTTTCCCTTGCGAGTAACAATTAACTCCTGGGGAATTAACAGGGCATTTTGGATGTTATTACCAAGAAATGTCACTTCACTCACATTCATTCCTGAACGCAGTTTTTCAGACCCTTTATTAACAGTAACCCGCACCTGAAAGGAGGTAACATTTTGCTCAACTACCGCTTCAGGAGCAATCAACCGCACTTGTCCATGAAAAATTTCATCGGGATAAGCATCAACAGTAATTTCTACTTTTTGTCTTTGTTTAATTTGGGATATATCTACTTCAGGAACATTTGCTAAAACTTCTAATCCTTTAGCTAAAGCTACTATAGAAGTTGAGGTAGCAGAAGCACTACTGGAAGCAGAAACAGCAGGACTAACAAAACCCCCCACTGTCGCGTATCTTTGAGTAATAATGCCTGCAAAAGGAGCGCGGATAATTGTATCTTCTAATTGTACTTGTTGTTGTTTTAATTGAGCCTCTGCACTAGCTACTGCTGCTTTTAATCTGGTAATTTCTTCAGGACGATTACCATTTTCTAATTTTCTTAAAGCTTCCTTTTCCTGATTAACTATTGCTTGTTGCTTTTGAATATCTTGGTTACGGTTGCCAATTTTGAGTAAGGATAATCGTTTTTGAGTTTCTTCTAAATTGGCTTTTGCTTTTCTATTTTCACTGATATACTGTTCTAAACTATCTTGAGAAATTGCTCCATTTTTTGCTAAATCTTGATAACGTTTTAAACGTGATTCAGTTAATTCCACAGCAGCTTTTGCCGAGTCTACTTGAGCCTGTGCTTGTTGAATTTCCTGTAAACGATTCCCCTCACGGATAATCGCTAATTGAGCCTGTGCTTGGGCTACACGGGCTTTTCCTTGGGCAATTTCTTCGGTACGACTTCCCGCTAGGCTTTCCGCTAATTGCGCTTTTGCCTGTTCTAAATTAGCTTTGTATTGGATAATTCGCATTTTAATTTCCGAATTATCCATGCGGGCAATTATTTGTCCTTTCTTAACTTTGTCTCCCTGTTCAACATTTAAATCTGCCAACAGTCCAGAACTTTTAGGACTAATATTAACGCTTTGAATTGGTTGGATTTTACCACTAGCAGTAATGCGGACAGTTATATCTCTTGCTGCCACTGGGACAGTCAATTTAGTTATATCTGGTGGTTTATTTCCTTGCTGGATGGTTTTAATAGTGGCTGTTGTTCCTACAATTAAAGCACCACTGGCAATTAAACCAATTAACCAACGTAATGGATATTTAACTTTTTTGCCAATTAAGGGAATTTCTATGTAAAAAATCATGATTAAAAAAGTTAAGGAACAAAAATTAGCGAGTCTATTTTATAGACAAAACTTGATGACAATCATTTGATTTATGTAATTCATCATCTGATGGGGTGAATTTTTTATTTTTTGGTTTTTTATCCTCCTGTTGACTATAATATCATAGTTATCTGTGATTAGTAAACATGACTTAATCTCCTATTTTAGCAACTTATTTACTAAATTTTGTGATCATTTCTCTGGGGAACTATTTAAAGGATGGTGAATTTGTTCTATAATCTCAATTCCTTTTGTACTTGTAGTTATGGATCAAGAGGTAAGCAAGACGATATCAGAAGTTAAAACTGGGAATTTTTTAGCATTGCTTACATTTATTCTATTGCTCGATAATAAATAGTGCTATTTTAGCATAAAATATAAATTCAATTTTCGTTTAAATAAATAGCCCGAATATCAGCAGGTAATTTAGCTTCTAACATTCGATAACTCTCTTCCAGACAACTGGTAACTTCACTCAGAGAAATTTCTTCTCCTTCAGCTTGTAAATAAGCAGCAATTTTAGTTTCATTCCAGTGGAATCTTTGTGCCATTAAGATCATTAAACGTGATCTTGGTGGTAGTTGATCTAATGCTTGTTCTACATAGCACCATAGTGGTGGTGAAGTATTCTCAAGGGAATAATGAATAGTTTCTGTTGGTGGTAGTTCAATCTTGTTAATATAGAAACTGGTCATATTAATTAACCAGTTTTGTAGGGTTAAGCCGTCCTGTGAACTTAAATCTAGTTTACCTAATTGATAAAATATATGTCGCCATATCAGAGCAAACAAATAATCAGCTTGTACAGGCGATCGCGCCGAATGCCAACTTAAAGTATATAATATTGAGCTATAACGGCAAAAAATCACGGTAAAATATTTACCGGAATCTGGATATTGTTGAAACAGAGTCAGTAATTCTTGATCACTGTGATCAAATAGTGACTTTACCAATGGGTGATTAATGTGAGGAAAGTAGGGAATTTGCACAATCTCTAGATTAGATAACTGTTAAAATATACTAGGGAATAGTTAAAGGCTGCTGAATAATATTCGCATAATATTCGCAAATCAGTGAAATAGACTCAGATCAGACTACTAGATTATTGATAAACTAGAAACAAGGACTTAATCTTAGTCTTGATAGACGCGATTAAAAGCGGCTACTTTATACCAATAGTTTGATAATGTTTGTTCATGGTTATAGAAGCTAGTTCCATAATGTTCCTGCTAAGTCCACTAACTTTAGGGTCATTCTTGCCTTCCCTGCCCTTGGATAGCCTATTCTCCACCCAAGGGATTATGATTATGCTGCTGGCGGCTTACGCTGGTGCTATGTGGATGTTTCTTAGTAGCGCTCCTAAAGTTTATACTGTTATGGTATCAGATTTAGAAGTTGCCCGACAGTTGTATGAAGGATTGTTAGATTTGCCCGTAGCGGAAGTACCTTTGCACTATTATTACAATTATGAGCAAACCATTGGTGCAACAAGTATTGACCCGCTGTATATGTCTGCTAGTCCTAGTTGGTCTAACAGCACCATGAATCATGGACAGGACGGGCTGTGGTATCAACTCAAAAAAAATACTCAATTACATATTATCACAGGTGCTAGTTTAGGCACAAAAGATCAACAGCGTCATGTTTGTTTTGATCATGAGTGTCTAGAATTAATTTTAATGCGAGTAGAAGTGCGGGGTTTAAAATTCAAAATTCGTAATCAAAAACCTTTGAATTTTCTAGTTAAGGATTATGACGGACGAGTAATTGAAATGGCTGAAGTTGCTAATTAGTTGTAGTGAGGTGGGTAATTCCCACCTGACTATAAAGTAAGTAGGTTGGCGTGAAAAATTGTCGTTATGACAAGGGAACAGGGAACAGGGAACAGGGAACAGGTTTTGGACAACTTTACTTTTCGTTACTTATGTTGGTTTTTTCCGTTCACCTACTTATTTCAAGTATAGGGAACAGGGAACAGGGAACAGGGAACAGGGAACAGGTTTTGGACAACTTTACTTTTCGTTACTTATGTTGGTTTTTTCCGTTCACCTACTTATTTCAAGTATTTAGTTTAAATATTAATTATTTATGTGCTGCTAATTCCTCCTTATTTTTGTTAACTTATCAATTAAAGTCAATGATGCCGGACTAAAGAAGGATGGCAATTTGATAAAAGTGTTATAATGGACGGGAAAGAATCTAGATAAATTCTGAATTTTTAGATAAATAAACCCAGACTAAAAGCTGAAAAAATGACCATTAACCGTGCAAATAATAGAAGTTTACTGCAAAAATCCGATTGGCCTGTTAAAGATTTACCAGGATTAAGCCCAGAAGAACAAGCTCAACTCAAGAATTGTGGTATCAATACCACAGAAGAACTAATTACAAGAGGAAAAACTCCAGAAGAGAGAATAATATTAGCGGGTAAATTGCAGGTAGATCTTCACTCTGTGAATAAATGGGTAGTTTTAGCAGGTTTAGCCCGTGTTCCCAGTGTAGGGACTCAATATTGCGGTATGTTACTTCACGCTGGTGTTATTTCCATAGCCCAATTAGCGCAAACTCCCACTCACAGATTGCATAGACAAGTTATGCGTTTGCAAGTATCAACATTGCACAGCCGGGATTTATGTCCAGCAGTTGAGTTAGTGCAACAGTGGAGTCATGAAGCGCAAGCCATGGGTAATTAGTTAGTAGTAATTGGTAATTGGCTATTCCTTTGCTAAAACGCCATTCAGAAAGATATCCGCCAACCCTTCCGCCACTTTTTGCATTTCTTGGGGGGAGGCGTTGGGTTCTATGAGGGTGTGATCAGCAAAACCAGCGATCGCAAATAAACCTAAAAATACTTTAGCACCAAGTTTGGCATCTATTTGACGATAGATGCCTTTATCTATTGCTGTTTGAAAAAATGCTTCAGCCACATCTGTCATTTTATCAATAACTTCGGTTTGAATGCGATCGCGCAAATCTGGATGAAATTGCACTTCCATAAAGCAAACACGCATAATGTCGGCGTTTTTTTGTAAATTCCACATCCGACGATGCATAACTTGGGCTATAGCCTTATAACTACCCATTTCGCTGAGTTCTGTGAGTAAATCGGTGAGAATATCCACCCAGCCATTAGTGGCGACTTCCACCAAAATTGCTTTTTTATTGTCAAAATAACGAAAGAGAGTTCCTTCGGCTACTCCTGCGGTTTGTGCTAAATCACGGGTTGTAGTTTTCTCGAATCCCTTGGTAGCAAACAATCGTTGTGCTGCTTGCAAAATTCGGGTGCGGGTCTGGGCTTCTGATGATGGCGGAGAATTAAAAATTCGCATAGTATTTTGATATCTTCAAAATAGGATTGGTAGCCTTATTGTGCAACGCGGCATGGAGAAATTACAAAAATCTTCATAGAAGGTTAACTCTCTGTGTGTCTTTCCAGTCATGTAAACTTACCTTAACTTTTGCTTATGCACCAGACAATCTTAAATTTGCTGACCGCTGGCGTGAAAAAGTCCCCATTTCGTTCTCTATTAGCCACTAGTTTAGCGTTGATAGTCTTGGCTTGGGGGTGGATACCAGAAATGGCCATAGCCTTGCAACAGCCCCAAAATTCCATTCAGCCTTACCTAGAACAAGTAATTAATCGTTTAACGGAATTTCGTCTGGATAATGGATTAAAATTCATTGTTTTAGAAAGACATCAAGCCCCAGTGGTTTCCTTTTTAACCTATGCTGATGTGGGTGGTATTGATGAACCAGATGGACAAACCGGTGTAGCCCACTTTTTAGAACATTTGGCCTTTAAAGGCACCAAGCGCATCGGTACTAAAGACTACAAAGCCGAAGCCCCGCTGCTGGAAAAATTAGAAAAGTTGGATAACCAAATTAAAATTGCCAAAGCGGACAATAAAAAAGAGGAAATAGCCCGGTTAGAAACCGAGTTTAAATCAGTAGAATCCCAAGCCCTAAAATTAGTTAAACAGAACGAAATGGGGCAAATTGTCGAACAAGCTGGAGGTGTGGGTTTAAATGCTAATACATCCTCAGAAGCCACCCGCTATTTTTATAGTTTTCCTGCGAATAAATTAGAATTGTGGATGTCTTTAGAATCTGATCGATTTTTAGATCCTGTGTTTCGAGAATTTTATAAAGAAAAAGAAGTAATTTTGGAAGAAAGACGCTTACGAGTAGAAAATTCTCCTATCGGTCAGATGGTAGAAAAATTCATAGATACTGCTTTCAAAGTTCATCCTTACAGACGGCCAGTAATTGGTTATGATCAAGATATTCGCAACTTAACACCGGAGAATGTGAGGAAGTTTTTTAAAGCTTATTATGCTCCTAGTAATTTAACTATTGCTATTGTGGGAGATGTCAACCCCAATGAAGTCAAAAAACTAGCGAAAACTTACTTTGGACGTTATCAAGCTCAACCTAAACCCCAACAAAAACTACCAATAGAACCTCAGCAAACTGCGACTAGGGAAGTTACTTTAGAATTATCTACTCAACCTTGGTATTTAGAGGGTTATCATGTTCCAGCTATTACCGATCCTGATCATGCAGTTTATGAAATCATCGGTAGTTTAATGAGTGACGGGAGAACATCAAGACTTTATAAGTCCTTGGTGGAAAAACAAAATTTAGCTTTAAATGCGGAAGGTTATAGCGGATTTCCTGGGGATAAATATCCCAATTTAATGTTATTTTATGCCCTAACATCTCCAGGAAAAACAGTAGATGAAGTAGCGATCGCTTTAAGGCAAGAAATTGATAAATTGAAAACTGAACCTGTATCTGCGGTGGAATTAGAACGACTAAAAACCAAGGCTAGAGCGACTTTATTACGCAGTTTAGATTCTAATTCAGGTATGGCAGAACAGTTGTTAGAATATGAAGTGAAAACCGGTTCTTGGCGTAATTTGTTTTTGCAATTGGATAAAATTGCAGCAGTGAATTCTGAGGATATTCAAAGAGTAGCCCGTGCTACTTTTACGCCAGAAAATCGCATTGTTGGTAAGTTGTTGTCAAAACAACCAGGGTGAAATTTGAGGTTTTATTTCACGCAGAGTCGCAGAGTCGCAGAGAGGAAGGGTTGGAAAATGTCTCTTTGGGAAATTGGGGACAGCTATGCTAAAAAAATTGAAAATAGAGAAGAAGGATATGTTGAGGTTTGATTTGAAAAACAAAAAATTCCAGTTTTCTAGGGGACAAAGATTTGTTTTTACTTTGGTAATGGTTGTTGCTTGTTTCTTCGTAAATTTGAATTTTTCTTGGGCAGGAACGACAGCAAAGTATTACAATGAATTAAAGTTTCCCCCGGTGACGGCGGTTAAGTTACCCAAGTATGAACGCTATGTACTAAAAAATGGTTTGGTAGTTTATTTGATGGAAGATCATGAGTTACCACTGGTCAGTGGTACAGTTTTGGTAAGAACAGGTAGTCGTTGGGAAGCAGCCCAAAAAGCTGGTTTAGCTGGTTTGGTGGGTTCTACTTTGCGGAGTGGTGGAACTCAAAAACATTCCGCAAATGAGTTAAATGAGATTTTAGAACAACGAGCCGCAGCGGTGGAAACAGATATGGGGGAAGCTGTTGGTAGTGTGAGTTTTGAAGCTCTCAAGGAAGATTTAGAATTGGCTTTTGGGCTATTTACTGAGGTATTACGAGAACCTGCGTTTGCTCAAGATAAGTTGGATTTGGAAAAAACTCAAATTCGTGGTGATATTTCTCGTCGCAATGATAGTCCTAATAGTATCGCTAGTCGAGAGTTTAAAAAGCTGATTTATGGACAAAAAAGTCCTTATGCGCGTACAGTTGAATATGCAACTCTTGAGCAAATTTCTCGTGATGATTTGCTCAAGTTCTATCAGCAATATTTTCACCCCAATAATCTCATTTTAGGCATTGTTGGCGATTTTAATCCTGAAAAAATGCGATCGCTCATTCAAGCCAAATTTGGTGACTGGAAACTAAGTCCTGAAATTACTAAAACCCAATTACCACAAGTCACCCAAGCTAATTTAGGTGGGGTATATTTTGTTAATCAACCTCAACTCACCCAAAGTAGTGTTTTAATTGGTCATTTGGGTGGAAAATTCAATAGTCCTGATTATCCAGCTTTGGATGTTATGAATGGTATTTTAAATGGTTTTGGCGGACGTTTATTTAATGAGTTGCGATCGCGTCAAGGTTTAGCTTATTCTGTATATGGTCTCTGGAACCCCCGTTTTGACTATCCCGGAATGTTTATTGCTGGAGGACAAACTCGCACGGAAACTACAGTTCAATTCATCAAATCACTACAAACGGAAATCAAGCGTTTACAAACTGAAAATGTGACAACGAAGGAATTAAATAATGCTAAAGACTCTACACTAAATTCCTTTGTTTTCAACTTTCAAGATCCTGGTCAAACCCTATCTAGATTAATGCGATACGAATATTATGGTTATCCCGCTGATTTCTTATTTCGTTATCAAAAAGCCGTTGCTGCTACTACAGTAGCAGACGTTAAACGGGTAGCACAGAAATACTTGAAACCAGAAAATTTGGTTACTTTAGTAGTAGGAAATCAAACTGGAATCAAACAACCATTAACTAATTTAGCCACGAAGGTAACAACCATAGATATTACCATCCCCGGTAGTTAGCCGGCAGCCCGTAAATAAAAAGATCCCCGACTTCTCAAAGAAGTCGGATATCTAATTTTTCTGATTGATAATTTCGCAACTACGGGTCAACTTGAGCATTTCTAAAGTATTTTTCTACTCTTGTAGAAACTCCTCATGATCATAAACATCAGGCCAAACAGTTGCACCGTGTTCATACTTATCAATCCCAATCTTATCAGCTTCAGGATTAACACGCAGTCTACCAATAAAATTAAGTACACTGAACATGACAAAGGCAAAGGCAATAGTAAAAACTGATACTGCAACTACACCCAAAATCTGCACACCCAACAAGTCAAAACCGCCACCCAAAAACAGACCAGCTTTTTTATTCAAAGTCAATTCTGGTTGACCCAAAAAGCCTACTGCTAGTGTACCCATCATACCATTAATACCATGAACAGCAAATGCTCCCACAGGGTCGTCAATTTTGCATGATTCAATAATATCAATACCGAAAATTACTAAAATTCCACCTGTTAAACCAATCAAAACCGCAGCCCAAGGTGCTATAAAAGCACAACCGGCGGTAATACCTACCAACCCTGCTAAAGAACCATTCAGACAATAGGCTAAATCCCATTTACCTGAACGTTTGTATTGATAAAATAAGGATGCTAAAGCTCCAGCACCAGCGCCTAATGTAGTATTCAGAGTAATCAAACCAATTAAACCAGTATTAGCAGTACCCAGGGTTGAACCAGGGTTAAAACCATACCAGCCAAACCAGAGAATCATAGTTCCCAAAGTCGCCAAACCTAAGTTATGGGCGGGAGGAATTTTTCCCCAAGCAGTACGTCCAGGACGAGGTCCTAGTAAATAAGCACCCACTAAGGCTGTCCAACCCCCAACGGTGTGAACTGCGGTACTACCAGCAAAGTCATGAAAGCCCATTTTCCCTAACCAGCCACTGGAGTTCCATATCCAATGAACGACAAGGGGATAGCTAAATGCCGCCATAATACCACTGTAGATTAAGTCGCCAACAAAGTCTGTTCTTCCTGCCATTGCCCCAGTAGTAATTGTACTGGCAGTAGCCGCAAAGGCAAACTGGAAGAAAAACAAGGTGTAAGCATTGAGTTGGGAGGCTATTCCTGGCACGTTACCATTGCTAAAAGCACCGTCAACGGGTAATTGACTCAAGAAAAAGGTGTCTGTACCAATGAACCCACCACTACTTGTACCAAAAGCAATTCCAAAGCCTACAGCCCACCATACTAAAATGGTGAGGGCAGCATCAATAAAGTTTTCCAATAGGGCATTAACTACACCTCTTTGACGCAGTAAACCTGCTTCTAACATCGAAAAACCGGTCTGCATGAAAAATACTAAAAAGCCTGTGAGTAATACCCAGGTAGTATCAACAGAAATTTGTAATTGTTTGGTTGTTGCGTCTAAGGATTCCAGTGTTACCGGGTCTGCGGCCTGGACAACTGTAGGCGCGAAAATCGCCAATACCATTGAACCTATAGCCAGTGCTAAAAGGCGATAAAAAGGGCGGATACGTTTATTCATTCGTGTTTTTGTGTAATTAAGGCTGGACTTTTATGGTTAGTCATATCAGCATTTGCTTTGATACTCATATCATAAGCAAGAAAAAAATACTGTTACCTTAGATACAAAAGACTTAATTTATTGGTTAATTTTATCTGTCACACCTATGTATATAGGTCACACTTATTTATGCAGGTTTTATCCCTTGGGTGGAGAAAATTGGTAACTATTTAAGACTTGACAAATCCCAAAATTTATATTATGCTTATGTTATAGGTGGAAAATTCTGCGCCCATATATATAAGTTTTTCAAACACTAACCTGATTACATAATTATTTTTGACTTCATTCTGTAAATTTCAATATCTCGGATATCCTAATTCACATAATTTGATCTATTAAGACTTGACAAAGCTTCGGATTTGTATTATACTTGTATCATGGCCGTTCCCATTCAAGTGAGGTACAAGCAGTAATAATTGAACGCAGATGGACGCAGATAAACGCGGATAATTTTGTATTTCATTAGACTGGGAAATACTATAATATTGGGGAAATAGTATTGAGCTTAAATAACAGAAATATTGTCAGATATAGTTAAACCTAATTATTTTCGTCACAATTGAAGCGTAAAATTGTCTAACTGCGCTAAATAAACTAGGTAGTTCACTTACCTATACAAATCAGAGATTAATTGTAGATAGTTCTTCCTTATCAAGATTAGGATAACATATTCAAAGTTCTTTGTCAACACCATAAAACCTTTTTTTTGGCGTTTTTTCGTTTTTACTGAAATTTCTATATTCTCAAGGGGGATATTGGGATAAATCTCACTGTAATTACTGTAATTATGATATGGTTTCAAAAAACTGTGTCTGACTGACTAGATAGTTCACTTACCTATACCAGTGATTAATTGTAGTAGGACTTACGCAAGATTCATGGAATAACGAACCACTCCAGGCACAGAGGTCACGGAGAAATGAGGATTTGAGAGATATTTTGCGTAAGTCCTGTGTAGATAGTTCTTGCTTATCAAGATTAGGATAACATATTCAAAATTCTTTGTCAACACCATAAAACCTTTTTTTCGGCGTTTTTTCGTTTTTACTGAAATTTCTATATCCTCAAGGGGGATTTGGGG
>NZ_KE384716.1:21032-21497 GCF_000426925.1 Dolichospermum circinale AWQC310F | reverse complement strand
TGCTGTAATTATGATATGGTTTCAAAAAACTTTGTCTGACTGACTAGATAGTTCACTTACCTATACCAGGGATTAATTGTAGATAGTTCTTCCTCATCAAGATTAGGATAACATATTAAAAGTTCTTTGTCAACACCATAAAATAATTTTTTCGGCGTTTTTTCGTTTTTACTGAAATTTCTATATTCTCAAGGGGGATATTGGCATAAATTTTGCTGTAATTATGATATGGTTTCAAAAAACTTTGTCTGACTGACTAGATAGTTCACTTACCTATACCAGAGATTAATTATAGTAGGACTTACGCAAGATTCATGGAATAACGAACCACTCCAGGCACAGAGGTCACGGAGAAATGAGGATTTGAGAGATATTTTGCGTAAGTCCTGTGTAGATAGTTCTTCATTATCAAGATAAGGATAACATATTCAAAGTTCTTTGTCAACACCATAAAATCATTTTTTC
>NZ_KE384716.1:0-21022 GCF_000426925.1 Dolichospermum circinale AWQC310F | reverse complement strand
CGTTTTTTCGTTTTTACTGAAATTTCTATATTCTCAAGGGGGATATTGGGATAAATCTCACTGTAATTATGATATATTGTCAAAAAACTGTGTCTGACTGACTAGATAGTTCACTTACCTATACAAATCAGAAATTAATTGGAGATAGTTCTTCCTTATCAAGATAAGGATAACATATTCAAAGTTCTTTGTCAACACCATAAAACCTTTTTTTTGGCGTTTTTTCGTTTTTACTGAAATTTCTATATTCTCAAGGGGGATATTGGGATAAATCTCACTGTAATATGATATATTGTCAAAAAACTGTGTCTGATTTTCTTACTGATTAGGAATCTGTAATAACAGATCTTGAGAAATTACATTAATGATGGTTAATTATGAGTTATTTTACTCCAGGACAACAACTAAAAAAAGGACAATACGAAATTATTGATATTTTGGGACAAGGAGGATTTGGTGTTACTTATCTAGCGCAAGATCATAAACGCAAAACACAAGTAGCTATCAAAAGTCTCAATATTCTTTTTTTGCAACAACGCTATAGAGATAGATATGGAAGTACAGAAGGTTTTGCGAATTTCTTAACTGAAGAACAGGATAAATTCAATACTGAAGCGATGGTTTTAGCTACCTTTAATCATCCTCATATTGTTAATGTTTATCCTGAACTGTTTCAAGAAAATGGTTTATCTTGTATGGTTATGGAATATGTGAAAGGTAGAAATTTAGAACAATGTTTACGCGCAGATGGTGTTTTTAGCGAGAGTGCGGGTTTAGAAATTATCAAACAAATTGGAGAGGCTTTAATTTATATTCATAGTCGTAATTATCTCCACAGAGATATCAAACCTGCGAATATTTTACTCCGAGAATCTGACAATAAAGCTATTTTAATTGATTTTGGTTTAGCCAGAGAAGTCAATTTTGCTGAATTAACGAGTTTAACCAATGCGAAAACTCCTGTTTTTGCACCTCCTGAACAATTTGAAAATACAAGTAATTTCACTCCTGCTTTAGATATTTATGCTTTAGCAGCGACATTGTATGTAATTATTGCAGTTCAGAAACCCCCTTTCATTCCTCTACCTAGCACTTATCTAAATGCTAAGATTATGTTAGATATGAAAATTGCTCTAGAACCACCTCAAAAATACAATGCTGATATTACCCAAAAAGTGAATGACGCTATTCTCAAAGGAATGGAATTAGATTATCAAAAACGTCCTCAATCAATAGAAGAATGGTTTATACTGTTAGGAATTAAAGAAGAAAACCAAAGTCTGCCAATTTCTCAAAACCCCATTGACAATCATCTAAAAATTTTCCATTTTGAAACTGTCACTACCAACGCCTATGGTAAGATTATCAACAAACGCAACCATGCAGCCAGATACTTTACGGAAGATTTGGGAAATGGTGTGATGTTGGAAATGGTAGAAATACCCTCTGGCACATTTTACATGGGTTCATCAGAAAATGAAGCGGGAAGAACAAATAGCGAAGGTCCCCGACATCAAGTTACTGTTAAAAGTTTTTTTATCGCTAAATACCCCTTGACACAGGCACAATATCAATCTATCATGGGCTATAATCCTTCTCACTTCAAGGGCGATAATCGTCCTGTTGAAAAGGTAAGTTGGGATGATGCAGTTGAGTTCTGTCAACGGTTAAGCCAAAACACAGGTAAAAACTATAAGTTGCCCAGTGAAGCACAATGGGAGTATGCTTGTCGAGCGGGGACAATGACACCTTTTTATTTTGGTCAAAGTATTACCCCGAATTTGGTAAATTATGATGGCAACTATTCCTATGCTGCTGCACAAAAAGGGGAATATCGTCAACAAACTATAGATGTAGGAACTTTCCCCCCTAACGCTTTTGGTTTGTATGATATGCACGGTAATGTATGGGAGTGGTGCGAAGATGACTGGAAAGAAAATTATATAAACGCGCCTACAAATGGTGAGGCTTTGATTAGTCCTGTTGGAGAGTCTAAAGTAATTCGTGGTGGTGCGTGGCTATATTTCGCTGGCTGTTGTCGTTGTTCAATGCGTAACCAAGATTTGCATAATGCTCGTCATCACTATTATGGATTTCGGGTTTTATTGTCTTCCGAAAAGTAGTTATTCTATCTATGTTCTGTGGTTTTTCTCCTGTTACTGTTTCTCTGATTTTCCATATCTTGCGATAAATTGGTTGTCTTTTATGATCTCAAGGACAGGGAAATAACAAATCTCTCTGTAATCCCTCTATATATATGGGCGCATACTTTCCTACCTATAACATAACTATAATCAAAACTCATAATTTTGTCAAGGGGTTTGTCAAAATTACAAATACCTGCGATTTCTATTTAAGGGGAATGAAACTTAATATAACCCAGACGTTGCTGATTAAGAGTATGATTTTATTGCACGCAGAGGCGCAAAGGCGCGGAGAGTAAGAGTTTCATTTTTTTGATTTTCCAATTTCATACCTCAATTCAGCAACCCCTCGAAACCTAGAATTTTGTCAAGGGGGAATGTAACTTAATATATATGGGCGGACACTTTTCTACCATTAACATAACTATAATCGAAACCCAGAATTTTGTCAAGGGGTTTGACGGAGATTTTTCATATTGGGGTATGAGAAAGTCGGGGAGCTAAAAATCCCATAAAAAATATGATAAATTCAGATTCACAAAGTTAGACGTTTCCACGAGAGTTCTTTTCCAACGGGATCGTAGTTCCAGCGCAATAAATGAGCGGGTTGTTTAGGGGAAAATGTTGGTAAATCAATAGCCTTTCTAGGTGCATCTGTGGCTAAATTAATTGCTTTTTCTATGTCACAAACTTGCCATTTTACGAGATTTTGTACTCCTACTAATAAGGGTAGAGTTGTTCCCGTTAAAGTCCCATCTTGTAGTCTGGCTGTACCATTGATCACTTCAATTTGTCGGTTATCCCAGGGATAGATACCGTCTGGTAATCCTAGAGGTGCAAGAGCGTCACTGACGATAAATAAGCTTTTACTAGCACGCAAAAGAATTTTAAGAATCATTGGATTAACGTGCTGACCATCAGCAATAAAGCCACAAAATATACGAGAATCATTGATTGCTGCACCTAATAAACCTGGTTCGCGGTGGTGTAGGGGTGGCATGGCGTTAAAAGCGTGTGTTATCATTGTAGCACCTTGAGCAAAAGCCTGTTGTGATTCGGCTGCGGTAGCTTGTGAATGTCCTAAACTGACGGTAATTCCCAGGGAACGCAAATAAGGGATGACTTTTCCTGTGGTGTCTAACTCTGGTGCGAGGGTAATGAGTTTGACTATGGGAGCATAGTCTCCTAATACTCGTTTAATTTGGTCTATGGTAAGGGGGAGTAAATACTCGGATGGATGTGCGCCGCGTTTGTAGTAGTTTAAGAATGGTCCTTCTAAATGAACTCCGAGAATTTGTGCAGAATTTGGGGAATTTGAGGTATAATCAGTGAGAATGGCGAGGGAGCGGTGAAGATTTTCGATAGAGGTGGTAACTAAAGTTGGTAAATAAGCATCAACTCCTGCTAACCATAAAAATGAGGATATTTTTGCTAAATTATGGGAATTTTCTAATGTTAATTCGGGAAAGGCTAATCCTAGTCCACCATTGATTTGTAAGTCCACACCACCTAAAGAAATCCAGTCTCCAGCCACATCTAAAAGCAGATGTTGTGGTAGAATATCTTGCCATGCTGTATTCATGGGCATAATGCTGTCAATTATGCCTTCTTGATTAACTAAGATTCTTTGTAGATCTTGATAACCGGGTACTTTTGCGTTAATAATGTTTATGTTTGCCGGCATGGGTGTTATTTTAGTTATTAGTCATTGGTCATTAATAGGAAATATATGCCCTCATCTCCAGTCCCCAATCCCTAATTATTATGAGTGTAGAAATTGGTATTATTATGGGTAGCGATTCTGATTTACCTACTATGAAAGAGGCGATCGCTATTTGTGAAGAATTTGGTATTCTATGTGAAGTTGCTATTGTCTCTGCCCATCGTACCCCAGAACGGATGGTAGAATATGCGAAAACTGCACATCAAAGGGGTATGAAAGTGATCATTGCTGGTGCTGGTGGTGCGGCTCATCTTCCTGGTATGGTAGCATCTTTAACTCCTTTACCTGTAATTGGTGTCCCGGTTTCGACTCGGAATTTACAAGGTGTGGATTCTTTATATTCTATAGTACAAATGCCAGCAGGAATACCTGTCGCCACCGTTGGCATTGGGAATGGGAAAAATGCTGGACTTTTGGCTGTACAAATTCTCGCTACCCAGCAACCGGAGTTATTACAAAAAGTTGTGGCTTATCGCCAAAGTCTCTGTAATTCGGTGATGGAAAAACAAGCTAAACTAGATCAGCTTGGATATGCAGAGTATTTGCAACAATAGATATTCAGATATCTAGGACTGATAGGATAATTGCTTTGGCTTGGTGAAAGATGTAAATATTAACATAATTCCATATTAAACTGTGAACCCTTCTATCAACACTCCAGCCCAAACTCAAAATCGCAAAGCAGATCATATCCGTATCTGTTTAGAAGATAATGTTGAATGTTCAAAAATCACGACTGGTTTAGAAAACTATCGCTTTACTCATGTTTGCTTACCAGAACTTAATGATCAAGATATTGATCTGAGTACGAATTTTATGGGAAAATACTTAAATGCACCGTTATTAATTTCCTCTATGACTGGGGGAACAGAACAAGCGGGAATTATTAACCGTCGTCTTGCGGAAGTAGCCCAACAATACAAGTTAGCAATGGGTGTAGGCTCTGTCCGGGTGGCGGTGGAAAAACCTCAAGTTGCGGATACTTTCGCTGTGCGTAAGTACGCCCCTGATATTCTCCTGTTTGCTAATTTAGGGGCGGTACAGCTGAATTACGAATATGGTCTAGATGAATGTTTGCGAATTATTGATTTAACTGCGGCTGATGCCCTCATTCTACATATTAATCCTTTACAGGAGTTTATTCAACCCAGGGGTGATACTAATTTTAGGGGATTGCTTGACAAAATTGCCAAATTATGCAGTAAATTACCTGTCCCCGTAATTGCCAAGGAAGTAGGTAATGGAATTTCGGCGACAATGGCAGAAAAACTGATAGCTGCGGGAGTCACAGCCATTGATGTTGCTGGTGCAGGTGGTACTTCCTGGGCTTTGGTGGAAAGCGAAAGGGCAGAAACGTCCTTACAGCGGCGTTTGGGGCGAACATTTGGGGATTGGGGTATACCTACGGCAGATTGTATCACCAGTATTCGGGAGTATGATCCCCATATTCCTTTAATTGCTTCTGGGGGTTTGCGTCATGGGTTAGATGTAGCTAAAGTCATCGCTCTGGGGGCTGATCTTGCTGGTTTGGCAATGCCCTTCCTCAAGGCAGCGGCAACATCGGAGGCGGCTGTGGTAGAATTAACGGAGGTATTAATTGCGGAAATAACTACTGTGTTATTTTGTACTAGTAGTAAAAGTTTGTATAAATTAAAGCAATCACACAGTTTACAGCGGATAAAATAGAAAGATGATTGTTACCACTGACAACGGATAAGTGGTAACAGACCGATAACTAATAGCTAATAAGTAATAACCCATGAATAACTTTATTAAACAAACTTTAGCAAGTTTAATTGGCAATTTACTGGGACTGACGATTTTTTCTGGACTCAGTACATTAGGATTTTTGCTGATATTAATTGCGGTTGCTAGTTCCCAAAATTCAGGACCAACAGTCAAAGATAAGTCGGTGTTAGTATTTGACTTGTCTATGAAAATCACTGATAGTGAACCTAATTCTGATGAATTATTACAAAAAACTCTCAGTGGTAGGAATGAAAATAGTATTACACTCCGTAAAGTTGTGGAGACTTTAGACAAAGCAGGACGTGATCAACGTATTGTGGGTATTTACATAGATGGAAGTAATGCTAGTAGTGAGGTTGGTTATGCTTCCTTGAGGGAAATGCGTCAAGCGCTAGAAAAATTCCGTAAGACAGGTAAAAAAATTATTGCCTATAGTACAGACTGGAATGAGAGAGAATATTATCTAAGTTCAGTAGCGAATCAAATCGTAGTTAATCCCATGGGGGCAATGGAAATGAACGGTTTAAGTTCGCAACCAATGTTTTTAGCGGGAGCATTGCAAAAGTACGGTATTGGTGTGCAGACTGTGCGTGTAGGTAAATTTAAGGGTGCTGTAGAACCTTTGATTCTGGATAAACTCAGCCCAGAAAATCGGGAACAAACTCAAAAATTGTTAGATGATATTTGGGGAGAATGGCGGCGAGCCGTAGGTAAAAGCCGAAATATACAGCCGCAAAAGTTACAAGCGATCGCTAATAATCAACCAATTTTAGAAGCTACAGCAGCACAAACAAATGGTTTAGTAGACAAGACTGCTTATCAAGATCAAGTATTCACAGATTTGAAAAAATTAACCGGTCAGCCAGAAAAAGATCAAAAATTGACAAAAATTAGTTTGGGTGATTATGCAGAAGTTCCAGGAGAATCTGTAGATTCAGATCATAAAATTGCTGTAGTTTATGCAGAAGGAGAAATAGTCAATGGTAGTGGTAATGATGGAGAAATTGGGGGCGATCGCTTTGCTAAAATATTCAGTAAAATCAGGGAAAATAGTCAAATAAAAGCTGTAGTTTTGCGAATTAATAGCCCTGGTGGTAGTGCTACAGCAGCGGAAATCATGCAAAGAGAAATCAAATTAACTCGTCAAATTAAACCCGTGATTGTTTCCATGGGAGATGTAGCTGCTTCTGGTGGTTATTGGATTGCTAGTGACTCCAACCGAATTTTTGCAGAACCTAATACTATTACAGGTTCTATTGGCGTATTTGGCGTATTATTTAATGGTCAAAAATTGGGTAATAATAATGGCATTACTTGGGATACTGTAAAAACATCCGAATATGCAGATCAACAAACTATTTCTCGTCCTAAATCACCCCAAGAATTAGAAGTTTACCAACGCAGTGTTGACCGTATTTATAATTTATTTTTGCAGAAAGTTTCCCAAGGAAGAAAACTATCAACTGCAAAAGTCGCAGAAATTGCTCAAGGACGAGTTTGGTCAGGAACAGCAGCCAAACAAATCGGGTTAGTTGATGAAATTGGTGGGTTAAATGTAGCCATTGAATATGCAGCTAAACAAGCAAAATTAGGTAATAATTGGGAATTACAAGAATATCCCCAAGTTGGTAGCTGGGGAGAAAGATTTTTTGGGAAAAAATTAGATGAAACAAAAGCCAAATTAGGAATAGAAAAAACTGAAATTAAAAGTAATAACCCGTTAATAAATGAGTTGGGAAAATTTCAACAAGAAATCAAGATTTTACAAACAATGAATGATCCCCAAGGGATTTATACCCGCTTACCTGTCAACTTAAAAGTTGAATAAGAAATCGTTATAGCAATTCCCATTCACAGGGAACAGGGAACAGGGAACAGGGAACAGGGAACAGGGAACAGGGAACAGGGAACAGGGAATGGGGAACGCTGATATTTTAAAGACAAAAGAAAGAGACAATGAAAGTAAAAGTTTTGCTCTTTCCTTCTCCTAAATTTTGGAGAATGAAAAACTCCTGGATTCACCAGGGGAGGAAATGTGAGTAGATTTGTGAATAGATTTTAGATTGGTAAAACATTGGATTAGTTCCGTCCTCAATGGACCGGGCTTGTACCGAAAATTCCCAATCTAAAATCTAAAATCTAAAATTTTTGGTCAAGAAATTAAGCTGGATAAATTCTTAACCGCCGATTTGGTTCATCGCCAAAACTATCGGATTTGAGGCGATAATGTTCTACTAACTCATGCTGCATTTTCCGCACTTGGGAAGAACGGGGTAGTAACTCCACAGGTTGACCTTTAGGAATAACAATCTGCTCTACAGCAAGTCTAGCTTCCTCCAAAGCGTCCATTTCATCATCACTACCGTTGTGTAGTAACAATTGTAACTCTCTGTTATCGCCAATATCTGGATCATCCAGATTCAGTAGTCGGCGTAAACTGCGAGTAATTTGGGGAATTGTACTGGACTTAATCATGAACATCGGTAAATGACGGGCTTTAGCCATTTGTCGTAACTTAGCGTGGTTCTTGACGTGCGATCGCAAAGCTAAAATAGCATCAGCACTATCTAGGTCTTTTGTCAATACCACAGGCAAAGTTAACACATTAATTACCTGTTCAAGTTGATCACGACTCACCCCATAAGGGTAAATATGTAATGGCAAATCTTCCCCATTTGGGCCTGCTGGTTTACGGCTAGGAAAATTAATACTTTCTGAGTAATTGAAAGATTCATCTAACAAGCGGTCAAATTCGCCGCCTCCCGTCGGTCTTTCCCTTTCCATAGATAAAGGTGGTAAAGCCACCATTTGTCCAGAAGAACGCCAACCATTGGGTTTAGCAGCCAAGAAAGACTCTTCCACATTAGTCACGTGGCCATTACCATTACCATTACCACCATTGACCACAGCCAACTGTCTAGCAATACCCACCTTACCATGATCATCAACGGTTCTAGTTTGTGGGTTAGGTTGACGACCACGTAACAAAGTATCAACCGTATCAGCCACACAGTCATGAACTACCCAGCGTTGTCGTTCTAACATTTCCACAGCAATGTCAAAAGTAGGCGGAGCTTTGCGTTCTAAAACCGTTTTTTGCGAACCACGTCGTCTAGCCTCATCATCTCCCAAAGTAACAGCCTGAATACCCCCCACCAAATCAGATAGAGTCGGATTTTTAATCAAATTTTCAATCTGATTACCGTGGGCAGTTCCCACTAATTGTACCCCTCTTTCCGCAATAGTACGGGCTGCTAAAGCTTCCAATTCCGTGCCAATTTCATCAATCACAATCACCTCTGGCATATGGTTTTCCACAGCCTCAATCATGACTTGATGTTGTAATTCTGGCTGAGAAACTTGCATTCGTCTGGCCCGACCAATGGCAGGGTGAGCAACATCACCATCTCCAGCGATTTCATTAGATGTGTCAATAATCACCACTCGCTTATTTAAGTCATCGGCCAACACGCGGGCAATTTCCCTTAAAGCCGTGGTTTTACCAACACCGGGACGACCT
This sequence comes from Dolichospermum circinale AWQC310F, assembly GCF_000426925.1. Taxonomy (GTDB): domain Bacteria; phylum Cyanobacteriota; class Cyanobacteriia; order Cyanobacteriales; family Nostocaceae; genus Dolichospermum; species Dolichospermum circinale. Next base: position 11,886 of record NZ_KE384716.1, on the reverse strand, counting down.
AGCATCAGAATTGATTGACCAGTTTCCACCAAATCGCGGATCATGGCAATTGTTCCGAATACCGCCCGGCCGACACGACAGGTTAAACCGATAATCTTACCACTACGGTTGCGGATAGCACTGATGCGATGTAAAGTTTGCTCGATTCCTGCCCGATTATCCCCGCCAAAATTTCCAACTCTTTGTATACAATCATCTATCTGTGCTTGAGTGACCGGTGTTTCGCTCAGATACTCCGCTCCATGGGGAAACCGAGCTTCTGGACGACGACCTAAATCCAAAACTACCTCAACTAAATTATGTCCTTGAGGGTGATTCTCTAGTTTTTGTTGGAGGTTCTGGGGTAAAATGTCTAACAACTTGTGGAGATCTTCTGTAATCGTCATGGCAATAATTGGTGACTGACGTTTTTAGAGATATGGTTGGAGTGATTAGCGTAAACGCCCAGACTTAATCTGGGAAACGAGAGTATGGGCCAGCCTTACAGCCTCCCAAAGTAATTCCGGTCTAGCTTCCAAGCGGCTGTTACCTTGAATATCAGTGTTAACCACCTCCTTATTTTCTAACTGGTCAAGAATAGATGACAGCAATACACGGGCATAGCTACCATAGGCAACCCCAGCTATTTTCGATTTGGGATTGTGATCTTGGCATCCAAAATCATTCAGTAGTCCCATACCCTGCAATTTAGGAACAGTATAGCTATTAGTGCCACCTGCTAACTGCACATATCCCGGTAGGTTTGCTGTCAAAACTTTCTGTCCTAATTTCACAGTGGCTATGGTTGTACCATCACCAATATCACCACTCATGGAACGGCCGTCAGTTTGCCAAATTAAGAACTGCGGACGGGGGACAATTAAATCGTAAATTGCTTTTAGGTAATCAATTAGTCCTTCTCCATCATTACAACTGATGGCGACTAACTTTAATTTATCTACCCAAGGTGTCATTGCGGCCCATAAGCGTTGAAATTCTGCCAACCGCCCTACTTGAGTATGAATTTCTACAGCATCTATTCCCATGGACATGATCAATGGTGCAACCTCCCCTAGGGTTGACACATAAGATTTTGTATAAATTATCCCATAGGGACAGATGGGAACGCAACGGCCACAGCCATAACATTTTTCTCTAATTACTCCCGATAGCTCATCTTTGGTATTGTTAAATAAAATTGCCTGGGCTGGACAAATTTTCTCACATGGTTTAAGACAATCACTGGGACAGTGTTGAGAATTAAACTCAGCTTTTCTAAAATGGGGATCTTCACCATCATTGACGCTGACCATTAACAAGGGCAAATTACCTGTAAAGGCAAAGCCTCGCTTCTGGGCAACCTTGGCTAAACTCTTGGCTACCATTAAAGCTTCTTGAGTAGCGGCAATGACCGCCGTATCGGCTGCTACATCTATACAGTCAGCACCGGCCAAAGTGTAGGCCAATGTTAAATTTCTGACCATAGCAAGGTGTTGGAAACTGGCTCCGCAAATTAATTTGAACCAGTTACCTTGTTTTAGGGATTGTAAAGGGGCTAATAAATCAGTCACACTTCCATTATGCTTTGATTCGACTATAAATTGCAGGCTGTAATCAAGAAAATTGATTTGATTAGTAATAGGATTTATGCCTTGACAATAAATACAAAATATGTATTGATAGCCCAGGTAGCCTTAGCTTGACTTCTGTGGGGGCGGGTTTTCCCGCCTTCTAACTTCCTTTATATGACTTTATATGGTATCATTTCATGGTTTTGCAGATGGATAAACAGGACTTTGATCAATTGGTCCAATTTTGTTGAGTGGCCAGAAACGAACTACAGCCTGACCAATAATATGATCACGGGGAACAACGCCCCAACAACGTCCATCATAACTACTACCTCGGTTATCACCTAACATTAAGTAGGAATTTGGGGGGATAACTTCGGGTTTAGCCAAGAAAGGAGGCTGGGGACCTGTGCTACTGCAAGCTTCAACGAATGTCCGCACAGAAGAAGATAGATAAAGATTTTCCTGTAAAGGCTGGCTATTAATATATACTTTGCCAGCCCTAAGTTCTACTTTTTCACCGGGTAAACCAATTACTCTTTTAATAAATGCTTCCCGTTTAGGATTATTCTGTATTGTTTCTGGTGGTGAAAATACTACTATATCTCCGCGCTGGGGGTTAGCAAATTTATACTTTACCTTATCCACGATAATCTTATCCGCTTTCCATTGGTCCTGGACACCATGTAAAGTTGGTTCCATAGAGCCAGAAGGAATCCAACGGGCTTCAGCGACAAAGGTACGAATTCCCAGAGCCAAAAAGACACTCAAGATCATCGTTTTACTTAGCTCTACTATCCAGGAATTATCAGGTTTTTGGCTAGAGTTTTGATCAGACGCTTGATTTTGCATGAAATTGTTGAAGTGTATTAACAGACTAGTATGGAAATCAGACAGAGAAACTTGATATTATCAATTTTAACGAGATGGGACAAATGGTAGGTAAATAAAATCAAAAATCTAGTATTTTCCTGTGTTCAACCACAAACAATCAGGTTTTTAGCTGACTTGACTTGACAATAAACCTATTCAAGAAAAAGTTATCTATGATCCATAAATAAATACTTAAAAATTTTACATCCATGTCAACTACGCAAAGTTTACTGATTCGTCATGCTGAAATTATTCTACCTAATGGTGAGTCAATGATTGGGGATGTCTTGACTCAGGGAAGACAAATAGTCCAGTTAGGTCAAGAAATTACTAATGCTTCTCCTACTCATGAAATTGACGCACGGGGTTTAACTTTGTTGCCGGGAGTAATTGACCCCCAGGTGCATTTCCGCGAACCAGGTTTAGAACACAAGGAAGACTTGTTTACGGCTAGTTGTGCTTGTGCTAAGGGGGGTGTCACCTCCTTTCTAGAAATGCCGAATACAAGACCTTTAACCATTAGTCAGTCGGCTTTAGATGACAAGTTACAACGGGCTGCTAGTAAGTGTTTAGTTAATTATGGCTTTTTTATTGGGGCTACGGGAGACAATTTACCAGATTTACTTTCTGCTAGTCCGACACCAGGAATTAAGGTGTTTATGGGGTCAATGCACGGACAGTTATTGGTAAGCCAGGAGGAGGTACTAGAGGCGATTTTTGCCCAGGGAAATCGTTTAATTGCTGTTCATGCCGAAGACCAAGCTAGAATTAACCAACGCAAACAAGAGTTTGCGGGTATTGAAGATCCGGCTATTCATTCCCAAATTCAAGATAATCAAGCCGCTTTGTTAGCTACCCAATTGGCGTTAAAACTCTCTAAAAAATATCAGCGCCGCTTGCATATTTTACATATGTCAACAGCAGAGGAAGCGGAGTTACTACGTCATGATAAACCCAGTTGGGTGACAGCGGAGGTCACACCCCAACATTTGCTTTTAAATACTAGTGCATACACAAATATTGGCAGTTTAGCACAAATGAATCCCCCTTTGCGATCGCCCCACGATAATGAAGTTCTCTGGCAAGCTTTACGGGATGGTATCATTGATTTTATCGCTACAGACCACGCCCCCCACACTTTAGCAGAAAAAGCCCAAACTTACCCTAACACGCCTTCGGGAATGCCTGGTGTAGAAACTTCTTTACCTTTAATGTTAACCGCTGCTATGACAGGAAAATGTACTGTTGCTCAAGTTGTCCAATGGATGTCTAAAGCGGTAGCTGTAGCCTATGGTATCCCCAATAAGGGAGAAATTTCTCCTGGTTATGATGCTGATTTAGTTTTGGTAGATTTAAAAAATTACCGGGAAGTTAAACGGGAAGAAGTTTTAAGTAAGTGTGGTTGGAGTTCTTTTGAAGGTTGGAATTTGACGGGTTGGCCTGTAACAACTATTGTCGGTGGTGAAATTGTTTATGATCATGGTCGGGTAAATACCCAAATTCGCGGACAAGCTTTGACTTTTTTATAGTTTTAGTCAGTGGTCAGTGGTCAATTGTCATTTGTCAGTGGTCAGTGGTCAGTTGATAGTTGTCAGTGGTCAGTTGTCAGTTGATAGTTGTCAGTTGTCCGTTGTCAGTTGTCCGTTGTCCGTTGTCCGTTGTCCGTTGTCCGTTGTCCGTTGTCCGTTGTCAGTTGTCCGTTGTCAGTTGATAGTTGTCCGTTGTCAGCGGTCAGGTAATAGGTAAGAGGGAGATATTTATTTTTTTCTTGCCTCTTGCCTGTTGCCTCTGTCAGTTTATTTTGGTAATTTCGGCCTGACGTTGACCATTTTCACCATGGTTTAAACGTATCTTCAAATAACTATCTGGTAAATAAGGCATTCGTTCAGCCCACTCAATTGCTACAATTCCCGGTGTGACTTCTATTCCTTCCCAGTAACTTTCTAGGTTTAAACCTATCACTTCATGAGTTTCAAGACGGTATAAATCTAAGTGATAAAGCGGAATTCGTCCTTCTGTATACTCATTAATTAGAGTAAAAGTAGGACTAACAATAGGGTCAATTATTCCCAAACCTTTACCAATACTTTGGACTAAGGTAGTTTTACCAGCACCTAAATCACCTTCCAATAAAATCACACTTCCCGCATTTAAGGTTTTTCCAAAAGTAATACCTAATTGCTGTGTCGCTTCTAAGTCTGGAAGAAAAATTGTGGTCATTTGTCTTATGTCATTTCTAATGGGTGCTTATCGTGAGCGATTGTTTTTAAATCGTGAGTAATTGTTTTTTAAACGTGAGCAATTGTTTATTGATTCAGAATGTATTTTTATTAATTAGCAATGACAGCATCAAATTAAAGACTTACTTTTTACTGTGATGCGCTCCACTATACCATTTCAGTAGAACCTTAGCTAATTTTTGGGGGTCATGACGAACAGCGCCATTTTCATCTTCAAATAAAATATTAGCAGGAATGATTCGCCGTCCTAATTGAATAACAGCTTCTCTATCTAAAAAAACTGGGTGGGCATTTTGTTGAGCATAACGAATGAGTGCTTGGGCTGAGGGTATTTTTTTATGAACCAACACAGCATCAAATAATCTTTTATTGTCACAAGCTTTATCTATAGCTTGAATATGATCAGAAACACTATATCCATCAGTTTCTCCTGGTTGAGTCATGATATTGCAGATATAAATGCGAGGTATATCAGTAGCAGCGATCGCATCAGCAATTTCTCTGACTAACAAATTAGGAATTAAGCTAGTATAAAGACTACCAGGTCCAATAATAATGTAATCAGCTTCTTTAATAGCTTTAATTGCAGCGGGTAATGCAGGGGGATTTTCAGGAATACAACCGATTTTGACGATTTTTCCTTCAGCTTTGGGAATATTAGATTCACCCTCAATGCGTCGGCCGTCTGTCAATTCTGCCCAAAGTCTGACATCACTAAGAGTAGCAGGTAAAACTTGTCCTCTCACTGCTAACACTTGAGAACTAGCAGCAATAGCCTGTTCTAAATCTCCAGCAATATCAGTCATAGCAGTTAAAAATAAATTACCAAAACTGTGGCCTGTTAATCCATCTCCAGCACGAAAACGATACTGAAATAATTCCGTCAACAATCTTTCCTCGTCTGCTAATGCTGCTAAACAATTGCGGATATCTCCAGGAGGTAAAACACCAAATTCCTCCCGTAATCTACCCGAAGAACCACCATCATCTGCTACAGTAACAACAGCGGTGATATTAGCACTGTAGGTTTTCAAGCCTCGAAGTAAAGTAGAAAGTCCCGTACCACCACCAATAACAACAATTTTGGGACCTCGATATAAACGACGGTGAGCTAAAAGAACATCTATCAATTCCTCCTCGTCACCTTCTGGTCTTAATACTTCTGTAATTGAACCTACAGTGCGGTATTGTCCCCACAACAACAACAAAACACCAGATAGCAGGAGTAAAGGACCGCTGATATAGTTGGGGAAAATGTCCGCAAAAAATGCTAAAAGATCCGTGAGAAATTCTAGTATCCAAAAAATTGGGGTTAATTTTACCCAAATGGCCAACCCCAAACTAGCCAACACCACACCCCCAACACTGATGAGTAACCAGCGTTTCACCACTAACCCAGGAGATAACCATTTAAACCATTGGTTAATGCGGTGGGAAGTGCGACCATGGGATTGTAATTGTAGCGAATTAATCGCTCGTTTGAAAAAACCGCTGAACATACTTAATAGGGATTGTTGATACAAACAATATTTAACAAAAACTTTACATCATTGACTCCCCAGTCTAGAGGGGAAATTGTCAGAATTATCAATTCCTTTATATTTGCAAGAAAAAAAACTCAGCAGTTAGGAAAATTACCATCATAGAGAATTATATGGAAAAGCGGATTTTAGGAATAGATCCAGGACTAGCAATTGTGGGTTTTGGAGCGATTAATTGGCAAAAAAGTGCAAATACAACACAGGAGATAAAGATACAGTTGATTGATTTTGGTGTCATTCGCACTCATGCGGATATGGAAATGAGTCAAAGACTATGTATTTTATTTGATGATTTAAACACTCTGATGGAAGAAATACAACCAGATTTAGTTGCAATTGAAAAATTATTTTTTTATCGTATGGCTAATACTATTGTTGTTGCCCAAGCAAGAGGTGTGTTAATGCTAGTTTTAGGACAACGTAAACTTCCTTATGTGGAATTTGCACCTCCCCAAATTAAACAGGCTTTAACAAATTATGGTAAGGCAGATAAAGCAGAAGTACAAGAAGCTGTCATGCGCGAGTTAGATTTAGATGAAATTCCTCGTCCAGATGATGCTGCGGATGCTTTAGCGGTGGCTTTGACAGCTTCGTTTCAGTTATAATAATATATATATTCTGTTTTTACTGTTTGTAAATAAAAGTATGAATTTGTCTCACGCAGAGGCGCAGAGGCGCAGAGAGATTAGTTGAAAAATCTAGTTTTTTGTTAATGTTTAAGTTTTTGCTTTCATAAGTTCAATAATTTGTTTTAATTCAGTAAAGTTTTCAATTAAATTAAGTTTATTTTCAATATTTACTGTTTCATTATCCAAAAGGATTGTTTAAACATCTATTCTATTTGTTTTGAAATCTTTAGTTATTGGATAAAAAAACAAAAATATTGTATAACAATATAAAATTTCTGTTAAGGTTAATTTTATTATTGGTAATGCTGCTGTAAATTATTGATTTGATTGCGTTTTTTCTTGAATGCAATTTGTAAGTTGACAAAAATATTAATTATATAAAAAAATATTAAGTAGATGAACGGAAAAAAACAGGCATAAGTAAGGAAAAGTAAAGTTGCCCAAAACCTTTTCCCTGTTCCCTTGTCATATTGAGTTTTTAAATAATGGGATTTTTAAATATCAAACATTAAAATCATTACTATCTTGTTGATTGACAATTAATCTTAAAACTGACAAAATCAAAATTATTAAAAATAATACCAAACCAATAGTACAAGCATAGCTAATTTCTAAATTACCAAATGCTTGTTCATATAAATAATAAACAATTGTCTTGGAACTGTTGAGAGGTCCACCTTGAGTCATAATATAAACTTCTTCAAAAACTTTTGTAGCAGCAATGGAAGAAATTACAGCTACTAAGGCTAAATAAGGTTTCATTAATGGTAGAGTAATATCCCAATGTTTGCGAATGCTATCAGAACCATCAATAGCAGCAGCTTCATAAATATCAGCGGGAATAGATTGTAATCCCGCTAAATAAATTACCATGTAGTAGCCTAAACCTTTCCAAATTGTTACGGCCATGACACTAGCTAAGGAAATGGGAACAATTCCTAAAATTTTATCTGGACTTGTTAACCAGGGAATTCCTTCGGGAAAAATCCCTAGAGTTTTGAGAATTTGATTAAGTAGTCCGGTTTCTGCATACAACCATTTCCAGGCTATTCCTGCGACTACCATAGAAATTACAACTGGTGTATAATATGCTGTTCTAAACCAATTCATTCCCCGCAGTTTCTGATTAACCAAAATTGCTAAAACCAGGGGTAAAAATACTAAAATTGGGACAACACCAACTAAATACAAAAATGTATTTTCTAAAGTTTGCCAGAAAACGGTATCTTTCCATAAACGCAGAAAATTTTTCCCACCTATCCACTGAGGTATATCTCCTATATTTTCATAGCTGGTAAAACTCAGGTAAAAGGCTTGAATTGCTGGATAAAAAACTGTGAATGCTAAAATAATTAAGGCGGGTAATAAAAATAAATATGGTGTGGTTTTCTGTTTAATTAAAAACCATTGTTTTGGCGTTAGTTCAGGCATATAATTAGTGGTAGATGTTGAATATTGATTTGTAATCTGCTATATTTGTAACTTATATGAGAGAATAGGAAATTAATTAAATCTAAGACCTATGCAAAATATCTCTGAAATCTTCTTTCCTTCGTGTTCTTTGCTTCTTCGTGGTTCATTCCTAACTCCTGTATAAGTCCTAAAATGATTCTTTTCCCATTCTCCAAATAGAATTATGATTCTGGTTCTAGTTCAATTATTTGATGTTTGCCAATTTTCATCTGTTCTGATAAAGTAGTCATCCAAGGTAAAGCTAGAAAAATTCCTGCTAAAACTAATAGGAATATAGAAAGTCCAAAAAGTTGATTGAGGGGAATTTCTAATACACCACGTAAGATCACTTCTCGCAAAGCGGAAACTATAGTAATTTCTACCGCTGCACCTACGGAAATACTTCGTTCTTGTAGATAATCAACTAACAACCGAAACAGTTCTACTAATATGAGAATAAACAAAATGTCAGATGTTACCTGTCGTATATCTAAGGGACGTAAAAAAGATAAAAACATATCTCCTAGTCGAATCAGCATGACACAAAATAAACCCACGCACAGGGAAATAACAATAATATCCTGAAAAATCTCTAAATTACGAACAATTCTATCACGTTTAAACCAATTATTGACTTCTATAATTATCCACTTTGCCATGGTATTTCTCAGAAAATATAGATAAATCTATTTTAACGATTAACCATTCAACCAATCTTAATAGATTCTTATTTAATTTGGGAAAACTTTCTCATGTTAATCTCTTACTTTGCCATAAACAGGCGCAAAATCATACACCTTCATATTACCACAAAAAGTCAAGATGTCAATACCCTAGTAAAATCGTGGGATTATTGACATTATTCTCAATAATATTGAGAATTAACCCGGATTTTTGTCAACAAACATAGAGATTACCTTTTTTTGTAAAAGACTGATTTGAAAAACTTATCATTCTCTTGCACCTGGGGACGTACAATGGTCTGAATCAAGAGTTGACAAAAACGCTTAAACAAGAAAATAAATAACTATGATTAAATTACTGCTTTACCCTTCGACTAGGAGTTAAACAGTATGTCAATTAAAAATTTTGCAGGGGTAATAAACTTCCCCTGATTTAAACTCCCCAGGCCGGATTCGAACCAGCGACCAATCGATTAACAGTCGATCGCTCTACCACTGAGCTACTGAGGAAAGCTCTTAACTTTAATCATAATAAACCACAATTCAAATTAATGCAAGAGGTTTTGAAAAAATTTTTGAACTTTTTTTAGTGGCTGGGAAAATATCCAGATTAAAATACCCCAAACCCTTTCTATTGATGACGTTCAGAGTTTTTTGAATTTTGAAATTTATAATCCCATGCGGAGTTCAGCCAACCGTTCTCTGGCTTTAGCATCAATGGCATTGGCCAGAAATCTACTTTTAGGTTGTTTTTTGGACTGATACCTATGACGCATCCTACATACTGTAGTTTCTACTTCACCACATAGTTGATGCGCTGACAACCATTCAGCACCATAGCCCTGAACCGTTAACTGCTGCGCTCGATCTGATGTAGCGACAATCAGGCGAGAAATTAAAGATTGGGCTATTTGGTGACGGAGAGACGCACAGGTTTTTTCTATATAGGTATCTGCGGTCTGGCCAAAATCCGTATAATAGACTGTTAAAAATTCTGTAATGGTTTCTCTGTTGCTAGGGGTGTTTTGATATTGAGCATCAAAGACAACTTGAGTTTCATAGCCTTGGAAGGCACTATAATTAGTCATGGCTGCTACTAACTCTCCCCGTGCGGCTTCCAGCCCAACATGGTCACGGGTTTTTTTCAAGCAAGGCCAAGCACCTATAATATTGTAGCCGTCTACTAATAGCACGGCTGGGACGATGGAAGAAGGCATGGTTTTTTATCACAATTATCTAGAGTTAACAAAAATCATTCATAAGACTTATAGTAAATGAAGAATTGCTTGTAACTTTATGTTACAAAAAATAAAAAATCCCGCCTTCAGTCAAAATTCAACCTGAAGATAGAAGTCATAATTAGGAAAATGCCTATCAATATCAGGCTTGTTGCCATTCCTGATCTAGAGAAATCAATAGTTTTTCCCAGTCTGGAAAAGCTTCTGTTTGACCATACTAAAAAACCAGATACCTTTACAGCGTTCTGTATTGTGGTATCTGGTTATTAAGGGTTTGCTAAATACTGTTTTTGTGGTGTCTAAGGGAATTTAAAAATTTATTAGCATCCTTATTAATATTGATATTGATTTTTGATAGATATAGGATGAGTCTAGGATGAATGATGATTTCCTTGCATTAATCTCTGTTTCAGACGTTGTCCTTCACCAGTATCAACTAAACAACCCTTCTCTAATAAAAAAGCACCATCACAATAATTTAACTCTTCTAAGCGATGAGTTACCCACAAAGCAGTAATTCCGCGACTTTTGACTAAATTACGCACACTAACCACTAAATCAAGTTGACTGTCTGGATCTAATAAAGCAGTGGGTTCATCTAATAATAACAGATGACAGTGCCGAGCGATCGCCCCAGCAATTGCTACTCTTTGTTTTTGTCCACCGGAAAGCGCATAAATAGGTCGTCGCTTTAAAGACAGTAAATTTACTGCATCTAAAGCTTCTTCCACCCTAGCTTTAACTACATTAGGTAGTAACTTTTCCGCTACCAATCCAAAAGCTACATCAGCACCAACCGTGGGCATAACTAGTTGATGATCAGGATTTTGGAACACAAAGCCTACGGGGGGTAAAACCATAATTTGCCCAGATTGAGGTGTTAATAGTCCTACTATTAATCTCAATAGAGTAGATTTACCACTACCGTTTGTTCCCAAAAGCATCCAAAATTCCCCTTTAGGTACTTGAAGAGAGCAAGATTTGATTACCTGCTCTCCATTAGGCCAAAAGAAGTTTAAATTATTAACTTCGATGCCTACTGCTGTCATGTTTATACCTTAGTTTATTCAGCAGTAGTGAAAGCAGCAAAGCCGGGAGCTTTACCACTACTGGTAGTTGGACCATCCTTCTGCACAATCTGGACTCCTGAAATTTCACTAGCACGGACAGCAATTTTTTTTTCTGTTTTCCCTTCGCACTTGAGTTCCACAATATCAGGGTTTCCAGAACGCATTGCCGCTAAAATCAGTTGATAGACCGCTTCGGCATCCTCAGTAGACTTACGTTGTACTGATATAGGGAAGGCAGTATTTCTGATGCTTAAGTCGATGGTAAACATTTAGAACTAATCAATTTTCACTGTAGAACCCATTCTAGCGTCAGTTGTTAAGAATTTTCTTCCCTAGTTTCCGGCATCTCCAAATCCCCAAATAAAATTTTTTTAGTCCACTAGCAAAATTAGAGATTTTCACCTATTATGATAGAAAGCGTAAAAAATTGTAAACTAGATTAAGAATCTGGTTGACTTTGATGTAGAGGGCTAATTTTCGCCATTTACATACGCATAATATCCGTACTTATAAAACATTTTGGAGATATACTCTCATGACTATCGCAGTTGGACGCGCCCCCAGTAGAGGGTGGTTTGACGTATTAGACGACTGGTTAAAGCGCGATCGC
>NZ_APIZ01000369.1 GCF_000426925.1 Dolichospermum circinale AWQC310F | reverse complement strand
TCCGGTACATTCAACTTCATGATTGTGTTCCAAGCAGAACACAATATCTTGATGCACCCCTTCCATATGTTAGGTGTAGCTGGTGTATTCGGTGGTTCTTTGTTCTCTGCAATGCACGGTTCTTTGGTAACTTCTTCCTTGGTTAAAGAAACAACCGAGAACGAATCACAAAACTACGGTTATAAATTCGGTCAAGAAGAAGAAACCTATAACATCGTTGCAGCACACGGTTACTTCGGTCGGTTGATTTTCCAATACGCTTCCTTCAACAACAGCCGTTCTTTACACTTCTTCCTAGCTGCTTGGCCAGTAGTTGGTATCTGGTTTACAGCTTTGGGTGTAAGCACAATGGCGTTCAACTTGAACGGATTTAACTTCAACCAATCAATCATTGATTCTCAAGGTCGTGTAATTTCTACATGGGCTGACGTAATCAACCGCGCTAACTTAGGTATGGAAGTAATGCACGAGCGCAATGCTCACAACTTCCCCCTAGACTTGGCTGCTGCTGATGTTGCTCCTGTTGCTTTGAGCGCTCCTGCAATCAACGGTTAATAA
>NZ_APIZ01000368.1 GCF_000426925.1 Dolichospermum circinale AWQC310F | reverse complement strand
GGGAACAGGTGCAGATTTATTAATCGGTGGTAAAGGTAATGATACTTATGTGGTAGATAATATGGGAGATGTCATTGCTGAGGTTTTAAATCAAGGTATTGATACCGTTGAATCTTTTATCACTTGGATATTAAGAGCCAACTTAGAAAACCTGACGTTACAGGGAACAACCGCTATTAATGGTACAGGTAACACCCTCAATAATATCATTACAGGCAATACTGGCAACAACACTCTTAATGGTGGTTTAGGAAATGATACCCTCAATGGTGATTTAGGAAATGATACCCTCATTGGTGGTGTTGGTAACGATTCCTACTATGTAGAAAATACAGCAGATACCATCACGGAATTAGTAGGACAAGGACTAGATAGCGTTTTCAGCACCGCAGCAACTTACACTCTCAGCGCCAATGTAGAAAACCTAACATTACAGGGAACAACCGCTATTAATGGTACAGGTAACACCCTCAATAATAATATTACAGGTAATACAGCCGATAACGTTCTCACCGGTGGTGCGGGTGCTGATACTTTAATTGGTGGCGCTGGTAATGACTCCTATTAT
>NZ_KE384715.1:312-603 GCF_000426925.1 Dolichospermum circinale AWQC310F | reverse complement strand
AGTCGCCCCACGTGCCCGGATGAACTCAAGCAAAGCTCCTTCAAGAGCGGGCAAAGGATGCGGACTCGCAGTGCGTCGCAATTTGATTCGGGCCGTCCCCGCGTTCTTTGGCGGGTTGCTTGTGTATGCAATCAGTTGAGGTCTTGCGGGCATTTGGGTGCTGAGGCCCAAGATGTTTGCGGCTGAAGCTCCAGTCGGCCTGGTCTTGCCCTCCAGTCTCTTCAAAGCGATGGAGGTCTCCGAGGGCTTGCTCCTTCCGATTAGGGTGTCCTTGGGCGCAAAATACAGGCC
>NZ_KE384715.1:0-228 GCF_000426925.1 Dolichospermum circinale AWQC310F | reverse complement strand
GCAAGGACTTCCCAGACGACTTGACTCTGCGCAATGCGATTTCGGTCGCGCTGCGCTTCGAATGCTCCTTGGTCTTCAGCTTGCTCATAGCTCTATTATGCCATTCTTGGTTCATTTTGTCCCGCTAATAAGCATGTTTTACTAGACGCCTCAATTCTCCGAACCGTTCGGTGACGGTGAACTATCACATCAACTCCCTGGCATAATGGCCGTCTTACCTGTGGCCGG
>NZ_APIZ01000364.1 GCF_000426925.1 Dolichospermum circinale AWQC310F | reverse complement strand
GTAGTATTATCAAGGGTAAAAATGTCAACATTTCATAATATCTTCCATCCAATGAACATAACTGATTTGTTGACACATACAAGCTTGAAGATAGCGAAATTTATCTAACATCTTTTCACCCCATTCTTTCGGAACAGATACAAGTTGTAAAATCAGATAAGCGATGAGACTAGCATAAATTTGAATAGCAATACCATTAACATTTTTAGTGATTAATCTATCCAGTTTTAGGTGCATCTTTAAAAATTTCCATAACAGTTCAACTCCCCACCGTAAACGATAAATATCTCTGATTTCATTATCTGTAACTGCTGCCTCTCCATCGGCAGGTAAATTCGTGACTAACCTAAATTCAGTTTTCGTTTCTAAATCACAAAAATTAATCACTCTGTAAGCGGGAGCATCCTTCGATGAACCGATTTTGATTAATCCAGTTTCTGATCCAAATTCTAGTTTCCAATTATTTTTAATTCGCACTACAAAATATTTGTCTTTTTGCACTAACTCTTGCATAAAATTTAGCCCCGCAAATCCTCTATCCATTACCCCAACTGCATCTAGTGGTAAATTAGACATCATTGATGAACCGAATTTATAATCATGGTCATGACCAAAATTTATCAAATTATCTTCCGGACTGCCTGTTGACAGATT
>NZ_APIZ01000363.1 GCF_000426925.1 Dolichospermum circinale AWQC310F | reverse complement strand
ACTAAGTTATTGTTCGTGAAAAATCCGAGTGTAAGTAATCAATCCAGATTAAACGGTAACAATGAAATCACTAGCAACCAAAGTAGAAGCACCAAGGATACTTACAGCTGCAAACTCACCACCAGTACCAAAGCCAGCAGCAGTACCATTTTGGTTATAGAAGAGGCTACCGAGAGTTGGGTTATAAACAATAAGAGCGCTGCTGATTGCTGCGTCAGCATCATCTGTAACAACGCCAAACTCTGAGGCCACACTAAATCCGGCACCAGCAACACTGGTTAGAGCCGCAAATACTGTCTTGCTCAAAACGATCTTGTCACCAGCGCTAAAGTCAGCGATGTTGTCTAAACCAAAAGTTGTTGCACTAAAAGCTGTAACGCCATTGAATACGAACTGGTCATCACCAGCACCACCAAGTAAGTTGTCAGTACCCAAACCACCAACAAGGGTGTCATTACCAGCACCACCAGCTAAAGAGTCATTACCAGCACCACCGGTTAAGCTGTTGTTAAGAGCATTACCGATAAGACGGTCATTACCCAAACCACCAATGGCGTTTTCAATGGCATCTACCGCAGTTAATGTGATTTTTGTAGTACCCAAAACGGTTTGAGCAGTGTTGACACCCAAATTCACACGAGCAGCTAATGTAGCCGCAGCACCAGCAAAGCTAATGGTATCTGTACC
>NZ_APIZ01000362.1 GCF_000426925.1 Dolichospermum circinale AWQC310F | reverse complement strand
TGACAGACGAGGTGACTGAAGGAACATTTAAATGGGCAAATGGAGAAGCTGTCACTTATACTAACTGGTTTCCAGGTCAACCTGATGATGCTGGTAGTATTCAAGACTATGCTTATATCAATTTTCAAAATCCCGGAAAATGGGATGATGGGGACTTAAGTAGTTTCCGAGGAATTATCGAAATCGCTAACCCATCTAATGACACAATCATCGGTAGCACTGGCAACGATACAATTAATGGGGGTATTGGTCAAGACACAGCCGATTATAGTGCCATAGGTCAAGCCATTACCCTGAAACCAACAGGATTTGTTAGCAAAGGTACAGCAGGAACAGACCAACTGGTTGGTATAGAGAACATTATCGCTGCCACAGGTCTAACTAACATTATTGATGCTTCCACAGCCACCGGCACTGCTACCATTAATGCTAATTTAGCGACTAAATCCCTAGTTGTGAATACTGGTGATAGTGCCTTCCCCACTTTGTCTTTTTCCGTTCATAATTTTGTTAATGTTATTGGTACAGCCAATAATGACACAATTACTGGGAATGATGGCAATAATACACTAATAGGGAATGCCGGTAATGATACCCTCAATGGTGGGGGAGGAAATGATCAGATTTTTGGTGATGTTACCTCTGCTATTACTGCTCCCATTGTCACCTATAATGGCAAATTTTACCTCTTGAGTAATGCAAGTAGTTGGACACAAGCACAAGCACAAGCGGTTACTTTAGGTGGTAATCTTGTTACCGTTAATGATGCTGCGGAAAATCAA
>NZ_APIZ01000361.1 GCF_000426925.1 Dolichospermum circinale AWQC310F | reverse complement strand
GTTGGGTGAGATGATGTGAACAAATACAGGGGTTTTGGGTTGTAATTTGGTGTTATTAATGGTGGGTATTGTTGGTTTTCCTTGAGTCAACCCAACCTACTCACTAAAAAATGCAGGGTATTTATGTTAATCTGTCGCTAGTAAGGAATAAGGAATAATTTGATTTAAAATTTCTCCTAAATTTCTTTTTGCTTCCATTATTTCATAAGCATTTTGCAATCTTAAAAAATAACCATCTGAAAGTCTAAAATAGCGACAAAGACGCAAATCTATATCTGCTGTCATTTTCAGTTTACCTGTAATAATTCCTTGAATAGTAAGATCAGTCAAACCTAAGTTAACAGCTAAATCATTTTCGCTAATGTCTAATTCTTCTAAAAATTCATATTTTAAAATTTCACCTGGATGGGGATTATGTAGTAAGTTGTTGTCCATGATATTTTCTCCTAATGGTAATCCACTATTTCTACATTATAAGCATTTCCATTTTCCCACATAAAACATATCCGCCATTGCTTTGTAATACGGATACTGTATTGTCCTATTCTATCTCCAGAAAGGGCTTCTAAGCGATTTCCAGGGGGGATACGCAAGTCATCTAAATTAGCTGATGCTTCTAGTTGTCGCAATTTGCGTAATGCTCGTTCTTGAATGTCTGCTGGTAATTTTCTTGAACTTACCCCCTGCCATATTTTTTCGGTTTCTTTACAACTAAAGGAAACAATCATTACTTTTAATTATTTATTGTCATTAATCATATTACTTGAAATTTCATAGCGTTTTTTTTGGAGGTCTTTTTTTAATTTAATATATCACTGCTAATTTGCACCTTGACGTATATCTTCCCAGTCTTGTGCTGTCATTTCTGTTGCATTTCCTGAGTTTAATCCTTCTAAAGGCATGGTTTGTAGTCGTTCGTTTGCTCTGTGTTTTTGGTCTTGTCGCACTAATTCCCGAAAATATTCACGCTTCGCTGCTGTAACCTCTTTGCGCTACTTTTC
>NZ_APIZ01000360.1 GCF_000426925.1 Dolichospermum circinale AWQC310F | reverse complement strand
AAAAACCATTAAATAACATTACTAATTATACTCAAAATTACACCAAAGATTTAAGAATAAAGTAGTTGTTTGAGCCAGGATGGACAATGGAATTAGAAAAATTATTTTGTGCAATAGATGATTTCTGTTTGGATTTTGAAGCAAAATTGAACTCAGAACTAATTTCGAGCCAGTCACAAAAAAGAAAAAGAAAAAGTCACTTATGTTTAAGTGAAGTCATGACTATTATTGTTCATTTTCACCAATCAAGATATCGTAATTTTCAGGACTACTATCAAAAAAGCATTTTAAAAAACTACCAGAAATATTTTCCATCTTTAGTGAGTTATAATCGCTTTGTTGAATTAATGCCTGATGCTTTACTGCCTTTAATTTGTTATCTTAATACTCGCAAAGGTCAATGTAGTGGTATCTCTTTTATTGATAGTATGGGTATTCCTATTTGTCATAATAAAAGAGCAAAAAGAAATAAAGTTTTTCGGGGTTTATCTGGCTGGGGTAAGAGTTCTGTAGATTGGTACTTTGGATTTAAACTTCATTTAATTATTAATGAGCAAGGGGAATTATTAGCTTTTCAAGTCACTCCTGGAAATATTGATGACCGGAAACCAGTTCCTACTTTAGCACAAAATTTATGGGGAAGACTTTTTGGAGATAAAGGATATATTTCTAAAAGTTTATTTCAGGAACTATTGGAGAATGATGTGAAGTTAATTACTCCTTTTAAGAAGAATATGAATAATAAATTAGTTGAATTGTGGGAAAAACTTATGTTAAGAAAAAGGGCTTTAATCGAAACTGTCAATGACCAACTCCAAAATATTTCCCAAGTTGTTCATTCTCGTCATCGTAGTATTTCTAACTTTATGGTTAATATTATTTCGGGTTTAATTGCTTATACTTGGCAAGATAAAAAACCTTCTTTAAAGTTAGATAAACATGAAGTAACTTCTCTACCAGCTTTATTAATTTAATTATTTTTATACAATTAAATTGTGAATCCAAAAT
>NZ_KE384714.1:280-1127 GCF_000426925.1 Dolichospermum circinale AWQC310F | reverse complement strand
CAAATCAGTTATGTTCATTGGATGGAAGATATTATGAAATGTTGACATTTTTACCCTTGATAATACTACATATACTTAAATATGTAAAGTTTTGTAACGACATTCAACATTTCTGATTACTAGGAAGATTATCTAATTGTTTCTGAATAGATTTAGTAATAATAATCTCGTAAGTCATAGTATCTATTTTTTCTGATTTAGATACTGTTGAAAAGTCATATATTCCCCATTCGCATATTCATCACGGACTAATTGAATTTCTTTTTTAGTCTCTTCATCTTCTCGCCAATCATCTTCTTCAGCATCAGCAATAGCTTCATCAAGAATCAGCCAAAGTTGTTGTTTTTCTGATAAACTTAGTGCATTTAAAGAGTTAATTAGTAACTCCATCGGAATGAATAGATTTAATCCAGTTTGTGACATGGCTTTTATCATCATGCGATCATTATTCTACATTATATCAAATGATGGTGGATTAGTCTATAAAAACCCTGTATCTGTTCACATCATCTCACCCAACCATCACCAACTATCATGTAAATAAGAGAAGACAATAGAACCATCACAGATACACCTGAAAACATTCACCTCACCAGAGAAATGTAAGTATATTTAGCTACTAAATAGATTTAGCCACCTACATATACACCTGACCATGAGTTATAATCAAGATAAAGTCATAACCATAAAATTACTATGACTATCCAAACCTTAAACAAAACCACCACAATTTCCGAACAGCGATTTCTTCTACCTGGTTATTACACCTGGAAGGAATTTGAAATAATAGAAACCTTAACCGCAGATGCAGGAAATTTGCGGTTAACTTATCTTGATGGCTACATCG
>NZ_KE384714.1:0-270 GCF_000426925.1 Dolichospermum circinale AWQC310F | reverse complement strand
AATTTATGACGCTGAGTGAACAACATGAAATGATTAAAACCATTCTTGGTTTTTTACTAGAATTATATTCCTGTGAAATAGGTATAAATCTGATTCCAGTAGGTAGTGCTACTCGTCGCGCAAAAGAAAAGAATGCTTCCTTTGAACCTGATGAATCTTATTATATAGGAGAAAAAAAATCAAATCCAGATTTAGCAATTGAAATTAATATTACCAGTGGCAGTATTGATAAACTAGAAAAATACAAAAGATTTAATATTACCGAAGTTT
>NZ_KE384713.1:148196-152171 GCF_000426925.1 Dolichospermum circinale AWQC310F | reverse complement strand
ATACCCACCATTAATAACACCAAATTACAACCCAAAACCCCTGTATTTGTTCACATCATCTCACCCAACCATCACCAATTATCATGTAAATAATAGAAGATAATAGAACCATCACAGATACACCACCGAAAAATTCACCTCACCTGATTATCACCCGAACAAAATCAAATCCTAGATTCACAAACTACTAGACTAAAAATATCAAATTAGGCTATACTACTTATAGTATGACTAGAGGTAGGATATGGCTAAAATTTCAATTTCATTGCCAGATGAACTACTCAATTACATTGACCAAAAAGTTGATAACCGTAGTGCATTAATTGAAAGTCTTTTGAAACAATGGCAAGAACAAAAACAAAATGAAGCACTAGCCGCAGCTTGCGCTTTGGTTGATGAATTAGAATTAGGTTGGGAAAGTGAATGGCAAAATATAGCGATTACCGAATGGGAAGCATCTGGATAGTAACATTTGACCCATCCGTAGGTACAGAAATTCAAAAAACTCGTCCAGCAGTGATAATTTCTGGGACTTTGTTTAATAACCAACGCAGTAAAGTTACAGTTTTACCTTTTACTTCCGCACAACCTAATAACCCCCGTATTTCACCAGCAGTAGTGGAAGTACCAGCATCAGCACAAAACGGACTTTCTGTAGATAGTCTTTTGATATGTGTTGAACCAATGACTTTTGATAAAGTTCGTTTAACGCAACAATTAGGAGAATTAGAAGCAGAATTATTAGAACAATCTCAAAATATTTTGCGGCGATATCTGAGTTTAAATAACAATTAATTGTCTGATGTTACGCAGTAATTCTAAGCATGATTCTTTTGCCTGGAAGCGTGGGGAAACTACGGCCAGTGCGGGTGAGTTGATGGCTTTTAATGGGTTGACTGCGGAAGCGTTGACGAAGCGGGCTATTGAGTTGGTGCATTAATTAGAACGCAGATGAACGCAGATTGGAATTGAATAGGGTTACCGAGCTGGTGATTGGGTGTGCTTTTAAGGTGGGTAATACTTTGGGGGTTGGTTTTTTGGAGGCGGTTTATGAAAATGCTCTGGTGCATGAGTTACGGAAAACAGGTTTGTTGGTTGAGCAGCAGATGAAATTGAACCTTGGGAGGAATTAGAACCAATGGCTGAAGGTGAAGTTAGAGTAATGACTCGTCAATTTGTGTATGTAGATGATGTGGAAATAGAAGTTTGTGCTAACGAAAATGGAAAGCATTTTGTTAGACATAATCTTTACTGGTGGATAATGCACAATAAAAAAAATCCTCATCCAGAAACAAATTGTGTAATACTTAATTTACAAAATGCTGTAGATAGACTACTTACTATTAGATGGTCTGGTTATAAATATAGATTTGAGAATATTAAGTTTAGTGAAGATGATGTAGAAATTGAAAATGTGTTATTTCTTCCATTAGCTATGTTTGAAGACCTTATGAAAGATAAATCAAGGTTTAATAGTCAAATTTTAGAAAAAATTATAAAAGGAGAGTACCAATCAAATGACTATGATAGGTTAAGTGTAAAACTATTTGTATGGCTACAATCTAATTCTTTATCTTCGCTACTTGAAACTAATAACAGCTAAACAAATACAGATTTAGAGTGGGTTAGCGACAATATAACCCACCATTAATAACGCTAAATTACAACCCAAAAACCCTGTATCTGTTCACATTATCTCACTCAACCATTACTAGGGATGTTTAGGGCGATAGCGAAGCGCTGCTGCAAGCAGTTCGCACCTGAAAACCTTACGCCGTATCTGTTTACATTATCTCACTCAACCATTACTAGGGATTACTAGAGCGATCATGTAAATATTAACCTCACCTGAGAATTATCGGTGCGTAGTTTATAATAGGATCATACCGAAAAATTTTATATAGGATTTAAGGTTATTCATAATGCTGCAAATTATCCAAGCAACCTGTACAAACGGTGAACTTATTTTGAATGAAAAACTAAGTTCCGAATTAGAAGGTAAAACCATACAAATTATGATTCTCGAACCACAGGAATCTACTCAATTAATAGATTCTCAAGAATCGAAAATACAGCAATTCTTAGCGCGAGTTAATAACTACTCCTTCCCACTTCCCCCAGACTACAAATTTAATCGAGAAGAAATTTATGATAGATAAAATTTTTCTTGATAGTAATCTCTGGATTTATCTCTATGCTAAAAATCCGCCAGAAAAATCCCAGCAAGTTGCAGAAATCATCAAAAATAATTCTTCATCGCTGTTAGTCAGCACTCAGGTTTTAGGAGAATTATTTCATGTTTTAACTAGAAAAAAATTCACATCAAAAACAGATGCAATTACAATCATATCAGATATAGTGAATACTTTTCCGGTTCAGGCAATTAACACAACAGAAGTTATACAAGCATTAGAAATCAATGCAAAATATAACTACTCTTATTGGGATAGTTTGATTATAGCTACAGCTTTATTAAGTGAATGTTCCATCATTTACTCAGAAGATATGCAACATAATCAGCTAATAGAAAATAAAGTGAGAATTATCAATCCATTTGTTTGATTTTAACGAATAGTCCGTAGGTTGGGTTAACCCAAGAAAACCCAAGAAAACCCAACATCACCCAAACCACCCAACCATCACGAATAGTTTTTTCTACCAATGGCAGAAAATGACAAAAACCGCCATAATATAAAAAAGTATATTCAAAAAATCACATTATGAAAAGTATGAATATTTCCTTACCTGACACCATGGGCGATTATATAGAAAAGTAGCGCAAAGAGGTTACAGCAGCGAAGCGTGAATATTTTCGGGAGTTAGTGCGACAAGACCAAAAACTCCAAAGCAAAAGAACAACTACAAACCCTGCTTTTAGAAGGATTAAACTCAGGAAATGCAGCAGAAATGACAGCACAAGACTGGAAAGATATTCGTCAAGCAGTATAATAGTAATAACATAATTCAAAAAAGGCAATAATTATGGATATCAAACTTGCAGAAATATCTCAAGAAATTCACAGCTTACCAGAAGAAGCGCAAATCTTACTTATTGATTTTATTCAATTACTCAAAAAACGTTATCCACAACCAGAAAATCATCATCAAGAAAAAACCATCTATGAAAAATTTGATGAAATTGGATTAATTGGTTGTTGTGCTGTGGAAGAAAATTTATCAACTACATATAAAGAAGTTCTATCTAATACATTACTCAATAAATATGATCATAGTTGATACAGGATTTTGGTTAGCTCTTATTGATCA
The DNA here is from genome assembly GCF_000426925.1 of Dolichospermum circinale AWQC310F. GTDB lineage: Bacteria > Cyanobacteriota > Cyanobacteriia > Cyanobacteriales > Nostocaceae > Dolichospermum > Dolichospermum circinale. The sequence continues at coordinate 148,904 of NZ_KE384713.1, read as the reverse complement.
AAAAGACACCTACCACGAAACAGCAAAACAGGCTTTAAAAAAATACAATGAACCTTTAATGACAACATGGTGTGTTGTCACAGAAACCTGTTATCTTTTGCTAACTCGCAAAGGAGTTCAAGCTCAAGTTACTTTTTTAAATAGTCTGGAACAAGAATTATTTACAGTTTTTAATTTAGAATCTCACCATACTCCACGCATTATCCAATTAATGGAAAAATATGCTAATCTACCGATGGATTTAGCTGATGCTTCCCTAGTAATTTTAGCAGAATATTTAGGACATGGACGCATTTTTTCAGTAGATCAGCGTGACTTTAATACCTATCGTTGGAAGCAAACTTATCCTTTTGAAAATTTGCTATTTTAAAGTAATTACCTGTATCTGTTCACATCATCTCACCCAACCATTACAACGGATTACTAGAGCGATAGCGAAGCAGTGCTGTAAGTAGTTCGCAGCATGACAGATACACCTGGAAATATTCACCTCACCTGAGAATTATCACCCGACCATGAGTTATAATCAAGATTAAAGTCATAACCATAAAATTACTATGACTATCCAAACCTTAGACAAAACCACCACAATTTCCGAACAGCAATTTCTTCTACCTGGTCATTACACCTGGGAGGAATTTGAAATAATAGAAACCTTAACCGCAGACGCAGCAGGTTTGCGGATAACTTATCTTGATGGGTGCATCC
>NZ_KE384713.1:147916-148186 GCF_000426925.1 Dolichospermum circinale AWQC310F | reverse complement strand
AATTTATGACGCTGAGTGAACAACATGAAATGATTAAAACCATTCTTGGTTTTTTACTAGAATTATATTCCTGTGAAATAGGTATAAATCTGATTCCAGTAGGTAGTGCTACTCGTCGCGCAAAAGAAAAGAATGCTTCCTTTGAACCTGATGAATCTTATTATATAGGAGAAAAAAAATCAAATCCAGATTTAGCAATTGAAATTAATATTACCAGTGGCAGTATTGATAAACTAGAAAAATACAAAAGATTTAATATTACCGAAGTTT
>NZ_KE384713.1:139570-147906 GCF_000426925.1 Dolichospermum circinale AWQC310F | reverse complement strand
GGTTTTGGGAAAATAATCAATTGTCTCTATATCATCTCAAAAATGATAATTATGAGCAAATTAATCAAAGTGAATTATTGCCAGATTTAGATATAGATTTATTGGCGAGTTGTGTTTTAATACCTTCCATTATTGATGCAAGAACAGCATTTATTAAAGGTATTAAAAGTAGTAGTTTGTAGGTTGGGTTGACGCCAGGAAACCCAACAATAATCATATCAAAATCAAATCTCTTCCTCTTTTCTTTTCTTCCTTCGTGTACTTAGTGTCTATCCCTAACGGTCCCGTGAGGGATACGTGGTTCATTAAATAGTAGTAAGTTCAGTTGACACAAAGAAAACCCAACATCACCCAAACCACCCAACCATCACCAACTATCACGAATAGTTTTTTCTACCAATGGCAGAAAATGACAAAAACCGCCATGATATAGAAGTTAACGAACTCACTATTGAGCAACTTAAAGACCTCATTCGAGAAACAGTTAGAGAAACCATAGAAGAACTGCTAACAGACCCAGATACAAACCAAACTATCAAAGATAATTTTAAACAAGAATTATTAGCAATTCGGAAGCGCAGAGAACACGGTCCTAGAGGTATTTCCACCGCAGAAGTTATGCAAAGACTAGGTTTAGAAAACAGATGAATTACCTAGTTGAGTATGAACCGGAAGCACTAGCTGACAATTTCCTGATCATTAAAAATGATTCATCTTAAAAATTATCAAATCCTGGATATCCTGATTCAGACAATTTCATTTTTCCACAGATTTAGCTATTATTCCCAATTGTAAACCAGGAGGAAAATTACCCTCTTCTTTAATTCTTTTGATTTCCGATGAAGTAATAGGTAAATTTAATCTTTGTGCTAATGCTTGAACAATGTCCCCCCTATCAATAATTCCAGCAACAGTATCAGCAGGAGAAATAACAGTAATTAACGGTAATTGTTCAGATTCTAGTTTATTAATTACCTCTGCTAAAGAACTAGATTCCATAACAGTTGGAATTGCTGTTAATGGATGAACAATACTTTGTAAAGTTTGATTTTCCCATTCACTTCTTTCCGTAGTTCGCAAATCATTAATTCCAACCAAACCGCGATAACGACCATCAGCAGCCGCAAAATAAACTTCTGGTACAGTAGTTTCTAAAAGATATAAATCAGCGAATTGTCGCAAAGTTTGATTAGCATCAACAACCCGAAAATTATGAGTCATAGTATCGGACGCTACTAAATCTAGTAGCGTTTCTTGTAATGTAGTTAAACGGTCATAACTGTTAGCATTGCGAACAGCAAACCAGCCAATCAAAATCACCCATAAACCCGTGATAAATTCCCCAGTCAAAAAATCAATAATAAACCCTAAAGCGATCGCACTGTAACCTAAAATTTGTCCAGACCTTGCAGCCCAATGTACTGCTTGAAAACGGTTTCCTGTAATTTTCCATAAAGCAGCTTTTAAAACCTGTCCTCCATCCAAAGGTAAACCAGGAATTAAATTAAATAAAGCCACAACCAAGTTAATTCTCGATAAATCTCCCGTCATTTCATTCAGGAGGTTACTATCAGGAATTACAGTCGCTATTAGACCCAGTAGAAAAAATAGAATCACACTTACCGCAGGACCTGCGATCGCTACTTGAAAAGCAGGGCCTGGAGTTTCTGATTCCTCTTCAATGGACGCAACTCCCCCAAACAAAAATAAAGTAATAGAATTAACTTTAATTCCCTGGGATTGTGCCACCAAACTATGTCCTAATTCATGCAGCAACACCGAAACAAATAACAGCAGTGCCATGATTAAACCAGCACCCCAACCCGCCACAGTCCCCCATTGTTGGTAAGCTAAACCAAAATTGAGAGTTGTTAACCCCAAAATTAGAAACCATAAGGGGTCTAAAAACAAAGGAATGCCAAATAAAGAACCTATTTGCCAATTTGTTTGCATTATTAGATATTTCCAGAAATTATTTTATAGTTAGAAATGTGGGTATAACTCCAGGATAGACAATTTCCCAAATTTGATCACGAAAAAAAAGCCCCAGATACCCCACCTCCCTAAGAAGTCGGATATCTGGAACTTGCCAAAAAAAGCAACAGGTAAATTAATTACTTATTGCTGCTGACAAAAAATATTAATCCAACTTACAAGCGACCAATATTAGTCAGTCCTAATACAATACCAATACCAATTACATGACCAAAAGCCATTGCCCCAATGAATCCCGGTACACTGACAGGTAATACAGGCATCCCAGGTCCAACTTTAGCAGATTTCAGGGCAAAAGTGAACAAAAGCACAACTGCGCTGCTGGCGCTAATAATGATGCCTACTGTAGGACTCCACACCGGTGTAACAGGAACAGATGTTGCGGCTAATAAGATTGATGACATGAAGGTGTGTTCTCCTCAATGAAAAAATGAATATTACAGAATTATAAAATTACATCAGACAAAGCAAAACTTTTTAAGTTAAATTAATATACATTTGTGATTATTTGTAACTTTTCAGATATTAAGCCTTTGCTTCACTAATGTTAAATGCGTGTTAAAATTTGCGGCATTACTCAACCACAGCAGTCTATAGCTATAGCGTCCTTGGGTGCAACAGCACTAGGATTTATCTGTGTTCCTGATTCTCCTCGTTACGTTACTATAGCTCAGATTCGGACTGCTATTACTCCCATTCCCCAAAATATTGATAAAATCGGCGTTTTTGCCGATACCACTATTTCGGAAATTAGTCAAGTAGTTACGGAGTCTGGTTTAACTGGTGTACAGTTACATGGAGAGGAAACACCAGAATTTTGCCATCAATTACGTCAATCTCTCCCCCAAGTAGAAATTATCAAAGCTTTCCGAGTCCGCAGTTTAGAGCATCTACAAACCACCGGAAATTATACCGATTATGTAGATACTCTACTACTTGATGCCTACCATCCACAACAACTAGGAGGAACAGGACAAACTTTAGATTGGCATAAGTTAAATCAGGAATTTAGCCCCAGTCTTCCTTGGTTTTTAGCGGGAGGACTCACACCCGATAATATTTTGACTGCGTTAGCGCAGACTAAACCCAATGGTATTGATTTATCCAGTGGTGTCGAACACTCACCAGGTGACAAAAATTTAGCTAAAGTGGCTTTATTGTTTGAAAGGCTTGCTAATTCGTCAGTAGTCAGTGGTTAGTTGTCAGTTGTCGGTAGTCAGTTGTCAGTTGTCAGTTGTCAGTGGTCAGTGGTCAGTTGTCAGTTGTCAGTGGTCAGTGGTCAGTGGTCAGTTGTCAGTGGTCAGTGGTCAGTTGTCAGTGGTCAGTGGTCAGTTGTCAGTAGTCGGTAGTCGGTAGTCGGTAGTCGGTAGTCGGTAGTCGGTAGTCAGTTGTCAGTAGTCGGTAGTCAGTTGTCAGTGGTAATGGGAAAATCCTTGTTACCTATTACCCATTACCCATTACCCATTACCCATTACCTATTACCCATTACCCATTCTTGACTAAAAGAAGGACGCTTGGTGACGAATCAAGTTGAAAAATTCCTCACGAGTTTTTTGTTCCTCTTGGAATACACCCAGCATTGAACTAGTGACCGTCCAAGAACCGGGTTTTTGCACCCCGCGCATAACCATACACATATGACTAGCTTCCATGACCACAGCAACACCTTTGGGTTCGAGAACTGTTTGCAGTGCTTCCGCAATTTGTCGAGTTAGTCTTTCTTGGACTTGCAATCTACGAGAATACATCTCAACAATCCGCGCTAATTTACTTAATCCCACAACCTTTTGATTAGGAATATAGGCAACGTGCGCCCTACCCATAAAAGGCAACATATGATGTTCACACAAGCTAAAGAAGTTAATATCTCTTACTAGTACCATCTCATCATGTCCTTCATCAAATATCGCACCATTGATGAGGTCTTCGAGGGATTCATTGTAGCCACTAGTGAGAAACTTCATAGCTTTAGCTACACGCTTTGGCGTTTTTAGAAGTCCCTCTCGTTCAGGATCTTCCCCTACTCCCACTAACATTGTCCGTACAGCAGCCATCATTTCATCCATTGTTTCCTCAGATGGTGGATGTATTTCTGCTGCTTTACCACCGTGAGTGTTGCGGTCTGGTCGAACATTGATAGTTTCTGCTAAATCAGGAATCAGAGGAGATTGAAAGCGATTAGAACCGTTTGAACCAGCGATAGTCATGATTAAATTTTAGTAGTTAGTCAGTGGTCAGTGGTCAGTGGTCAGTGGTCAGTGGTCAGTCGTCAGTTGTCCGTTGTCAGTGGTCTGTTGTCAGTTGTCAATTATCATTCATAGAGATAAATAACGAAATCACCAATTAGAAAACAGAAGGTTTCAGCTTCCACTTTTAATGTGCGGCTTTAGCTACGGACTCCAACTTATCTTGAGAACGGCTGACTAATGCTACATCTATCCCAGCTTTGGCATCAGCTAAAGCTGTTGCTGTCCCAATTCCGCTACTAGCCCCAGTAATCAAAGCCCGTCTTTTTTGCTCAAAATTCATGATATTTGCCAACTTTTTGCCAGTGCTGTGAGCCAACAGCTACTTATAAAATCAAGTAAATACAAATGCCTATAGCTGAGAAGATTGTTAAAAATCTTTAAACAGCCATAGGCAATTATAGCATTACTGCGTTTCTATGCCATTATCTTCAATTTTTTTAGCTTCACCAGCAGCAGCCTCTCAATTACCTATCAGGGAGATAAATAATATATTATGTTATGGGACTGATCACCCTGCAATAACTTTATTGTAAGTATTTCAGTGAACAAGCTCTGTAAAAACACCGATATTACGGAATTTATCATAACGGAGTTGGCGGCGTTCAGCAGGGGTGAACCGGTTCAGTTTATCTAAGTTTTCTACCAAGGCTTGTTTCAAATTAGTAGCCGCTGTTAATGGGTCAGAATGTGCGCCACCCAAGGGTTCAGGAACAATTTCATCAATAATTCCCAACTTTTTCAGATCATGGGAAATAATTTTCAAGGCTACTGCCGCTTGGGGGGATTTACTGGCATCTTTCCACAAAATTGCAGCACAAGCCTCTGGAGTGGCAACTGTATAAACTGAGTGTTCAAACATCAGTAAATGATCACCAACACCAATACCCAACGCTCCACCAGAACCACCTTCACCAATCACTGTACAAATAATAGGTACGTCAAAGCAGAACATTTCCCGCAAGTTATAGGCGATCGCTTCTCCTTGTCCCTGGTGTTCGGCTTCTATGCCCGCCCAAGCCCCAGGAGTATCAATAAAGGTCAAAATTGGCATATTAAACTTATTGGCGTGTTCCATGAGCCGCAGAGCCTTACGGTAGCCTCCGGGCGCAGCCATACCAAAGTTTCGGGCAACGTTATCCTTGGTATCCCGACCTTTTTGATGTCCTAACATCATTACCGGTTGTCCAGCCAAACGGCCGACACCACCCACTAAAGCGGGATCATCTCCGCCACAGCGATCGCCATGTAATTCCATCCACTCATCACTGATAGACTGAATATAGTCTAACGTGCTAGGGCGGCGGGGATGACGAGCTACTTGTAGTCGTTGGGATGGTGTCAGACTACTAAAAATCTCCTCCCGCAACTGCATAGCCCGTGCTTCCAGTTGGCGAATTTGTCCAGAAACATCAACACCATTCTCTTCAGCTAGTTGGCGAATTTGCTCAATTCGAGTGGCCAATTCTGCTAAAGGCTTTTCAAAATCTAATAGTAGCGGTTTACGCTCAGTTGTTGCCATAGTTATGTTAGTTGTCTGTTGTCCGTTGTCCGTTGTCCGTTGTCAGTTGTCCGTTGTCAGTTGTCTGTTGTCTGTTGTCTATTCTTTTCTCTTTGCCACTGACCATTGACCACTGACAACTGACTAAACTACCAATGGTCTAAAACCGTGTTTGATAGACACTCGACCAATTTGCTCCATTTTGTCTACGGTAATCTGATTACGACCCCAAGAAAAGTTTGTATATAACTTCTCAAATTCCAGTAGCATTGATTCGGCAAAACAAGCAAATAATTGGCGGCCTGGTACATCCATATTGACAATTTTCATAATTTTCCAGTCAATATCTAGGGAATGCTCCACAATGCCACCGTTTAACACATATACCCCCGGATACTGGATTTTTGTGCCTAAGTTTTTAGGATAACCACCATCAATTAGTAGACAGGGTTGCTTTAATGTGGTTGGATCAATTTCTACGCCTTTGGGCATACTAGCCACCCAGACGACAATATCCGCTTGGGGTAGTGCCTCCTCTAACCGCATTATTTTACCCCGTCCTAGTTCTGCTTGTAGTTCTTGCAAACGTTCTTGGTTTCTAGCAATTAATAGCAATTCTTGGACATCTGTTTTTTTATCTAACCAGCGGGTTACTGCGCTACCAATATCCCCCGTCGCTCCACACACGGCCACAGTTGCTTGGGATAATTCAATTCCTAGTTGTTTAGATGCTGCTTCTACTTGCTTGCAAATAATGTAAGCTGTATGAGTATTGCCTGTAGTAAAGCGTTCAAACTCTAGATTAATATTACGAACTTGTTTAAACTGTTCTAAATTGAAGTTTTCAAAGATAATTGAGGAAAATCCCCCCAAAGCTGTAATATCAATGCCATGCTTTTGTGCATGAGCCATAGCGTTCAGGATTTTGCGTGTTGCAGCTTTAATCCGCCTATTAGCCAGCATTTCCGGCAAAAAACAAGATTCTACATACTTTCCTTCTATTTTCTGCCCGGTAATACTGGTAACGGTGATATGATCAACTATTTGTGGCGGGGCGCTACACCAAAAGTCTAGCCCTTGATCGGCATATTCTGGATATCCCAATTCTTGAGCTACTGATTGAGCGTGTTCTAAACTAGTCAGATGTCCAATTAAACCAAACATGGATTGATATCTTAGGCGTGTGCTGTCGTGCAAAACTTGGTAATTATTCAGCAATCCTTTGGGGTAACGGAATTGTCACCCCTATGGTTATTATTTAAGCGGTTGCGAGTCCGTAAGCAGAAAGACGCATGATGTCACGGGTGGTAAAGCCTATGTTACTTAATGCTTCGCCATATTGAATCATAAAATCCTCTACTAGAGCGTCTTTTTCCATTGCTAGAACTTTGGCATCATCTGCTACTTCATTCAGCATTTTCCAGACAATGGGCAGATTTTGACGGTTTGCTTGCTCTAATTCGGCTTTGGATTCTGTAAAGTTTTTTTGCAGCCACACTTCACCAAAGTTCAGATGACTGTATTCTTCTTTTACAACTCCTTCTGTAATTTTCCGGGCAAAGTCGTCAGCTACGGGAATATATATGTTATAGGCTGCGATCGCAAAACATTCAATAATTAAAGATTGAATTAGCAAACAAGTAACTATTTTACCTTCCGCTGCTGCGATTTGGAAGTTTTTGTGCAATCCTGAGAAAAACTCCTTGGCAAATTCCATATCTGGAGTTACTTTTAAATTCCTACCACAGGCTTCAAATCCTTTTTTATGACGACTTTCCATTTTTGACAGCCGAATTAATTCCTCTGCTTGTGCCGGTAATAGTTGAGATAATGTTATGTAATTTTCGTGAGCTTCTTGTTCCCCTTCAATGACGATAGCATTAATGCGGCTATAAGCATCTTTATATACTTCACTTTGGAAATCAATTTCTTTGACCTGGTCTAAAATCTGCTGCATAGTCTGTATTACTCCGTTAACCCTACTCATTGGATACAAAAACTTAACTTGCCCGATAAAATTGGGGATAATGATCACTGTGATTTAATTTAACTTAACAAGGAACTATAGTGATTAGATTAGTTTTTACTGATGTTTTAGTACCAGAAAAACAAATACATGAAGTCATAACCAATGTCCAAGCTAAATTGGAATCTCAAAAATGCCAATTTTTTAAGCCTGTTAGTGGTGCTAACAGGTGTATTTATCGTTTTCCTGCCGCTAATTGTCATTTTCTCCACATTTATGGGAGGTTAGGTAACAAAAGCAGCGATTTTCCCCAGTAATTGGACTTTAGCCAATTATCGGGCGCTATGGAAAGAAAGTTTTGACTGGCCTTTACTAATTGTACCTTAGTAGCGATCGCAGTTTAAGTTAATTCGGATTTTATAGCCTTGACTATTTCAACTGCGGTGTCAAAATAAGTAATTAAACGCAAATAAACGCAAATAAACGCGAATCAATCTGTATTTCAGCCAAATAGGAATTGACTAATTAGACATCTCCAGATCGGAGTTTTGATAAAAAATAGATTATTCTTCATACTGAGTTAAATATATAGGAATCCGGTTTGATTCTGTGAATTTACTTGTGTGGT
>NZ_KE384713.1:132332-139537 GCF_000426925.1 Dolichospermum circinale AWQC310F | reverse complement strand
TTGATACCTACTAATTCTTGTATGGCTACGCCACGCAAGCTATCAAAAATCAAATAGGAGTTCTATAATTGCATTGAGAAAATCTAGGTAGAATTTTAATCATTGTCTCATTTTCTCCTTGGTTAGCGATCGCTCTAGTTATCTGATTTTTAGAGATTTCTCTGGCTTAAAAAGCCCTATTAGTACCAGCTTTATTTGGCTGAAGTTTTGCTTTGTCCGGGGGTACTATTGTCGGGAATTGTCAAAATATAGCTCTTATTTTAGTTTTCGCTATTTGCGAATTTTACTCAAAAGATAGAGGTACGAAAATCGCCAAAGATGGTAATTAGATAGAATAGTGATTGATAAAATCCCTGTGTAGGTTAGGACAATGACAGCACGAAAATTGAGCGAAACTGAACTAACACTAGCTCTCAAGAGTTTACCAGGATGGCAAATCAAAGATGGCAATTTATACAAAGAATATAAATTTAATTCTTTTGCGACTGCCTTAGGTTGGATGGTTAGTGTCGGTATTTATGCGGAACAAATCGGACATCACCCGGAATGGTTTAATGTTTACAACACTGTTCTAGTTGATCTTACTACCCACGATATCGGTAATGCTATCAGCAATTTAGATGTAGAATTAGCGGAGAAAATGGAAGAATTAGCATCTTCATAATTAGCCTCAGCGAATAAAATATGGATTCGGCACACTACAGAACCACCATCATACAAGTCATGGAAGCATTTTAGTGTTACCAGACATCAAAAACAAATCCTTTTAGGGCTTTATTGATTCTATTCTTAATAAGCTCATGAAATAAAATGCCATTTTACCTTGGTGTAAGTGCTAAAATAGCATAAATATTTTTCATGGTGTGACATATCAAACTCGTGCTGTATAAGCTTTAAAGGTACACATAGTTATCACACTCCTAGCTCTAACATACCCTATACCCGTGTCTGACGGTTTACTAATTTTTTAGTATTTCTTCAGAATTTTATTGCCGGTGTAATTGTATAGTTACACAACTTGAACTTTAACTTATCTAGAAATGCAACAAACATCTTTTCATCAGGATTTTCTTAATAAGCAGGCTAAATTTGCTGCTTATAGAATTAATAACATGAATATTATCGCTTTACCTCATGTATATCATCCTGCACCTGGTTCTAGTTCTTTCTTTATGTTGAACCCTATTCAAGAGATTTATCAAAATCTTCAAACCAAGAAAAAGCGACTTTTAGAATTGGGTTGTGGTACAGGGGTTGTGGGACTTAGTTTAGGTAAATATGTAGAAGAACTTTATCTTTCTGATATAGCTGCTCATGCTACATTCTGCACTAAATTGAATACATTGATAAATTTCCGCAAAGCTAAAATTTACCGTTCGGATTTATTCCAATCTTTGCCTAAAGTTTTATTTGATGTTATTCTTTTTAATACCCCTTTGTTCGATAAACCAATTGAAAGTGTGGGCGAGTTGACCACAAATGATCCAGGTGGTGAAATATTCCTCAATTTTATCCAACAAATTCCTGAATACATTGCACCTCAAGGGGAGGTGTTTTTTAGTTATTCCACTATTGGAGATTTAAACGCACTTAATAAAATTCCGTCAAACTTTGTTGTCGAAAAAATTGCTGAGGTACGGTATGCAAAAACTGATAAAAAATATCTGTTTCGCTTAACCATGAATTAATCCCAGTTGACATTGAGTTGAAATATCATCAGGAGCATAATCACAAATGACAGGCTATAAACTCACGGAAACGGAAATACAAGCAGCTTTAGCAAGTCTAGCGGGTTGGATAGTCAAGGAAGGTAAGTTATACAAAAAATTTGAATTTCGTTCTTTTAATGAAGCAATGGGTTGGATGGTTAGTGTTGCAATTTACACTGAGGTAATCAAACATCACCCGATCTGGCTGAATATTTATAACTTGGTTGAGGTGAGTCTTTTGACTCACGATTTAGGTCATGTTATCAGCAATTTAGATGTTGAACTTGCTAAAAAAATGGATGAATTAGCAGCACCGCTGTTACCCTAAATAAGGAGGAATTGGTAATACCCGAAACTAATTTGTTTCCTGAATTTGTAATCTAATTGTATGTTCTATTGCGCCACTTAATTGCAATTCCATCATTTCACCACCAAGGGGTTCTATACAAGTGAGGAGCGATCGCAGGTTAGGTGTACTTGCACCCGTATCTACATACAATCTATCCGCTAAATTACCAATTTTTTTCCAAGTCATATACAACTTAGCAATATTTTGTTCAATTTGAGACGCTTGATTTACCAAGTCAGCAGCGATACTTAAACAACCGACTCTTTGGGCTTCTTCTAATGCGGTTTCAATATCTACATCTTCCGCTATTAACGCTTGTACCTGAGCAGCAGATTTGAGATATTTAGCTAATTGACGGGCTTCTGAAGTCGCTTGTTTAACAGTATCAACGTCAGGATTGGCGGCTATATCCCGTTGTAATGCCTTTTGGTGCAATTCGGGCAGTTTTTCCATTTCCTTGACTAGAGGGGCAATGTAGCGCGGTGGGAGGCTGTTATCTGCGGCTTTTTCTCTCACCTCTTCTGGTAATAAATCTGATGTCATGGCAGTCCATTCGTCAGTAAGTTGACGGACTTCTCTCCGGGTAATGCGATCACCTTTTTGCGCGGCTTCACTAACCATCTGTTGTACTTCTGGTACAGCTTTGGCCGTTTCGACAAAGGCCCGTTTACTAAAGTTGTTAACTGTGTCTGGGTCGAGTTTGCCATCAGAAATCAGGGTATCAGCACTATTAGCTAATTGAATCCAACTGTAAGCCTGGGTTTTACTGATTTCCCGTTCTTTGAGCCATTTAAGAAAACCAGTACCGCGCCCATCTCCGCCTTTTTTTTCTCTGTCACGGATAGAACGTAAGATCCGGCCTCGCCAAATTTCTGTTTGCAAGTCAAAACGATCGCATACTTGCCATGCTACATCTAGTTGTTGTAAAAAGTCAGACTCAGGAATTTCCTCATCTTCTGGATCAGGTAGTTGAAAATCTAAATCTGCTGGCTGTTGCAGTGCAGCAGCTATGTTATTCATGGAGTCGGTATCTTGCACGATGGGTAAGTAGTTGGTGTATGCGATTTGTGCTTATATTCACATAACCTCCTATTGATTATTCTGGAAATTGGTGAATAAAGCAAGTTAGTATTTTACTGCAAAAAATTAAATTTTAGGGGACTGGGAAAATGAGAAAATGAATAAACAAAAGATCAGGATACAGACCAAAGATCAAAATCAAAAACTGTTCCCTGTTCCCTGTTTAGAGTTCCCTTCTTTATGAATAGACAAACTGCCAAAATCCTCGACGGTAAGGCATTAGCCGACAAAATTCAACAAGAACTGCGCCAGACTATTACCATAGTACAAGGTAAAATTGGCCGATGGCCTGGTTTGGCTGTACTCATGGTTGGTGATAACCCAGCTTCAGCCGCTTATGTCCGCAATAAAGAAAAATCCTGTGCTAAAGTGGGAATTATCTCTTTTGGTAAACACTTCCCCACCCAAACCAGTCAAACTGAACTGGAGGAAGTGATTGCTGAACTCAACGAAGATGAAAGGGTAGATGGAATTTTGGTACAATTGCCCTTACCCAATCATTTAGATGCTGTCAGTCTACTACATCGAATTGCACCAGGCAAAGACGCTGATGGACTACATCCGGTAAACTTAGGTAAACTTGTACGTGGTGAAATAGGTTTACGCAGTTGTACTCCCGCTGGTGTGATGCGCTTATTAGCGGAATACAAAATTCCTTTACAGGGTAAAAATGCAGTAGTGGTGGGGCGTAGTATTTTAGTAGGGAAACCCATGGCCTTGATGTTATTGGAGGCTAATGCTACAGTCACAATTGCTCATTCAAAATCTCAGAATTTACCGGAGATTACCCAAAATGCGGATATTCTCATTGCAGCCACAGGTATTCCGGGAATGATTACCGCTGAGATGGTCAAACCGGGCGCGGTTGTGGTAGATGTAGGGATAAATCGAGTTACAGATAACAGTGGCAAAAGTCGTTTGGTTGGTGATATTCAGTTTGAAGCGATCGCTAATGTGGCAGAATATATTACCCCTGTTCCTGGTGGTATTGGTCCGATGACAGTTGCTATGTTATTACAGAACACTGTCTCTAGCTATTTACAAACAACAGGCAATTGATAAATAATTCTTATGAATGCAGGAGGATTAAAAATTTTGGACTGTGGATTTTAGATTTATTCCCCAAATGAATTTAGGGGCTTCAAACTCCTTGAGATTTTAAACTTTGAAGCTTCAAGCCAAAATCCAAAATTTAAAATCTAAAATCTAAAATTCCGTGAGTGTTTCCGTCCCCAACCCCCGTAAAATTAATATACAGATCGCAAACAACAGCCCCATATTTTCAACAGTTAAGAGGAATACAAAGCATGGTAGCAACGGATGAGAAATTGACAACCCCACAAAAATCAGAGTCGGCTAGTTTTAACCTCGCTACCTATCTCAAAGAACGACAACAGCTTTGCGAACAGGCTTTGGATAATTCCATTACCGTCGTTTATCCAGAAAAGATTTATGAAGCCATGCGCTACTCCCTCTTAGCTGGAGGTAAACGAGTTCGTCCCATTCTCTGTCTAGCTACCGCTGACATGATTGGTGGCACAATAGAAATGGCCATGGCCACAGCTTGCGCGGTAGAAATGATCCATACCATGTCACTGATTCATGATGATTTACCCGCTATGGATAATGATGATTATCGTCGTGGTAAATTGACAAATCATAAAGTCTATGGTGAAGATGTGGCTATTTTAGCAGGAGATGGTTTATTGGCCTTAGCTTTTGAGTATGTGGCCGCCCAAACTCCTGAAAATGTACCCAGGGATAGGGTTTTACAAGTAATTATTCGTCTGGCCAAGGCTTTGGGTGCGGCTGGCTTAGTCGGTGGCCAAGTGGTAGATTTAGAATCGGAAGGTAAGTCGGATATTTCCCTAGAAACTCTGAATTTTATTCATAATCATAAAACCGCAGCCCTGTTAGAAGCTTCCGTAGTTTGTGGAGGAATTATTGCCGGTGCATCTGCTCAAGATGTGCAAAAATTAACTCGTTATTCTCAAAATATTGGTCTCGCTTTCCAAATCATTGATGATATTCTAGATATTACTGCTACCCAAGAACAGTTAGGTAAAACCGCTGGTAAGGATCTAGCAGCTAAAAAAGTCACCTATCCTAGTTTGTGGGGAATTGAAGAATCTCGCGCTAAAGCTCAACAACTAGTTGCTGAGGCTTGTGCTGAATTAGAATTTTATGGGGAAAAAGCTATTCCTCTCCAAGCACTCGCTCATTTTATCACCAGCCGCAATCACTAAATCCAATTTTAGATTTTGGCGGCTTGTATCCTCATTTTTCCTCCACACAACCACTACTCACACTTACTAACCTCACCAAAATACCATGCAGGACATAGGCATAGGCGAAATTATTAATAACCGGGTACTGTTGGTTGCGCTTGTAGCTTGTTTTGTGGCTCAAGGATTAAAGCTGATCGTTGAGTTAGTCAAACACCAAAAATTAGACGTGCGTGTCCTAGTCACGACTGGGGGTATGCCTAGCGCCCATTCAGCCCTAGTGACAGCCCTAGCAGACGGTGTAGGACAAACTTTAGGTTGGGCATCTCCAGAATTTGCTCTAGCTGCGGTTTTTGCTATTATTGTGATGTATGATGCCGCTGGTGTCCGTCAAGCTGCCGGTAAGCAAGCACGGATACTTAATCAAATGATTGATGAATTATTTCATGAAAAACCGGACTTTTTCCAAGACCGTCTCAAGGAGTTATTAGGACATACACCAGTTCAAGTTATTGCTGGTTCGGTTCTGGGTGTAACTATTTCTTGGTTAGCTAGGGCTGCATATTAGTCATTGGTAATTGCCCGGATTTCCCAGATGATCAACGTATTACAAATGGTGTTGGTTATCCTTTGTGATACAATAGTATGGCAAGTAGATACGCAGCAGATATGACAACCATACTTAGAGAAAAAGTATTAGTCCTTCTGCGTCAGGCGTTGAATAACCTAAACGCTGATTTTCGTGACGCACAATGGGAAGCTATAAGTAGGTGAACGGAAAAAAACCGACATCAGTAACGAAAAGTAAAGTTGCCCAAAACCTTTTCCCTGTTCCCTGTTCCCTGGTCATAAGGATTTAAGGATTGACACAATTTTATGGCATTTAGCAATTATAAAAGTATTAGTTCAGTCATTAAAAAATTTCAAATCAAGTATGTGCAATCTAATTTTATGTTGGAAGTAGAATTTCCGGCCAAGGAATCTTTTAAGGAGGAATTAGACTTGCTATTTACAGATGGAGTTATTGATAACTCCGAAGATGCTATTTGTGAAAATCTCATTTATCCAGTATTGAAAGAAGTATGGAAACCTTACCGAAGTAAATTAACTCTTTGGAGTCATGAAGCATTAGCTTATGATGAGGATTTATCAGGTATTCCTGATTATACTGTGGCACAGCGAAACTCTTTAAGTACAATTGTTTTTGATAAACCTTATTTTTTGATAGTTGAAGCTAAACAAGACAAATTTGAAGAAGGTTGGAGTCAGTGTTTAGCTGAAATGATCGCAGTTCAGAGAATTAATGATGATTTTGTTAGTGATATTTTTGGAATTGTTTCTAACGGGAAAATATGGCAATTTGGAAAGTTGGTTGGTGATGTATTTACTCGAAATAAAAATCTGTATATGATTCAAGATTTAGATAAATTATTTGCTGCGGTGAATTATATTTTCCAACAATGTGAATTAAAAATCCAAAAACATTAAAATAATTTCTCGTTTCTCTCGTTCCCATACTCTGTATGGGAATGAATTCTAGAAGGCTCTGCTTTCAAAAACAGTGGAGTCTGGAGTCAGCACCTCTGTGATAGCATTCCCAGTCGGAGACTGGGAACGAGATAATTACGAATAGGAACTATGACCGTCTCAAGGAACTACTAGGACATACACCAGTTCAGGTTATTGCTGGTTCGGTTCTGGGTGTAACTATTTCTTGGTTAGCTAGGGCGGCCTATTAGTTGGTTGTCAGTAAGGATATTACTCTTACACAATAATCAGATTTTTAGGCAAGTTTTGTTTAAGTCCTCAAAAAATTTGAACTTTATGTAAACATTTAATAAG
>NZ_KE384713.1:131940-132276 GCF_000426925.1 Dolichospermum circinale AWQC310F | reverse complement strand
ACCACTTTTGCTGGGCTATCAAGTCTGGTCATTATGGTTTATGTCCTCATCTTAATGGCTACAGCTATACAATTCAACAATTCAGGTGTTAAAATTATGCCGACGATTTTTTCTACCCGCAAGCTATTGGGAATTATACTCATTGGGTTAATAGTGACTTCCTGTAGTGGGGGTACATCTAGTAATACTTGTCAAAATCCAGATGATAGAGCCTCTGATGGTAGTCGTTGCGGTGGTAGGGCTGCTAGTGTACGTCCTGGTGGAAACTAAGTTTTACTATAATCAAACGCGGATATATTGTCTATACAGCGTTTTCCGTACTGATGAGGTACAAAA
>NZ_KE384713.1:95722-131686 GCF_000426925.1 Dolichospermum circinale AWQC310F | reverse complement strand
GGACAACGGACAACGGACAACGGACAACTGACAACGGACAACTGACAACTGACAACTGACAACTGACAAATGACAACGGACAACTGACAAATGACAACGGACAACTGACAACGGACAACTGACAAATGACAACGGACAACTGACAACTGACAACTGACAACGGACAACTATCAACGCACAATTGAGCGCAGTAAAACCACTTTCCGACCATCTGCTAAAATGGCCACAAACCCGGTTTCGCTGAGTTTTTGTAATGTATTGTATGCTTCTTTTTGATTGGTAGTATAAACTGCCAGTAAGTAAGGGCGTTGTCCATAGGATACAAAACCTACGTCACCTCCCACAGCCTTTTGCAAACTACTAACCATTTCTGGACGGTTAAAATAATCTACCAGAATTGCATAACCTTCCCCCAATATTTTGGGGTTGTAGGTGATTTTTGGAGTTTGTATATTTGGTATTGTTTGTGGTACTTGTTGGGTCGCTGGTTCTGTTGGACGAGTGGTAATAGTGGCAGATAAACCAACTATATTTTGAATATACCTCGCCCAACGGTTGGCATCATCAATATTTGTAAAACCACCAACTCGCGTTACTATTTGGTTATTATATTGACAAACAATTGTTTTTTGCTCTGTAGGTAATGCAGCACGCAACTGCTTTTGATTTTCCGGTGTCGGACTCAATACTAATAATAAATATTCTCCCACATTTGGTTGTTGACAATTAGCAAAATTTTGTTGAGCAATAACAGGATGAATATTGCTAATTAAGGGGGCAAATGCTAATAATAAAACACCCGATAAAGTTTGTAATTTTTGCATAATATCATAATATTGATAATTGATAATTAGGGAAAAGGTAAAATTCTGATCTATTCCCTATTCCCTGTTCCCTATTAAGAAACGCTGCTAAGAGAGGCTATTGCATTAGGTATAGCCTGAGAAGGGGCTGAAAATTCTCCAGTAATGACATACTCTAACCGTAATTTTAGCCAGGTAATGAATTGAGCATTAGTGGAAATAATTGCTGCTGCTGGTTGAGGACATTTCTTTTTAATATCTTTCATTTCTGGTGCTTCTAAAAAAGCAGGTTGCTTAACTAACCAAAAATCAATTTCTTTTTCTTGTTCATGATAGTGACGAGTCCGTTCTTTGAGAACTTCATCTATTGGTTCTTCTTCTATGAGAAAGTGTTGACTGGCCAAAACGTAATAATATTTTTCCATTTTCTGTGTTTACTGACTAATTCATAATTCTATGGTAAGGCGTTAACATCCCCGACTTCTAGTATTGATTCGTCATTCACTGACATCATGAAAAAAGAAGTCGAAGATGTAATAATGGTACAGTATTGACGCTGTACCTCGAACAATTAACTTTTCTTTAATCCCTGAAACCAAGAACCAAAGGGACAACCACTACCTTTATTGTCACTATTTTCTATTTTGCCACCTGCTGTCAATTTTTCCAAGAACAGGGCATTATCAAAATAGTGTTCTAAGGAAACAATTTTTAAATCATCGGTAACATGGGCAACACTCATACCGATCATTTCTACTGTTTCCCCCGTTGGTGCATAATTTTTATATTTACCCTGAAAATGTCCCCAGTGTCGCCATTTGAATGTAACATGAGGCGGACCTGAATAAACCGCTAATACCTCCCAGGGAAATCCTTGGGGAAAGGTACTATGAAAGATATCATGGGATGATTCAAAACTTTCTTCGGAAGCTTTGTAATGTTCAGAGTCAGCCATAAATAAATTATAAGTACCTTTCGCGCCTAATTCAGCGGCGGTATATTCTTGGCCTCCATTGCTACTCACCCGGAATTTGTCATTAACCACAGATAACCACTGTTGGGGGTTAGTTTTCCATGAAACTTCCATTTCAAAGGTTCTGACTAGGTTTTCCACAATTGCTTCTAGTGTACCTTCTAAATGATGGTGAATACTCTCTTTAGCTAGGTTCTGCTGAGAACGGCTATAGTCAGGTGGCTTTTGATAGCGCCATTGAGCGTCTGTACTGGCTGCAATTACCTTAGCTCTGTCCTGTACCCATAGGGGTAAGTTATTCGGTGTAGGAGTCATAAAAGTTTCAAGTCTGACTTTAATTTAATTTACAGGATTTCGCAACCAATACTCCCCAGTAGCAAGAGGTAAAAGATCAGAATTTTACCCAATTATCAATTACCCCCCATTGCTGCTTTCATTTCTCGAACTGCTCTTTCTATACCTACCAGAGCGGCTCGACTAATGATAGTATGACCAATATTTAGTTCTTCCATACCTGGAAGCGCGGCCACAGGGTAAACGTTCCAGTATGTGAGTCCGTGACCAGCATTTACCCTTAAACCCGCTTTAATGGCTTGTTCACAGCCTTGGGCTAATAAAGCTAGTTCCCGCTGACGAGTTGTTTCGTCTTTGGCTTCTGCATATTGTCCTGTATGCAGTTCAATAAATTTGGCTTTTACCTTGACAGATGCCTCGATTTGTGGTAATTCAGCATCAATGAACAAACTTACGGGAATGCCAGCATTTTGCAGTTTATCCACTATTGCCCCTATTCTAGCAGTTTGTCCGACAATATCTAAACCACCTTCTGTGGTCACTTCTTCCCGCTTTTCTGGTACTAGGGTAACATAATCAGGTTTGATGTCTAGGGCTATGGCTAACATTTCCTCGGTTGCAGCCATTTCTAAGTTTAGATGAGTTCTGACGGTTTGCCGCAATAGTCGCACGTCTCTATCTTGAATATGTCTTCTATCTTCGCGTAAATGGGCTGTAATGCCATCTGCACCCGCTAGTTCTGCTAGTAATGCTGCTGCTATGGGATCTGGCTCTACTGTGCGTCGAGCTTGACGGATAGTAGCTATATGATCAATATTTACACCGAGTGTAGGCACGTCTGGTTTCTCCTGCTTTACTGTCTTTAAATGTTGATTTTAGCGGAAATACTAATAATTTTTAATTTTTTAATTTTTTAGTTTTTTAATTCAATTCAGCCTTGACTCTATTTTATTAGGTAGGAAATTTATTCCCTGGTGATTTATGGTAGAATTATAAAGCAAATTCACGCCCTAATTAAATAATTAGATCACATCAAAAACATAAATTTATTTTTTTTAATTTTTCCAAGAAAATGCTATTGACTAATAAATACAGCACTTCCCGGTGTTATGAGGTACATATCTAGCGGGCAAGATGCCCGCACCACAAGAGTTTCATGATTCAACTTTGTACTTCATCAGATCGGAAACCGCTGTAATATCGGTTATATTAGGAATAATTAAATAAATTGTTATTTAAATATTACATTATGTCAGTGATCACTCATCCCACTATTTTCTCCTTTTTTTCCGGCTCAGGATTCCTGGATTTAGGCTTTGAAACTACAGGTTATAACATCACTTATGTTAATGAAATTTTCCCGCCATTTATGTCAGCTTATCGCCATTCACGGGAAATTCTTAAACTCCCCCAACCTGAATATGGATATCATCAAGGAGAAGCCGCAGACGTAAGCAAATTAGTAACAGGAACACCAGCACAACGACTAAATGAATTAGTCAAAGATTCCCGCAAATTAAATAATATCATAGGCTTTATTGGTGGTCCACCCTGTCCAGATTTTTCCGTTGGTGGTAAAAATAAAGGACATTTAGGAGATAATGGTAAACTTTCATCTGCTTATATCGAATTAATTTGTCAAAATTTACCTGATTTCTTTTTCTTTGAAAATGTCAAAGGTTTATGGAGAACTACAAAACACCGTCTATTTTTTGAAGAGTTAAAAATCAAATTACAACAAGCAGGTTATATATTAACAGAACGTTTAATTAATTCCATAGAATACGCTGTACCTCAAGATAGAGAGAGAATTATTTTACTAGGTTTTAAAAATAATTTTCTCCAAAATATGAAAATCAAATATGAATTTACCTTTCCTTGGGAAAAATATGTTTTATATCCTCAAAATCAAGTATTTGCTTATCCCTGGAAGCAATGGGAACTATTTCAAGAAAATTCCCTAATTCCTTGTCCTGAAAATATTCCTCAACAACTAACCGTTGAATATTGGTTTAGAAAAAATAACGTTCTTAACCATCCCAATGCTAAACATTATTTTCAACCAAGAGCAGGTAAAATCAAATTTGCTACTATTGCAGAAGGAGATGATTCTAAAAAATCATTTAAACGTTTACATAGGTGGCGTTATTCTCCCACAGCTTGTTATGGTAATAATGAAGTACATTTACATCCTTATAAAATTAGGCGTATTTCCGTAGCAGAAGCTTTAGCAATTCAATCTTTACCCGCTAATTTTTCACTCCCAGAAAATATGTCACTTACGAATATGTTTAAAACTGTTGGTAATGGTCTACCATACCTAGCAGCAAAATCATTAGCACAAACTATTCTTGACTTCTTAAATACTAATTCTTTCAACTAAAATACTCAATTTTTCAGATAATTCAAGAATTTACTAGTATGATCATTTAATCATATTAAATATGGTTTAATATATCAGTTCATTTTTTGGAAGTCCGGTGACAGCACCACCCCACCCATTTGTTGGGTTTCTTACCTCAACCCAACCTACAAACTATATGGTTTAATATATAAGAAATACTTTAATTTTGATCATCAACTCTACACCCAAATAAAAACGATGGCACTAGACTATCCAAATATTGATATTGCGCCGTTTATTGACCACTCTCTGCTATTACCAATCGCCACTCCAGAACATATAAGTCAATGGTGCGATGAAGCATATAGATATAACTTTGCTTCCGTTTGTGTAAATCCCTGCTATGTCAAGCAAGCAGCAGAACTACTGTATAAAAAAAATCCTCGAATTTGTACGGTCATTGGCTTTCCCAATGGTGCAAATACCTCAGCCGTGAAATTATATGAAGCTAAAGAAGCAGTAGATAATGGCGCTACTGAATTAGATGTAGTTATTAATTTAGGGTGGTTAAAAGCCGGGAAAACAGACGAAGTTCACCAGGAAATTGCCACAATTTGCGAAGAAGCCGGACAGCCTGTTAAGGTAGTTTTGGAAACTAGTCTTCTTACTGATACTGAGAAAAAAATAGCAGCAGAATTGGCTATGGATGCCGGTGCAGCATTCTTGAAAACCAGTACAGGTTGGAATGGTGGTGCAACTGTAGCAGATGTTAAACTTTTAAAAGAGATAGCAAAAGATCGGGTAGGAATCAAAGCGTCAGGGGGTATTCGTACACACAATGAAGCCTTAGATCTAATTATAGCTGGTGCGACTCGATTAGGCACATCCCGTGGTGTAGATTTACTTCGTCAACGTAATAACCCGGTCGAGGAATAGATAATATGAAAAATTTTTTACTAATGACCAGTAACTAATGAGTAAAACCTACAAAGCAACTGGTATCAATCTCAAAACTCAGCCCCTGGGCGAATCGGATAAAATAGTCACAATTCTTACCCAGGAATTTGGTTTGATTCGAGCAGTGGCGACGGGAGCGCGTAAACAAAATTCCAGTTTGGGCGGTAAAATGGGGATGTTTGTGATTAATGAATTACTAATTTCTCCAGGTAAAAATCTTAGTATAATTATTGAGGCTCAAACCATTAAAAATTATCCGGGTTTATCTAGGAATTTCGGTAAATTAGCTGCTAGTCAATATTTAGCTGAAATAGTATTATGTCAATCTTTAAGCGAACAACCCCAAATAGAACTTTATGAGTTATTTAATAAAAAGATTCAGCGTATAGAGGATATACCCACAACCGAAACAAAATGTGTAGTTGCTTGTTTAGTTCAAGGTGTATTTCATCTGTTAAATTTAGCGGGTCTGACACCGCAAGTAGAATTTTGTTGCTTAACACAGCGGTTTTTAACTCCAGACTGGAAAAATCCCCATTGGCAAGTTGGATTTAGTATTCCCTCTGGTGGGATAATTTGTTTAGACGCCTGGAAAAATTTGCAACAGCAAATAGAGCAGGGAAAATGGGAACATCGGAAAATGAACGGAAACACAAGGACAAATGTTCCCAATACCCAATCCTTGGCCTCTGACCCTAGTGATAAAACGATTTTTTATCCCCAGGAGTTACCAATTGTTTCTTACCTGTTGAACGCAAAGGAACTGTTTATGCTTCAACATCTGTCGGAAATAGAGATAATACAAATAGATGCAGCCGACTATTCTGGATGGTTAGCTGTTGAGCAAGTTTTACGTCAGTATGTCCAGTATCATTTGGGACGACCTATTCACTCTGCCACTTTGATTGACTCTTATTTTGCCACTAACCATGATGCAATCGTCTGATTTAGATAGAAAAAGCCGAACTCACTCACCTAGCGAAGCTAAAAAAAACCATAGATCCTCAGATCATAATGTTGCTTCTTCACCTAAACTAAGTCATATTCATAGTTCAGAAATGCCACTCAATAATATTTCTGAATCTGGAAATTTCACATCAGAAATTCCCTTGACTGATATCCCTAAATCACTAGAAATTACCCAGATAAATGATAAAATTAATTGTGATCAAGATCAGGACTCAGTAGCAACGGAAATAATACCAGAAACTCTACCATTAATGGATAGTGGTTCTGGAGGTCAAGATTCAGAAAATCATCAAAAATCGGGTTTTTTACCTGTATTAAAAAATCGGAATTTCCTCGCTCTTTGGGCAGGTCAAGTTTTTTGTCAATTAGCTGATAAAGTTTATTTAGTATTAATGATCGCTTTGATTAATAGTCAGTTTCAAGCTAGTGATCAAAGTATTAGCGGTTGGGTTTCCGCTCTAATGATGGCCTTTACAATTCCCGCCGTATTATTTGGTTCTCTGGCTGGGGTGTTTGTAGATCGTTGGTCAAAAAAAGTTGTTTTGGTAGCATCAAATATTTGGCGTGGTATTCTGGTTTTACTCATTCCTACCTTATTATGGTTTACTCATAATTGGCAGCCTGTGGGAGTTTTACCCGTGGGTTTCTTGATTATTTTAGGTGTGACTTTTTTAGTTTCTACCCTAACACAATTTTTTGCACCAGCCGAACAATCCGCCATTCCTTTAATAGTAAAAGAACAAGATTTACTGTCTGCTAATTCTCTTTATACAACAACAATGATGGCTTCTGTAATTGTTGGTTTTGCAGTCGGAGAACCAGTTTTAGCATTAGCAGATAAACTGTGGATACAATTAGGTGGTAACGGTGGCTTGGGAAAAGAAATTTTGGTCGGTGGTAGTTATGCGATCGCTGGGTTAATATTATTATTAATCCAAACTAACGAAAAACCTCACCCCCCGGAGACAGAATTTCCTCACGTTTTCTTGGACCTACGCGACGGGTTACGTTATCTCCAAGAAAATCATCGCATCCGTAATGCTTTATTACAACTAATTATCTTATTTTCTGTCTTTGCAGCTCTCACTGTTCTGGCTGTGCGTATGGCAGAAATTATCCCTAATATCAAAGCCTCTCAATTCGGCTTCTTACTAGCCTCCGCAGGTGTTGGTGTTGCTGTGGGAGCGACAATTCTCGGCCAATTTGGTCAACGTTTTTCCTACAAACAACTCAGTTTTTGCGGTTGTATCGGCATGACAGCCTCTTTAATTGGTTTATCATTATTTACAACCCAACTCTTACCCGTACTCCTATTTATAGCCCTAGTGGGCGTATTTGGCTCTTTAGTCGCTATACCCATGCAAACCGCAATTCAAACCGAAACACCCCCAGCTATGCGCGGTAAGGTATTTGGACTGCAAAATAATGTGATTAATATTGCTCTCTCCCTCCCCCTGGCTTTAGCAGGTATAGCAGAAACTTTTATCGGCTTAAAAGCAGTATTTTTTACCCTAGCCGTCATCGTCCTATGCGGCTGTCTCTTTACCTGGTACAATACTGGTGCATCTGAAGATGCCAAATCATCACCAACTGCATCAAAATCATGAATTTATGCTATACTTAGTCCAGTCAAATAGAAAATATTTGCCTGGTTGCAAATGAACTCAATAATCAGTTTACTAAGTTGTGATAAAATAAATCTTTCATAACTTTTTCTAATTATCAATAAAGTTATTTATTGAATTTTTAATTACCAGGATTATTTAGTTTCTCAATTACCTGTAACTGAATTTTGATCATCAACGAAAATTCCGTTATCACAACTGCATAATCAAAACAGTATAGTTGATACTCGTCTTTTTTATAGATAACCAAAGAATGCGTATAGCTTGGATTGGAAAAAAAACCCCCTTTTGCGGTAACGTCACCTATAGTCGAGAAATTACCAACGGCTTATTAGATAGAGGACATGAGGTTAGTTTTCTACACTTCGCTCAGGAAGAAGCCACCACGGACAACTGGCCGAATTTTCAAGAAGTTCCCCTACCATTTATCTACAAGTCCCAGGTTTACACTATTCCCTCTTTTAAAGCAACTAAAGTTTTGAAAGATTCCCTCAGAGAAATTAAACCCGATATAGTCCACGCTTCTCTGACTTTATCAACTCTTGACTTCGTTTTACCAGAAATTTGCGAAGAATTAAATTTACCCCTAATTGCAACTTTTCACACTCCATTTGCAGGTAAAGGAGCAAAATTATTATCTAGTACCCAACTCCTAGCTTATCAACTCTATGCCCCTTTTTTAGATCATTATGACCGCGTAATTATTTTTTCCCAAATTCAGAGAGAATTACTCTCCAATATGGGGGTGCGGGAAAACAAAATTGCTGTAATTCCTAATGGTGTAGATACTATTAAGTATTCTCCAGGACATTCCCAAATTAAAGCAGAATTTGGTGCTGAACGTTTATTTGTGTATCAAGGAAGAATCGCTCAGGAGAAAAACGTTGAATCTCTCTTGCGTGCTTGGAAACAGTCAGATATGGGAATTAATACAAAATTACTTATTGTCGGTGATGGTCCATTAAAACCTTCTTTAGAGTCCTTTTATGGGATTGAATATGGGATCATCTGGTTAGGATTTATCGCTGACGAAAATCGCCGCATCGAAATTTTACGGGGATCTGATGTATTTATTTTGCCTTCTTTGGTAGAAGGTCTATCCCTATCCCTATTAGAAGCAATGTCCTGTGGTTTAGCCTGTTTAGCTACTGATGTCGGTGCTGACGGAGAAGTTTTAGAACGGGGTGCTGGTGTATCAATTAATACTAGCAGTGTGCGATCGCAGTTAAAAACTCTCTTACCACTATTTCAAGATCATCCAGAACTAACAACATTGTTAGGACAAAAAGCCAGAAAGCGGGTATTGGAACGCTATACCCTGAATGATAACATCACCCAATTAGAACAGCTTTATCATCAAGTCCTCGCACAGCGACCTTTAACACTGAGTTGGGGTGTTTAGATAATGTCATTCATTATCTCCCCTTGACAATCAATAAACACCTCTAGCAGAGACGTTTCATGGAACGTCTCGACAATGGTTATAGAAAACTGCACCCACCTCTAGCTACTTCTAGAGGAGCAAGATATTTGTTACCTATTCATTTATGGTAGAAAACCATATTTAATCTATTTTGTCAAGTCGTAATTTCCATGGCTTTACAAAAATTAAGATTTCCGTTACATTACTTTACATAAAACCTAAGTTCATCATAAACATTTTTAACTTAAGTTTTCATAGCGACTAATAAACACATAATTTTGGAGATTCCAATTGTGGCATTAACTATCCAGTCTGCTCAAACTATTTTTTCTAATACTCAAGTTCCTAGTCCAATTCCCGCAACTATAGCCTTGTTCGATCAACTTAACGTTGATGATAAATTAGCCTATCTTTGGTATGCTTATACTGAAATGGGTAAAACTATTACTCCTGCTGCACCAGGAGCAGCACGCTTACAATTAGCCGAGGGGCTGCTTAGTCAAATTAAGCAAATGTCCAGTGAAGAACAAACAAAAGTCATGCGGGATTTAGCCAGTCGCGCTGATACTCCTATTAGCCGTTCCTATGGGTTCTTCAGTGTAAATACTAAACTAGCGTTCTGGTATGAATTAGGAGAATTGATGAAACAGGGAATTATTACTCCTATTCCCGTTGGTTATCAAATGTCTCCTGGTGTAAGATTTGTATTAGAAGCTACACAAAAACTTGATCCAGGTCAGCAAATTACCGTATTACGGAATACTGTAGTAGATATGGGATTTGATACTTCTGACCTCGGTCCTAGTAGTTATCCCAAAGCAGCTACAGAACCTGCTTTCCAACGCACAACTCCAGTCATTTCCTCGGTGAAAATTGACGGTATTACAGAACCCGCTGTGTTAGGCTATATTGAAGCCATGAATGCAGATAATTTTGATGCTGCTATTGCGCTATTTACTACCGACGGTGCGCTACAACCACCATTCCAAAAGCCCATTGTTGGCCGGGAAGCGATCGCTAAATATATGCGCGAAGAAGCACAAGGACTAAACATGATGCCGCAACAAGGTATCTGTGAAGTTCAACCAGACGGTTCTAAGCAACTGAAAATCACAGGAATCGTCCAAACTCCTTGGTTTGGTGTTACTGTCGGTATGAATATTTCTTGGCGGTTTTTGATCAATCCTGAAGGAAAAATATTCTTTGTAGCCATTGATATGCTGGCCTCTCCTCAAGAACTCATGAACCTACGTCGAGTTTAATCAAATCAAGAGGCTGTTAAAAATAAAGTTTGCACTAAACAGTTTTAACAGCCTCCAAACTGGCAAATTGTCAAGTATAAGGTATTGACACTAAGCGAAAAATCTGTTATCATAGAACCGACGAGAAAGAACTATCTTATAATATTCAATCTTTCCCCACAACAGACCAACCCAGACCTGTAGATTGTTCATAAATCCGTTTCAAAGTATTTACATCTCTAACAGAAATCAACGGTGGGTTACGAAGTTGAGAAAAATACATAGTATCAGTTGGTGACAAACTATGACCCCAAATTCCCAAAGCATGGCCAAGTTCATGACGTGCTGCGGACAATACATAATCACCAGTTTGACTAGGACTCAACAGAATTGTAAACCTGTGAGATAAAATATTATTTGCAGTATATAAATCATAAGTAGTTAAAGCCGAACGCGCACGGGGTATTTTACTATTAGGTTCAAGTTGTAAAGGTGGCACTTTACGAATAATTTTAATATCAGCAATATCAGATTTTTCTACTACCTGTAAAGGTAAATAAATATTCCATTCTTCAACTGCTTTTAAAACATTATTAACCCATATTTGTGATTGTTTTTCACCAACATCTTTTGGTGTTTCTATATTCACCTTTACCGGAAAACTTGACCAAATTAAATAACCAACTTTAGTAGATTTGATTTGATCAAAATAATCACCACCATTTGTTTTATCGTGCCATTTTACCAGAGTTGGTGGTAAAGAATGGTGTTTTTCAAGAACAGATAGAGAATTAGATAATTGAAAATTTCTCTCCTGTTCCCTGAAAACAGCATTAACTGGAAAATCAGTAAAAATAACTAACAGTCCTGTGCTTATTGCTAAAATTAGAACTGCCATTAACCGTCGCCAAAATCGTTGATTTTGGGTAATTTTCCCCATTTTCCCCGTTTTCATTCGCAACTACTTGGGTAACCAATTAGCACTTAAAACCACAGTCAAACCCATAAAAACCACCGTTAACGCCCAAGTAACTCTATTTAAAGTATTTTCGGCACTTTTGGTACTTGTGAACAATTGTGCTTGTCCACCAATAGCACCAATTCCGTCACCTTTAGGACTATGTAACAAAACCAGAACAATTAAACCAAGGGCGGAAAATGCCCAAATACCTTGTACGATGTTAGTAATTGCCATATTAGAAATGTTGGTGATAAGAAGTCATCAGACAATAAGGGATTTAGCTAAATTGGCGGTTAGAAACCGCCAGGACTAAACTAACATTTTACAATTTTACAAGCCCACCTGTACAGGAGTACGAGTTAATTGTAAATCATATTCTGCGGCTTTCAGTAATGATCGCCCGGTCATTTCTTGGGGTTGGGATATTTGTAAAATATCCAGAATAGTTGGAGCAATATCGGCTAATTTGCCATCATTTCTTAATTCCACATTTGTTCCATATCCCGGTATTTTGGCTTTTTCACCCTCTACCAAGATTAAAGGAACTGGGTTGGTAGTATGCGCTGTCCAAGGATTACCGCCCTCATCTAGCATATACTCAGCATTGCCGTGATCAGCAGTAATAATTGCCGTACCACCAGCTTTACCAATTGTATCAATCAGACGACCCAAACAACGATCTACCGTTTCAATAGCTGTTACTGTAGCCGGGATTTGTCCCGTATGCCCTACCATATCAGGGTTAGCATAGTTCATCACTACTAGAGAATAGATGCCCTTTTTAATAGCAGCGATCGCTACATCCGTCACAGCTTGTGCTGACATATCCGGGGCTTGATCATAAGTAGATACCATTGGACTATTGACTAATTCCCGGTCTTCTCCTACACAGGCCTCCTCCATTCCGCCATTAAAGAAATAGGTGACATGAGCGTATTTTTCCGTTTCCGCAGTTCTAAACTGTTTTAAACCACGGTTAGCGATAACTTCACCCAGAATATTAGTCAGGTTTTGAGGCTCGAAAGCCACGGAAACAGGTAATTCTGGATCATATTGGGTAAAAGTTACAAAAGAAAGCGGCTGAATTTTCTGTCGTTCAAAACCGTTAAAAGTGTTACTGACAAAGGCTTGAGTTAGTTCTCTAGCGCGGTCGGGGCGGAAATTAAAAAATATGACCCCATCACCCGATTCTACCTCACCCGGTTGCAGACGGACAGGGAGAATAAACTCATCAGTAATACCTTCAGCGTAAGATGCTTGCAATATCTCTCCAGCCGAGATTCCATTGCCTGCACCGTCTGTTGTCATTACATCATAAGCCCGTTGGACTCGATCCCAGCGGTGATCACGATCCATGGCATAATAGCGACCACTAATAGTAGTAATTTCACCAATACCAATATCCTTTATGTATTCTTCTAGCTGCTGGATGAACCTGATCCCATCTTTCGGCTTTGTATCACGACCATCGGTAATTGCATGGATACAAACTTGTGAAAGTTGCTGTTCCTTCGCTAAGTCAAGTAGTCCCAATAGATGGGTAATATGGGAATGCACCCCCCCATCAGAACAAAGCCCCACTAGATGCAACTTGCCACTAGTGGAACGGACTTCCTGGCAAATTTTCACTAGGGCTGGGTTTACCCTTAAAGAACCGTCTTCTACAGCATCTGAGATCCGTACCAGTTCTTGTGGTACGACTCGACCAGCGCCAATGTTCAAATGACCAACTTCCGAGTTGCCCATTTGACCTTCTGGCAACCCTACGGCTTTTCCTGATGTGCGAATGAGGGTGTGGGGATAGGCCGCCCATAAACTGTCCATAATCGGAGTTTTGGCAGCGTTAATAGCGTTTCCTCGCTTTTCCTCACAGTAGCCCCATCCATCTAGAATGACTAGCACCACAGGAGCAACAGGTGCTTTGGTCATAGTAAAATCGCCCTTTACTTTTTGTAATACTTGAATGATACCATTGGTATCCTCCTCTGGAGGTTAAATTTTGCCGATTAATTTCTGATATGCCAATGGTTATTATGTTTCATCCCATCAAAACAGCTTTTGTCGCTACTAGTAAGGATTGTGTAAAAGCAGAATATCCTTCTGGACAGACAGTTTTTATTATTGCTAAGTCAATCTGTTTACCCAAATTCCAGCGAATTTGTAGCGGGCGTTGATTGCTAGTATCTTCAGATAAATACGTTGATTGGGAAATTGCATTCTCCAAAATATCCTTTGTATTGTCTAAATCTTCTAAATTTTCTAGATAAAGCAATTCTACACCTAAAATAGTCGCCACAGTTTGCATATCAGCAAGTAACCACGTCTCGAAATTTCTAATTGCTAATCCTCCGGAAGAGCGATCGCTAATTGATTTTTCGTTAATATCTAAATGATTATCACGAATTTCATTTAAAGCTCGTTCTAAATCAATGTGTCTTTGCTCTAGTTTATCATCAGCATCAACCACAATGATGATCATGTCTACATCTTCTGGTTTCCACAAAATAACAATTTGTGCTAAATATTTGAGATCTAAAATTGAATGTCCAGTGCGTAAAGTCCGTTTTTGTTTTTCTTTAGTTGATGGATGTCTTTGGACAAAATCACAATCAGGAAATCCAGCATTTTCGAGTTCTCGTCTAATTAAAGTATGGAGTGCGCCCTCGCTTGTTCTTTCAATAACTTTACCCCCATCTTCTGGTTTAATATAAGGAATACTTGCACCCAATTCCGCTTCCCCTTCAGCAATTAGCCCAATCCGAATCCGACGGCTCATTCTGGATTTCCTCCGAACACATTTGTAAACCAAAGTTCACCTAATGCACCATCATAAGCTTCTAAAGCTTTTTGAAATCTGACAGAATCTATAGGTAATTTATGAACTTGAGTTTTACCTTCTTTATCTAATTCAACTGCACGGACTTGATGGGGTTCAACATAATTTAATAACACAGGGGAATGAGTTGTAATTAAAACCTGAACAGGTTTACCAGTTATTCCTTCAGTGGAAACAATTTTTAGCAACTCCATCATTTTATGCAGTAACCAAGGATGAACTCCGTTTTCTAGTTCTTCAAAACAAATAATACTGGGAGTATTTTCTTGATAAAGTGCAGTTAAAAAAGCCAAAATTCTTAATGTTCCATCTGATATATCAGATGCAGGAATATGATGTTCTGAATATCTATCAACTAATTGGATTGAAAAAGTTTGATTCTCACCGCGAGGTAATGCAATACTTTTTATATGAGGAACAAGCTGGGTTAAACGACTCTGTAATTCATCAAACCTGTCACGATTCGTTAGCAAAATATCGAGTAAAGTATTTGCAATTCCCTGTCCTGTTCTATCCATACTACCACTTGATGAGATTTTACTAGACAAATAAGTTGGCGCAAAATCGTAAACATTAACTTCTTTTATAGCTTTAAAAAGAGAAGAATTTGAATATTGATTAGAAACCAGAAATTCTCTTAGTGGATTAGCAGTTTTACATATAAAATCTATACTATTGTCAAAATTATATACTTGAATTTTTCGCTCAGGATAATTGAGATTAAATGATATATCTAAATTTTTTTGAGCTTTTTCAGAAGCAGTGGTTTTTGTTGTTGTCAAAGAACTGACAGCAAAGGAAAGATAATCTTGCTTTCCATGCCAGAATTTGGATTCGATACTTTGCTGATTTCTACTTAGACTCTTCAAAGAATCTGAAAATAGGGTTATTATTTGCTTGTTACTTTTAGTATCTATTAGCTTTTGCAGAAAAGCAGATAATACAGCTAGTGCTTCACAAATATTCGATTTTCCAGAACCATTAGGTCCAATGAATACAGTCAGTGGTTCTAAATCCACTTCTGTATCAAAAAGGCTTTTGTAGTGTTGAACTTTTAATTTAGATAACATCTGTTTGAAAGTAAATTAGCTCTTGCGTTGTTTTTATGGTGACTGAGGATTGATTATAACATTAGATATATTATAGGCAGTGTAAGAGTTTAGCAATGCCCACGAGTCTCAAATTAAGTTTTATTTGTGTAGATGCGGTTTCCAATTGCTGGAATAATCTGCTAATTTTAATCTATGCAGATGGGTTTTATTTGTGTAGATACAGTTTCCAACCGTCAGAATCATCTTTATTTAATCAGCAAGAAACATAATAATGGTACAATCACCCCTAAAACTAATCACAGTTAATGAATTTATTGCTCAGTATGGCGACAATGATCGCTATGAACTTATTGATGGGGAATTAATCGAGATGGAACCAACAGGACCTCATGAACAGGTATCATCTTTAATTGGGCGAAAACTGAATGTAGAAATTGATCATCATGACTTACCATACTTTATCCCCCATCGCTGCTTGATCAAACTATTGGGAACAAACACAGCCTTTCGTCCCGATGTGATTGTATTAGACCAAACCCAACTAATCAATGAACCATTATGGCAAAAAGAACCTGTAATTACATCAGGAAAATCAATTAAACTAATTGCTGAAGTCGTTAGCACAAACTGGCAAAATGATTATGCTCGCAAAGTTGAAGATTACGCCCTATTAGCTGTTCCTGAATATTGGATTGTAGATTATTTAGGCATTGGTGGTAGAGAATATATTGGCAAAATAAAACAGCCAACAATTACAATTTGTACATTAGTAGAAGACGAATATCAAAAGCGATTATTTCAAAACAATGATCAATTGGTTTCCTCAATCTTTCCCAACTTGCAATTAACAGCAAAACAAGTCTTTGCATCCGGGGGTGTTGTTGCTATGTAATTTCTCTTATAATAATACTTTTATGTAAACCTGCACAGAATAATAATCATCCATATTTATCTGCGTTTATCTGCGTTTATCTGCGTTTATCTGCGTTCAATTATTCTTAAAATATCATTATTAAAAAACAGGTGACAGAAAGCCAAAATCACAATCAGTCACCCATTTGCCGATATTACCTATTTCTGCTTTGCTCCAGCTTTAGCAGCTTTGGCGGCTTTTTTAGCGGCTTTTGCGGCTTCTGCTGCTGCTAACTCCGCTTGTTCTTTCTCTTCAGCTTTTTTATCGAGATAGTAGTGATAATCTCCTAAGTAAACCCGAAATTCACCATCACGAATTTCCACAATTTTGTTAGCTACTTGGGAAATAAAATAACGGTCATGGGAAACTACAAGGGCTGTACCATCATAATTTTGTAAAGCCTCTTCCATCATTTCCTTCGCTGGAATATCTAAGTGATTGGTAGGCTCATCCAAAATGATTAAATTCGCTGGACGTAATAGCATTTTTGCTAATGCTAACCTAGCTTTTTCACCTCCACTTAATGCCCAAACTTTCTTAAATACAGTATCACCAGTAAATAAGAATCTTCCTAACAATGTGCGAACTTCTTCATTTGTCCATTCGGGAACTTCATCATGAATAGTTTCCATGACAGTTTTGTTTAGATCTAAGGCCTCTGCTTGGTTTTGCTCAAAGTAACCAGGAATCACATTGTGATCCCCTAATTTAACAATCCCTTCTGTGGGTTTTTCCACACCCATAATCATTTTCAAAAGTGTGGATTTGCCCGCACCATTAGGACCTAGAAACGCTATTCTATCTCCTCTTTCTACTAACAGATTTGCCGATAAAAATAGAATTTTATCCCCATAAATATGGGTTAAGTCCTTAATTTCTACTACTTCTCTACCGCTACGAACAGCATCAGGAAAACGGAAATGTAGGGTTCTGACTCCCCCCACAGGTGCTTCGATGCGTTCAATTTTATCTATTTGCTTTTCTCTACTTTTCGCCTGGGTACTGCGGGTAGCACTAGCGCGGAATTTATCTACAAATGCTTGTTGTTTTTCTAATTCTTTTTGTTGACGTTCGTAAGCGTTCAACTGTGCCGATTGATTTTCTGCTTTTTGTTGAAGGTATGATGAGTAATTACCCAGGTAAGAACTAGAAACACCCCGTTCAGTTTCCACAATTTGGTTACAAAGACGATCCAGAAATTCCCGGTCATGGGAAACTATCACCATCGGGGTAATTAAACCTCTGAGGTAATTTTCTAACCATTCAATAGTTTCTAAATCTAAGTGGTTTGTCGGCTCATCCAATAGTAACAAATCGGGTTTTTGGAGGAGAATTTTACCTAAACTCATTCGCATTTGCCAACCGCCAGAAAAAGCACTTACTAGGCGATCGCCATCTTCCAATTGAAATCCCATTTCTGGTAATATTTTACCAATACGGGAGTCTAAGTTATATCCGTCCAAAGCTTCAAATTGCCGCTGCAACCTGTCTAATTTGTGAATTAATTCATCTAACTCCTCTGGATCAGCAGTTTCCATCTCACGAGGTATGTGAGACAAAGCCAACTGCACCTCGTTAGCTTCTTTAAATACAGTCCAAAACTCCTCTCTGACTGTACGAGTGGGGTCAACCTCAAACTCTTGGTTAAGATAAGCTATATGTAAACTAGCCGGACGAATAATTTCCCCAGCAGTCGGTTCAATCTCCCCAGAGATAATTTTCAGTTGGGTAGATTTTCCCGCACCATTAACACCAACTAAACCAATACGATCTCCTGGTTTGACTTCCCAGTTGATATCTTTAAGAACTTCGCCTGTAGGATAAATTTTACTGATATGTTCTAGTCGCAGCATGAAGTGTCTCTTGGGTAGGAAAAGGGGCAAAACTAACGCCGTATTCAATCTTAACAAAAATTAACGCAATATTTACAAGTTTTTCGACTATAAAAATAAATTTTCTCCTTGATAATCCCCGACTAATGCCAGTTTTCGTGATATTTGAACTATATTCTCTGGCTTGATCGCCGAAATTCTAGGTGATCCTCCCGGATATGTGGTACATTTACTGGGAAATCACTATCAAAGTCCATATTTTGACTTGATTCTGGTGACTACTCACGTAACTGACAGTATTTATGACATGATAAATATCCAAAATATTATTGATAGCCAGTGTGGCCTAGCCATAAATCTGATTATTGCTTATGGCTAATTCATTAATTACCCCCGGTTTCCTGATTTTTTGCGTAAATTTTATATGATTAACTTTTTGGATTAAATAATTTCTTGACCAACAGTTATAAATCCTAGATTCTCTTGGATTTGTTTTATTATTGCTGATTGTCAAATTATTTCTAGTTTAATCGCCAAATTGATAGTTAGTTATTTTTAGCATTAACCATTAAGATGGTAAAGTAACCATGACTAACATCTTAAACCAATAAAACTGGTCTCCAGATGTATCTAATCATATTGACAATATTCACAGTTATAAAAAATTATCTGCGTCAAATCTGGTAATCGTTAGTGGGGAAACTATGCACACAGTTGTTCTCGTTCTAGTTCAAGTGCTAATTGTTATTGGACTCTCAAGACTTGTAGGACTGGGATTTAAAGCAATTAAACAACCATTAGTAATTGGTGAAATATTCGCCGGCATTATGCTCGGTCCATCATTATTTGGTTTAATTGCTCCTGATCTAGCACATCATCTCTTTCCATTAGAAACAATGCCTTATTTGAACGTTTTATCGCAAATAGGGCTAATATTTTTCATGTTTTTGATTGGGTTAGAATTAAATCCCAAATATCTGAGTGGTAACTTAAAAACTGCGATTCTCATTTCCAATCTCAGTATTATTGTTCCTTTCGCTTCTGCATTTGTATTATCTTTCGTACTGTATCCCTTAGTTTCCACCAGTCATGTCAATTTTGCTCCTTTTGCTTTATTTTTAGGGGCAGCAATGTCAATTACTGCCTTTCCTGTTTTGGCGCGAATTATCACTGAAAATAATTTACAAGGAACTCGGTTAGGGACATTAGCTTTAACTTGCGCCGCAGTGGATGATGTTACAGCTTGGTGTATTTTGGCGGTAGCGATCGCCGTTGCTCGTCATGGTAGCATTGATCAACAAGCCGTTCTCACTATTATTGAAAGTATTGTTTATATTGGTTTCATGTTCACAGTTGGACGTTGGTTTCTCAAACGTTTGAGTAAACATCATCGTCGGGCTGGGCGCTTGAGTCAATTCCTCCTGGCTGTAATTTACATGGGAGTTGTTTCCTCCGCTTTAATTACGGAATTTATCGGTATTCATCTAATTTTTGGCGCATTCCTATTAGGCGCAGTCATGCCCAAAGATGAGGAATTAGTCAGAGAATTAGCCATCAAAACTGAAGATTTTGTCCTCATCTTTCTGTTACCAATATTCTTCGCCTACAGTGGTTTAAAAACACAAATTGGTTTACTCAACAGTCCCAAGTTATGGCTATTGTCTGCCTTGATTTTATTAGTAGCAATTGGCGGTAAATATATTGGTGCTTATGTAGCAGCTAGGTTCAGCGGCATTGACAAACGAGAATCTTCCGCCCTGGGTTGGTTAATGAATACTCGTGGTTTAACCGAGTTAATCGTCTTGAATATCGGGTTAGAATTAAAAGTAATTACACCCTTGCTTTTCACCATGTTAGTAATTATGGCCTTGGTGACAACATTCATGACTTCGCCATTACTAGAATGGACATATCCCAAAAGCCTAATTAGATTAGATATTGTTGAACCAGAAGCAGAAATTCCACCAGAAACCCCACCAGAAATTAGTGAACCCTACTCATTACAATATCGGATTTTAGTTCCAGTAGCTAATCCCGACACCCAAAAAGGTTTGTTACAATTAGCAGCAGCGATCGCCATCAACAACCGACAACCCGCCGTAGTTTATCCCCTCAGTTTCATTGAACTCGAAGAAGACTATAGCTTTGAGAGTAGCCCCAACGAAGCCGATAGACTCATAGCCGAACGTCGTCAAAAACTAGAAGAATTAATCGCTACCCTAGAACCACCAGAAACACGCTCCTATATCCATCCCATAGTTCGGATTTCGAGTAATGTCGCCAGAGAAACAGCACAAATAGCCGCCAAAATTGTCATGTCAGATTTAGTTCTCGTTGGCTGGCATCGTCCCGCTTTTAGTAACAATCGTTTAGGAGGAAGAGTTGGACAAATTCTTAGCACTACACCAGTAGACGTAGCCGTATTTGTAGATAAAGGTGGAGACGCTAGTGAAAGTTTATTAGTTCCCTACTCGGCTAACATTCATGACGATTTAGCCCTGATCATCGCTTTGAGAATGCTCATTAACCGTGATACTTGCATTTTACAAGTTTTACAGGTATTTAAAGGCCATCACACCCCAGAGGAACTAAGCTATGAACTTAATGCCATGATAGGGCAATTACCTAAGAGTGTCCGTGATCGGATTCAAATCAACACCGTCACCACCCCAGACCCAATGCGAAGCGTAATTGCTGCCTCAGAAAATGTTGATTTAACTATTGTTGGTACTAGTCGTCTCTGGGGAATTGAACGTCAAACACTAGGAAGATACACAGATCAACTCGCCATTCAATGTCGTTCTTCTTTACTCATTACCCGTCGTTACAGTCAAATTACCTCACACCTGACCTCCCTCTTACCAGCAATTAATACCCAAGAGACAATTCCCAATTCCTAACTTTTGATAGTCGGTACACTGTGCTAAACATCCCAACCCCAAACAACCAAGTCATGAAAATTAGCAATAATCAAATTCTGCCAGCGATGAGGGTGAGCTTATTTGCCCTAATTATCCTCAGCCCTAGTATCAGTTTTGCCCAAGCGATCGCACAACCGGATAATTGGCAATTTAACCCCAAAACACAGCAATTAAAAATTAACCTCTCAGCTACCGTAAAACCTCAATATCCCGCATCAGTCCCCAATTCACCCATCCCTTCAACAATGTTTCCTAAGCCTACAGTCAACAAAAATAATTCCCCAAACAACCCTACAGAAATTCCCATTATCGAATTTGGTCAACCCCTACCCATACAAAAATTTTAGACA
The DNA here is from genome assembly GCF_000426925.1 of Dolichospermum circinale AWQC310F. Taxonomy (GTDB): domain Bacteria; phylum Cyanobacteriota; class Cyanobacteriia; order Cyanobacteriales; family Nostocaceae; genus Dolichospermum; species Dolichospermum circinale. The sequence continues at coordinate 110,192 of NZ_KE384713.1, read as the reverse complement.
GGCTACGCCACCCAGACTATCAGCGCCTACGCAACAGGCATAATATCCTACATATAATCAGGACTTACGCAAAATATCTTTCAAAACCTCTTTCCTTCGTGATCTTCGCTCCTTCGTGGTTCATTATTCCGTAACCTGCGGGTAAGTCCTGTTGTGTCAGAACTTTAGACCTCTCTTCGAGACCCTATGGGAACAAAATCAGAGCTAAAGCCCCCAGTAAAAACAGAAAAATATTATTTATTTCTTGTGACACTCGCGTCAGTCCTATATCTTTAAAATCTTTCCGTATCTTGAGGAGTTCCCACAGCCCCAGGTTGAGATAAAAAGAAATTTTGAGCCGATTCATTTTGATATATACATCTAATATCCGGCTTTTCGCTGTCTAAGTCCCCTGTAAAGCCAAAGGTATTCAAACGATTTTTACATTCCCTGACCTGATCTGAAGTCACAAGTTTTTTATTTTCCAAAATTGCCCAGTTATTTTGACGAATTACACATCCAGGACGGATATTAGGCTGGGCAACATAAACATTAAAAGGATTAAGAGTGACAAATAATCTAGCATCCATCACCATTGCACTAGCTCCATACTGGACGCAAATCTCAGGATTTGGCGCTTTGGTGTCAATGAACTCCCGGGAAGCCACATTTGATGAACTCAATGTAGTTGTAGAACTAAATGCAATCCCAATTCCAATTCCCAAAATCAGCACCCCCCCAAAAATGGCAATGCTGGCGAAGTTAAAAATCGGAGATTGAAAAATAGAGGCTTTAGGGGTATTAGTTGGTCTATTGTTAGAAGATTTACGTCTCATTTTCGCTTTATTACCTTCACGCCAAACTTAGAAGGATTTGGTTGATTTTCCCTGATTCACTATATTGTTTTGATGTCACTCTTCCCTGCCAGTAGTCAGTCAAACGACAACTGACCACTGACCATTGACTACCTAACTAGCTAACAGAGTCTTTTCCAGAGGTTTCCAGCGGAAAGTGCGATCTCCACCTCTCTCAATTACTACTTTAACCCTTGGTTCTAATTTGGGTAAATCCATTAAATACTCAACTTCCTGATCAGACAAAATATGTCCCTCAATTATCCACAATACTAACCCCTTAGACTTAGGAGGTAATTGTGCTAAATGAGAATCGAGTATTGGTGGCAAATAATATACATCACCCACTGCAGCACCACTGCCAGTGCTTTTTTTACCCAAATGCGGCGGTCTCACACCATGAACCTGAGTCAGATACGCAGCCACGTCACCTAACCCTCTAGCAGTAATATGCAGGCCAACATAGCCAGCAGCCCGCAAACGGCGCAAATAGCGACCTTCATAGCCTCCTTCCAGGGGAACATAAACACCCAACGCACCAAACTTCTCCAAATTGCGGATGAAACCGTTACCAGTAGTAATTAAGGCCATAGATTTTTTTCCTATCCCATCTCAGATATCTCTATTATTCACTCTCTACTAGTAGATTAAGTTAAATGAAACTGCATATTTTCAGCAACCTGGAGAATTTCAAACTAAAATCTAGGCCAAATCACCCCCCTATCGCCATCCCGTAATATATCTAAAAAAATACTAGACAAAAAATGGTTAATGGTTTACAATGTTAGATTGTGACCGAATAGTAAATTAGATAGCCATCTTATTTTAGAGTTATCAGCCAGTCCCACTATCTGATATTCTAGTTAGTTCCCTCAGAAGAACAAATTAGCTGATTCAGACCAGAGACTGCTAAACTAAAAAAGCTTCAGGTCAAACCAAGAGCCAAAATCTTATGTAAGCTCCCACAGCAAATCACTCCCGTAAATCCTAAAAAAATTAGGCCACACCTCAAACAATAGTTTAAACTATTAAGAGAAGTAGTTCCTGAACAATAATGTTGGTTTTATGGCATTATGTTAATGGTCAGGAAACGGATACTGAGGGTCAATGACCACTTAAGTCCCACTACAACGGTAGAGTGCCAGAGCAACTGCTTGGACGAAAGCATTGCTGCACAAAGCGCAAAGCAATCAAACCTCGCATTAGGTAGAAGTAACACCTTCTCAATAGGGTAGGAAACTATTCCTGTGATGGTGATTAGATTAGGTAAGTGAAAATAAACAAATTCACTAAAACAGAAAGGGCAAGAATTGTTGCGCTGCCAAGAATTAGCACTGCTTAACACCAGTCCAAATTTCTGAAGGTATAGTTTACCCTCAAGCAACCGTGACAAAACTTCCAATTCGATTTCCATTAGTCAAATTAGGAAGGAGAACCAGTAACTGTGTCTGTAGGTATTCTCGGCACCAAGCTGGGCATGACCCAAATCTTTGATGAAGAAGGAGTATCTATTCCTGTCACCGTCATCCAAGCAGGTCCATGCACCGTTACACAAGTTAAAACAAAACAGACCGACGGTTATGCAGCCATTCAAGTTGGTTATGGTGAAGTTAAACCCAAGGCACTGAACAGACCATTGTTGGGACATTTAGCTAAGTCATCTGCCCCGGCTGTCCGTCATTTGAATGAATATCGCACCGATAGCGCTGGTGATTATGCTTTAGGTCAAGAAATTAAAGCAGACATTTTTAGCGCTGGTGAAATTGTAGATGTAGTTGGCACAAGTATCGGTCGCGGTTTTGCCGGCAACCAGAAGCGTAACAACTTCGGTCGCGGACCTATGTCCCACGGTTCTAAAAACCACAGAGCGCCAGGTTCTATTGGTGCAGGTACAACTCCGGGCCGTGTTTATCCTGGTAAAAGGATGGCAGGACGTTTAGGCGGTACTCGTGTCACAATTCGCAAACTAACAGTAGTAAGAGTAGATACAGAACGTAACTTAATCATCATTAAGGGAGCTATTCCTGGTAAACCAGGGGCTTTAGTGAACGTTCTCCCAGCAAAGAAAGTTGGTAAAAAATAGTCATTGGTCATTAGTCATTGGTCATTGGCAAAAAAAGACAACTGACAACTGACAACTGACAACTGACAACTGACAACTGACAAAGGACACAAAGATGGTAGAGAGTGTAATTAAAAATTGGCAAGGAGAGCAAGTTGGCGAAACCAGCTTTGACTTACGAGTTGCCAAAGAAACAACAGCGGCGCATATCGTACACCGCGCCCTAGTCAGACAAATGACCAATTCTCGCCAGGGAACTGCCAGCACTAAAACTCGTGCCGAAGTTCGTGGTGGTGGTCGTAAACCTTGGCGGCAAAAAGGCACAGGTCGCGCCCGTGCAGGTTCTATCCGTTCACCATTATGGCGTGGTGGTGGTGTGATCTTTGGACCTAAGCCCAGAGATTTTAACCTACAAATGAACCGCAAAGAACGCCGTTTGGCATTGCGAACAGCCTTTATTAGTCGCGCTGAAGACTTAATAATTGTTGAAGAATTTAGCAACGAGTTACAACGTCCCAAAACAAAGGAACTCGTGGCCGCATTAGCTAGATGGGGCGCTGCACCAGAACAAAAAACACTGTTGATTTTGTCGGAAATTGCAGAAAACGTGCTTTTATCAGCCCGGAACATTGAAAACTTAAAACTGATTCCTGCTAACCAGTTAAACGTTTACGACTTACTCCATGCTGACAAAATTGTCGTCACATCATCAACCATAGACAAGATTCAGGAGGTCTACAGTGCCTAAGCTAGTTGCCACCCGTGACCTACCCGATTTAGTGCGTCGCCCCATTCTCACCGAAAAAGCGACCATGCTCATGGAGCAAAACAAATATACATTTGAAGTAACTCCTAAAGCCACTAAACCACAAATCAGAGCCGCCATTGAAGACCTATTTGCAGTTAAGGTCGTCAAAGTCAATACTGCTATTCCTCCACGCAAGCAAAAACGTGTAGGTAGATTTATTGGTTATAAGCCCCAATATAAGCGAGCTATTGTCACCGTTGCTCCTGGGGACGAAGAAAAAATTAGAAAAGTTCTCTTCCCAGAAGTCTAGAAATTTTAGATTAGAGATTTGAGATCAGAAACAATCTAAAATCTAAAATCTAAAATCCAAAATTGATTAATCCAAAATTCAAAATTCAACTATGGGTACTCGTTCTTATCGCCCTTATACCCCCAGTACTCGCCAAGTTACAATCTCCGACTTTGCTGAAATTACCAAAACTGAGCCAGAAAAATCATTAACTGAATCAGTTCATCGTCCCAAAGGTCGGAACAATCAAGGGCGGATAACCAGCCGTCGTCGGGGTGGCGGACACAAACAACTTTACCGCATTATTGACTTTAAGCGAGATAAGCGGAATATACCTGCGACAGTTACAGCCATTGAATACGATCCTAACCGGAATGCGCGGATCGCTTTGTTATTGTACGAAGACGGCGAAAAACGTTACATTTTGCAACCCAATGGCATGACCGTAGGCACAAAAGTGATTGCAGGACCTGATTCTCCCATTGAAGATGGTAATGCTTTGCCACTGTCAAATATACCCCTGGGTAGTAATGTTCACAACGTGGAAATGACTCCAGGTAAAGGCGGTCAAATTGTCCGTGCTGCTGGTGCAACAGCCCAAGTTGTCGCTAAAGAAGGCAACTATGTAACTTTGAAATTACCTTCAGGTGAAGTCCGCTTAATTCGCCGTGACTGCTACGCCACCATTGGCCAAGTCGGTAATACAGACGCGAGAAACCTGAGTGCTGGTAAAGCTGGACGGAATCGCTGGAAAGGCCGTCGTCCCAAGGTTAGAGGTAGCGTCATGAACCCTGTGGATCACCCCCATGGTGGTGGTGAGGGCAGAGCGCCTATCGGTAGATCCGGTCCTGTAACACCTTGGGGTAAACCTACATTAGGTGCTAAGACCCGTAAGCGCAAAAAAGCCAGCACTAAGCTAATTATCCGTCGTCGCCGCAAATCCTCTAAACGTGGACGTGGTGGCCGTCAGTCCTAGAATTTTAGATTTTAAATTTTGGATTTTAGATTGGGTCTATTTTTAAGCTTTCAAAGTTTTTGAAGCCTAATATGGGACAGCTTAGTTATCCAAAATCCAAAATTCAGAAATTGAAAATCCAAAATCCAAAATCCAAAATTGCACTATGGGTCGTTCTTTAAAAAAAGGTCCTTTTATTGCTGATCATCTCCTCAAAAAAATTGAGAAGTTGAATGCAAAAAATGAAAAACAAGTGGTTAAAACCTGGTCGAGAGCTTCGACAATTTTACCCTTGATGGTAGGTCATACTATCGCCGTTCACAATGGACGGCAGCACGTTCCTGTATTTGTCAATGAACAAATGGTAGGTCATAAATTGGGAGAATTTGCTCCTACTCGTACCTACAGAGGTCATGGCAAAAGTGACAAAAAATCAGGGAGATAATCGCAATCTACAATTAACTTATGGCAACTGATACTACTGAAGTAAAAGCGATCGCCCGTTATATACGCATTTCTCCCTATAAAGTGCGCCGTGTACTTGATCAAATTCGCGGGCGTTCCTACCGAGAAGCACTAATCATTCTCGAATTTATGCCCTATGGCGCTTGTGAACCAATATTAAAAGTTCTCAGAAGTGCCGCAGCTAATGCCGAGCATAATGCTGGACTAGACCGGGGTAACTTGGTAATTAGTCAAGCCTACGCTGATCAAGGTCCAGTGCTAAAACGGTTTCAACCCAGAGCGCAAGGTCGAGCTTACCAAATTCGTAAGCCAACTTGTCATATAACTGTTGCGGTTTCCGCCAGCACTACTGCTGACTAAACAGCTATATAGGCACAAGAAAATTGCGTACAGTCAGAAATTTTAGAGGAAGCATTTGTGGGACAGAAAATTCATCCAGTCGGCTTTCGACTGGGTATAACACAAGAACACCAATCCCGTTGGTTTGCAGAACCTGACCGTTATCCAGAACTTCTACAAGAAGACTACAAACTCCGTCAATACATTGAACAAAAACTAGGTAGATACGCGCAAAATAACGCCGGTATTTCCGAAGTGAGAATCGAGCGCAAAGCCGACCAAATTGACCTAGAAGTGCGGACAGCCAGACCAGGTGTGGTTGTAGGTCGTGGTGGTCAAGGTATTGAATCATTACGGTTGGGACTGCAAGGGGCATTGGGTGGTAATCGCCAAATTCGCATTAACGTAGTCGAAATCCAACGAGTTGATGCTGATGCCTATCTAATTGCTGAATACATTGCTCAACAATTAGAACGTCGCGTTTCCTTCCGTCGAGTTGTCCGTCAAGCAATTCAACGGGCGCAAAGAGCAGGAGTACAAGGAATTAAAATCCAAGTCGGCGGTCGGCTCAACGGTGCAGAAATTGCCCGGTCAGAGTGGACCCGTGAAGGCAGAGTTCCTCTCCATACCTTGCGTGCTGATATTGACTACTCTGGCTGCACAGCTAAGACAATTTACGGGATTCTCGGTATTAAAGTTTGGGTATTTAAAGGAGAAATTATTCCTGGTCAAGAACAGGCTCCCGTCCAACCAGCTAGAGACCGTGACCGTGACCGTGACCGTGGAGACCGTGAACGCGAACCCCGTCGCCGGCAACAACAACGTCGCCGTCAACAGTTTGAAGACCGCTCTAATGAAGCCTAGTAATGGTCAAGAAGTAAGAGGCAAGAGGCAAGAGAAAAATCAATATCTCCCTATTACCTATTACCTAACAACTGACAACCGACAACTGACAAATCATGTTAAGTCCTAGAAGAACTAAATTCCGCAAACAACAACGCGGACGTATGGAAGGTCTGGCCAGCCGTGGCAGTACCCTCAACTTTGGGGACTTTGGACTCCAAGCCCAAGAACCATCTTGGATTACCTCACGGCAAATCGAGGCCTCACGTCGAGCAATGACTCGTTATATTCGCCGGGGTGGTAAAATCTGGATTCGGATTTTCCCAGACAAACCAATCACCATGCGTCCTGCTGAAACCCGGATGGGTTCTGGTAAAGGTAATCCAGAATTTTGGGTAGCCGTAGTCAAACCAGGCCGGATTATGTTTGAAATCGCTGGCGTTGCTGAAGAAATTGCCCGCGAAGCTATGCGCTTGGCTGACGCTAAGTTACCAATTAAGACCAAATTCATTGTACGCTCTCAACCACAGGAGCAGGAGTAGGTTATGCCTCTTCCCAAAATTGCGGAAGCTAGAGAACTAAATGACGAAGGACTGGCAGAGGAAATTGTTGCTGTTAAAAAACAACTATTTCAGTTGCGCTTGCAAAAGGCCACCAGACAACTAGAAAAGCCTCACCAGTTCAAACACGCACGCCACCGACTCTCCCAATTGCTGACAGTAGAAGGAGAACGGAAACGAGCAGCAAGTCTTTCAGACCAAGAGCAAAAGTAGAAGATTATGGCAGTCAAAGAACGAGTTGGCTTGGTAGTGAGCGATAAAATGCAAAAAACTGTGGTAGTAGCCATAGAAAACCGCGCTCCTCACCCCAAGTACGGCAAAATCGTAGTTAAAACCCGCCGCTATAAAGTTCACGACGAAGAAAATACGTGCAAAATAGGCGACCGGGTGCGGATTCAAGAAACTAGACCCCTGAGCAAAACTAAGCGTTGGCAAGTTACGGAAATCCTGAACACCAAAGCTAAAGCGTAAACAGTTGTGTTATAAAATACAACAACCCCAAAAGAGAGAGCAGTTGTGATTCAACCCCAATCTTATCTGAATGTCGCAGATAATAGCGGTGCTAAAAAACTAATGTGCATCCGCGTATTAGGTGCAGGTAACCGCCGTTATGGTGGCGTAGGTGATAGAATTATCGCCGTTGTTAAAGAGTCTTCACCCAACATGGCAGTCAAAAAGTCTGATGTTGTAGAAGCAGTAATTGTACGTACACGCAAGGCTATTAATCGGGACAGTGGCATGACCATCCGTTTCGATGATAACGCGGCAGTGATTATCAACAAAGAAGGTAATCCTAGAGGAACACGGGTATTTGGTCCGGTAGCTAGAGAACTGCGCGATAAAAACTTCACTAAAATTGTTTCTCTCGCTCCGGAGGTGCTGTAATGGCAAAGCAGCCACAACCCAAAGTTTTTTATAAAATGCACGTCAAAACAGGTGACACTGTGCAAGTCATCGCCGGCAAAGACAAAGGTAAAGTTGGTGAAGTGATTAAAGCACTACCACAACTGAGCAAAGTTCTGGTCAAAGGTGTCAACATGAAAACTAAGCACGTGAAACCCCAGCAAGAAGGGGAATCAGGGCAAATAGTCACGACTGAGTACCCCATTCATAGCTCTAATGTGATGCTCTATTCTACCAAACAAAACGTTGCCAGTCGCGTCTGCTACACTTTCACTGCCGAGGGTAAGAAAGTGAGAATGCTGAAAAAAACAGGTGAGATTCTTGATAAATAGTTATTAGTTATTAGTCATTCGTCATTAGTAAACAACAACTGACAACTGACAACTGACAACTGACAAAGAACTTTCCCTGACCAAGCCCAGGGAATATAAGGACAAACACTATGGCAACCACAAGACTCAAAACCGTATATCAAGAGACAATTACTCCCAAGTTGATTAGTCAGTTTCAATACACCAACGTGCATCAAGTGCCAAAGGTGACTAAGATAACTGTAAATAGAGGTTTAGGAGAAGCTGCTCAAAACGCTAAATCACTAGAGGCATCCCTCAGCGAAATTGCCCTGATTACTGGACAAAAACCCGTAGTAACACGGGCAAAGAAAGCGATCGCAGGCTTTAAAATTCGTCAGGGTATGCCCGTGGGGATTATGGTGACACTCAGAGGCGAACGGATGTACGCCTTCTTAGATCGTCTGATTAACCTCACACTGCCTAGAATCAGAGACTTTCGCGGTGTCAGCCCCAAAAGCTTTGACGGTCGTGGTAACTACACTCTAGGTGTGCGCGAACAGCTAATTTTTCCAGAAGTGGAATACGACAAAATTGACCAAGTCCGAGGTTTAGATATTTCTATCATCACCACGGCAAAAACCGACGAAGAGGGCCGCGCCTTATTAAAGGAAATGGGAATGCCCTTTCGTGATCAATAAGTTCATCTAAAGAGGGAACGATGGCGGCTAACGACACAATTGCAGATATGCTAACGCGCATCCGCAATGCCAATATGGCGAAACATCAAACTACGCAAGTACCAGCTACAAAGATGACTCGGAGTATTGCCAAGGTATTGCGCGAAGAAGGCTTTATTGCGGAAGTTGAAGAAGCAGGAGAAGGGGTAAAGCGTAACCTAGTTATTTCCCTGAAATACAAAGGTAAAAATCGCCAACCTTTAATTACTGCCCTCAAGCGAGTCAGTAAACCCGGGTTACGAGTTTACTCCAACAAAAAAGAATTACCAAGAGTGCTAGGCGGTATCGGTATTGCCATTATTTCTACATCCAGTGGGATTATGACTGACCGCGAAGCACGCCGTCAAAATCTAGGCGGTGAAGTGCTTTGCCACGTTTGGTAATCGTCATTGGTCATTGGTCATTGGTCAGTGGCAAAACAACGAACAACTGACAAGTGACAACTAACAACTGACAATAGACAAAGAACAAAAAATCATGTCTCGTATTGGTAAACGTCCAATTACCGTCCCCGCCAAAGTTCAAGTGGCGATTGATGGTGTCAAAGTAGTGGTAAAGGGTCCTAAAGGTGAACTTTCCCGACAACTACCTAACAATGTCATCGTCTCCCAAGAAGGAGAAACATTGCTAGTTACCCGTCGTGATGAAACCCGGACTTCTAGACAAATGCACGGTTTGAGCCGCACCCTAGTGGCCAACATGGTAGAGGGAGTATCCCAAGGTTTTCAACGTCGCTTAGAAATCCAAGGGGTCGGTTATCGCGCTCAAATTCAAGGGCGTAACCTAGTTTTAAACATGGGTTATAGCCATCAAGTGCAAATTGAACCACCAGAGGGAATTCAATTTGCTGTAGAAGGTACTACTAATGTCATAGTCAGTGGCTATGACAAGGAAATTGTCGGCAACACAGCCGCGAAAATTCGCGCCGTTCGTCCACCTGAACCTTACAAAGGTAAAGGTATTCGCTATGCCGGTGAAGTGGTCAGACGTAAAGCTGGTAAGACTGGTAAGGGTGGTAAGAAGTAAATATGAAACTTACTCGTAGAGAATCAAAACAGCGTCGTCATCGGCGCGTTCGTGGTAAGGTTAACGGTTCGGACGAACGTCCCCGTCTGGCTATATTCCGATCTAATGAGCATATTTACGCTCAAGTGATTGATGATACCAAACAGGAAACTATAGTAGCGGCATCAACCGTAGAACCAGAATTAAAATCCAATATCGCTTCTGGCGCTAACTGTGAAGCATCAGTGCAAGTTGGTAAATTGGTAGCAGTACGCGCCTTAGAAAAGGGCATCACTAAGGTCGTTTTTGACCGGGGTGGCAACCTCTATCATGGTCGCATTAAAGCCCTAGCCGAGGCAGCACGGGAGGCTGGTTTAGATTTCTAAGTCCGTCAGTAGTCAGTAGCAACTGACAACTGACAACTGACAACTGACAACTAAAAGAGAACATTGATTATGGTAACCGGTCGTCGTAAAGCAAGTCGTGCGAAAAAAGAAGAAACCAACTGGCAAGAGCGAGTTATCCAAATCCGCCGGGTGAGTAAAGTCGTCAAAGGTGGTAAAAAACTTAGCTTCCGCGCCATTGTCGTCGTCGGTAATGAACGTGGACAAGTTGGAGTCGGAGTTGGCAAGGCCTCAGATGTAATTGGTGCAGTTAAAAAGGGTGTCGCTGATGGTAAAAAACATCTAATTGACATCCCGATTACTAAATCCAATTCTATTCCTCACCCCATTGATGGTATTGGTGGTGGAGCTAAGGTCATGATGCGTCCAGCTGCACCAGGTACAGGCGTAATTGCCGGGGGTGCTGTACGGACTGTATTGGAGTTAGCAGGAATACGTAACATTCTGGCTAAACAATTGGGTTCAAACAATCCTTTGAACAACGCTAGAGCTGCAGTTAACGCTCTATCTACCCTGCGGACATTAAGTGAAGTTGCTGAAGATCGTGGTGTCGCCATTGAGAAACTCTATATTTAGTCGCCCTTTGTATCAGATTCTCAATCTCAAATCTAAAATCTAAAATCCCCAATCACAATGAGACTGAACGATGTTAAGCCCCAAAAAGGCTCGAAAAAACGCCGTAAGCGCGTAGGTAGAGGTATTTCTGCTGGACAAGGCGCTAGTGCTGGTCTAGGGATGCGTGGTCAAAAATCCCGTTCTGGTAGTGGCACAAGACCAGGTTTTGAAGGTGGTCAACAGCCATTGTACCGCCGGATACCTAAACTCAAGGGATTCCCCCTCATTAACCGGAAAATTTACACGATCATTAATGTAGAGAAGTTAAATGATTTACCTGCTAACTCAGAAGTAACTCTGGAATCTTTAAAGGAGGCTGGTATTTTAACCGCTGCTAAGGGGCCATTGAAAATTTTGGGAAATGGGGAATTAAATGTTCCTCTCCGGGTCAAGGCCGCTGCTTTCACGGGTCAAGCTCGTATCAAAATTGAGGCTGCTGGTGGGAGTTGTGATAGCGTAGCGCGGCCTACAGCCACAGCTGCATAAAAGATGAAGGATGCGGGATGAAGGATAAAAGATCAAGCACTGGAAACTTCACACCTCATACTTCACACCTCATACTTAAAAGGTAAAACTCTATGATCAGTCGAGACAAAGCCCCAACGGCTCAAGAAACTTTTATGCAAATGGCGCAAGCAGCCGGACTGAGAGGTAGGCTGCTTGTTACCGTAGGTATTTTAATCTTAGTTCGTCTGGGCATCTTTTTACCTGTACCAGGAATTGATAGACCTAAGTTTGCTGAAGCTATATCGGGCAATAATTCCATCTTTGGCTTGTTGGATATATTCTCTGGACGAGGACTCTCTACTTTGGGGATCTTTGCTTTGGGGATTTTGCCCTTTATTAATGCTTCCATTATCATCCAATTGCTCACCGCCGCTCTGCCCTCTTTAGAAAATTTACAGAAAAATGAAGGGGAAGCAGGTCGGCGGAAAATATCACAAATTACCCGCTATGTGACTGTAGTTTGGGCAATTATTCAAAGCGTGGCTTTTTCGGCATTATTCCTCCAACAATTTGCCCTCAACCCAGGTCCGATATTTGTGGCAGAAACGGCAATTGCTCTCACTGCTGGTTCAATGTTCGTGATGTGGGCATCAGAACTAATTACGGAACGGGGTATTGGTAATGGTGCATCTTTGCTGATTTTTGTTAACATTGTTGCTTCTTTACCCAAGGCTCTCGGTGATACCATTGACTTGGTACAGGTGGGTGGACGGGAAATTGTCGGGCGTGTCATTGTTCTTGTGCTAGTTTTTATGCTCACTATTGTGGGTATCGTGTTCGTACAAGAGGGTATGCGCCGCATCCCTATTATTTCTGCCCGTCGTCAAGTGGGTAGAAAGGTTTTAGCAGAACAGCGGAGTTATTTACCCCTACGTCTTAATTCTGGCGGGGTAATGCCGATTATTTTCGCAGCGGCCATCCTGAGTTTGCCGCTTTTAGTCGCCAATTTTACTAAAAATCCCGAATTAGCAACCATTGTTAATACCTACCTGAGTCCTGGTGGTTCTGCACCTTGGGTATATGCCCTCGTTTACTTAATTTCCATTGTTTTCTTTAGTTACTTCTACTCTTCGTTGATTCTCAACCCTGTAGATGTGGCTCAGAATTTGAAAAAAATGGGTTCTAGTATTCCCGGTATTCGTCCCGGTAAGGCTACTAGTGAGTATATTGAACGGGTGACAAATCGCCTCACTTTTTTAGGTGCTATCTTTTTAGGTTTGGTGGCAATTATTCCTACCGCAGTGGAAAGTGCTTTGAAAGTACCAACTTTTAAGGGGCTAGGTGCAACATCTTTGTTAATCTTGGTCGGTGTGGCAATTGATACTGCGAAACAAATCCAAACTTATGTTATATCTCAGCGATATGAAGGAATGGTGAAACAATAGTGACGCGATTAATCTTCTTGGGACCACCGGGAGCAGGTAAAGGAACTCAAGCTAAAATCTTGGCTGAATTTTTACAGATTCCCCATATTTCTACAGGTGACATTTTACGCCAGGCTATTCAGGAGAAAACAGATTTGGGTATCCAAGCCCAAGCTTATATGGATAAAGGCGAATTAGTCCCCGATAAATTAGTAGAGGATATGGTTGAGGAACGTCTGAAAAAATCAGATGCTAAATCAGGTTGGATTTTAGACGGCTTTCCCCGTAAAGTTACACAGGCAGAGTTTTTGGCAAAATTACTCGAAAATTTAGGACAGGGTGGTGAAAAGGTAGTCAATCTGGATGCGCCAGATGAAATTGTTGTTGGTCGCTTACTCGGACGCGGACGCAAAGATGATACTCAAGAGGTGATTCGTCGCCGCCTAGAGGTTTATCGTGATGATACTGCACCCTTGATTAATTATTACAGCCAGCGCGAAAAACTCCTCACAGTCAACGGTAATCAGTCCCAAGAAGAAGTTTTTACTGCTTTGCAAAATATCATAGCTGCTTAAAAGAAATAGGGACAGTATTCTATGTAGGTAGAAGGAAAAAACTGATTTCATGATGGCCTATTACCTGTACCCTGCTTTCTCGGACAGGCGCAAGTCAATTTTAGCTAAGATATATTCATAAACTGTTGATATATTTCTCCAATTGTGTTCTTTATGCATGACAAGTGTACAAGAATAATAGGAGATTGTTGAGTTGAGGAAAAAACTTGTCTAAGCAAGATCTAATTGAAATGGAAGGGACTGTCACCGAATCTTTGCCTAATGCAATGTTTCGTGTTGACTTAGATAACGGCTTTAATGTCCTAGCACACATCTCTGGGAAAATTCGCCGTAATTACATTAAGATATTACCTGGCGATCGCGTCAAAGTTGAATTAACGCCCTACGACTTAACCAAAGGTAGAATCACCTATCGTCTGCGGAAGAAATAAATCTATGTGGAGAATTCTACCATAAATCAATTGGTCTTTTTCTAGTTACATAACTGAAATATTTCTTCTATAAATGCTATAATCTACTATTTGGAGTCAATTTTAAAAGGCATGAAAGTCAGAGCCTCGGTTAAGAAGATTTGTGAGAAATGTAGCGTGATCAAGCGTCGTGGTCGCGTTATGGTGATTTGTGAAAATCCCAAACACAAACAACGTCAGGGATAGATCCAAATCTATCAAAGTTGAAAACGCGACTAAAGGCTTGAGGCCAGATCACGTTTTACTAACTGCTATTACGAAAACAATAGGGAGAAATTCATTGTGGCACGCATTGCCGGAGTAGACCTTCCCCGCGATAAGCGCGTTGAAATCGGTCTAACATACATTTACGGAATTGGTTTAACTAGATCACATCAAATTCTCGCGGCTACTGGTGTAAATCCAGATACCCGCGTCAAAGACCTAAGTGATGCTGATGTCACAGCCCTCAGAGGCGAAATCGAAAGCAACTATCAAGTTGAAGGGGATTTACGTCGTTTAGA
>NZ_KE384713.1:72449-95712 GCF_000426925.1 Dolichospermum circinale AWQC310F | reverse complement strand
TATTAAGCGTCTAGTTGATATCGGCTGTTACAGAGGTCGTAGACACCGCATGGGCTTACCTGTGCGGGGACAAAGAACTCGGACCAACGCCAGAACTAGACGTGGTAGAAGACAGACAGTTGCTGGGAAGAAAAAAGCTCCTGGTAAATAATTTTTCTGAACTTGCGGCTATGGGCAAGTTGTACCTTAAATTTACTCAACAAATATGGCCAGACAACCAACCAAAAAAACCGGGAGCAAAAAACCGAAACGGAACGTTCCCAACGGCATTGCCTACATTCAATCTACTTTCAACAATAGCATTGTCACGATCACCGATCAAAAAGGAGATGTCATCTCCTGGGCAAGCGCTGGTTCTAGTGGATTTAAAGGGGCAAAAAAAGGAACTCCCTTTGCGGCACAAACCGCTGCTGAAAGCGCGGCTAGACGAGCCACAGACCAAGGAATGCGGCAAATCGAAGTCATGGTTAGTGGACCTGGTGCAGGCAGAGAAACTGCTATTCGGGCGCTCCAAGGTGCAGGACTGGAAATTACACTCATTCGGGATATTACCCCAATTCCCCACAACGGTTGCCGTCCACCCAAGCGCCGTCGAGTTTAAACAAAACTATTTTGGCACCCAAGCCTGTAGGTTGAAGCTCGGGAAAATAATCAGCAATGCCCTGTATGGCTGGTAATTTTGAACTATTTTCCCCAAGGGAGTACCTATCCAATTTAGACCCATGGGGTAAATAAGTTCGCGTCACAAAGCGATAATCAGCTTTCCCCCAGGTTGATCAACTTTGTGGAAACCAAAAACAATACCTGTAGGCTAAATTAAGATATCAAATTTAGGCGATAATTGCCAACTGTCAATTGTCAACTGGAAAATGAGGCAATTAATTTACCCTTATAGCAGCACCTTAAAAAGGGAGGCTACTCCATGGCGCAGTTTCAAATTGAATGTGTAGAATCTAATGCTGAGGAAAGTCGGAGCTATTACAGCAAGTTTGTTCTTGAACCTCTAGAGCGAGGACAAGGAACAACTGTTGGTAATGCGTTGCGGCGGGTGTTACTTTCTAATTTAGAAGGAACATCAGTCACAGCAGTGAGAATTGCTGGAGTCACCCATGAGTTTGCAACAGTTCCGGGTGTGCGGGAAGATGTACTGGAAATCCTCATGCGAATGAAGGATGTCATTCTCAAGAGTTATTCCGCTCAACCCCAAATTGGTCGCTTAGTCGTGAATGGACCGGCTACGGTAACGGTGGCACATTTCGACTTACCCAGCGAAGTAGAAGTGATTGACCCAACCCAGTATATCGCCACCGTCGCTGAAGGTGGAAAACTGGAAATGGAATTTCGCATTGAGAGAGGCAAAGGTTATCGCACTGTAGAACGAGGCAGAGAAGAAGCTACATCTTTGGATTTTCTGCAAATTGACTCAGTGTTTATGCCTGTACGGAAGGTCAACTATAGTGTTGAAGAAGCTCGTGGCGATGGTTCTTTGAAAGACCGACTCCTGTTGGAGGTATGGACTAATGGTAGCATCTCTCCCCAAGAGGCACTATCATCAGCCGCCGGCATTTTGGTAGATTTATTCAACCCTTTGAAAGATATCTCCCTAGAACTAACGGATATAGGTTCAGACTACCCAGATGACCCTACCGCCCAAATCCCAATTGAAGAGTTACAGTTATCTGTAAGAGCTTACAACTGTCTAAAACGCGCCCAAGTCAACTCTGTAGCTGACTTATTGGATTATACCCAAGAAGACCTTTTAGAAATCAAAAACTTCGGTCAAAAGTCAGCCGAAGAAGTAGTGGAAGCTTTACAGCGGCGCTTGGGTATTACCTTAGCTCCAGAAAGAAGCTCCAAAAGTAGCTAAAGCAAAACCTAATAAATAAAACTTCATTAGTGCATTATTATGCGTCATCGTTGCCGAGTCAAACAACTTAGTAAACCAGCAGACCAACGTCGCGCTCTCCTCAGAGCTTTGACAACAGAGTTGGTACGTCATGGTCGAATTACTACAACTTTAATCAGAGCTAAAGTTGTCCGCAGTAAAGTAGATAAAATGATTACTCTAGCAAAAGATGGCTCTTTAGCAGCCCGTCGTGAAGCTTTAGGTTATATCTACGACAAAACCCTAGTTCATGCACTATTCGAGCAAGCTCCTACTCGGTATGCTAACCGTCAAGGAGGCTATACTCGGATTCTCCATACCGTACCCCGTCGCGGTGATCATGCTCAAATGGCGATTATTGAACTAGTTTAAAGTTATTGGTTATTGTCATGGGTCATTGGTCATTAGTCAGTAGTCAAGAAAAACCACTGACAACTGACAATTGACAACTGACAACTGACAACTGACAAACAACTATGTTAGAAAGCCGCCAGCATTATCCCACTCAGCGAGTAGCCTTAGTTATTCAGTATCTAGGTACTCATTTTCACGGCTGGCAAAGACAAAAAGGACAGCGCACTGTCCAAGAGGAGATAGAAACAGCTATAGCCACGGTTTTGGGGTATCATGTAGCACTCCACGGCGCAGGTAGAACTGATTCTGGAGTCCATGCTGCCGCTCAAGTCGCTCATTTTCAAGCTACAGGTTTAATTCCCGCACATAAGTGGGCAAAAGTTCTCAACAGCTATTTGCCCCCAGATGTATTGATCAGGGCATCAGCAGCTGTAAGTGAAAGTTGGCACGCTCGTTTTAGCGCTGTTTACCGACGATATCGTTACACGATATACACCGAAGAATTACCGAATTTATTCGTAAAACCCTTCAGTTGGCATTATTATTATGCAGCCTTAGATGAATCCTTAATGACATCTGCCCTGAAACCACTGCTGGGAAAACACCATTTATCTGCCTTTGAGCGGGCTGGGTCGGTGCGATCGCATTCCTGGGTAGAAATACAAGCAGTAGAATGTCGTCGTAGCGGAGCTTTTATCCATATTGAAATTCAAGCTAATGGATTTTTATATGGCATGGTACGGCTGTTAATAGGCATGATAGTAGAAGTGGGTTCTAGACAGCGGACAGTAGAGAATTTCACCGAAATTTGGCAACAAGAACGGCGAGAAGAAGTGAAATATTCTGCACCTGCTCACGGACTATGCTTATTGAGAGTCGGTTATCCCGATTTTCCCTTTCCACCAAAAATATGGTACGACACCCAACCATACTTAGTCATGAATAATGACAACTGACAACTGACAAAGGACAAAGGACAAAGGACAAAAAATGAGTAGTAAAACCTACCTTCCCCCTCAAGCATCTCTTGAGCGTGATTGGTACTTAGTAGACGCTACAGATAAGCGTCTGGGAAGACTGGCCAGCGAAGTCGCTATGATTCTCAGAGGGAAGAGAAAAGCCGAATATACTCCCCATTTAGATACAGGGGATTTTGTGATTATTATCAATGCTGAGAAAGTAGCAGTTACAGGTAAAAAGCGCACCCAGAAAATTTACCGTCGTCATTCTGGCCGTCCTGGTGGGATGAAAACAGAAACCTTCGCTAAGTTGCAACAGCGCTTACCAGAAAGAATCCTCGAACACGCTATTAAGGGTATGTTACCTAAAAACAGTTTGGGTAAACAACTATTTACCAAACTAAAAGTCTATGCAGGACCTACCCACCCTCATGCAGCACAACAACCTAAAGAAATCACCATTAGTACAATTCCTGGAGAAAATTAATGCAGGTAGCAGAAATTAATAGCGGTCGTGCCGTTTACTGGGGTACTGGTCGTCGTAAATGCTCAGTCGCCAGAGTTCGCCTAGTTCCTGGTGCGGGTAAAATGACTGTTAACGGTAAAGATGGAGAATTGTATTTCCAATTCAATCCCAACTATTTAGGAGCTATTAAAGCACCTTTAGAAACATTGGGTTTGGAAAACGAATACGACATTGTTGTTAAAGCTGAAGGTGGTGGCTTAACTGGACAAGCTGATTCTATCCGTCTAGGAGTAGCCCGCGCTTTATGTGAGCTTGACCCGGATAACCGTTCACCTCTGAAAACAGAAGGGTATTTAACTCGTGACCCACGGGCCAAAGAACGGAAGAAATACGGTTTACATAAAGCCCGCAAAGCACCTCAATACTCCAAACGTTAATCACTTTTGGATTTTGGATTTGGGGTTTTTCTCCACCAGCGCGGCAATATGTATTGTCTATGAGGGGATAATAGAGATATATAATAGCAAGGCATGGCCTCAGCCCTGGGATTTATCTCACAATCTAAAATCTAAAGTGTCAAAATTTATATAGATTCACAACACAAAAAACAATGGCTAAACCTGATATTCACCCTAAATGGTATCCAGATGCTAAGGTCTACTGTAATGGTCAAGTAGTGATGACCATTGGTTCTACCAAACCCGAACTCCACGTAGATGTTTGGTCTGGAAATCACCCCTTTTACACTGGTACACAGAAAATGATTGATACTGAAGGCCGTGTAGAACGCTTTCTCCGTAAATATGGTATGTCCAGCGCTCAAACTGCTGACGATAATCAAAAGTAGCGGGTTGGCTATAGCTATTTAAGCGAGTGCATGGCGGAAGCCATAGACGACCCCGCACTGCGCTGGGTCGCTTCTCATTTTATGCTTGAGCCAATTTGTTATTTTTTAGGAGCATTTATAGTCATCATGGCAGAGTCATACTTACGGTCGAAACTTAAATCCGTTGAACAAACCTTTAATGAATTAACACGCCGTTTAGCTGATCCTGATACCGCTAGTAATCCTGATGAGTATCAAAAAATTGCTAAGTCTCGTTCTTCTTTGGAAGAGGTAGTTAATACCTATGAAACTTGGAAAACAGCGCAGGATGAATTGATAGGGGCGCGTCAAATACTCAAAGAGTCTAATAGCGACTTAGAGTTGCATGAGATGGCCGCATTGGAAGTTAGCGAACTAGAAGAAAAGCTAGAATATTTAGAAAGTCGCTTAAAGGTATTGCTGTTACCCCGTGACCCCAACGATGATAAAAACATTATGTTGGAAATCCGCGCTGGTACGGGTGGTGATGAAGCAAGTATCTGGGCGGGAGATTTACTGCGAATGTATTCCCGGTATGCTGATAACCAAGGTTGGAAGGTGAAGTTAGTCAGCGAGTCCCCTGGAGAAATGGGCGGTTTTAAAGAGGTAATTCTAGAAATTCAAGGTGATAGTGTTTATAGTAAACTCAAGTTTGAATCTGGTGTACATCGTGTACAGCGCGTACCAGCAACGGAATCTGGGGGAAGGGTTCACACTTCTACCGCTACTATAGCGATTATGCCGGAGGTGGATGAAGTGGAAGTCCATATTGATCCGAAAGATATTGAAATGAGTACAGCCCGTTCCGGTGGTGCGGGTGGACAAAACGTGAATAAGGTGGAAACAGCCGCTGACTTATTTCACAAACCTACAGGTATTCGAATTTTCTGTACAGAAGAACGTAGTCAGTTACAGAATAAAGAACGGGCGATGCAAATTCTCAGGGCTAAATTGTATGAATTAAAACTGCGAGAACAACAGGATGCTGTAACTTCCATGCGGAGATCCCAAGTTGGTACAGGTTCTCGTTCGGAAAAGATTCGCACCTACAACTATAAAGATAGTCGGGTGACTGACCATCGTTTAGGTCAAAATTTTACCCTTAACCCTGTCTTGGAGGGTGATATAGAAACCGTGATACAGTCTTGTATATCTCAAGACCAACAAGAACGGTTAGCAGAATTAGCCGCCTCCGGTTCTAGCAGCTAACTATCACAGGAAACAGGAAAAATAGATAGTTAACTGTTCTCAGGTTTAAGGGCTAAATACCTTAAACCACTTATTTAAAACTGTATTAATTGTTTGTTTAATTTGATGGTTGCGATTCCATCTTTGAAAAGCGATTTCGTAATCTTCACCTTTGGTTTGAAAAGTATTCCAAATATCTAAAGATATACCTAATGCAGAAGCGACTAAGAT
This sequence comes from Dolichospermum circinale AWQC310F, assembly GCF_000426925.1. GTDB lineage: Bacteria > Cyanobacteriota > Cyanobacteriia > Cyanobacteriales > Nostocaceae > Dolichospermum > Dolichospermum circinale. Next base: position 89,764 of record NZ_KE384713.1, on the reverse strand, counting down.
ATAAAGTGACCAGGAAAGACCGCCACTTAAGGAATCCATAGCTAGGAAAAAAATGTTAATAATTGCGTAATTTCCCAGACGTTTTTTAAATTTACTGCGACGATAAAGATTAAAAGCTTGACGTTGTTCAACTTCGCTTTGTTTAACCAACCAATCTCGTTCCGCTTGTTGGAGATTATCAGGTGATATTTGTAACTCTTTAGCAATTTCCAATATCTGTTGATAGGAAAATTCTTGATTATTGTCATTGACTTGACGAGAAATTGCTAATTGTAGAATTTGCTGTACATCTTCTTGAGTATAGGAACGCAGGGTATGAGAATTAAATTGTGTCATAATTCTTGCTCAAATAAACGTTTTCATAGAGAACCACACTACCATCAGCAATATTGGCACTACTTCTAGGTTAGCAAATTTAAATCTATTCTGGTTTAGTTCTTTCCTGTGGGTTCTAGACTGCTATTTGTGGTTAGATGAAGATTTGAAGAATAATTAACCGCAGATTAACGCAGATTAACGCAGATGAAGACTGATGAATTTATAATTTTGTACAGTTTTGTATAGAATTGGCATGATATAACTTCATAAACAAGATGAACTGCTTGCAGCAGCGCTTTGCTATCCAATCTTGTGGAATGGGCATCTTGGCTGTATTTGTATGATTAACAACGAAGATGCCTAAAATGCTAGTACCACAATGAATTATAAAATGAATTATAAATTTATTTGGGGATATTTTTATTGGGAAATCTCTAACAGCAATATCCAGTTAAATTACCAAGAATTTAAAAAATTCCATCCTTCTTTTTCTCCTGTTTCCGGTATTTCTTCTGTTGCTGGTGTGTTCATATTTTCATCTTGAATTAAACGATTATATGCTCCCGAATCAACCCACTTTAATAATTCACCAGTTCGCATGACTAACCAAGAAAGATGAGATTCTGAATAACTTAATATTTTCGTAACTTGATCTAGATTATCAACACTATTAGCAGTAAATTCGCGGGATTGAATTAGGAAATCTTCGATGACATTAGGGGTTAAATACTCTTCTGGTAAACCCGCAAGTTTCATTAATGCGGTAGTTGCAACATCAATATTTTGACAAGCTAATAAACCTGCACGGTCTGCTGTAAATTTTGCCATCATTACCCAATTATATAACGCTAATTCCACACCACTAGCTATCAATCCCCCTAATCCTAATGTGGTACTACTTAACCATACTTTCAACGCCGGCATGACAATTGATATTTGATGATAAATCATATGTTGACTTTTAATTCTAGCAATTTCGTATCCAAAAATAAATAGTAATTCATCATAGTTTAACCATTCCATTGCTTCAATATTAATCCCAATAATGGGTTTTTCTACCCCAATAATATAAGTTTGAATATGCCCTGTGCCTCGAAACAAATACAATTCAGGAATAGTTGTTACATCCAGAATTTGACAAGCTTTTCGCAATGGTTGATATAATTGAGAAAAATTCCGGGGTGTAACTCTGATTTCACTAGCAATACTTTGTAATCTAAGTAAACGATCAATACCATATTCATTGACTTTTTTCAGTAAAGGAGAAATACCAGGCATATTTTGTAAAGAAGCCAAAGCTTTCCGATCAAAAGGGTGTTCGTAGGCTGTTGAACTGATTCCAGTTAATACTTTTCTGTCCATGGGTAGTGAGTTTATTTAGTAAAATAGGTAAATTAATTAAAATTATATAGCTAATGACACCATCCGCAAGCGTAAAAAAATCCCGTTCAAAACTCAAACATATTCGTAGGTTGGGTTGAGGAATGAAACCCAACATTTTTGAGTTCTCATCTAAATGTTTTATTGCTCATGTATATTTTACAGCGTTTTCCGCTCTGATGAGGTACAAAGTTGAATCATGAAACTCTTGTGGTGCGGGCATCTTGCCCGCTAGATATGTACCTTATAACACTGGGAGTTGCTGTATATACTTTACTTTGTAAAAATCTTTAGCCAGAATTTTCTCTATTCTAACTTGACTTTGTGATTTTACCAGAGCGATCGCTTCTAGAAGATGTTTGCTTCAGGGGGCGACAAAGAAGCTAGAGAGGTTGTTGGATAAGAATCACAGCCCTCAGCCCCTGTTGATAAGCTGTTACGCATCCAAATTTGACCATCCTCATCTAGCTAGATGTTGTGGTGCGGGCATCTTGCCCGCTAGAATTTACAAATTAAATGCAGCACAGCTTAAAATGGGATTTTATTGGCAACTAACGCCATCATTTCCAAAACCAATTCTTGACACTCATTCATAGAAACTATCCAACTAGAACCATACAAACCTATCCAAAAATCACTATGTCTTCTTCTAGTTCTTTTACTTTCACAAGGACGACAAACATAAGATTGTTGTTTTTGAGATTGAGTTTTTTTACCCTGTAACCATGCAGAAGTCATTGCTAAAGCAATCAATAAAATTATCCGCACAAGTCTTTCGGGAGAAGCCTGAGAACCTTCCAAATTATAACCTCCTGTTTGACAATCTTTAAACATCGCCTCAATCCCAAAACGTTGACTATATAATATTTTGATAGTTGTAGAGATATCTGTAAGATTAGTTGACAAACACCAAGGTTCTTTTTCTTGCTTACCACCATACTGGCGTTGCTGAATCAAGGTATGAAAATAAAAATCATACCCGAAATCAGCAACGCCCGCAAATGCAGATAAAAATTAATGATTTTGAAGTGTTGATTGTGGTTGTCTGCAGGAGTATAATTGTCAATTGGGGACATAAATTATAATTACTTTCTTGATATTTTTTGTCTAATTACCACTAACTATTATCTGGGGTGACTTGAAAACATCTTCTAGAAATTGGGCAATTTTTTGTAATTGTTTCCGTGATCCATCAAGATCATCCTGAAGAGATTGCAGTATTTCTTGATAAACATTAATTCGGCTGCAAGATTCATGAGTTGCTCTGCGTAAATTCAGCAGTTGCTCCTCTATGGATTTGACTTCTTGACGCTTTCTTTCTACCTTCTGAGTTTGAAGATCAATTGTCTGTTGATCAGCCTCAATAGTAATTAGGTTCTGAGCGATATAACTCTCTAAGTTTTTAATTTCGTCATATCTTTCCTGCTTGTGGGTTTCCAACTCCAAAACCACCAATTCTAAATCAGCATATTCACCTTTTGAATTAGTCAAAAATCCTTGTTTTTGATGTAATATAATTTGTTGTTTCCGAAGTTTTTTTTGCTGATCAATCAAATTACATCTTTGTCCAACCAGGCTTTTGTTGAGCATTTTGTAGGTATCCTTTACCTCAGCTAGTTCTGATTCTAAATTTATCTTTTCTTGACCGTAAGAATCTTCAATTCGTTGTTCAAGTTTTGCTATGAGTTGTTGTTTATATTTTAGTTCTTGCTCTTGTGCTTCCACAAATTCAGAATCCCTATCTAACTTTTCCTCTGAGTCTTGCACCATTTTTTCTAATTCTTTCAGAGGTATTTGCTGTAAAGCTTCTACATCTACCTGTTTAGTAATTCCACAATCCATATAAGCTGCCAAGGTGTAAAGCTTTTGGTAAAATTCTTCCTCAGTTCCCAGACATCGTTTCAGCATCACAGCCAATTCCCGTTTACTGCTAATAATGGCTGTTTTTGATTGCACTTGGTTGATTTGTTGTACTAGAGTTTCTTCTGCTTGTTGCAGTTCATTTTGGCAAGAGTTAAGGGTTTGCAGCAGTTCCTCCGCCCTATTTTGCTGTTGGTTAGCTGTATGACTCTCTATATCCAACTTTTGCCAGTGTAGATTCATATTATCCTGCTGTTTGTCAATAAATGCAAAAGCAGAATTGAGAATTTCCTTAATTGTTTCCAGCGCAGTATTTTCACCAGATAAACCATTAACTGAATCACCTAATACCCAAGAACTGTCTTCATCTACAATCTGAGTCTGTTGGGAGTTCAATGTTATTTCCTGCAAACGGCGTTGTTCACCCCGTAAATGCTCCCAAGCGCCTTCTAAATCCTGGCGACTGCGTTCAATTTCTGCCCGTAAATAGTCAATTTCTGCATGAGATGTGTCAACTAGCTGTTGTTTTGTATCTAGATTTTGAAACTCCTTTTCTAGTGATTGTATTTCTTGCCAGCGTGACTCCATTTCGTTTTGCCGGCGATTAAGTTCTTCAGCCTGAATCCTCAGTGAGTATTTCCACTGCTCAATTTCACTTTCCTTAAGCTTAAACCTGGCCACCTGTCGGGAAAAATTCTGCAAAATATTGACCAAGCTAAGATTTGCCTCTTCAATTCCCTGTATTTGACGGTTGGCGGTTAATTCTACCAGTACCAAAGCCCCATGATTGAACTTATCTGTTTTATTAGAAACAATCACTTCCTTCGGTACTGGACTCCAATTTTGTTCATTGTGTTGACAAGCGAGCAGTTTTAGTTCAGTTTTGCCAGTAACACTAAGTAAGCCAGTTTTTAGTTTTTGTAATTCTGCTAAATACAACATACGATCAGTTCCTATTAATTTACACTTCTTTTTTATAATATAAACTATAAACTAATATGACCTAACACGGTGATCTGATTCATAGAACAATTAAGGCTTTGCCTAGTAATTAATCTACATAGCACTTATGTGTTCAAATTTTTCGACTTCAGTATCACAAAAGTGAATTTATAAATCTCTATTTTACGTGAAATTTTGCACAAACAACTGCTAATTGATCAAGTTTTCACTCCTTTAAAAAAGGAAGAATTACTGTAAATACTGTTCCCTTTCCTAATTCACTATCTAAAGTAATTTCCCCTTGGTGCAAATCTACGCATTTTTTGACTATGGACAAACCTAAACCTGTACCAGGAAGTGTCCCAACATTAGATCCGCGCTGAAAATACTCAAATAAATGAACTTGGTCAGATGGGGGAATACCAATGCCATAATCACTAATTTTAAAGATAAGTTGGTTATCTTTCCTAGATAAACTAAAGTTAACTAACTTGTGATCGGGAGAATACTTAATAGCATTAGTCAGGAGGTTGGTGATAATTTGCCGCAACAATTTTTTATCTATCAGAACAAGCTGATAATTGTTGAAAATTTCATCACCTAAATCTATATAAAAATCTATTTCATGAGATCTAAAACTAGCTTCTATTTCCTCTTTGAGATGACGACAAAACTTAATAATATCTAATGGTTCTAGTTTTAATTCTATTTTTTCAGCTTCAGCTTGGTTAATCATCAAGACATCATCAAGGACTTGGATGATATGCTTGATTGTATTTTGGATTGTTTCTAGATGTTCCTGTTTTCTTTTTTCACTGAGGCGATCGCTAAAATTTTGTAAAATACCCGATGATGAGGAAATAATCGCTAAAGGGGTGCGAAACTCGTGGGAGGCCATGGTAATGAACCGGGATTTTAGTTGATTTAATTCCTTTTCTTTTTCTAAAGCCTGACTTAATTCTGCTGTCCGTTCAGCAACGCGATTTTCTAGTTCATTTTTCAGTTCTATAAGTTGTTGATTCTGTAATTCTAAAGTTTTATTTAATTGTCGTAACTGCACATGGCCACGCACACGAGCCAGTAATTCCTCTTTTTGAAATGGTTTAGTTATATAGTCCACAGCACCTAAATTTAACCCTTTAATTTTATCAACAGGATCAGCTAGGGCTGTCATAAAAATTATAGGTATACCTTCAGTCAAGGGATCGGATTTCAATTGCTTACAAACCTCAAATCCATTTAGATCAGGTAACATAATATCTAACAGGATTAAATCAGGAATACTCAAACGAGCTTGTTTGATGACATTTAAACCCTCGGCTTCGATTCGCACTTTGTAACCTTCTTGAGTCAAAGCATGATCAAGAATTTCTAAATTGGTGGGATTGTCATCAACTACTAAAATTATGGCCTGCTTATGTAAATTTTTCAAAATCTTTTCCTTATGACTTATCAATTATGAATGGTATTTTGTTAACTAGAGATACACTAAGTTTTAATATGTATTTTCTTAAATTATCCTAAAGATGTTTTTTATTTAATCATGCTCTCTTTTAGAGTACACCATTTAGGTAGAGATGTCTATTCTTTACTGACATTTTGGAGAAACTCACGGATCTTAACAATTTTATATCCTTGCACCATCAAAGTCATTTTATCTATAAAGGGTCGGTAGACTTCACCGTTTTGCTCCAGACGGTTTAGTTCATGAGTTATTTCTCTAATTTGTCCTTGCATAGCATACTCTAACAATATGCCTAAGTCAGCAGCAGGTGGTACAACTATTTTTTTATCAGTAACTGACACGGATATTTCTGTGTCAGTTACGGCAGATTCTGCATAAATCCAGTTCAAATGAAGTTGTTGGGCTAATATCCAATAAAGTTCTTCTGCTTTTACTGGTTTAGGTAAAAAACCCTGGCCACCGCTGATCAAGCTTTTTTGACGGTCTGTATCAAATACACTAGCAGAAGAAATGATCACGATTGTGTCTCTCAACTCGGCTAATTCACGTATTTGAGTCAGCATTTCCCACCCGTCCATAATCGGCATTTTTAGGTCAGAAATTATCAGGTCAGGAGGATTTTCCATAGCTTTTTGTAAAGCTTCTTCACCATGATTAGCTTCCATAACTATAAAACCCAAGGGAGCAAGTAAACTAAAGATTACAGAGCGATTTTCCCAACGATCATCAACTACTAAAATTTGTCTACGCTGGCCAGCATATCCCACAATTTGACCTAAATTAGTCATAGTATTAGCTTTAGCCCAGTTATCAGCTAAAGAACACTGAATCTCAAATTCAAATAAAGTGCCACTTCCCAATTCACTGTTAACTTCCAGTTGACTACCCATCATTTCTACAAAACTTTTGCTAATTGCTAAACCTAAACCTGTTCCTTCTGTTTTTTGTTTAGATGTTCCTGTCTGTTCAAAGGGCATAAAAATTCTTTCTAATTCTTCGCAGTTCATACCAATTCCAGTATCTTGAACTTGAAACTTTATTTTCACACAAGAGGATGTCAATGTTTTTATCTCATTATTATCAATAATAACTCTAAAAATTACTTTTCCTCTGTTTGTAAACTTGACAGCATTATTCAACAGATTTAATAAAACTTGTCTAACCCGCTTTTCATCTAAAATAACTCCTGATGGCATATTTCCTACCAGTTCGTAAATAAAGTCTAGACTTTTTTCCTCTGCTTTAATTTTGGCAATTTCTGCTACTCCTTGTAATAAAGATGGTAAATAACAAGGTACAGGATCAAGTTCCATTTTCCGGGCTTCAATTTTGGCAATATCCAGGATATCATTAATCAGGGTCAGCAAGTGTGTACCACATTGATAAATCACAGCAATTCCCCGCTGTTGCTCCTGAGTAAGTTGTGTCCGTCCCAAAATCTGGGCATAGCCTAAAATGCCATTTAGGGGTGTACGCAATTCGTGGCTCATGTTAGCAAGAAACTCGCTTTTGGCTTGATTTGCTATTTCAGCTTTTTCTTTAGCAATGACTAATTCTGTAGTTCTTTCTTGAACTCGTTCTTCCAAAGTTATCAGAGATGATTGTAATTGAATAGCCATTCTCTTGAAGGAATTGGACAGATTTACCAATTCTTTAATACATTTAACTTCCATTAAAGCAAGATCTGATTCTTTCCAAAATGGTTGACAGTTTGCCAGTTCTAAAGCTTGGGTGGCTTTATTTAACTGTAAAATGGATTTAGTGACGCATCTAGTAATCATAAAACCAATCCCTGCGCTAATCAGAATGGTTAGACCATACAATACAATATTCCAATCAATATTTTTCTTAATTTCTTCAAAAAAATCGGCTTCAGGAATCACAACAACTGTTAGCCAATCTAAATTTTTATGAACCGACGCTGGTATAACTTCGACAAAATGCCGTTGCCCATTTTTGGAGATAAAGATAAAGTTTTGTTTTGTTGTTATTCGATCAATTGCCGGGAAATGTGCTAGTAGGTTTTGAGTTGTTTCCCGAGTTATATCGTTACGACTGTTCAGTGGATTTAATCTGTATTTACTCAAATTATCTGGTTTAGAGAAATTGAAAGAGGTTGATAAACCTGAAAGAAAAGGATCTTCACCAGTGGAACTAGCAATTAATAACCCGCTCCGTTCTAAAATAAAAGCTTGACCGGTCTGACCTATCTTCAAGTTTTCGAGGAAATCCTGTAGTTGGGATAGAGCAATAGAGGTACTAACAACTCCCTGAAAAGTATTATTCTGATCAAAGAATGCTAATAAATAGGTAATAATTAAAGTTGGTTCATTGTGGTTATTTCTTGAAACAATAAAGTGCCAAATTCCCTCTCCTGCTGGATTTTTCGCTGCTTGATACCAATGACTTGATCGAGTATCTTTAGAGAATTTGCTTTGGGAGCTAATGATATTTTTAGAGCGATCATAATTTCCTAGATTGTCAGTGAAGTAGGTATTCCATTTATAATTAGTTGACTGATCTCTGAGAATAATCATCCCAGATCCATCTTTTTGTTTAGCTACCGCCAAAAATCTTTTCTGCTCCGTAGCAATAGCCACATCATTTATCTGATCAACTATTTGTAACTGCCGCCAAAAATAGTTTTTTACCGTGGCTAAATCCTGATAATTCATAATACCTAATTTGATCAGAGCGGCATTATTTTCGTTAGTTTGTATTAGGTGTTCCAAATAATCGTCTAAACTTTGGTCAATGTGATCAGAAACTTCTGTAATCAATTTTTTAGCCATATTTTCTACTACCTTACCCCCAGTATAGTATGAAAGATAACTAACCAAGCCCACAGCCCCGACAATTTGTAATACAAAGGGAACAATTAAGACTAATCTCAGAGGTATTTCTTTTAATATATTCGGGCTATGGCTCTTCATTATTTCATTCAGGGTGGTTAATAACTGACTTAAGCGTATCCATTAAACTACAGCAGATGCTATTATTATAACAATAATGACAAAGAAAAAGAATTTTTATCGGTAGCAAAGTTCATTACTTAATCATTATTTAAAAGTTGAGTATGTACAATTTAGTGTATACTGAATTTTATGTTATTAAATGAATGAAATCAGAAAAATTGCCATAAATATACTATAAATATACATAGGTAAGTCCTATAGAGGTCAAATTTGAATTATGAGCTTAATTTTAGTAATCGAGGATGAAACTCAAATTCTCTCAAATCTGCAAGAAATTTTAGAATTGGCGGATTTCAATGTTATTACCGCTGTAGACGGAACAACTGGGTTACAATTAGCTAAAAGTAAAAATCCTGATTTAATAATCTGTGACATCATGATGCCAGGACTCAATGGCTATGAGGTTTTACAAAAACTGCGACAAGAACCCAAGTGTGCTGATATCCCCCTGATTTTTCTTACCGCCAAAGCTAACCGCAGTGATTTACGTCAGGGTATGTGTTTAGGTGCTGATGATTATATTACTAAACCTTTTGAGCCTTTGGAAATCTTACAAGCAGTAAAAGCTAGGTTACAAAAACGTTCAATTCCCGGTCAAGCCTATCTAAAAGAAGCTCGAAAGTCAGCAAGACTGGAAAAGGAAATCAAAACCAATCAGCTTGAATTACAAAACTCCAATGAACTGGCACAGGTTCGAGAAAGCCTGTTAAGAAAAGTTTCTATAGACTTATCCAATCCTGTTTCTAACATTAACATGGCCATTTGTATGCTCAAAGAGGCCAAAACAGAAAAGCAGCGCGAGCGCTACCTATCAATTTTACAACAAGAATGTAGACGGGAAATCGAGATATTAAATGAGATTGATAGCCTGCGGGAATTATTGAGTGCTGAAAACACGAAATTGCTCCGAGACTATAAATTACTAGATGTTAATTAACATTAACAGTTAATTTCCTGTTCAGATGATGTTGAAAAAGTCAAAAACGTTACAGTTAATCCCCATTTCATTGTCGGGAATGGGGGTGATTTTTTAATCTTTAGTTGTCTGATATAACGTTTTCCAAATCTCTGCCTTACCTCCCCACCAGTCCTTGTTTGATTCAGCTATTCTGTATTTAAATTGTATAAGTCTCTACAAGAATTAGAGAAACCTGATATTTAATTTTCACCAGATGTCTAATATTTAATCGTGGCTAAAAACTGACGCAAGCTGAATAAACTGAGACTTTGACCTAAATTCAGGGGTAACATAGATATACCTTCTAAGCGTGACTGTACCCAACCTTCACCCCAGCACCATTCGTGAAAGCCATCAATGCCTCCACTGAGGAGTAAGCGCAAACAATTGGGTTTTACGACCTCTACTCGATGGTGAATGGATACAGGTCCTGTCCAAGTAGTAAATTCAAAGCCTGGTAGCAATTCTGTGGGCATTTCCGGGGGGAAATTTTGTCCTAGCAGCCATTTTTTCAATTCTACTGGATGAAGAATACTATCATGAATGGCATCGGCTGATGCTGCAATTTCGATGCGAATTTGGCTTTGTTGAAATGTACCTAGCATGGTAATGGGTAATGGGTAATGGGTAATGGGTAATGACCTCTCGGTCAATCAACGGCTTTTACTGTTTAAGCTAAAATACAAAAGTCACCAAAAGAATTGTAAGGTTTTTCATGGCAGATCAATTAATTCGTGGGACGGCGGCGGATGGTGGGATTAAAGCAGTAGGTGTGATTACCACCCGGTTAACGGAAGAAGCAAGAGTTCGCCATAAACTGTCCTATGTGGCGACAGCAGCACTAGGAAGAACAATGGCGGCTGGTTTGTTGATGGCTTCAAGCATGAAACGACAAGGCTCTAGAGTGAATGTTCGCGTTAAGGGAGATGGTCCTTTAGGTGGTATATTAGCAGATGCAGGTTTAGATGGAACTGTTAGGGGTTATGTCGGTAATCCATCTGCGGAATTACCCCTCAATCACAAAGGTAAACTGGATGTTGGCTCTGCTGTGGGTGGGGGCTATCTTTATGTAGTCCGAGATGTTGGTTATGGCTATCCTTACTCTAGTACAGTGGAACTGGTTTCCGGGGAAATAGGTGACGATGTAGCCCATTATCTCGTAAATTCGGAACAAACTCCTTCGGCGTTAGTTTTGGGTGTATTTGTGGGACAGCAGGGGGTAACAGCAGCCGGGGGAATACTGCTACAAGTGTTACCTAAAGCGGCTAAAGATGAAGAACTGGTGGCGACTTTAGAATCAAGAGTTTCCGCTTTATCCGGTTTTACACCGCTACTACAAGCGGGGAAAACATTGACGGAGATATTGCATGATTTGTTAGGAGATATGGGATTAAACATATTTCCCGAAAGTCAAATGCTACGCTTTCATTGTGGTTGCTCTTTTGGGCGGGTGCTAGGGGCGTTGAAAATATTGGGAGAGGCTGAACTTGAGGACATGATTGTTAAAGATCATGGTGCGGAGGTAATTTGTGACTTTTGTGGTAATGTTTATCAGGCAACTAGTGATGATTTAACTCAGCTAATTCTGGATTTACAAAAAGAATCTTTAATTTCTGGTTAATGTCATTAGTCATACTCAAACCAAATAATAGTAATGTTATTGATGGGAAAGTGAGGATAGTAAGCATAATATTATCTATATTTATTGATCTACCTACTTTCATATCGCTATTCAATTAATTACTGTGGTGTGAGCAATGACAGAGCGAGATATTCCAGATAATTGGTCTTTGGACCGAGTAGAACAACCAATTGAACCTCAGCCCAACTATATACCAAATAATCAAACGACTGATACTACTGCTGTTGGTTCTCATTTTAAGTCAGTGAAGAATGGAAAAAATCAAGATGGCGCAGACCTATCTATAAATAATGCTCCTAAAGGTACTTTTAACCTCAGTGTTATAACTGAGAAAATGCCACATTGGATGAAGGGATGGATACCTTTAGCGGTAGTGCTAACTTTGATTCCTGGAAGTGTGGGGTTTTTGGCAATATCTATGTTATTTAAGCTGCCTTCTGCTCCTAATTGTCCGCAGATTTTCTGGCCTTTAGCGAGTGCGTCAGTTAGGTTACATTGCGCTCAGTTGGCGGCTTCTAAGCAAACAGTTAATGATTTGCTCCAAGCGATCGCTTTGGTGAAACAGTTACCAGAAAATCACCCTCTACGGGGGGAAATAAATCGGTTTTTAGAACAATGGTCACGGGATATTTTACAACTAGCTGATGAAACTTTTCAGTCGGGGGATTTGCAGGGGGCGATCGCTACTGCTCGTCAAATTCCAGCGGATTTAGAAGCGAGTAAATTAGTAGAAGAGCAAATTGAAAAATGGCAATCAATTTGGTCAAAAGCCGAAGGAATCTACCAGGAGGCCGAAAAAGAACTGCGCCAAAGACATTGGCAATCGGCTTTTATGCTCACTGCTAGATTGCTGCGGGTAAATAATAAATACTGGGCAAATACTAAATATGAGCAATTAAATGATATTATTGTCACAGCGCGGGAAGATGGGGATAAACTTTACAAAGCTGAAAATTTGGCAGAAAACCGGAGTTTAGATAATTTACTCAAAGCAATTAAACTAGCTCAAACGATTAAACCAGAAAGTTATTTATACCAAAAATCCCAGGAGCTAATCACTGGATTTGCGCGGAAAATACTTAAATTGGCACAAGGGAAGATGAAAGAGCGAGATGCTAATACAGCGCTGGAAATTGCTCGAAAAATCCCCCCTATTCCTGAATTACAGGCGGAAGTTGATGATTTTCTGTTTTTGGGTGAGGCGAAAAGAAGCGCCTTTATTGGTACTGTGGCTGGGTTAGAAACGGCGATTTCTCAAGCTCAACAAATAGATGCTTCTAGGGAAAATTATAATGAAGCACAGCAATTAATTGCTAGTTGGCAATTAGAAATTGAAGATGTTTCTCGCTTAGAAAAAGCTCGGAATTTAGCTAGTCAAGGTACGGTTAGTGATTTAACAGCGGCTATTTCTGAGGTACAATTAATTCCTAGTAGTAATCCCCGTGGGAAGGAAGCCCGTCAGGAAATGGGGCGTTGGCGTGGCCAGGTGGAGACGATTGAAGATAGACCATATTTAGAACGGGCTGAACAACTAGCAATTAGTGAAGATATTAACTCATTACAAATAGCGATCGCTGAAGTTAGTCAAATTCGTTCGGGGCGAGCATTATATCCAGAAGCAAGGAAAAAGATGCGGCTATGGACTGCAAAAATTGAGCGTATTCAAGATCAACCATACTTAGATCAGGCTAGGGTATTGGCCGATAATGGTGATTTAACAACTGCGATTAGTGAAGCTCAAAAAATCGCTGCATCAGGACGGGCTTTGTCAGATGAAGCCCAAACGGCTATAGATACCTGGCAAGACCAAATTCGCTCTCAGGAAAATTGGCAAAAAGCCAAGCAAGTTGCAGAGGTTGGCACACCAGAAGCTTTAGTTCAGGCTATGGAGTTGGCAAATCGGGTATCTAATCGTAACAGTTTACGTTTAGATGTGAACATTGCCATTGATCAGTGGAGTCAACAATTATTACAAATAGCACGTTCTCAAAGTGAAGATGATGTTGCTAAAGCTATTACTACAGCGAAGTTAATCCCTCGCGGTAGCAGTGTCTATACTGAGGCTAGGGAACAAATTAGAACCTGGCGGCAATTGCTGATTCCCAAATCACAACTTACTCCATCAGTGGAATCTACGCCAGAAGCAACACCAGTAGAAGAATCTCAGCCTTGAGGCGTTAGTAATTAATTGGAATAATATAAGTAGGGATTCCTATTTGCGTTTTGGACGGGATTTTTTTTACGTCCGCAAAGTTCGGTAACTAAAATTTTTTTCTTTTTTAAATAATGGCCTCTTCTCCAAGAAGATGGCTATTTTTTATACTGCTAAATTTTATTTTCAGTATAAAGACAATCTTAAGAAATGAATTTACTTCTTGTATAAGTGATATCTTCATATCTTCAATTTTAATTATTACTTAACCCCCCATATGTCCTATCATTCTACTGCTAATCACATTTATAATTTATTGATTCAAGATATTGCTAATCAAGAAGGAGAAATTACTTTTAACTTTCTTAATATCTCTGTTAAGATTAATGAAAAAAGTGCAATTGGTAATTTATTTCAAGAATGGTTAACCGAATGGATAAGACTAAAAGGAATTAATTTTAGAACCAAAATAAACACCCAAGACTTTCCTGACTTTTTACTAGATACTTCTGATACTACAGGGCTATTAGAAGTAAAAACATTTAATTATAATGCCTCAGCTAATTTTGATATAGCTAATTTTAGAGCTTACTGTCGCTCTTTAAAAACAGAAGCATATCGGTTAGATGCTGATTATTTAATTTTTGCTTATGAATTAAAAGATTATAAATTCAAAGTTAGAAAAATTTGGTTGAAAAAGATATGGGAAATTACGGGAAGATCAGCGGATTATTCAGTTAAATGCCAGGTAAAACAAGATGAAATTGTCAATATTAGACCTGTTGTATGGTATTCCAAAAATCAGAAAGCTCGAGAACCATTTAAATCCAGGTTTGATTTTGTCCAAGGCTTATATGAGACTTTGATGAAATATCCTGGAACACAGAAACAAAGTTCTAATTGGCTAGAAACAGTCAAAGATAACTATTTATATCATACAGGAGAAGAACTATAAGTTTTGCAAAAAAATGATCAACTTTATCTACTTAAAACGTAAACTTGATCAGGAACAGACAGCATTTTTTGAATAACTATTCTTTCGGAAATTTCTTTTACAATAGTAACTACTACGGTATTTCCTAATAAATCAAATGCTTTATTGATAGGTAAATTAATTTGATAATCTTCAGGAAAGCCAAATAATCTCAATCCTTCTCTAATTGTTAAACATCTTAACCCGCTACCATCAACTACCGCTAATCTTTGCATATCAGTAGCTACTAAAGTTGGTGTAATATCATGAGGATTAAGTATTTTATTAATTGGAAAACTCAGTTTACCAACCACAATATTATAGCCTTTTGGTAAATCAAGTCTATATTCTCTTTTTTTTACTGTTTTACCATCTTTATTTACAATTTCTTGAATGTCCTTGGGATGTTCATATTTTAAATAACCTTTATTTGCCAAATCATCTAATATTTGTTTTAAATTTTTATGCTGATAAAAAGTTTCAATTTCATCTAAACTTAAGGGTATTCCATCCATCCACTGAATACCTTTTTTAGCAGACCAATTTTTTCTTCTTCTTTGTTTGAGTAATAAATTTAGTAATTCTCTTTGTTCTATACTAACATTTCCTTTTAATTCTAAATCCCAACTATGAATATTATCTTCTCCCCCTCTTTTATCTCTAATAGATTTACCATAAAGTTCATCCAGAGAATATTGTGCTAATAGTTTTTTGACAAAATTGGTTTGTAAAGTCGGACAACCTGTTTCTAAAATATTTGATAATACAGATTGATTATTTTTAGAAAAATTTAAAGAGATAGGATTTATTTTAGTTCCAGCTATATAAACTCTTTTTCTATCTTGAGGAATACAAAAATCTTTAGAATTTAAAACATCACATTTGAATTGATAACCTAATTGTTCTAATTTATTTAAAATAGTTGTTAATGTTCTACCGTTATCATGTTGAACTAAACCTTCAACATTTTCTAATAAAAATCCAAAAGGTGATTTATCTTTTAAAATACGTTCAATTTCAAAAAATAAAGTTCCTCTAGTATCTAAAAATCCTTGTCTTGTTCCTGCACTACTAAAAGGTTGACAGGGAAACCCAGCTAATAAAATATCAAATTCAGGAATTTGTTGAGTTGATATTTCAGTGATATCACCCCATATTTTATCTTGGTGAAAATTATTTTGATAGACTTTAATTGCTGTAGATTTAATTTCAGAAGTGAAAACACATTCGCTGTTAATTCCCAAAGATTTACAAGCTTTTTCTAAGCCTAATCTCATTCCGCCAATTCCTGCAAATAAATCAATAAATTTAATAGTGGTAGACATTGTTAGCTGGTAATGTTAACAAACAATTTATATATTAACATACTATTTGTGTTTTTCGTATACATATTATTTTATTTTTTATGAAAATATAATCATGGAGAAATACCATTATAACAATAATTTTTAGAGAATTTGTAGCTGTTATAATAGGATTTAGCTTGCCCGAAAGCAATATAATTTTGATAATTTTTAACGATGAGTCAAATTATTAATTATCAGTAAAAAGGAATTTTACCCTTGATTTTGAATTTGTCTAACTACCGTCAAAGCCGAATAACTCACCCCCGCAGTTCCTTCTCCAGGGTGGGTAGAATCACCAACTAACCACAAATTATTAATAGGAGTACGATTAGCAAAACCAAAGGGTCCAAAGGTGGAAATTCTTTGACCAATACCGCCTACAATTCCCTTTTCTCTACCTGTATAATTAGCAAAGGTGCGAGGTGTGGCTGCTTCCACATAAATGATGGTTTCTGGTTTTAAATAGAAATATTGGGAAAGTTTGGATATTGCATCTTGAGTGAATTTTTGTTTTAACTCTTCGTAATTTTCAGTTTCCCACCAGGGAGTAAAATCAACAAAGGAAGAAGCGATAATTGTCGCTTTTCCTAATGGTGCGCGGCCGTCTCCTTCATGACTTACAGATACAAATAGGGAATTATTTTCGCCAATTGGTCCATTGATATCATATAAAAATTGTAAATGCGGTGGACAATTGGCAGGAATTGCACTCTTATCTACACCTAGATAAACAACAAAAGCACCAGAAGCAGGAGGTAGTTTTTCTACTCTTTGTTTATATCCCCAAGGGGCGTTTTCTCCTAATAGTTGAACTAAGTTTTCAACTGTAACGTTAGCAATTATATGATCTGCTGATTCTGTCCAAGTTTCTCCGGTTTTCTGATTTTTAATGATTACAGATTTAGCTTGGTTATTTTCAACTTTGATTTTTGCGACGGTATGTCTCATTAATAATTTACCACCATCTCGTTCTAAAGATTCTACCAAGCGATCGCTCAATACTTGCATACTTCCTTGCAGATGAAATAATCCTTGGGGTAATTGGGATACATTCAAAGCTGTGGCTGCATAAAGTAGGGCAGTTTCTTCCGCGCTAACTTGAGAATATAATTTGAGTTGTAGATCTAAAAATGTCCGCAGTCTTTTATCATTTCCTAAACCACATAATCGTAAAGCATCTCCCACTGTCATAAAGGTGAAAGGTGCAGTTATAAATGTACTCGGACGCACTGCTTTAATTAATTGTTTTAAATCCCATAAATTACGCGGTGGTAACACAGGATCACGTCCTTGAAATTCCCAAC
>NZ_KE384713.1:61509-72439 GCF_000426925.1 Dolichospermum circinale AWQC310F | reverse complement strand
TCAAATAAAGTTGTTAATAATTGCCAAAAAGATTCACTTCCCGGAAACTGTTTTTGGCGTTCTTCTTGCCATTTTTCCGCATCACGCCACACATTAATAGGTGTAGACTCTCCTGGAAGATATACCGCACAAGCTGGGTCACAAGGTGTAGCTGCGGGTAATTCTATATTTAATTCCGAGAAAATGCGGTGATGAATTCCCCCAGGTTCTAAACCTGCAACTTGGGTCGCACCAACATCAAAGGTAAATCCTTGACGTTTAAAAGTGGAAGCACAACCACCGGGAACTATTGCTTGATCAAGTACAAGGAGATTATAACCTTTATTGGATAATAATGCACCTGCCGTAATTCCACCTATACCCGCACCAATGACAATCACACGGGATTGATTTTTTCTATCAGATAAATTTGACATAATTCTTAATATTACTAATTATTAGTTTACAATAAAAAATTTATTTATTGCTAACAAGTTAGTTTAAAAGCAATTAATTTATATTTAGCGCATTTATATTTATACAAATCAAGCAAACAGTTTACACTTACAAATATTTGATTTTTGACTTATACTAGTTTTGACAGTATTTATACTGTTAATAAATTCAGCAATAACCAGGAGTTTATGAGCAATAGTTTACAAATCTCAGAAATAGCGATTTCTATCGCCGCTAAAAATCTAAATCCCGCAGTTTTAAACCCAGATTTTCTCAAATATACGGGAATTATTCCTACTGATTGGGAATTAGCAAATCAACCAGTGTACAATAACAATTTAGTGCAGTTGGTTTATAAAAATGGTGTGGGAATTATTGTTCAACCGAACCGACTAAATGTCTTAGAGATGATAGGACCGAAAACTCCAGTAGAGATTCAAGTAGCAGCAGTTGCGAGTCAATTAATAGAAAAGTTATCTCAAATAGAGTATCAAGCAGTGGGAATTAACCCCAAAGGATTTGTCGGTTTTCCATCAGAAACGGATGCTTATCAATATATATGTGGTAAGCTTTTATCTCCTGGTTCGTGGCAAGAATTTGGGGGGAGTAAAGTCAATGCTTCTTTGGAGTTAAGTTACCCCTTAAAGCGCGGAGTTTTGAATTTAGCTATTAATCAAGTAAATGTTCAATTTGGGGAACAGGTAACACCAGCAATTTTATTTTCTGGTAACTTAAGTTATCCCCTATTAGGTAACAACAACACCGAAAAAGTCCAGGACTTACAACAAGTAATTGGTAACTGGCAAAATGATGTCAAAACCTTCCAGAAATTGCTAGGGGAGAAATTTTTGCTATTATCTTCTTCTGAACAAGCAATCAGTGGTTCGGTGTTTTTGAATTGAGTTAATTTAGTGTAGAGACATTTCTACATTTCTGATTTTGCGATTTCATAGGTTGGGCATTTTGCCTAACCTAATTATACAAGTTTAATCTCAACTACCCTAGTTATATAAATATTTTCTGATTAATATACCATTAGTTAAATGATCCTAATCTTGCTATTTTTATAGTTATCAAAACAAAAACACAAAAATATGATATAATTAGGAGTGATCTTGGTGATTCATAAGTAATCCTATAAAATTAATTAGAAAAAAGGACAATATGTTAGAGACAAAAGTTTCTTTTAATAATCTTGGAGTCATTAAACAAGGGAATTTAGAATTAAATGATTTTACGTTACTCTGCGGTGCTAATAATACAGGTAAAACTTATGTGATGTATTCTTTATATGCTTTACTTGATCAGCGTTTTGAAGTGAATTTTAATTTTGTAGTGAATCTTGTTAGACAATTAAGTCAAGAGACAGTCTGCCAATACAATATTCAAAATTTGATCCGCGATAATTATGATAATATTTTAGAAGAGATAACACAAGGAATTAAGAACCATTTACCAAATTTGTTCGGGGTTGAATCGGATGAAGTTAGGCAAACTCAAATTAAATTAAAACTTGATATTGATTTAATTTTAGCCAATATAACTAATCATCCTTGGCAAAGTCGTGTAAGTCTCAGCAATAAAGAATCAGACTGGTTTTTAGATATTCAAAAACCTGAAAATGATACCAATGTAACTTTTACAATGCGAGATGATAAAAGTATTCCGCATAACTTATTGACAGAGTTGATTTCGGGTCAGATCACTAGGTTAATTTTTAGCAAAAAGAAGCAAAATTGTTTTCTAATTCCTGCTGAACGGGGTGGACTCAATTTATTTTTTAAAGAGCTATCGAGTATTCGTAACCGTCTCCTGCATCATGCACAGAAGGATAAGATTAGTCCAATGGAAGTTTTAAAAGATATTATTAAATCTCGTTATGCAGAACCAATTTCTGATTATATTGAGTTTTTGAATGACTTGACTAATACTAAAAAGCGAAAAAGTGATTATCAAATACAAGCACAAGACATTCAAAAAAACATTATTAATGGTAAATATCAAATAGATCGTTATGGGGATATATTTTTCTTACCTTATCGAAGTAACAATAAAAAAATGCCTTTACATTTTACTTCATCTACGGTCAAAACTCTATTTAGTTTAGTTTTCTATTTAGAACATCTGGCTCAACCAGGAGATTATTTAATGATTGACGAACCAGAATTAAGCTTACATCCAGATAATCAACGAAATTTAGCGAGAGTATTGGCAAAATTGGTCAATAATGGTGTTAAAGTAGTATTGAGTACCCATAGTCCCTATTTTGTCCGTGAATTAAATAATCTGATGATGTTGAATAAATCTTTTATAAAAGCTAGTGAATTGCGTCAGCGTTATGGTTATGAACCTGGGGAGTCTTTAAACCCTGAAAAAGTGTCCGCTTATCTATTTGATCAAAAAACTATCAAGGAGATGGAAATTGATCCCAATGAAGGTATTATTGCAGAAACATTTGATAATGTAATTAATAATCTTAATCAGTCTTCCAACGATATTTACTATGCTTCTCAAGAAGAGGAAGATTGAGATAATGAGTGATAATTTAATTAATCAAGTAAAACTTGCAATTAAACAAGATTTTCATTTAGTTGCAGATGATTTGACTCTTTTAATTGAAGAAAAACAACCAGATGCACAATGTAAGTTTGTAAAGATAAAGTTAAAAAAATCAATAGATTGTTTTGGTTTTTCTCTAGATAAAGATAAGGGACAAGGAAACAATGATCCTGTATATCCTTTTTTTAATTCTCAATGTCAAGGTATTTGTTCTAAAAATGATGGAATTTTATTTTTACAAAAGTCAAATAAGGTTTATGTTTTGTTGATAGAAATGAAATCTACAAATCCCAAAGGTTACTTACAACAATTAAAAGCGGCTAAAAGTTTTGTTCATTTTGTCTTACAACGGATTAAAATTTTTAACGATCAAATCAATACGGAAGTTGAATTTAGAGGATTATTATTTTCATGTCGTCGCATACCAAATGAGGGAACAACTAAAAAACAAAAAATTACATTTGAAGATAGAAACGGTTTGTTAGTTTCGGAAAATCCAGGTAATGATACTTACTACATACAACAATTTTTAGAAAAAATAGATTAGGTTTTGGTCAAAATCCCCAATTCCTCTTAAAATCTTTCCCAGGTTTACAGCATCAAGAAAGTTGTAATATAGAAGAAGTAACATAGCTGAAAACACCATAAGCAATGACATCAACTCTGGCAAAATTTCCCCGTCTTAATGCACCCACCTTGCACCATTTACCTAATGGTTTGACTATTATTGCCGAACAAATGCCAATAGACGCGGTTAATCTTGATTTATGGGTAAAAACCGGTTCTGCAATGGAATCTGATGCTATTAATGGTATGGCTCACTTTTTAGAACATATTGTTTTTAAGGGTACACAAAAACTAATTAGTGGTGAGTTTGAACGTCGCATTGAAGAGCGCGGTGCTGTCACTAATGCTGCTACCAGCCAAGATTATACCCATTATTATATCACAACTGCACCTAAAGATTTTGCTGAATTAGCACCTTTACAAATAGATGTTGTCTGTAATCCTAGTATTCCTGATGATGCTTTTGAACGGGAAAGATTGGTAGTTTTAGAAGAAATTAGACGTTCTGAAGATAACCCCGGACGACGCATTTATCGTCACGCAATGGAAACCGCTTTTGATACTTTACCCTATCGTCGTCCAGTCCTTGGACCGGCTGAGGTTATTTCTGAAGTCAAACCCCAACAAATGCGAGATTTTCATAGTTATTGGTATCAACCTCAGTCAATGACAGCGGTAGCTGTGGGTAATTTACCAGTAGAGGAATTAATAGAAATTATCGCGGCAGAATTTAGTAAAAATCAACGACAAACAATAAACGAATTAATAGAAATACCTGTAATTCCTGAACCTGCATTTACAGAAATTGTGCGTCGAGAATTTGTTGATGAAACTCTCCAACAAGCGAGATTAATAATGATTTGGCGAGTACCGGGATTAAAAGAATTAAATGAAACTTATGCACTTGATATTATAGCCGGAATTTTAGGACAGGTCAGAACATCTAGATTAGTCCATGATTTACGGGAAGAACGAGAGTTAGTATCTTCAATTTCTGTTAGTAATATGAGTAATTTATGGCAAGGTGTATTTTCAATTTCCGCTAAATGTAATGTAGAAAATTTAGCCGCTGTAGAAGAAGCGAACTGCTTGCAGCAGCGCTTCGCTATCGCTCAACATCTTCGCATATTACAAACAGAATTTATCAAAGAATCAGAAATTTACCGTGTGCGAAAACGAGTTACTAATCGCTTTATTTTTGGTAATGAAACGCCAAGCGATTCCTACGGAGCGCTTCGCTATCGCGCCGGATTATATGGTTATTATCAGTCTTTAATTGGTGATTTAGAACCAGCTTTTAATTATCCCCAACTTATGCACGCACAGGAAGCAACTGATTTAATCCAAGCAGCGAAAAATTATCTTTCCCCAGATGCTTATGGTATCGTTATTGTCAAACCTGTTTAGTCATTGGTAATCTATTCTTAACAACCAACAACCGACAATTAACAAACAATCAAAGAACTATGACCTGGCCAGAAATTGATCATCATATTAGTCAAATCACTGGAGAAAAATTTGTCAGTAATCAGCATTTATCTATTAGTGGTGGATGTATTAACCAAAGTTATGCCATTAGCAATAGTAAAATAACCTACTTTGTCAAACTTAACCAACCCTCCCAACAGTCAATGTTTACAGCAGAAATGCTGGGTTTACAACAAATCTATAATACTGGAACTATCCGCGTTCCTAAACCTCTTTGTTGGGGAATTACAGGAACTTCCAGTTATATTGTATTAGAATGGCTAGAAATGACCAATGGTAATCATCAATCTTGGTCAGAAATGGGACGGAAATTAGCAGCCATGCACAAAATTACCACTAACAAAGGTTTTGGCTGGGATATAAATAACACCATTGGCGCTACACCTCAAATTAATAATTTCCATGCTTCCTGGCCAGAATTTTATACTCAAAACCGTTTAAGCTATCAATTTCAACTCGCCAAAAAACGCGGTGGAAATTTTCCCCTTGCAGCTAAATTATTAGTAGCTATTCCCCAATTATTCGCAGATTATCAAGTTCAACCGTCTTTAGTTCATGGAGATTTATGGGGTGGAAATGTAGGTTTTACTATGGAAAATGAACCTGTTATTTTTGATCCTGCAACTTATTTTGGAGATAGGGAGGTTGATATAGCTATGACAGAATTATTTGGAGGTTTTCCGTCAGCTTTTTATCAAGGTTATCAAGAGGTATTTCCCTTAGATCAAGGATATGAAAACAGGAAAACACTCTATAATCTGTATCAGATTTTGAATCATTTTAACTTATTTGGTGGTAGTTATAGTTCTCAAGCTAATCGGATGATTGAGAAAATTTTACTGAAATTGTAGAATTTTAGATAAATCCCGTTCACTTTATATCTAACAATCCTGCTTCTTTTAATTTCGGGTTAAAGCGGATTTGTGTTTTCAGTCCCCGCGCTTCTAGAATTGCCAAAATTTCTTCTTCAACACGCCGTGCTACAGTTTTTAAGACTTTGCTTTTCTCTAATTCATCAATACCTATATTATGATAATTTTCTTTTTCTTCTGGTGTCATTGATTCTTTAACATCTATAGGATTAGTCCATTTTTGCTTAAAAATGGCTTTGGTAATGGAATTATCAGCATTTTCACTAATCCAAACACTTTCAATACTTTCTAAAATTGTGCGGTTAGGACGTTCTATGGTTTGCACTTTCACCCAATAACAGTTTTGAGGTTGACGGACTAAATGCTGTTTTAAACTCAGATAAATATCACGGGAATAGCCAATAAATTGAAGATTTTTATCTTGATTAAAAATAGCATAAACTCCGATTTTTCCTTGAAAATCTGCTATTAATTCACCATGATCATCAATATAAGGATAGTAGTTAAGACTGGCTAAGGTTGGTAGACTGATTTCTGTTGTCATAAATGAATTAAAAATCTACTGATAACAATGATAAATTAGCTAATTTTGGTTTTTAGGTACAGGGAATAGGGAATCTATTACCAAGGGCAACCACGGGGGGATTACCCTTGGGCAACCACAGGGGGATTACCGTTAGGCAACCACGGGGGGATTACCCCTACCTGTCGTCATCGTTTTCCCCAAAATCATCGTCAAAATCATCATCATCTGCATCATCATCTTCCATAATGAGGTCGCTAATTTCATCAACAATTAGGTCATCATCCTCATCATCATCTAACATTAGACGTTCTCCCCGGCCAAAAAGATTGGAACTGCTGTTACTAAAGCCCTCTTCTCCCATTCCGGGTGCGTCCAAATTATAGAGTTTAGCCGTGCGGTCATCCAAAACCATATCCAATGAATCATCAACTTCGTCTAATACCCCATCTCCATGTCCCCCAAAACCCATATCTGTCACATAGTCATCAATTACTCCTACTTCCTCAAAAGTGTTATAACCAGTACCAGCAGGAATCAAACGCCCAATAATTACATTTTCCTTCAAGCCGCGCAGCCAGTCAGACTTACCTTCAATGGCTGCCTCGGTTAATACTCTTGTAGTTTCTTGGAAGGAAGCGGCAGAAATAAAACTATCCGTATTGAGTGATGCTTTTGTAATCCCTAGCAACATGGGCGTATATTGCGCCCTTGCACCACCAGTAATAGACATCGCCTCATTCACCTGTTCCACCTGCCGTAATTCCACTAACTCGCCAGGCAACATAGTCGTATCCCCACCATCATCAATCCGCACCTTATTCGTCATCTGGCGCACAATCACCTCAATGTGTTTATCAGCAATCTCAATCCCTTGAGACTGATACACCATTTGTACTTCGTTGACTAAGAAAGTTTGTACCTTTTGCAAAGCCAGACTAGCACAGGCATAAACACCATCCTCTGACCCCAAACTAAAGAATAGCTCTAAAATTTCATGGGGATTAGAAGGTCCATCAGTCAAAGGTTGACCAGCTACCACCCGCGCCCCGTCGGGAACAATCAGGTTTTGCCCAGGTCCTAGGGGGTAATCCGTTACCGTGCCATTAGCCTCCATGATTTTAATGGAGTAGGCTTCACGGGAAATAGATGTCACCTCATCACCATCCCCATAAATCACCCTTACCTCACCAGGACGACGAGCTAAAATACAAGCTTCTTTGGGTTTACGGGCTTCTAAAAGTTCCTCAATCCGGGGTAACCCTTGGATAATATCCCCTGTTTTCGCCCGTTCAAACACCAATAACACCAAATTATCTCCCCGTTGTACCAAATCCCCGTCCTCTACCTGTAATACCGCTCCTGGACTCACCCGATAAGGACGACCAACGCGAAGAGTAATGGTGTAGGCTGAATTGTCATTAGTCAGTTGTCCGTTGTCCGTTGTCCGTTGTTCTTTGTTAATTGTCTCAAGACCACTGATCATTGACCCCTGGCCACTGACCACTGACGATTGACCATTGACTACATCCACAACCTGCCCAGACTCGGTAGCAAATACTCCAGGGGCAATTTCGCTGCCTTCAACTACCAAGTCTCCCGCCTTCACACCCGGTAGTTCATTAGTAGTCACCTTAATCAAATCATGCGATCGCAAAACCAAACAACGGCGTACGGTTTCCGCGCCCTGTTGCACACCCCGGACTATTCCCCCCTCTTTACACAATATCTTTGTCCGGGCTACCACTGCACCAGGAGCTATGGTATCGCCATCAGCAACTTCTAGATTAGTTTGGGTACTGCCCTGGGTAGCATCCGCCGCAATGTCTCGACGCATGACCAAGGACTCTAGAATCACCAACTGTAACCGCTGAATTTCCTCATTTTCCCCATCAGGAATCAATTCAATATCCGCCGCCAAAGGAGAACCACCATGCTCTGTTTCCGTTGCCTGTTCAATTTCTAACACTATTTGTGTCCGCAGCAGTTCCACACCCTCCACAGACTTCACCCGCTCCGAATCTTTATAAGAAATCCGTTGCACCGCCCTCAGTTGAATTGATCGCCCCGTGAGACAATTAATGGAAGTAGTAGAAGGTACATCTGGAGTCGTCGGTACATCAAACTCCACTACCGGACGACTTAATAAAGCCGGTCCTTCTGGTGTTTCCACGTATTGGATATAACGCAATTCCGTCGCCGTCATTCCTTGCAACTCTTCCCCCGGTTGCAAAAAAGTATTATCATGAGCGATCGCTGCTTCAGGATCATCTACCATCAACAACTCACCGGGTTTAATCACTATTTCCCGAAGAATATCGTTCTTTTGCGTAATTTCTATCACACCGCCAGTCTGACAAAAGATGTCCTTAACTACTTCTGTACCTGGTTCTACCAATTGACCATCTTCTACCAACAGTAGAGAAATATCCTTATTCACCTCATGGGTTTCCTCTGGTATCCATAGCAGCGTTCCGCCCTGAACCACCTCATAACCCAGTTTAGCCTTACCCTTTTTCTGAACCTCTATACCGGCAAACTTCAAGAAACCGCCCGTAGTTGTCCGGTAACGATCATCAATCAATTCCGCCACCACCTGACCATTCAGTACCTTAGTACCTGGAGTAGCCCGCAGGTTAAACTCTTGGTTATTAGAGGCAATCCCCCCGTGGTTGCCGGTGGTAATTAAATAGCTATTGCGCCCTTGGGAACTCTGAACCGTTACCGCAGCTTCATCCAAAACCACAGAAGCAGTAATGATTTCTACCTCCCTCGTTGCCTTTTCCGGGGTTGTTTCTGGCAATCGCACAACACCACCGTGAACAGTTGTGAGTTTAGTTTCCGCCAATACTCCATTAGTAGCAACCGCATCACCATTTTTCACCACCAACTCCGCCCCCGGTGGCAAATTATAAACATCACCTGAGAGAATCCAAATCAATCCCCCCCTAGATGCGGTAGTAGTAGTATTACCTTGACGGTCTACCTTTTGTTCTGCTACAACTTCTGCAAACCTCACCTCACCAGCCAAATCAGAAGCCACATCTTTAACAGCTTTCTCTGTATTGGTTCTAGTAGTCTTACCACCTAGAGCTACTTCTGCAATTAAGTGATTTACTAATACTTGTTCTCCATTATGAACATAGAGAGTTGAACCTTGAGTAACCGTTATTTCCTGACTTTTCTGATCCCAATGTTTTTTATCCCCTTCAATAATTAAAGTTCCATCTGTCTCTACATATAAAGCGTCTTCACCATGACGGGTACGGTGGGGACGGGTTTTTAAATTACGAGGAATTTTTACCACCCCTGACACCTGAGAGCGCACCTGTTGAGCAACTTCTCCCGTAAATACTCCCCCGGTGTGGAAAGTCCGCATCGTTAACTGTGTACCCGGTTCACCGATACTCTGGGCAGCAATAATTCCTACCGCTTCACCCAAATCTACCATTTTCGCGTGTGCCAGACTCCAACCGTAGCAATGTTGACAAACAGACCGCGCCGCTTCACAGGTCAAAGGACTACGGACTATCACCTCCTTTACCCCCGCCTTTTGAATAGCGATCGCTAAATCATCATCAATCGGTGTATTCCGAGGTGCGATAACTTCCCCACTCACCGGGTCAATCACATCCTCAGCTACCACCCTACCCATCAACCGTGACGCTAACTTAATTAACGTTTTGTTACCCTCAGTCATGGCGCGAATAGCCAGCCCCTTCGTCGTTCCGCAGTCAATCTCGCGGACAATCACATCCTGGGAAACATCCACCAATCGGCGAGTTAAATAACCAGAGTCAGCAGTCCGCAGCGCCGTGTCTACCAGTCCCTTCCGCGCTCCATAACTAGAAATAATATACTCCGTAACGGTCAAACCTTCCCGGAAATTGGTTTTAATTGGTAAATCAATAATTTCTCCTTGGGGGTCCGCCATTAGTCCCCGCATACCCACCAACTGCCGCACCTGAGAAATATTTCCCCGCGCACCAGAAAAAGCCATCATGTAAACAGAGTTTAAAGGATTGGTTTTTTTGAAGTGAGTAACAACCTCATCTTTCAAAGACTCCGACGTACTATTCCAAGTATCAATCACCTTTTGGAAACGTTCTACTTCCGTAATTTCTCCCCGTTGATAACGTTCTTCTGTGGCTAGAATTTCCGTTTCTGCCGCTTCCAGCAATTCCTTTTTTGAAGGCGGAATCATTAAATCATCAACGCTGATAGATACCCCCGCCTTAGTCGCATAGCGAAAGCCCAAATCCTTGAGCTTATCAGCCATTACCGCCGTCCGCGCCGTTCCATAGTGGGTAAACGCCCAAGAAATCAAATCTCTCAGTTTACCCTTATTAACCACAAGATTGCGAAAAACTGCTTTAGTTGCCATAATTTTGTCCGTTGTCCTTTGTCAGTTGTCAGTTGTCAGTTGTCCGTTGTCCGTTGTCCGTTGTCCTTTGTCCGTTGTCAGTTGTCCGTTGTCCGTTGTCCT
>NZ_KE384713.1:0-61499 GCF_000426925.1 Dolichospermum circinale AWQC310F | reverse complement strand
TGTCCGTTGTCCGTTGTCCGTTGTCCGTTGTCCGTTGTCCGTTGTCCGTTGTCCGTTGTCCGTTGTCAGTTGTCCGTTGTCCGTTGTCCGTTGTCCGTTGTCCGTTGTTTTGCTACTGACCACTGACCACCGATGTCCTTTGTTGGTTGTTGGTTGTTAGTTGTCCTTTGTCCGTTGTTTTGCTACTGACCACTGACCACTGACCACTGACAACTGACTAATTAAGCATCTATCGCTTCCTGAATTGCCTTGTTATAAATCGCCCTTCCAGGAGTCGTATAAATATATTGAGAAATTAAATTTCCTTGGGCATCTTCACGGATACGACGGAATTTATACTTTAGTGTCCTTCCCCTCAGTTTCCCCAGTTCATCCCTATCCTCTATAACTTCCAAAGGTTCAGAATCTGGTTCTCCCGAATCAATTTCCCCATCAAAACGTACATAAATATAAGCATGAAGATCCACCTGCTGGGCTTCATAAGCCATAATCACATCATCCAAAGATGAAAAATATTTACCCGCTCCCTTAGTAGCCTGGGGATTTTCCGCCGTCAAATAATACGCCCCTAACACCATATCTTGACTAGGTGTAACAATAGGCCTACCCGTAGCCGGGGACAAAATATTATTACAAGCCAACATCAACAACCGCGCCTCCGCCTGACTTTCCAAAGACAAAGGCACATGAACCGCCATTTGGTCGCCGTCAAAGTCAGCATTAAAAGCCGGACAAACCAAAGGATGTAATTGAATAGCTCTACCTTCCACCAAAATCGGTTCAAAAGCTTGAATCCCCAACCTGTGCAACGTTGGCGCTCGGTTTAACATCACCGGGTGTCCTTCAATCACCTCTTGCAACACCTCCCAAACACAGGGGTCATTACGAGCAATCAACTTTTTCGCCGCCTTGATATTATTCACCATACCCGAACGAATCAAACGATTAATCACAAAAGGCTGAAACAACTCAATAGCCATTTCTCTGGGTAGTCCGCATTGGTGAATTTTTAAATTAGGTCCAACCACAATCACAGAACGTCCAGAATAATCTACCCGTTTACCCAACAGGTTTTGTCTAAACCGTCCCTGTTTACCCTCAATAATATCCGACAAAGACTTCAGCGGACGATTATTAGCACCCACCACCGTTCTCCCACGACGGCCATTGTCAATCAAAGCATCAACAGCTTCCTGTAACATCCGTTTCTCGTTACGGACAATGATTTCTGGCGCTAATATTTCCTGAAGTCTAGACAAACGATTATTACGATTAATCACCCGACGGTACAAATCATTCAAATCACTAGTAGCAAACCTACCTCCATCTAGCTGTACCATAGGACGTAAATCTGGAGGAATCACCGGAATCACCTCTAAAACCATCCACTCCGGCTTAGAACCAGTAGCAATGAAATTATCAATCACCCGCAAACGTTTAATCAACTTCGCTCGTTTTTGTCCCTTAGCGCCAATAATTTCCTCTCGTAAAGCCTCCGCCTCCTGCTCTAAATTAATATCCGCCAAAAGTCGTAATAGTGCCTCTGCACCAATACCCACTTCCACACCCTCTAACTGAGAATCTTCACTATAGATAGCATCCTCAATTTCTAGCCATTGGTCCTCACTCAGCAGTTGTTTATAAGTCAAAGTATCCGCATTACCCGGTCGTAACACACAGTAAGAATTGAAATAAACAATCTGCTCCACATCTCGCAGTGGCATATCCAAGAGAATAGCAATATAACTAGGAATACCCTTGAGATACCAAACATGAGCCACAGGAGCAGCTAGTTTAATAAAGCCCATTCTGTGACGACGAACACGAGACTCGGTTACTTCTACACCACAGCGCTCGCAAACTATACCTCTATGGCGAACCCGTTTATATTTACCACAGTGACACTCCCAGTCCTTAGCCGGTCCAAAAATGCGTTCACAGAACAAGCCGTCCATTTCTGGCTTCAGAGTGCGGTAATTAATAGTTTCTGGTTTTGTTACTTCACCTACTATCTGTCCATTAGGTAAAGTGCGTTCACCCCACTTGCGAATACGCTCTGGTGAAGCTATACCAATTTTCACATAGTCAAATTGATTAGATTGGGGGGGTCTCATAATTTTGGATTTTGGATTTTAGATTTTCGGTTTTAGATTATTTGGAATCCAGTTTCCCTATTTTGGATTTTGGATTTTGGATTTTGGATTTTGGATTTTAGATTATTTGGAATCCAGTTTCCCTATTTTGGATTTTGGATTTTGGATTTTGGATTTTAGATTATTTAGATTCCGGTTTCCCTATTTTGGATTTTGGATTTTAGATTTTGGATTGCTTAACACAAGAGGAAAAAGGTAGGTGATTTACTCTTACCTCTTCCCTCTTACCTCTTAATGACTAATCATCATCTTCTAGTGACTCATAGGAAAGCGACTCATAAACCGGTCTGGGTGGAGTACGACGGGGAGCTAAATCAGCCATTAAGTCTACCTCTACATCCAAAGAACTACCATCAACTTGGGTTTCTACCTTATGAACCGCAATATCTAAACCCAAAGATTGCAACTCTCGCATTAATACCTTAAAAGATTCTGGAGTACCAGGACGGGGAATAGCCTTACCCTTAACGATCGCATTTAAAGCCTCATTACGTCCCTGCATATCATCAGACTTCACCGTCAATAATTCCTGCAAAGTATAAGCAGCCCCAAAAGCCTCCAAAGCCCAAACTTCCATTTCTCCAAATCTTTGTCCACCCTGTTGCGCCTTACCGCCCAAAGGTTGTTGAGTAACCAGAGAATAGGGTCCAGTAGAGCGGGCGTGAATCTTGTCATCAACCAAATGCACAAGTTTAAGCATATATGCTACCCCCACAGTAACAGCACGGTCAAAAGGTTCGCCAGTGCGACCATCATAAACCATAATTTTGCCGCAATTTTCTGGGTTATATACCCAATCTCTACCCGTTTCGTCCCTAGCTTCCTGAAGTTTGCCATGCACCAAACGCCGAGAAGTTTCCTCTCCATACATTTCATCAAAAGGAGTCACCTTAAACCGCACCCCTAGATTATGTCCAGCCCAACCCAAAAGACATTCAAACACCTGACCCACATTCATCCGACTAGGTACACCCAAAGGATTGAGAACAATATCCACCGGTGAACCGTCCGCCAAATAAGGCATATCCTCTGCCGGCAGGATCCGGGAAATAATACCCTTATTACCATGTCTTCCAGCCATCTTATCCCCAACTTGGATCTTGCGCTTTTGAGCCACATAAACCCTAACCACCATATTCGCCCCCGGTGGTAACTCATCACCTTGTTCTCTGGTAAACAGCCGCACATCAACCACTCGGCCTTTTTCACCATTGGGAACTCGTAGGGAATTATCACGGACATCACGAGCCTTTTCACCGAAGATAGCCCGCAGCAGTTTTTCCTCAGGTGGTTGATCTGATTCACCTTTAGGAGTGACCTTACCCACCAGAATATCACCCGCATCAACCCAAGCCCCGATGCGGATAATACCCTGCTCATCTAATTGTCTAAGAGCATCCTCACCCACATTAGGAATTTCCCTAGTAATTTCCTCCGGTCCGAGCTTAGTTTGTCTAGCCTCAATTTCATACTTCTCAATATGGATAGAAGTATAAATATCTTCCTGTACCAAACGTTCAGAAATCAGAATCGCATCCTCATAGTTGTAACCTTCCCAGGGCATATAGGCCACAACAATATTTTGCCCTAAGGCCAGTTCTCCCCCTTCCGTAGAAGAACCATCTGCCAACACCTGACCTGCCACCACCTTCTCCCCAATTCTCACCAATGGTTTTTGGTTTAAACAAGTGTCTTGGTTAGAACGTTGATATTTAGAAAGGTTGTATCTAATTTCTTGAGGTTTATCAGTCGTCAATTGTTCATTATCTGTTGTTCGTTTTTCCGCCAATGATGACTGACCACTAATTACCGACCATTGACTACTCACCCGGACACGAATTTCCGTAGCATCCACATACACCACTTCCCCATCCGTGCGGGAAACTATTACCATCCCAGAATCTCTCGCCGCTTGTGCTTCTAAACCTGTTCCTACTAAAGGGCGTTCTGGTTTCAACAACGGTACGGCTTGGCGCTGCATATTAGAACCCATTAGCGCCCGGTTAGCATCGTCATGTTCCAAGAAGGGAATCATGCTAGTAGCAACTGAGACAATTTGCACGGGAGAAACGGCTACATAATCTACTTGTTCCGGTCCTGTGGTTGTCCAGTCTTGGCGATAGCGAACGGGTACTTGAGGTCCCTTGATGTAACCGTTTTCATCCAAGGGAACATCGCCAGTAGCAGTGCGAAGATCGTCCTCTTCATCTGCCGTCATGTACACCGGAGGAACATCAAAAAGAACCTTACCGTTTTCTACTGGTCTAAAGGGTGTTTCCAGAAACCCATACTGGTTAACGCGGGCATGGGTAGCCAATGAACCAATCAGTCCAGCGTTTGGTCCTTCTGGTGTTTCAATGGGACAAATCCGCCCGTAGTGACTGGGATGGATGTCTCGCACCGCAAACCCGGCTCTTTCTCTAGTTAAACCTCCAGGTCCCAAGGCACTCAGGCGGCGTTTATGGGTCAATTCCGCTAGGGGGTTGGTTTGGTCCATGAACTGACTGAGTTGGCTTGAACCAAAGAACTCTTTAATGGCTGCTACTAATGGTTTGGGGTTAACCAAGGATGCGGGGGTGAGAACTTCGGCGTCGGATACTGTCATCCGTTCTCGAATAATTCTTTCTAAGCGGTTTAAACCTACTCTGACTTGGTTTTGCAGTAATTCACCTACGCTTCTAACTCGACGATTTCCGAGGTGATCAATGTCATCTATGCTACCAATATCAAATTCTAGGTTAATCAGGTAATCAATGGCCGCTAGGATGTCCCCAGAGGTGAGGACGCGCATGGTGTCGGGGGCAGAAAGACGGAGTTTTTTGTTAAGTTTATAACGACCAACTTTTCCCAGATCATAGCGTTTAGGATCAAAGAAGCGGGAGTCTAAAAGTTGTTGTCCACCTAAAACTGTGGGTGGTTCACCGGGGCGAAGTTTCCGATATAATTCCATTAGGGCTTCTTCTTCGGAAAATTGCCCTTCTTTTTCTATGGTTTTTTGAAAGTATTCTGGATGACGCAAGGCATCAAATATTTCATTATCTGATAGTCCTAGTGCTTTCAGAAGTACCTGGGCTGATAGTTTCCGGGTTTTGTCTATCCGTACCCAAACTAGGTCGTTACGATCTGTTTCAAATTTGAGCCACGCGCCCCGGTTAGGTATTAAGCTGGCAGAATAAGTCCGCCGTCCGTTTTTATCTATTTCTGATTTATAGTAAACTCCAGGCGATCGCACAATTTGATTGACTATAACCCGCTCTGCTCCGTTGATAATAAATGTGCCTCTATCTGTCATCAAGGGCAAATCGCCAATAAATACTTCCTGTTCTTTAATGTCTCCTGTTTCTTTGTTCAGCAGACGGGTAGGAACATACATCTGTACTGCATAAGTGCTATCTCTACGCTTAGATTCTTCAACGCTGTACTTAGGCTCTTTGAGTTTGTAATTATTTCCTAAAAAGTGCAGTTCTAGTTTGCCAGTGTAGTCTGTAATTGGACTAAAGGAGTTCAGTTCTTCTATTAGCCCTTCTTCTAGAAACCAGCGAAAACTAGAGCGCTGAATTTCAATTAAGTCGGGTAATAGAAAGGCGGATTCCATATATTTGTCGTTAGTCATGCCTTTACCTTTGTCAACCTGGTTAAACTTGCTGATAGCTGGGTTGGTGTAGCCTGAACTTAGGCTTTGTGCTAAAATGTAAATCGGGAATGATGAAGTCTATAAATTGCGGGCAAAAGCCTGCTGTTAGTCTTTGGGTTGGGGAGTTTTTTCTACTTCACACTTCATGGTTTGTACTGTATTCTGTGACTGTAATCTCCCAAAACTGAGGATTTTGGCGAGGGTGGGATTGTAGAGCGTGGTACTGGGCATAGCATTATGGATTTGATATTGCTATGATTGTCTGCATCAGACAATTACTTTTAAGGATTTTCTATAGGTTTGATATACCGTATTCGGCATAACCGGGTCTAAATTGTTCTTTCCCTTTTAGCCACTATACTTATTACCACGGGGTAATGGCGATTGAGAGCATCCGTTTGTGAAGATTTAAGTGGATGGACAGACAATTTTGGATTTTAGATTTGGTTGTCAAGTAACCATGATTGTTGAGATTGATTCAGGGGCTTAAAACCAATAATTCACGGGCATTTTACAGTTAATACGATTACATTTACAGAATTTGTTAATAATTGTTGTCCTTTCTCTATACATTATGACTTAACCTCAATATTTGAGAGTAAATAATTTTAGCACATTTTTATTTTTTAGATGTATGATGAGTCAAATCAATATTCATCTTGGGAATGTGATTGTCATCTATAGTGCTAGACCGAATAATTTACAAGCGTTTTCGGTGGTTTTCTGGGCAATTTCCTCGATTGTTTCGCCTCGTAGTTCGGCTAAGGCCGCCGCTACATAATAAACATGAGCGGGTTCATTGCGTTTTTCACCGCGTTTAGGTACGGGTGACAAAAAGGGGCAATCTGTTTCTATGAGTAATTTATCACTACTCACCATAGCCGCGCTATCTTTAATAGTTAAAGCATTTTTAAATGTTACAGTTCCACTAAAGCTGATATAAAAACCTAAGTCTAGAAACCATTGAGTTTCTTCTGGTGTCCCTCCCCAACAGTGCATGACACCCCGTAACCTTTCCCCATACAAATCTCGCCATTTTTGCAATATATCCCTCACTGCTGGTGCAGCATCACGACAATGGATGATCACCGGTAAATTCAGTTCACAGGCGATGGCCAATTGTGATGTAAATACCTCTTGTTGATGCTGATAGTTATCTGCTTTGTAGAAATCCAAGCCCATTTCCCCAATGGCTACCACTTGGGAATGAGAACTGGCCAAAGATTTGATTAGGATAGCTGTTTGTTGATCCCATTTATCAGCATCTAGAGGATGTAGCCCTACAGCAAAGCTGAGTTCGGGGAACTGGGCTGCTATTTGGCTAATGCTGACAAATTCTTGCGGGTGAACACAGGAGTGGATCAATCGAACTACTCCTGCTGCTTGCCACCTAGCGCGGACTGCTGCTAAATCTGGCTGAAAAATGTCAAAGTTAATGTGTACGTGGGTATCTACGAGTTGCATGGCTTGTTAGTTGTCAATGTTCAATGGTCAGGGATAAACCGACCAGGACTTTGGCTAAATAGAACACGGGGTAATTGACGAGTTACCCCTAAGAATAAGGTTTCTGTTATATTTTGGCACTCGTCCTACAAACCACGGCAACCACGGGGGGATTGCCCCTACTAAGGGCAACCACGGGGGGATTGCCCCTACTAAGGGCAACCACGGGGGGATTGCCCCTACTAAGCTGTGAGGGTTTTGTGTTTGTGAGCCAGTCTTGACTTTTTCCTGGCCCCATTGTTGGGATGAAGCACGCCTTTCTTCACAGCTTTATCAATTTTGCTGTAAGCTTCGGACATTTTTACTTCTACTTCCTGCTTGAGTTCTGTTGTCGGATTAGCTGCATAAGCTTCTACAGAACTAAAGTATTTCTTCATCAGCGTCTTTACGGCTGATTTATATGCTTTATTACGCAGTCGGTTACGTTCTGCGATTTGGGCGCGTTTAAGAGCAGACTTTGTATTCGCCACAGTAATTCCAAAAAAGACTATTAATTATGTACACACACTACTAGATTTAATTAATATAGCATTATTTTCGCCAATGTTATAATTTCCAGAAAAAAATTTTTATTTGGCTAGAAGGGCTAGAAATTGAGAAGTGGGGAAATAAGGTAAAATGAGTAATTGAGGAAAAAAGGTTGCAATTGCGGGAATTAATTGTGGGAGAAGTGTGAAATTTCCTGAGTTGGTTGAGTTTTATAAAGTAGTATCAAAAAAAATCCAGGTTAAGCTAGAGAAGAGAATCAGATCCAGGTTGATAACCTAGTCAGGCAGGGCGGAGTCAAAAGTGAAGAATCAAAGGAAAGGTCAAAAAGCTTACATAATTAGCTTTTAAGCTATTTTTGAATAACTTGCTATTGATGTCATGCTGTAGTGGCGAGTAAAAAGC
This sequence comes from Dolichospermum circinale AWQC310F, assembly GCF_000426925.1. Taxonomy (GTDB): domain Bacteria; phylum Cyanobacteriota; class Cyanobacteriia; order Cyanobacteriales; family Nostocaceae; genus Dolichospermum; species Dolichospermum circinale. The sequence continues at coordinate 53,318 of NZ_KE384713.1, read as the reverse complement.
CTAAACCTGGTTCTGGTTTGAGAAGATTGTAAAATTTTGCATTGTCATTACTCCATGCTGCGAATTATTACTGAGCAAGCTGACGTTAGAGCAGAACTGCAAAGGATCTGTGGACGCACCCAGGATGAACAGGTAATTCACAAAGAAGCAACAGTACGCGAAGTGTTGCAAGCGGTGAAGCGCCAAGGGGACAAGGCTGTACTACACTATACAGCGGAATTTGATCAGCAAACCCTAAAACCAGAAGAACTAAAGGTAACAGGCTCAGAATTAGATGCAGCATATCAACAGGTATCTAAGGATTTGCTGCGCTCTATTCGCCTAGCTTGCGAAAAAATAGAGACTTTTCACCGTCAGCGAGTTCCCAAAAGCTGGGTACAATTTGGCGATGATGAGGTAGTATTAGGTAAGCGCTACACGCCCGTAGACTGTGCGGGTTTATATATACCAGGTGGTCGGGCTTGTTATCCGAGTACAGTGTTAATGAATGCTATTCCGGCAAAAGTAGCGGGTGTGCCACGGGTGGTGATGGTGACACCGGTGAGAGGAGGTAAAATGGTTAATCCTGCGGTTTTGGTAGCGGCTCAAGAAGCAGGAGTTCAGGAAATTTACCGAATTGGTGGCGCTCAAGCTATTGGGGCTTTGGCTTATGGGACAGAAACTATTCCCAAAGTAAATGTAATTACAGGACCGGGTAATATTTATGTCACTTTGGCGAAAAAATTAGTTTACGGAACTGTGGGTATTGATTCTTTAGCAGGTCCTAGCGAAGTGCTAATAATTGCTGATGAAACGGCTAATCCTGTGTATGTAGCTGCGGACTTGTTAGCGCAAGCAGAGCATGATCCTATGGCCGCCGCGATTTTGCTGACAACAGATGCTATTTTGGCTAAAAAAGTGCAAATCGAGGTAGAAAGACAATTGGTAAATCACCCGCGCCGGCTAGATACGGAAAAAGCGATCGCCCATTATGGTTTAATTGTGGTGGTGGAATCCCTGTCTGCCGCAGCGGAACTTTCTAACGAGTTTGCACCGGAACATTTAGAATTAGAAGTTGCTGATCCTTGGGCTTTAATTAACCATATTCGCCATGCAGGGGCAATTTTTATGGGTAGTTCTACACCTGAAGCAGTGGGAGACTATTTGGCAGGTCCAAATCATACCCTACCTACTTCTGGTGCCGCCCGTTATGCTTCGGCTTTAGGGGTAGAAACATTTTTAAAACACTCAAGTATTATCCAATACTCGCAAACCGCACTAGAAAAGGTGGCATTGGCCATTGACATATTAGCAACTACAGAGGGTTTACCTTCCCATGCTGATTCTGTTAAATTCAGGGTAGATGAGAGGTGATAGGTGGTACAACACGGGTATACTGTTAGATTGTAGATTGGGTAAAACGGAGTGTTCACGTAGCGTGCCGAAGGTGTAACCCAACACGGAAATGTTGGGTTTTTTTAAACCCAACCTACAACTGAATTAAAAATGCGAACAATTGCGGAAATTAATGAGAAAATCAGCCAAAAACGGGCAATAGTCTGGACTGCTGAAGAATTGAAAGCACGAGTTGGAGAAGTTGGTGTTAATAAAGCTGCTAAGGAAGTAGATGTAATTACCACTGGTACATTTGAACCAATGGAGTCAAGTGGTGCAATTATTAACTTAGGACATACTGATCCACCCGTAAAAATTCGGCGTTGCTGGTTAGATGGAGTACCAGCATACTCTGGTTTTGGGGCTGTGGATTTATACTTAGGTGCTAGTTGTCCAGTTGACACCATAGATGGGGAAGAAGTGCGAGAACGTGGAGGGGGTCATGTGATTGAGGATTTAATTGCGGGTAAATCTATCCAAGTACGTGCTATTGGACAAGTTACCGATTGTTATCCCAGGGCTACGTTTGAAACCACTATCACCCGTGACACCATCAATCAGTTTTACTTATTTAATCCGCGTAATCTTTATCAAAATTTTATTGTTGGTGTAAATGGTGGCGATCGCCCACTGCATACGTATTTAGGACCGTTACAGCCACGTTTAGGGAATGCAGTTTATTCTAACCCTGGTTCGCTGTCACCGTTGCTGAATGACCCCGATTTACAAATCGTTGGTATTGGGACAAAGATTTTTTTAGCTGGGGGTATTGGTTATGTAGCTTGGGAGGGGACACAACATTTCCCCTTGCAAAAGCGGTTAGAAAATCGGACACCGATTGGGCCTTCAGCCACTTTAGCGTTAATTGGCGATGCCAAACAGATGGATGCCCGATGGATACGAGGTTGTTACTTTAAAAGCTATGGACCGTCCATGATGATGGGTGTAGGCGTGCCGTTACCAGTTTTAAATGTGGGAGTGATAGAACGGTGTGCTGTCCAAGACAGAGACTTAGTAGCACCAATTGTAGATTTTTCCATTCCTCGTCGTGTCCGTCCTACCTTCGGTTTAGTGAGTTACGCCCAACTTAAATCTGGACGCATCACTATTGAAGGGAGAACGGTACGAGTAGCATCTTTAGCGAGCTTATTTCTTTCCCGAAAAGTAGCCCAAGAGTTGAAACAATGGATCAAAGAGGGGATATTTACCCTAACTGAACCAGTAGCCTCGATACCAATGGAGCGTTCTTTTTTACCTCAAGATCGTTGGACAGAGTTTTAGAAGGAGTCAGAAGTCACAGAGTCACGAATGAGAAAGAAGAAAAAACAAGCAAGAAGAAAGACAAAGAGGGAAATTCTTCAGCAAATTCCGTGTTTCTGTACCCATTAATCATCATTTCACAACGGACAACGGACAACGGACCAATTACCTATTCCCCGGTCGGCTTAGGCCTCTTAATTGGCATAGGAGTGGGGGTTTTGGGTATAGGTTTAGTAATAACCGTGGGATCACCTGCTGTCTTTCTAATGGGACGTGGGGCTTCACCATTGCGTCGGGGGGGGAATGGTTTTCTAGTACCGCTGTTAGCAACACCACGGGACGCGGCTTTGAATGGCGGTCTACGTTTTTTGGGTAAATCAGCGATCGCTTCGGCATTAATTACTACTAAAACATCCGATTCCCGTTTAACATTGAAGTCCCAGAACTTACCGACGGCTTTGGTGGTTAATATGCCCTTGAGTTTCAACTTAAAATATTTAGCTTTATCAGTAGTTTTCCGGGGAGATTGCTTGATTTTCACAACCAAACTCTTTTCATCAAAAGACTGGTAAACTACCTCACCGCGCACGGAAAAACCGCCATCAGGAACAGCTGACGAGGGTTTGAGATGATCAGAAACTACTGTCGAGTTGTCTAACTTTTGAGTAATCCCATCTGGGGTATGTTCATCTAGTGCATTTTTCGCCAGATTTTCTGGTTCCCAAACGCCAACAATTTGCAGGTGTAATGCGTCATTTTCTTGTCTGGTGCGGGGATAAACTACCCATAGATGTTCTTTTTCTAGGTCTAAGTGATTTTTGACTAAACTCATAATCCGACCTAATAGGACGGCATTAAGTTCAACCCCATCGCTGGTCAGCAGTGTTCCTTGGGTAAACTGTTCACTGCTGGCATGATAGCACCCGCGAACTAGGCCAATAGCTCGGTACTGGGTTGGTTCACTCGGAGGTGGAATTGGTTGTTCTCGATTAACTAAATGCCCGTTAGCATCGGGTTTACTCAGGTCAATGACAGAATTTTCCAGTTGAGAGGGTTGGTCTGCTAATGTATGAGCATTAACAGGGGGTGAAATCTCTTTTCTGCCTTGTTTAGAGGCTGTGGAATTTGAGGATTGAGAAGACGGCATCAGGTCGGAATTCATAAAAACTCCTTGCGGCACAAGACTTATCCCTTGGTAGGATTTGACAAAGACAGGTAGAAAAGAGCAAGCGTGTGGTTGATCAAAGTATATTTCCTTTTAATCTAGCCTTTCGCTTGATGCTTTATATGAACAGAATTACGCAAAATCTCACATTTATACACTAAATGTGTAATTTAGCCTCTTCATAACCATTGAGGCTAAGGCCACGCTAGGTTATCGGCAGCATAGCATAGCTATAATTCTGACGGATCTTCCTAAAGTCATCACTTACTTTAGCAGGATAGATATTTATTTGTTATAAAATTCACAGATAAATGACCGTATTCCGCAAAGTTTTGGAAATTTTTAACTTTGCAATTTGTAATTAATTTCATTGTTAAGATTTAGATCAAGAATAAATCCACAATTTAAAATCTGCTGATAGTGTAGCATGGCTTTGGTTCTATACACTTACATTTTGTTAACATTTAGGAGTAGAATAATATTGTGTCTGAATCGCGTAATCGCTGGATGGTTCGAGTAGTCTTGGCTTTCGCTGTTGTTGCTTTTGTGGGGGTTTCTGTTATACCCATAATTACAACATTTAACAAACCCCAATTATTACCACAGAATCAGGCCAATACTCACAACCAAGGATCTTCATTACAGCAAAATTCAAAATTAGAAGATCAAGCCCGGGGCTATGAATTAGTTTTACAGAAAGAGCCAGAAAATCAAACTGCACTCAAGGGGCTTTTGCAAGCCCGGTTACAGTTGTTGAGTCAAAAAAGCCCAGGGGAAGTTAAACCGACGGATATTCAAGTTGTGATTGAACCTTTGGAAAAACTTGCTAGACTTAATCCCCAAAAGTCAGAGTATGGGGTTTTACTGGCTCAAGCTAAACAACAAATTGGTGATCAGGAAGGAGCAGCCCAAACTTATCGTACTATTTTAACTGCAAAACCGACAGATTTGAAGGCTTTACAGGGTATGGTCAGTTTGCAATTAAATCAAAAGCGTCCAGAAGCAGCTATTGGCTTATTAGAACAAAGCTTAACGGCTGCGAAGAGTGCTAATACTATTCAGCCTGGCAGTGGGGATGTAATTGCTATTCAAATCCTTTTAGGTAATGTCTACGCTTTTCAGAAGAATGAGCTTCAGGCTATTTCTGTGTATGATCAAGCAATTAATCAAGATCCTCAAGATTTTCGTCCCGTTTTAGCAAAGGCGATGCTATTTAAACAACAAGGGAAGCTTGCTGAAGCGAAACCTTTATTTGATAAAGCTAGAGCCTTAGCTCCGTCTGAGTATAAGGACGAAATTAATCAGGTAGCAGCAGTTTCTGAGCCTAATTCTACATCATCATCATCTCCTACGGCTAGTCCATAAGCTGTTCTTTTTTATCTTTGACTTTGAAAACTCTCTGCTGCTTATAGCAGCGGGTAAAAATTGCGGGATGCTACTTTTACAACATCCTGTTAGAGATTTATAACTCCTAGCCCAAAATGACCCAAATTATTACTCAAGTTGACGCTTTTACTAATATTCCATTCACGGGAAATCCTGCGGCTGTCTGTGTTTTAGATAGTCCCAAATCTGAGTTATGGATGCAGAATATCGCTCAAGAAATGAACTTATCAGAAACCGCTTTTTTGGTGAAACAAAATGACGGTTTTAATTTGCGCTGGTTTACACCAACGGTAGAAGTTCCTCTCTGTGGACACGCCACTTTAGCCAGCGCTCATGTATTATGGTCTCAAGGACATTTATTATTAAATCAAGAGGCTCATTTCTATACAAAAAGTGGTATATTAATAGCTCAACTTGAACATGATTGGATTCAGTTGGATTTTCCGGTAAATCTCTCTCAAACTGTAACAGCACCTCCAGAATTAAGTCAAGTTTTAGGAGTGACTTATAAATCTGTTTTTGAAAATTATCTCGGTTATTTAGTTGAAGTGGAATCTGAACAATTAGTTAGAGAAATGCAGCCGAATTTCCAACAGATGAGAACTTTACCTAAAGCTGATATTATCGTCACTAGCATCGCTAATTCCGACTCAGAATATGATTTTGTCTCCCGCTTTTTTGCTCCCGGTTTAGGGATTAATGAAGACCCGGTAACAGGTGCAGCACATTGTTGTTTAGCACCATTTTGGCGGAATAAATTGGGAAAAGATCGGTTTTTAGCCTATCAAGCTTCTCGTCGAGGTGGAGTGGTAAAAGTATATTATCCAGGAAAAAACCGCGTTTTTATCTCTGGACAAGCTGTAACAGTTATGCGAGGAGAATTAACTCTAAATTAAGGATTAATTATTTAACTAAGACTTGAGATCCTGAAATTTGATCCAATATTATCAAAGATTTATATTTACTTAATTACCAGTTGCAGAAATATGAAATTTCTCACAACTGGCATAATTTACAATTTTCCAATTCTAACTTTATTTGTGACTGTCAAGTAAAGCGTGACGGGAAAAAATTCCTTTCAATTTCAAATTAGTGAATACATTTATAGAATTTACTAATTCTCGTTGTTCAGAACTTAGATTTAATGAATCCAAAGCTTGATCAATATTATTGCCATTGTGTAATTTATAGACAAGTAACTGACGTTGAGATAAATTTAAAATTCTGGCAATTTCTTTATTTCGTCGCTGACGGATAGCTTGTAATGCTTGATTTTCTTGGGGAGTAAAATCATTTTCAGATAATTCGATATTATCCTTAATTTCCCCAGAGTTAGTAAAATAGTGATTTGCTGAAGCCAAAGGAATTTCCCATAGGAAAAATGCGGAAATAAAGACAAGTACCAAAGTCAATAACCGTTGTGTCAATTTACTAATCATGTTGATTTTAATGTTAATAACAGCTTAAATCCAATTCTAGCTACAGGAATAGCATTAGATAATTTTTCTATTTTTGGTGACTACGTGCTAGAGATGGAAAAGTATTGATTTTTTACAGAACATATTTACTAATAGAGAACAGCATAAATCCTAATTTCAAGACACAGACAAGAAAATTAGGCTATTTCTATATTGGGGGTGGGCTAAAATGGATAATGTTTTCTCTATGACTAAATTCAGAAATTGATAATAAAGAAAAACATATCAGACATATAAATATTATGTTCTTTTATATTTCCCGACCCCAGGCTATCATAAAATTCATTAGCAAAGGTGATAGTCATGACAGAACAGCTATTAGAAAAACAAATAGGTCAAAATGAGGGAATAGATTTAGAAGCAGCTTTTCAAGAATCTCATATTCAGGAGATTCTCGATAAGTTAGACCAGGAGTTAGTCGGGTTAAAGTCCGTCAAAAATAAGATTAGAGAGATGGCGGCCTTGTTATTGGTTGACCGTATTCGTAAAGGCTTAGGATTAAATGCAGGTGCGCCCAGTCTACACATGACATTTCTAGGCAATCCGGGTATGGGTAAGACTACTGTAGCAATGCGTATGGCAGAAATTCTCTACCGTCTGGAATATATCCGCAAGGAAAATGTCATGTTAGTGACGCGAGATGATCTAGTTGGACAAGGTATGGGGCAAACTGCACCGAAAACTAGAGAAGTATTAAATAATGCCATGGGTGGCGTTTTGTTAGTTGATGAAGCCTATACTTTATACCGTCCAGATTATCCGGGAGATTTTGGTTTAGAAGCCATAGAAATTCTCATGCAAGTAATGGAAAACCAACGTGATGATTTGGTCGTCATTCTTGCCGGTTATAAAGACCACATGGAAAGGTTTTTTCATAGTAATCCGGGGATGAATTCTCGCATTGGACTACACATTGAATTTAACGATTATGGCGTGGATAATTTAATGGTAATTGCCCAATCCATAGTCAAAGCACAAAACTATTGCTTTAGTCCTGATGCTGAAAAAGCCTTCCGCGAATATTTAATTAAACGGAAGACCATGCCCCATTTTGCTAATGCTAGAAGTGTCCGTAATGCTATAGATAGAGCGCGTTTACGGCAAGCAAATCGTTTATTAAGTAGTGGTAAACTGTTAGAAAAACAGGATTTAATTACCATCGAAGCAGCAGATATTCTCGCTAGTCGAGTGTTTAGAGAAGGTGTTCCTGATTGCGAAACTGAAAGTTAATTTAATTCCGATCCCGGACTTATTCAAGAAGTCCGGGATATGAGACTTTGGATCTTGTGGTTTATTTTCTCATTTTGTTGATTTCTTGTTGTAGTTCTTCAATTTGCTTGCGTAATCTTTCCGCTTCATTCTCAGGTGTTTTTGGTGTAACATTGACTGAGCCAGCAGCAGAATATTCATAGTTACCTTTTCTGATTTCCTGGTATTCTTCTGATACCGCCCAACTGCGTAAATACTGCAACCGTTCCACAGGAAAAGGATGACTTAACATCATTCCCTGTGCGCCATTGTATATTAAAAACTTATATACTTGATTCAGCCCGTCATCATCTAGTGCTTGATATTTTTCTGACTGCTGAATAAATTCCTGTAAACTACATTCATGGGCATATTTATTACTACCTCCAGAAAGTTTCATCATAGATGACATGACTGGATTTAAATCATCCATGACCAATAAAGCCGCTCTATCAGCCGATAACTCAGCTTTGCGTCGCCACTCAAAAAAAGCATAAATCAAGGCTTGACTGACAAAATTACCTAAACCCAAGGTTAATTCACCCAGGACAGAAGCGGCATTCATCGCCCACATCGCCATTTGGATTAAAATAGTATGACCGCATTTAATATGGCCTAGTTCATGAGCCAACACCGTCCGCAGTTCCGACTCATTGAGTAACTCTAATAACCCAGTGTTAACGACTATGTATGGGTTGTCTTGTCCTAGTGCGTAACTATTGACTTGAGCATCTTGGGCAATAAATAATGTCGGTTCACTGCTAATATCCAAATCCCGGACACATTCCCGGAAAATTTGGTAAATAGTAGAATATTGCCGGGGTCCGACTTGTATGGAGTTACCCATTAAATAAACAAGTTGAGGGCGTTCATAGACAAATTCTACAAATTTACGAGCGATTAAGTCAAAGCCCGGTAAACTGCGTAAAGCTTGTTCTGCTTGGGTATCTAATGGATGTCTGAAGGCTGCACTGGAAATTCCCGTATAAGTTGGCATAATTTAGATAATAAGTTGGTTGTGAGTTGTCGGTTGTCCGTTGTCCGTGGTTCGGAATTTCTATTCCCTCTTGACTCTTGATCATGTTCATGAGGTAGTTTCAAAAAAACACTTGTTATGGAATATAAAGCGCGTGATTGAAGCAGAAGTTCATTTATCATTACATAACTTCCTGCGATCGCAGGCGGGTTTCCCTTCTTGGCCTCATCATTTAACCATGGCTAGGTTGGTAGCACGCGCTTTGCGTTTGGGACGCAGCGCTTTAATTCAAGTTGGGGCGGGTTGTGGACACCAAGGCCGATATCGCACCAGTTTTATCGCCTCTGCTTTAATGTGGCATGGTTCTGTAATTATTGTCACCTCGGAAACCGTACAGCAACGGTTGTTAAAGGTAGAAATTCCTCGACTCCAGCAGTGGCTACCGGCGAATAAATCCATTAGAACTGGTGATATTTGGCCAAGTCCTGATTTTCAGGGTTTGCTATTGATTTCCCCCGCTGCTTGGTTGAAGGGACAATTGGCTCATGACAATCCCTTTCCTGCTCATATTCCCACAATTATTGATGGTGTTGACGATTTAGAAGATTGGGTGCGTTTTCAGTTAACTGAAGCTATTCAACCCCAGGATTGGGATCAGTTGATGCTTGCTTATCCATATCAAGTTGAGTTAATTCGGGAAGCTAAGGTACAACTGACACATCAATTATTTCAGCACCCGGAAAATCCCTATCACTGTTATCTGATTTCTCAGTCAGAAATAGAAATTTTACAACGTTTATACTTGTCTTTAGAGCCAAATCATCTTCCCGAACCTTGGCGGAATTTTTGGCAAAAAATCCCTAATTTACAAGGTTCTTGCCTCGGTTATACCTCTGACTTTCCCCTGTTCTGGGCGACTATTGCTCGTCGTCAAGGGTTATTTTCTTTATATTATGCTCCTATAGAATTAAGTAAAATCATCGCACCAATTTGGCAGCGTCAACCTGTAGTATTAATTGGTAGTGCTTTAGAACCAGAAACGGAAGCACCTCTTTTTCGTCAACGTTTGGGTTTAAAAGATGTTACCTGTCTAAAGTTTGCTGCTGATAGTCAAGGAGAAGCAATTCAACTTTATGTTCCTTATAAGTTGCCTTTACCAAATACACCAGAATTTCAAGGAGCTTTAATTCATCAAGTTCGTACTTTAGTATGTTTGAGTGCCACAGCGCCAGGAATGACGGTAATATTGATAGGGGACGTGCCACTAAAGGCTAGGGTAGGAGCAATTTTGGCCTCGGAATTTGGTTCACGGGTGCTGGTGGAAAAGACTTGTTTAGATGAAAATGGGATTTTGATTAGCGGTTGGGAATTTTGGCGTGAAAATCAAAGTGTTTTACCAGCGCCCAGATTATTAATTATTGCCACTTTACCCTTACCATCTTTAGAAAATCCCTTGGTAGCCGGTAGGGTAGCTCATTACAAGCGATCGCATCAAGACTGGTTTCGTTTATATCTGTTACCAAAAGCCATGAATGAATTACAAAGAGCGATCGCACCTGTACGCGAAAATCAAGGTATTGTGGCTTTATTAGATACTCGTGTTGTTAACCGCAGTTATGGAGCGCAAATTCTCTCTTCTCTGAGTCCCCTAGCACGTTTAAACTACCTTGATCCTAGTTTATTTTCCACCAATAATGAAGATGATTCTAGTTAATTAATGGCGACAATCATCAACTAATAACTGATTTCTATTAAAATCTAAATTGAACTTGTCAAGAAAGTCAAGGATAAAATTATGGGTGAAGCAAAACGCCGTAAAAATTCACTAGGGGAAGAATACGGACAAAATACTGCAAGAATATTACCTTGGGTTCCCATTACTAAAACTCAAGCTTCACAATTTGTAGCTATCACTACTCGTGGTGCATGGATAGGTATTGGTACTATGGTTGTTGTCTGGATCACAATCAGATTTATTGGACCTGGTTTTGGCTGGTGGGAAATTGTTGGTTAATTTACAAATGAGATCCCCGACTTCTTTTTTTAGATTATGTTTGATATTATAATTAATTAGTAAAGATAATTATAATATGAATATATTTCAGAAGTGGGGATTCTGGGAATGATAATGATTTCAATGATTTAGTTGTAAACTGCTTAATTTTTAATAAAAAATGCTCTTACATTTAAGCACTTGGCCGGAAGTTGAAACTTATTTACAAAAGTCTTCAGGGATTATTTTACCCATTGGTTCAACAGAACAACATGGACCAACAGGACTAATTGGTACAGACGCAATTTGTGCAGAATCTATATCAAAGGGTGTAGGGGAAGCAACTCAAGCAATGGTTGGGCCGACAATTAATGTGGGAATGGCTTTACATCATACAGCTTTTCCGGGAACAATTAGTTTACGTTCCAGCACTTTAATCTTAGTAGTTAAAGATTATTTAACCTGTTTAGTCAAAGCTGGTTTTACCAAGTTTTATTTTATTAATGGACATGGGGGAAATATTGCGACTCTCAAAGCTGCTTTTTCTGAAACTTATGCTCATTTAGAAGACCTACAAATTCCCAATTTTGCCAAAGTTAAATGTCAAATTGCTAATTGGTTTATGGCTGGTTCGGTTTACAAACTCGCCAAAGAATTGTATGGTGATCAAGAAGGTTCTCATGCTACTCCTAGTGAAGTAGCTGTTACTAAATATGTTTATCCAGAAGTAATTAAAAAAGCATTTCTTTCTCCAGAAGTTGCTGGTGGACATAACATTTATGGTGCTATTGATTTTCGTTCTCGTTATTCAGATGGTCGTATGGGTTCAAATCCAGATTTAGCAACGACTGAACATGGTAAACTATTTTATGATTTATCTGTGGAGGAACTGAGTCAGGGATATTTGGAGTTTCTCAAGGAGGAATAGGTTTTTCTCACCCAGGGGTGTTTAAGGAACACAGAGAGAAGTTAAGATGAGGATGATACAAATTCATTATATACACCTGATGAGGATGTTTTAAAAATTGATGGCTAGGCCATGCAGGCTATTGGTGAATATCATCATACTTGTCTATGTCCGTGGGTGAAAGCTACTGTATAAACTAACTCCATCTACCTACGTGGGATAAGGTAAAATCAAGGCTTTCTAATCTAAATAGATAAGTTGAGTCTGTGTATTCCTTTGCATAACCTAGCCTATTGAAAGCATCTTTCTTATCTGCTTTAAAAGTATAAATTTAGACTTTGCAAACACTCTCTTAAATCTTACAGATACTTTAGTCCTAGACATCCTGATTCTGATATTATGCAAGCTTGGATACCTAACACACCACTACAGAATGGACAGTATATCATTAAAAAGGTCATCGGCGCTGGTGGCTTTGGTGAAACCTATTTAGCACTAGACACGGAGGAAAACAGGTTGGTTGTAATTAAAACTCTCAACCGTCAACAACAGGAAAAACCAGATTTTGCAAAAAGACAAAAGAAGTTCCGCAAGGAAGCATTAGACCTATCAAAATGCTATCATCCCCATGTTGTCAGAGTTTACGACAATTTTGTCGAAGATGGACTTTGGGCTATTGTCATGGAACATATTAATGGGTACAATTTACGAGCTTATCTCAGTGAAAATGGGTGGTTGTCAGAAACGGAAGCTTTGCGCTATATTGACCAAATTGGACAAGCTTTAGAATGTATTCATGAACGGGGACTTTTACACAGGGATATTAAACCGAGTAATATTTTGTTGCGACCCAAAAGCAATGAAGCAGTTTTAATTGATTTTGGGTTAGCGCGGGAATTTAAACCTGGTAAGATCAGAAGCATGACAGAGGTGAAAACGGAAGGTTATGCACCTATAGAACAATATCAACGTCACGGACATTTTGGTTATTATACAGATGTTTATGCTCTAGCTGCAACTTTGTATACCTTGCTAACTACCAGAGTTCCTATTCCTTCTAATTATCGCGCTGAATATGATGTACTTTTACCACCGCCGAAAAAATATAATCAACAGATTAGCGATCGGGTAAATGCTGCTATTATTAAGGGAATGGAGTTAGAATCCATAAACCGTCCTCAAACTGTGCGGGAGTTTCGGGAGTTGTTAGGTTTGTCGGTTGAACCTGTTGCGAATATTCCCACACCAGTTTTGGTTGAACCTGTTGCGGATATTCCCACACCACGTTGGGTTGAACCTGTTGCGGATATTCCCACACCACCACCGGTTTATTATCCTCCCGTTCCGGTACAGCAAAGACAGCAGCAAAGTATCTCCAGACCTAAAGGGAAAAGTTATTCTTCTTTCCTATCTAAGGTGAGACAAATTTTCACTCGTCAAAATTCTACTCCTCAATCTGTAAATAAAGAGCTAAAATTAAAATCATCCTCTGGAATGGACTACAGAAAACTGCGTGACTTACTCGCGGCCAGGAAGTGGAAGGAAGCAGACAAGGAAACTTTACGAGTAATATTAGCAGTTGCGCAGCGGGAACAGCAAGGTTGGCTGAACACTAGTAGTATTGATAATTTTTCCTGTGAAGACCTTCGCATTATTGACCAGTTATGGGTAAAATACAGTAATGGTAAATTTGGGTTTTCTGTTCAAAGAAAGATTTATCAAGGTTTGGGTGGAACGAGAAACTACGACAAGAAAATTTGGGAAGCTTTTGGGGACAAGGTAGGTTGGAGAAGGGGAGGACAATGGTTCTACTACCAAGATATTACTTTTGATAACAAGACACAAAAGGTGCAGTTCGGAAACTTTCCTCGTATGTATAATAAAAAGTATATGTATATATTGGTATATATGTTGATCTTCTCTCGCGTTGAGACTTGTAAGTTGTAACAGGACCTATAATTGTGCCATTTTAGCATAAAATTAAATTATAATCTTTAGGATTTGGGTAGATTGATCATTTTATATTTCATAATACCAAATATCTTCTTGTTTTAAGATAATCCGGTGCTGAGAAAGTCTATTAATTAGTCCTTCCTGTTCTAACTGTCCCAATATACGAGTGATGGTTACACGAGTAGAATTGATCAGTATTGCTAAGTCTTCATGAGTTAAACGCATATCAATTAATCTTCCTGTTTGTACTTCTGAACCAAATTTTTTTGATAACCATGCTAATAATCGTATCAACATGGTTTCTACTTTTTTGTGACTGCGAATTACCATTAATTCTTCCGCTTTTTGAATGTGATCAAGCAAAGTATTTGTCAGTTGATTCCAATCATCTACAGGTACAATTTTCGCTTCTACTTTGCTTAAACACTCTATCTGATAAGGTTTCATTGTTGATAGCAGTTCCCCAACTAGATCCCCCGGACCCCATAATCCTAAAGCTACTGTCGTTCCATCTTCTAAATAAGTAGAAGTCATGACAAATCCTGCTTCTATTTGCCATAAAGTATTCTTTTTACTTGGCAATAAAGATCGCCTGGTAAAATGTTGTTGGGTATTGTGAGTAGATGTTTGCGCTATATTTGTGTATAATGACATCAGTATCTATATTACTTTTCTCCGATACAGTAACCGTATTATAGATAGATCTGGTAATAAAAAGCTATTTTCTAGAAATTTATATTATTTTTATAATTTCTATTTAGGGCTTGCTGATAGCGTAGCGTGGCCTTAGCCATATAAACCTAAAACCATTTATTAACAAAGGGTTTCGTGGATTTTTACCACAAAAAAGTGCAAGGTTTTGGCTAATGGTGTCTCAAAATAAGTGCATTTTTCTTTGTTGGATTTGGAAAATTGAGGATATCCAGACAGTTAAAACTATTCCCTGTTCCCAGTTAAGAGTTCCCTCCCCTCACAGACAACTTTTTCAGCAAGGCCTATTTAATTATGCCGATTTCTTACCCGTGCGGGACTACCTGTAGGAATTGCAGCAATTAATTTTTGCGTGTATTCTTCTTTTGGTTCAAGATAAATACTTTCAGATGTACCTGATTCTACAATTTTCCCTTGATTCATGACTAAAATGCGATCGCTCAAAAATTTCACTACACTTAAATCATGGGAAATAAAGATATAAGTGAGTTGAAAATCTGCTTGCAATTCTTTCAATAAGTTTAAAACCTGCGCTTGTACAGAAACGTCTAAAGCTGAAACTGACTCATCACAAATAATAAACTTAGGATTCAAAGCTAAAGCGCGGGCAATACAAACCCGTTGACGTTGACCACCGGAAAATTGATGAGGATATTTTTTCATATCATCCGCACTTAAACCCACCCTTTCTAATAGTTCCACTACCCTAGCTTGTTGCTGTCGTTTTGACTTACCCACACCATGAATTAACAGGGGTTCTATAATCGTTTCCCCAATTTTGATCCGGGGGTTGAGGGAACTAAAGGGATTTTGGAAAATAATTTGCATTTCCCGTCGTAAGTGCTGCAAAGTTTTCCCCGTTGACTGGGTAATATCTTGTCCATTAAAGAATATTTTACCACTCATGGGTTCGATTAGTCGCAGCAAGGTTCTACCCAAGGTAGTTTTACCACAACCCGATTCTCCCACCAATCCCAAGGTTTCTCCAGGAAAAACATCAAAGGAAACCCCATTTACAGCCTTATGGTAGCGTTTTGTTTCTCCAAATACTCCCCGCACAGGGAAACCTACCTCTAAGTTTCGCACTGTTAATAGCGGTTGTTTGGCACTAATAGTTGCCAGTCTTTCTTGAAATTCTTTCTCAGTAATTTCCGCTGGTTTAACTGGTTCTTCAGCCTTAATTACAATATCTCCTAATTCATTTTTGACTACACTCATGTAGTCAGAAACAGTTAAGAGTTTGCGGGGACGATGGTTAAGGGTGGGACGACAGGCTACAAGTCCTTTAGTATAAGGATGTTGGGGGTGATTAAAAATTTGTGCAGCAGGTTCATATTCGACTATTTTACCTTGATACATTACCGCTACTTGGTCAGTAATTTCCGAAATTAATCCCAAGTCATGACTAATAAAAATCATAGCCATATTGCGACTTTTTTGTAATTCAGACAACAATTCTAAAATTGTTGCTTGTACAGTCACATCTAAAGCTGTAGTTGGTTCATCCGCAACTAACACAGAAGGGTTACAAGAAATTGCCATAGCAATCATAACCCGTTGTAGCTGACCCCCTGATAATTGATGAGGGTAGCGATCTAGCATCGCTTCTTTATCTCTCTTTATTAATTGTGCTAATTTAAAACTGTCCAGTGCTGATAAATCATAATTAAGATACTGTTGTTGAATTTGTTCATCACTAGGTAAGAGTTTAACCTCTTGTAAACCAGCGATCGCAATTGCTTTGGCTTGAACTGCATTCACATTTTGATGACGCCTAATTGCTTCTTGCAATTGAAACCCAATCGTATAAACTGGATTTAAAGAACTCATTGGTTCTTGAAAAATCATAGCAATATCACCACCTCGATAAAGCTGCATTTCTTGAGGTGGTAAAGCTAATAAATCCAGCGGTTGGCCATGGGTGGGACAAAACCAAATTTCCCCCCCACTGACTTTACCAGGATGTGACAATAAACCCATAATTGCTAAAGCTGTCACTGACTTTCCACTTCCCGACTCTCCCACTATACCTAGAGTCTCACCCTGATGTAATTGAAAGCTAATACCATCTACGGCTTTCACTTTCCTGCTATCACTAATAAATTCAACTTGTAGATTACGAACCTCTAGCACTATTTCTTTCATATTATCAATTACCAAACAATTTACAATTTCGTTAAAATATCGGATAATAAATATCCCGGAAGTTTAGACAAAGCTAAATTTTGTCCTTGAATGCCTAACTCATTATGGAAAGTGCGAATTATTTTAATAATGTGGTTGATGGTTATTTGATAGTTTTCTGTTTGTTTACTAAATCCATTTAGGGCTTGTAAATGATTTTCTAAAGCAGCTTCTAAATGTCGAGAAAGCATTTTTTTATCTCCATTAAAACCCACATTGGTAACTAAATAATAATTAGCTATTCCCAAAGTATTATGTGTCAACCACAAATCAAAACTTAAGTTTATATTAGTTAATGAGTGAGCAGTATTCACAGCTTCTTGATAAGAATTAATACATAACTTAATAAATTTTTGTTGATCTTCCTTTGTTGTTGTCTGCTGATTTGCTAGATGCCAGTAAGCGATACCGAGATTATTTTGAGTAGCAGCATAGCCCTGGGGTGAATTGGTTAATGTTCGATATTTTAGCACTTCAGTGTAGATCTGAATTGCTAATTGAAGATTTTCCGTGGGTTGTTCATATTGAGAAAGATTCCAATAAGCCGTACCAATGTTATTTTGAATCATCCCATATTTTAGGGGTTCATCTGTCGGTTGATAGTGAACAAGTGCTAACTTATAAGCAGCGATCGCTTTTTTGATATGTTCTACAGGTCGATTATACTGCCCTAAATGCCAGTAGGCTGTACCTAAGTTATTCTGACAAGCAGCATATCTTAAAGGTTCTATTTCCCAACCTGGGTAACGAAGTGCTTCATGATAAGCCATAACTGCCAAATTCCAGTTTTCCAGCGGTTCAGAAAACCTGGCTAAATCACCATAAGCCGCTCCCAAGTTATTTTGGATACGAGCATAAGTTTCTGGTTGAGTATCACTCGTAATTAGCCTGAGTGCTAATTTATAAAAATCTATACCTTGCTGAATATAAATTTTCGCTTCTTCTGAATTATCACGGATGCGGTGTAACATCCAATAAAGTGTCCCCAAATCATTCAAAATATCTAGAATTTGTGGAGAACTTTCATCATAGGTAACCGCTTCCTGATAAGCGAGAATTGCTATCATTAAGTTTTGGAGAGTTGCTTGTCCTTGTTCAATACGCAAGCGATATAAATTACCCAGATTTTGATAAGCGATAGCAAAGCGCTCCCTAGGAATTGCTAACTCATTTCCCTTGGCGTTTTCAATATGTAACTGCTCAATTTGCCATAATATTTCTTGTGTTTGTCCGCTATCATCAGTATTTAGTGTGCCTTTAATTAATTCATGTAATTCCTGGTTAATATCAGATAAAGAAGGGAAACTTTGAGCAATGGTTATTTCAGAAGCTTGAACAGGATATTTTTCAGGTATTTGTATTAGTAAATCGTCGTTTTTATTTCCAGATAAATCTAGTTGATTTGTTTGTCTGATATCTCTAGAAATTTCCTCTTCATCCACAAATAAATCCTGCGAATTTTCCTGATCTAAAGGTAAAGAATCTGCAAAATCCTCTGCATAAACTCTATTATCTACAGTTGGTGTCGGTTCTCCTGCAAATACAAATACACCAGTTCGACAATGCCAAAATTTGGGTGCTGATTGCTGAATTGCTAATAACCAAGGACGAGAAACCCAAAATAATAAACTGGATTCTAAAAAACTACTCGATTCCTCACCCGATAGATATGCTTCACTGAGTTTGAGATAATTCAAGAATAACCGTTGTACTGCTACTGGTTCTTTAGTCAGCATTTCTACCCCCACAATCTGAAATCCTGGGATTGGTAAGGGACGGCCAGGATTATTTTTTGAACCTCCGACAATGGGGGGTGGATAATTAACTAACCATTGATTGATTTGGGCTATGGGATTGGGATCACTGACATTTAATCGCCAAGTGACTAATCTTGGATAAGCTTGAGTGCTCAACTCTTCTCTATTCTCTTGCTGATAGAGGATATTTCCCACTGGATAAGCTAGGAGTGAATGTAAACGCGCTGCTATGCGATTTCTTAACTTTAAATCGTCACATATAGCAAATAGAATTTGTCTACGCAAACCCAAACTCAGGGACAGTTTTAAGCGTTGATAGACTTGCTGATTCTTAACGTTTTTTGTGTGTAGAGTTTCATTCACACTTCTATGTATTTGGCTTTTAGCCCTGTTTTCTGTATACATTCCGACTGAATAAATTTATTTAATATTGATGTCACATATAACGATCTCAGTCTTTAACTCTCGTCTTAAATGTAGTCAACTAATCAGATACGGGTAATATGAATCCATCTTCAGGTCTAGAGTTCATAACTGAGATGTTTTCTCTTTCAGGATTAATTAAGGTTTTCCGGCTAGATCGAAGTTAAAAAAATATAATCATTATAGTTACTATGCTTTGCCCCATGCTAACAAAAAATCAGGCTCTTTGTGAAAGCAAGAACCTGAGATCAGGAAAAGTTAAATTTTATAAAATTCTACAATCAACCGACATTAGAAACAGTGAAGGCCACAAAGATTACTCCCCCAACCAAAAGCGCCGCTGCAATCCCTAAAATAATATAATTACGCTTTTGAGCGTTTGTTGGCGGTTCGGCTTGATAAACCTTGGGTTCTTTGGGGAAGTTATTCAGACGGCCGCCTTCTTCCGTTGTATAGGGCATAAAGTTATTCCTTGTTATCATCTTTTAATTAATGTTACACAAATTTGACATTACTCTCATAAAAGTAGTTAAATAATTAAAATCAGCATATTGAACCCACCACATAGACATCTGGGAATATTTCCTCGGACAGATTTTGATGTTTTGGACATTTAATTTTCACCAGATGTCTAATATACTTGAACGGCGCTGCATAAATGCGGGATGTTTTTTGGGTGTAGAGACGTTCCATGGAACGTCTCTACAAGGGTTTTAAATATATGCGAAATTGTTTTTGATCCCAAAAATCAGCAATGCCACTTTAACCTTTAATTAGTTTACCGCAGGGATAAGTAGCCGTTTTTTCCTGACTAATCTCACTCACAGGCTGATCCTTAGCCGCTAAATAATCTTTTTGCAATGTATCTAATAAAGTTAGACGTTGATCATACAACCGCTTCAGGGAACGAGGTGGACATTGATTCAGTACATAAGCCGTCACTAAAGGTAAAGCAATTGTACTATCAGTATAACAAACAATAGCACTAGGTAATTCATCGGGATCAATTTTACCCCAACTCACAGCTTCAGCGGGAGTCGCCCCAGATAAACCACCAGTATCAGGACGTGCATCAGTAAACTGAACAAAGAAATCATGTCCCCGTTCTTCCAATCCTAAAACCTCGTGTATTTGCGGTTGTGTTTGTAGTAAAAAGTTTTTAGGACTACCACCACCAATAATTACCGCCGCACTTGTGCCTTCATTTTCTCGCGCCCCATAAACAATTGCTGCGGTTTCATTGACATCAATAGCCGGATCTAATACCAATTTTGAACCTTCTAAAGCCAAAGCGGCGACATTCATACCGATAGAACTATCACCGGGAGAAGAAGTATAAATAGGTATGCCATATTCATAAGCCGTCGCCAACAAACAGGAATTTTTCACCCCCAATTGCTGTTCTATTTCCCACACACACTTACCGAGTAAATAATGAAATTCCGCCGTTCCCATACGCTTTTGAAAAGGTTCAGCTTGAAGAACTTTACGGATAAAAGCGTCGGTTTCTAGCAGTACATCGTAACCGAAAATAATGTCATAAATTCTGATTGTTCCTTCTTCCCGCAATTTGACATCATCTAAAAACGGACTACCAGCAAATAGTTCAAAGCCCAAACCATAATGCATATCATGGTAAAGATTCGCACCTGTGCAAATCATCCAGTCAATAAAACCATTGCGAATTAGGGGCGCAAGGGCGGAAACCCCAAAACCTGCGGGTGTCATAGCCCCAGACAGGCTAACGCCTACGGTGACACCCTCTTGAAACACTTCCTTAGTCAGCAGTTGACAGGCTTCCCGCAACCGGGCTGAGTTGTAGGCGGTAAAATAGGTATCAATCAAATCAACCACGCTAACATTGTTAGATATGGGAGTAGGTGCAATTTTCTTACCTTGTTTTTGTGACATTTTTGGGGAATCCTGAATACTAAATATGCCGAATATAATGTTATCGTATTTGTACGGAAGTTCCTAAAATGTTATTTAGCGATATGAGTTAGGGACAATCCTTAATGGTATACTGAAGGATTAATGCAGTTTTGTATTGAGTTTTATTTCTATTATTTGCTATGATTAAAGACAACTAACTTGTTATTAATTATGGCACAAGCTTTAGTGAGTCTCTCTGAAGGAATTGTATCTGAACCAGCGCCATTGGAATTTACCACTGATGGTGTCATTAGGATAGGTAAAACTCGTGTAACACTCGATACGGTAATTGCTGTTTTTAAACAAGGAACAACAGCAGAAGAAATTGCTTATCGTTATCCATCCCTTAAACTTGCTGATATTTATGCTACCATTGCCTTCTATCTCAATCATCAACAAGAAGTGGAAGTGTATTTACAGCAAAGACAGCAACAAGCACAGGAAATTCGTAAAATAAATGAGGCCAGATTTGACCCCCAAGGGTTGCGTGATAGACTGCTGGCGCGGAAAGCAGAACGGGAAGTATGTTGAAACTGCTGGCTGATGAGAATTTTGATAATACTATTGTCAGGGGATTGTTGCGACGTAACCCAAATATTGATATTTCTACTTTAATTGTTAGCACACCAGATACTTGTGGTGGTCGTCCGCGAATTGCTGATACTCGTATTACTGTTCAGTATATTGTCAATGAAATTAAATCTGGTATGACCCCAGAAGAAATTATTGAAGATAAGCCTTATTTGACAATTGCAGGTATTTACACTGCGTTGGCTTATTATTATGCTAATAAGAAATCACTAGATATTGAATTTGCTCGATATCAAGAAGAATGTCAACGACTCGAAGCAGAATATAAAACAAATTATTCAGATCGCAGGTAACAGAATTTATGTAATTTCTGGTCTATCATAACTAATGAATTTGTCAAAACACGAAAATTATACTTCATGCTCTTAGTCTTAACAGTTATTTATCAACAGGGTTTATGAAAAGCGACACACCAGAAGAATTAAATCCAGATCAAGAAATTTCCCGTTTAATTGATGAGGTAATATCATCATCGCAAACTGATGAAAAATACCGTCAAAAAATGCAGCGACGGAAAGAAATTCAAGACCAAAGAATAGCTAAAGCCATACCCGAAAAAGGCTTAATTATCGTCAATACTGGTCATGGAAAAGGTAAAACTACTGCGGCTTTGGGAATGGTTTTAAGATCCCTTGGTCATGGACATAAAGTAGCCATAGTTCAATTCATTAAAGGCTCGTGGGAACCAGCAGAAAAACGCGCTTTTAGTCATTGGGAAAACCAATTGGAATTTCATGCTATGGGAGAAGGCTTTACATGGGAAACTCAAGATCGTGATCGAGATTTGGATAAAGCCGCTGCTGCTTGGGAAAAATCCCTAGAATTTATCAAAAATCCCGATTTTAAATTAGTGCTTTTAGATGAAATTAATATTGCTTTGAAAATGGGTTATTTACAAGTTGAACAAGTATTAGCAGGTTTAGCTGAAAAACCACCAGAAAAGCACGTAATTCTCACCGGAAGAGGCGCACCACCAGCATTAATTGAAAAGGCTGATTTAGTCACTGAAATGACCTTAATTAAACATCCTTTCCGTGATCAAGGTGTGAAGGCGCAAGCAGGAATTGAGTATTAAGAATTAATACGGTAATTTGTATTGGTGATAGATATTTGATGACGATAAATCCTATCTATCACCTATCTATATTACCAAGTTATTAATTACCTAAAACCATCGCTTCCTTGTTGACATATCTGTAAAATTTTTCTATCATTAGAACTTACAGAACTCAAGCGATGATAGTCTTCTAAATTTACTGAATAAGGATAAGTTGTGAACTCATTTTCATTAATTTTAGGGATTGTACTTGTTGTCGCTACCTCTATTGTCCCGACTTCCCCAGGTAAAGTTCTTACCATCATAGCTAATTTTCCTGACTTAGCCAAACTACCCTGAAAACAAGTAAATTCAGATTGGGGAAAATACAAAGCACCAATGATTTGATTTTGGCGTTTTTGAAAAACAATGTAACCCTCTTCTGATTTTCCATACAGATAAATACCATCTTGTTCTGGAAATTGGAGTTTTTGTTTTGTTCCTGATTTTATTGTATTTGTGGATGATTTTGTCGTATTTTTCGTCAGTTTATCAGGAGATAGTTGATAGGAATTAGCAGAATTAGAAATTTGAGGTTGTTCGACTTTCTCCCGTTTTATTTCTCCAAGTTGTGATCTAACCGAATATCCAGAATTACTTTCATTTTTATGATTATGTGATATATAATTATTGCTAGACAAAGTTGCTGGTGATAGTAGTTTTTGATGTTGTTGACTAGAATAAACAATACCTAAAACACCAACGGAAATGATCAAGCCAGTCAGGGGAAATTTTAATTGGCTGGAAGTAATGAGTTTGGAAATATAATTAAGCATACAATTTCTCCTGTAACAAACTTAACCGTTGTTTTTTCGCTTCTTGAAATAATAACTAAATACTAATGATTAAAGATTCCCTCGAAAGTTTCATCTATATATTTTGACTTTAAATCATCAAAAAATCCCTATTTATAGAATTTTCGGGAATAATCAAAAGATAATCATTATTTAATGAATTTACGCTTATCTTCATTAATTCATCCACTGGGGGGATGTAAAATTGAGATTTGAGACTTTTTTACTTTGTCATTGTTATTGTTTGTTTTTCAGTGATCAATAATACACTTTATTTTTTTATGAGCATTTGAGAACAAATTATCCAAACATCTTGTTATCAAACCTTCTTCATTCCTGAACTTCTCGATACAGACAAGGACTAATTCCCAAATTTCCCACAATAAAAACTCAATACAAAAAAATTACCCCCTGGGTTCAGGAGGCGTATATCCACTTGAGATCATTTAAAACACCCTCGTGCGCGTTTATATTTCTAACTAGCAACGTACTCTTTAACATTAGCGCGGCGACGACGTAAATGTGCGAGGGCTTGATGCTCCAATTGACGCACTCGTTCCCGACTCAGGTTTAATCGTTCTCCAACTTTCGCTAAGGACATTTCATTTCCGTCTTCTAAACCAAAGCGTAAGGCTACAACTTGACGCTGTTGGGGTGTGAGTTCAGCCAGCAGGTTATTCAAGTCCTGACGGAGAAATTCCTGGGTGGTATAATGCTCAGGGGAAGGACTATCATCTTCTAACATTTCTTGTAACTCAGTATCTTGGTTATCACCAACACGCACGTCTAAAGAGACTGGTTGACGCGCCATGTTCAGATATTCACGAATTTGAGCAGGTTCTAACTCCAATTCTTGAGCAATTTCGACTGGTGTGGGCGACCTTCCTAGCTTTTGCGCCAATTCCCGCTGAACTTTTTTAATTTTGTTCAATTTCTCAGTAATATGGATTGGTAAGCGGATAGTCCGACCTTGTTGGGCGATCGCCCTGGTAATTGCTTGACGAATCCACCAATAAGCATAGGTTGAGAACTTATAACCTCGGGTAGGATCAAATTTTTCTACACCTCTTTCTAACCCCAAAGTTCCTTCCTGAATTAAATCCAGAAATTCCATATTTCGCTTTTGATATTTTTTCGCAATAGCTACAACCAAGCGCAAATTGGCTTCAATCATTTTTTGCTTGGCTCGTCTACCTTGTACCATGAGATGATTTAATTCTGTTTCTGAATGGTTAACATGGGCAGCCCATTCTGCTAAACTGGGTTCATGATCAATTTCTTTGCGTAAAGCTTCCTTAGCCTCTAGTATTACCATCATTTGCTGTACTTGCTTACCATAAACAATTTCCTGTTCACGACTTAACAAAGGTACACGGCCAATTTCCCGCAGATAGGTCCGCACCATATCAGCCGTAAATTTAGCATTGATATTTTCTGTACTATTTTTAACGGTGGACATTGTTGCTTTTATCCTCTACTTTTTAAACATAATCAATTAATTTCTAAGCAGACAATTTGACAATATATGTGACTGCTTATGGCAAGTTACCATTATTCACTACAATCTGAGTAATCGTTAATAATTTTTAGCTTTTAGTTTACTGTTGATTAACCCACCTCCCTTGAATTTTGGACTCTTAACAACACATTTGACCGGTTTCAAAAATTCTTCTTTTTTTATCTAGTATTTGTCTGAAAAAACAGAATCAGTATGTGTCTACTTTTGTATCATATTTCTACCAAGAGCGTCAATGATAAAGTTCCCAAATAGTCAATTTTGCACTTATTTTCAGTCAAAATGTTGATGATAACTTTACCTTAACTTTCCAAAATTGTGTGGTCTATCCATGGTGACGCAAAAACTTCCCCTCAAGTTGCTTTCAAGTGGCCGGATAACCGAACTTGATTTATTTAGATTATGGAGGAATTTTATGAAATTATGCGTTGTCCGTGGTCTGTTGTTAATTTAAAACTAAAAGCCTAAGTCCGCTTTAGCTAATTCAGCAGCGGTGAATACTTCTTCATCTGACTTTTCTTCCCAAGCCACATCCCCAATTTCAGCGTAAAATGTGGTATCATAAGGACGGGTACGCACAACCACTGGCATAGGAACAGCGTGACCTAAAATCAAAGCCTGTTGTTTAGAGTCTAACTTAGCTAAGACTGAACGTAAACCCCCCCCACCGGATACACCCGTAAAAATAGCATCAATATCTTTCTCATCATTGAGCAAAGCCGTAATGCGAGTACCTATCTGGGACATAACTTCATTATCTATCCCTGATGGACGTTGATCAACTACCAAAAGTGTGACAAAATACTTCCGCAGTTCTCTAGCAATAGTTCCAAAAATCGTGCTTTGGACAACTCCTGGGTCAAGAAAGCGGTGTGCTTCCTCTATTGTAATCATTAATGGTGTCGGCCGATCTAAAGGATTTTTACTTTGGAGAAATTTATCAGCTTTTCTGACATAATGCTCATGTATCCGTCTAGTGATCATATTTGTCACTAACATATATGAAAGCATATTTGACTGGGAACCAAATTCAATAACTACGTTTTTTCCCGCTTCTAAAGATTGAACTATATTTTTAACATAATTTTGTGGACAAGCACTACGCATATACTTTAAGCTATCTAAACGTAATAGTTTACGCTGTAATGCCATAATTGAGCCTTTGTGTCCTCTTTTTTCTGCACAAAACATCTCAATATCTTCATTACTCATATTCAGCAATTGAATAATCCAAGATTTACCCAACTCGCTAAATAGAATATTAGCATTATCCAATGCCGCTTCTGAAAGTCCTAACTCACGATTACATAATTTAATGTCTTCAACTTCTACCTGTTCATAACTAAGGTAGAGTTCCTGAGCGTCCCTAACACCTCGGCGTTTAGTCGAGTCTGGATCAAGGGTGTAAACTTCCACTTTTCCAGGAAATAGCTGTTTTAAACCCTTCACAGTGTTAACGGTTTTCCCTTCTGCGACTGCTTCCCAACCATATTCCGAGTGCATATCAAAAATCAAATTAACAGCCGCATTTTTCCGAATCACTCCAGCTAAAATTAAACGGGTGAGAAAAGATTTACCAGTACCAGATTTACCAAAAATACCATTACTCCGTTCCACAAAGCGATTCAAATCAATACAAATCGGCACATCCATATCTAATGGTTTACCGATAGAAAAGTTTTTACGTTGAGGATCATCTTCCCAACCAAACACCTTACGAAAGTCGTCTTCGGTTGCTTCGTAAACTTGGCTAAAGTGACTAGGAATAGTTTTAACAGGTAATAATTCCATCGTCGTACTGGTTTGAGGTTGAAAGGATGCTAAACTCGTAGAAGATGGTATAAAAGAATTAGGGGATTTACCATTGGTGGAAAAAAAAGGTTCTTGAGATTCCGGGGTAAACATCAACATTGGCGCGAGGTTAATCATTCCATAAGTACCACTACCGGCTAATACCTCGCGCAAAAAACTATCTTCCCAATTGGGAGGACTAGCAACAATGCGGTCATTTGCAGTTCCTAAAGATACATCTGTGAGCAGACAGAAAAAACGAGAGCGTACCCCTTCTACCACGAGAAATTTACCTACCCGCATATCTTCTACGGAGATATCTGGGTGTAATCTGACTTCTAACCCTCCGGTCAGAGAACCTTGAATAACTGAACCTAATGGCTGTCCCCAATTCATGTTAATTTTATTACTTATCCGTTGTTAGTTGTGACTTGTTTGTTGTCAGGGAACAGGGAATAGGGGAAAAGATGATTACCAATTACCAATTCCTTAATCAATGTTAATGTTTGTAGGTGCATTTCCCACCGGTGGTGTAATTCCTGGTAATGGTTTTCTAAATTGTGAGTAAATGCGATCGCGCCAGGCGAAAAATGCTTCATAATCGGGATTATCAGCTATACTAGACAATCCTTTCCCCCTGAGAGAGACTGGTAGATCTAAGTAAGCACCTTCAGGAAACTTTAAAAGCATTGACAAACTAGCTACTGCTAAATCTGCTAAAGTTGGCTCATCACCTGTTAAATAGGGACTATCTGCCAATAATTGGGTAATAATTTCCAAATCTTGTTTTAAGCTAATAATAGCCGCATTTACCGCATCCGTTGTCAAACCCACCCCAAAACCTAGTACAGACAGAAAATCTCCAGGAACACCTTCCACAAAATTTCTGAGAATATCTGGGGTTGAAACTGGTAACAAGGCCTTACGGAAATTTTGGTCTTGACTAATAGCTGCAAAAAGTGCCTTTCTGCCCTTCACACCCATTGACTCATCTGCCCAATCCTCCAATAATAAAGTCAAAGCCCGTTTTTTGGGTTCTGTTGGTATGAGCGGACTATCTGGGTATGTTGAGTCTAAATACTTAGCGATTTCCGTAGAATCGAAAATATATCTATTGCCATCTTTTAACACTGGTACTTGTTTTTGTCCAGTCAGTCTAAATAATTCCAGTTGTCCAATTCCCGGTGCAACTTCGATTTTGCGGTACTCTAAGCCCTTATAATCAAGGATGAGACGGACTTTTTCGGAAAATTGAGATAGTTCCCACTGATATAGTTCTAGCATAGCGTATATTTTCCAACTCGTTTGGTTATCAACTTGATAATTATATCTGGAGTTTTGAGAATTTTTCCTATTAATTAATCTTTTTTTGCTTAATCTGCTGTCACTAAAGTTGAAAAATATTCATATTTTTCTGTGATCATATTCTTCTGTTAATAACTACTGCTGATTATAGCATATCTTCTTGATTAATGAGATACTTTTCTGGAAAATACCCTGCAATTGCAAATCCTTCAATTACAAATACAGGAATTACGCAACTGGCATAATACATCAGATATTAGTGAGAACTTTAGTCCTCTCTTTCTCATGCTATGGGGAATATAGACCAGGGCTAAAGCCCTGACTACAAACAAAATATTATAATTTTTTGTGACACCTGCGTAAGTCCTAAACAATATGATTTTATATTTTCTAGTTGGCAAAATATTATAAGTCTTGATATAACTTGTAAGCAGTCAAGACAAAAAAAATTTATGAAGAGTAATTACGGCAAATTCGGTAAATCCGGTAAATTCAAATTATTAGCATTAGCGAAAATCATCGGTATCATGGGATTAACTGGCGCTAGTCTTTTGATGACTATAGAATCTCAAGCAAAAGAAGTGCGTAATACCAAACCAAGTATTTTCAACGAACCGCTTTATAATCGTGGTAAAAAACCAAATGTTACCACACCTATCACAAAACCCACCCAGCCAGCAACGGAAATTCCCCCTGTTAAACCCACCCAGCCAGCAACGGAAATTCCCCCTGTTAAACCCACCCCAACAACACCCATAACAGAAATCAAAGAAACCAGGAACTTAATAGTATTAGCGAACGCCAATGGCTCATTTAAAACCCTTATTAAAGCCTTAACAGCAGCGGGACTCATTGACACTTTACAAGGAGATGGTCCTTTTACTATTTTTGCTCCTACAGATGCAGCATTTGCGAAACTACCACAAGATGCAGTACGAGATTTGTTAAAGCCAGAAAATAAACAAATATTGCGACAGGTTTTAACCTATCACGTAGTATCCGGTAAGGTACTCTCCAGTGATTTGAAATCTGGAGAATTGAAGAGCTTACAAGGAGATCCTATTTCTATTAAAGTTAATAGTAATGGAGTAGAAGTAAATGACGCAAAGATAACTAAAGCAGATATTCAAGGTAGCAACGGCGTTATTCATCAAATTGATAATTTGATTCTCCCTCCCAGTATCTAGATTTTTGGATTTTTGGCGTTGCTGATTTGGTGTATGAAAATAATTTCTGATCACATCTAAACCATTACAGAGACGTTCCCTGGAACATCTCTACACTTAAATTCATACTTGGTTTTAGCAACGCCAGATTTTTAGTATTTAATTTGTGAAAATATCAAGGTTAAAATTGCCCATTGATTTTCAAAAAAGAAGATGTTACTTAACAGCAAAACCCAGTTTAAATATATAAAGATTTAATATTTAAACTGAGTTTTTTAAAACCTAGTGATCAGACTAACGAGCTTTAGCGGTAGACTTGACTTCCGGTGTTTTTACTTCTTGAAGTAACTGCATGATCAATTGATCAAGCTTTTGCGCTACCTGTTCCTCTTGGTGTAGGTTTTGCTCTAACAATTCAACAACTTGGTTTTGTCCCATTTGTTCTGCCACTTTAATCAAACAACGATAACAAGACATTTCCATTTGTTCGATCTTACTATGCCATTCTGCCAGTCCTAAGTCTACAATTTTGGGATTATCAGCTGATAAAAGTGTAAATTTCTGACATTCACTAATTAAACCAGACGCAACATCACAGGTAATTCGTTGTGGTTTTTCTCCTAAAATATTTAACACCTGTTCTAAGTTTTTAATGTGCTGTTCAGTTTCTTGAATATGTGGCTCAATTACCGTTTTCAACTTATTATTTTGACAACATTGCCACATCATTTGCTGGGCTTCTAAAAAGCGATTTTCTGCATCAAACATGGTGTTTATCTCATAGATAAACTTCTGTTGCAAATTGGTAATTTTATTTGTAATTGGACGCTCGCTAAGTTGAACCATGATTATTCTCCTAATGAGATGAAACTGCATTTAGTAGCCGTTTGATTAACTTTACTTCTACTTTCATTTATTCTCTTCTGACTAAAGACACAGTATTAGGTCTGAAATATCATTTGTTATTTAAATGATCAGATCAGACTTGGGGAATAGGACTATAATTTCTGTGATTAATTTCACTATTATTAATCAAGTTTTGCCCATATTACCGTATTATAAAATACGAAATAGAGTGCCAAAACTCAGTGTAATCACAAAAATCACGAAAATCACGGTTTAGACTTCCCCAATTGCGTTAAAGTAAAGATAAATTAAGAAAATGCTGTCAAAAAAATGGCTGCTCTCAGTTTAGAATTAATTTCGACTCAGTTAGAAAGTCCCAATTTGCGCGATCGCATGATAGCTCTTGCTAGTTTACGTCATGTATCCGCTGATGATGCTGTACCTTTAATTAAAAAGGTTTTAGATGATGATTCCTTGCAAATGCGTTCCATGGCCATTTTTGCTCTAGGTATCAAAAAAACACCAGAGTGTTATTCTATCCTAGTAAAAATTCTAGAAACAGATCCCGATTATGGTATCCGTGCTGATGCGGCTGGAGCTTTAGGATATCTTGAAGATAATAGAGCAGTAGAAGCCTTATCACGGGCATTTTATGAAGATACAGATTGGTTGGTGAGGTTTAGTGCGGCTGTAGCTTTAGGTAATATTAAAGACCCCCGCGCCCATGATATTCTCATTCAAGCCTTAAACAGTCAAGAAATAGTAATTCAACAAGCTGCTATTTCTGCTTTGGGAGAAATCCGGGATATAGATTCGGTAACACATATTCTCCGTTTTGCTCAATCAGAAGATTGGTTAGTGCGTCAACGTCTCGCTGAAGCTTTAGGTAATTTACCCACACCCCAAAGTGTCTCTGCTTTAAAATATCTAGCAAAAGATAGTCATCACAACGTTGCTCAAGCGGCCAGAATTTCTCTGCAACAACTTGAGAAAACCAACAACCTGAGTTGAAATTAAAGTCTCTTCCTAGTTTTTAATAATAAAAGAGATTGTTAAAATTATGATGCAGGGTAGTTTTATTTATGAAGGTTGAAGAATTTTTTGAATTAAGTGCTGGAAAATGGTTTTCTCACCGCACCAGTCACCATTTAGCGTTTAAGCAGTCAGAAGATGGTAAATCAGACATCGTGATTGAGATGTTAGCCCCTGATCATCCTGAAGTGATTAAACTCTGTCAACAGTATGAAATTGAGCCGCATACAGCCACTTGTGGGGCCCGTGTCACCTGGAATGGGACAATGGAATGGGACGAGGAAAAACATGAGGGTTCGACGGTTTTAGCTACAGTTCCCAATGCAGATAACCCAAATGAAGGTAAATTACTGCGAGAAATGGGTTATGCGGAAAAAGCCCCCGTTGCTGGTAGCTATAAAATCGGTGATGATGGTGCTTTGACACTGATTACTGAGTATGAAACTATGTGGTCTGAAGAGAGACTATGGTTTGCTAGTCCTAATTTGCGGATGCGAGTAAGTGTATTAAAGCGGTTTGGTGGTTTTAGTATGGCTTCCTTTACATCTGAAATCCGTATGGGTAGTACGGATGCTTCTAAAAAGGCTACAGAAGCCGCTAATTCGCCAAAATCCTAAAATACAATATTGAGGATTGAGGCGGGTAATTGGTAATGGGTAATGGGTAATGGGTAATGGGTAATTGGTAATTGGTAATTGCCTTTTGCCTTTTGCTTTTTGCCTTTTGATACTTTAAGTTTGATTTTTGTTAAATCTGCAATAAATTAGCGAGAAATTGGGGTAATGGTAACACAATCAACAACAATAAAACCATTGACATTAATCCCATAAAATCCCGTTTATTATCTAATTCAGTAACATCATTTAACGCAGGTTCATCACTTAAAGGAATGAATATTAAAATAATAGCCCACAATAAAAATTCCTCTCTAAGCAGCGAAAGTATTAGTAATGATAATCTGGCAACTTGACCAATAATAACAGCAGTACGTTGTCCAAACATAGCATGAACAATGTGACCCCCATCTAATTGTCCGACCGGCATTAAATTTAAAGCCGTGACAATTAATCCTAAAAAACCTGCTACTGCAACTGGATGTAAATCAATAGCTGATTTTACAGTTAATTCACTTCCTAAAGCTAATTTAGAGAGTAAAGCTAATAAAATCGAATATTTAGGATCAAGTGCATTGGGGTTTAACATTCCGGTTTTTTCCGGTAAAGCTACTATTTCTGAATTAGCTAAACCCCAGATTAATAAAGGTATAGTTACAATAAATCCTGCCAAAGGTCCAGCAATACTCACATCAAATAAAGCCTTACGGTGAGGTATGGGACTTCGCATTGTGATAAAAGCGCCGAATGTTCCCAAGAAAAAAGGTACAGGAATAAAATAAGGTAATGTAGCGCGAATTTTATAGAATCTCGCTGTTAAATAATGTCCTAATTCATGAGTAGCTAAAATAGTCATTAAACCTAAAGCATAAGGTAAACCTTGAAAAAATAATGTGAAATCAGATTCTAGTTGTGCGACTTGAAAACCCGCAATTTTCAGCCCGACAAAGGTGGTACTAACTAAGGTTGCTATTAACAATACCAATGCTAACCCCGGTTGAGTAATTTTTTCTGCATCTTGTTGGTTATTTTGTTTAGCTGCTTGAGAATTAGGAACTAAAACAAAAAATGGTTTATCATTTACTCCTTCTTGAAATATAACTAAAAAGCGATCGCCAAATTCCTTTTCAATATTAGCTTTAATTTCTTCGTAAGCTGCACTAGCCATAGTTCGCAAATGTCCTCGACAAATAATCGCTTGGGGACGATATTCGATTTTTTGGATAAAATATACAGACCAGGGAAAACAAGTTCGCAGTTGTGCTTCTTCTGCTAAGTCAATAGGACGAACTGGTGGTGTTTCTACTGTAGAATTACGGGAATTATTAGGAGAATTATTATTTGGTTGAGATTGATTTTCTTGAGATTGATTTTCTCGATTTACAGGTAATTGTCTGCCAGAATTAAACAATACCCAATACAATAATAAACAAATCACTGAAACCGAAATAATTAGTGCTGAGGGGGGTACTTGTTTGACACCATATATCAGAGTCCAAGCAGTAGATATAAATGCCGGTGTCATTAAAACTAGCCACAATAACCACACAGGGGTTCTTGTAGCCCGTGCGACACTGTACTGCATTAGTAAATAAGTTAATAACCCCAGAACAACGAAAAACCAAAATGTCATATTATTTACACTATAATTAGATAGAATACCTTACCTGTAATTTCTATTAAAGATTTTGATGCTTAATTGAACAGTAAAAAGCTTATTTATTCCCTTTAACCGTCACCAATCTTACTGATAAATTCACTCTCAATGTCACAACACAAATAATTTAAACACTAGACTATTCTCCAGCGTCTTCTTATTTGATACTATCGTAAATTTGACAGTATTTGATCTTTTGGATTATTTTCTGGATTATTTTTTGGAGAGCATTTATTTGCTAAACTCCCACCTAATTAGTTTCAACCAAAACTGAAAGAAATTATACATTAATCATAATTTTCACGAAACATTGAATATTTTGCTTTGTCAACATCCTTTTCCCTTTACCCTGTCTCTAAAAAGTTATTGACAAATTTCCCTAAGTGTGTTGGTAAAGTTGGGATAAGATATAGCCGCTGCTTCAGCACGGTGAATAGTAGTTGTACCAGTAGCATTGAGAGCAGCTATACTCAAACTCATGGCAATACGATGATCTGTATGGCTATCTAATTCAGCACCTATTAAGGGAGTACCACCAGTAATTTCCATACCATCAGGTAACTCAGTAACTTTTGCACCCATTTTATTGAGTTGTTGTGCCATCACAGTAATGCGATCGCTCTCTTTAACTCGTAACTCCTCCGCATCTCTAATAATTGTTGTTCCTTGGGCAAAAACCGCTGCCACTGCTAAAATCGGAATTTCATCAATTAATTTGGGAATAATATCACCAGCGATGGTACAGCTTTTTAAACCACTGGAACGGACGCGGATATCAGCTACCGGTTCTCCCGCGACTTCCCGCTGATTTTCTAGTTGAATATCTGCTCCCATGAGTTCCAAAGCTTCTAAAATACCAGTGCGGGTGGGATTCACACCCACATTTTCCACTACCAGATTTGAACCAGGAACTATCGCACCAGCAACTAACCAAAAAGCCGCTGAACTTATATCACCGGGTACAATTACCGTTTGTCCGTAGAGTTTCGCCCCACCAGTGATAGTAACGCTATTGCTGTCTGTATCTATACTCAATTCCGCTCCATAAGCTCTTAACATCCGTTCACTGTGATCTCTTGATAAAGCCGGCTCTGTGACAGTGGTTTTTCCCTCAGTATTTAAACCAGCCAGGAGGATACAGGATTTCACTTGAGCCGAAGCAATGGGAGAATGATAATGAATCGGTTTTAGGGCTTGTCCTTGAATGGCTAGGGGTGCTAGAGTATTTCCTTTACGTCCCCAGATTTGCGCTCCCATTTGCTGTAGCGGTTTGACGACACGGGACATGGGACGCGATCGCAAAGAACTGTCGCCTGTGACTGTAAAAAATCGTCCTGGATGGGATGCTAATAACCCTAACATCAACCTCATGGTTGTTCCAGAGTTACCAGCATCTAAGACATCTATAGGTTCTTGGAAATTGCCCAAACCGATGCCTTTAACTGTGACTAATTCTGTATTTAATTCCGAAATTTCCGCACCCAAAGCCCGAAAACAGGCGGCTGTGCTGCGGGGATCTTCCCCTAAAAGTAGCCCTTGAATTTGAGTTTCACCCTCAGCGATCGCACCTAACATTAAAGCTCGATGGGAAATAGATTTATCTCCGGGAACACGGATACTTCCCTGGAGAGATAGGCCAGCTAAGGGTGGCTGAATAATTAAGTGATCAGAAGAGTTTGCTTGAGTTTCTAAAGTAATCACAACAGCCGACATCAGTATATAATGGCTTTAAAATAGATATAAAAGCTAAACAGTAACTTGATTAATTGTCACTATAGGCTTTCAATTTAGGATCTTACCGTCTTTTGGTAACTATTGTCGGCGTTGCATAATTGAATTATGGGAATTATGTTTCCCTTGAATTTTTCTCTCCAATTGCAGAAAGCAAAATTCCTTTATATGGTACAATAGCTGACTGCTAATTGAAAAGATTTTGACCATGATAACTTGGTGTTCTCTATTAATACAACGGTGGGGTAGGATGACAAAGTTTCTATCCTTATTCTGTTTATGTCTACTATTGGTGATTAGTTGTACTCCTAGACAACAAACAAATACACCATCATCTAGTATTGTTAATACTCCTGGAGGTGATGGTCGAATCACCATAGGAACAACGGCAAAACCAAGAACTCTTGATCCTGCTGATGCGTATGAATTGGGGTCTTTGAGTTTAGTATTTAATATGAGCGATCGCCTGTACACTTATGAACCAGGTAGTACAGAAATTAAACCACAATTGGCAACAGCATTACCAAAAGTGAGTGCAGATGGTTTAACCTATACTATTCCTATTCGCCAAGGAGTCCTATTTCATGATGATACTCCCTTCAATGCCAAAGCAATGGAGTTTAGCCTGCAACGCTTTATCGAAAACAAAGGTAAACCATCTTTCCTACTTTCCGATACCGTAGCTTCAGTTAAAGCCACAGGAGAGTATGAATTAACAATTAAACTGAAAAAACCCTTTGCAGCTTTTCCTTCCTTGTTAGCATTTTCTGGAGTCTGTGCGGTTTCACCAAAATCATATCAAATTGGGGCGGGAAAATTTAAACCGAATATTTTTGTAGGAACTGGTGCTTACAAATTAGCCAAATATGGAACTGATTCCTTAAAGTTTGATGTATTTGATAAATATTGGGGAACAAAACCCGAAAACAAAGGTGTAAATGTCCAAATTCAAACCAGTGCAGTCAACTTATTTAATGCCTTTAAAACTGGTACGCTAGATGTAGCTTATCTATCCTTACAATCGGATCAAATTCAGAGTTTAGAAGCCAGTGCCAAAAAGGGAGATTGGCAAGCTATATCTGCTCAAGGTAGTGTAGTTACTTATATGACCTTAAATCGCAATCAAAAACCTTTAGATAAAGCAGAGGTGAGACAAGCGATCGCATCATTAATTGATCGTAAATTATTAAATGATCGGGTATTATTATCACAGGCTGATCCTCTTTACAGCATGATTCCCACCACCTTCAACGTTTCCCAACCATTGTTTCAAGATAAATATGGTGATGGTAAATTTGAAGAAGCCAAAAAATCCTTAGTTGCTGCTGGTTTTTCCAAAGAAAATCCGGCAAAAGTGCAAATTTGGTATCCTGCAAGTTCAATGACTCGCAGTTTAGTCGCCCAAACCTTAAAATCCCTCGCTGATACTAAAATGGATGGTATTTTGCAATTTGAAGTTAAAACCGTCGAAGGTGCAACTTTCTATAAAGAAATTTCCAAAGGTTTATATCCCAGTACCTTAACTAATTGGTATCCAGACTTTTTAGATCCAGATAACTACGTACAGCCATTTTTAGCCTGTGAAAAAGGTTCAGTTGCTAAAGGTTGTGAAACCGGCGGTAGTCAAACTCAGGGGTCATTCTATTATAGTGAAGCTATGAACAAACTCATAGATCAACAACGTAAAGAACAAAATCCTGAAACTCGGAAGAAAATATTTGCCGACATTCAAACCCAAGTATTAACTGATGTTCCCTACATTCCTTTATGGCAAAGCAAAGATTTTGTATTTGCTCAAAAAGGCGTAGTCAATGTCAATCTTGATCCCACCCAAAACCTAATTTACAAAACAATTAAAAAGTAGGAAATAGGTGACAGGTGACAGGTGACAGGTGACAGGTGACAGGTGACAGGTGACAGGTGACAGTTAATAGGAGATAGAGAGAAGTTTTCTTCCTTCTTATTTCTTTCATTCTTCATTATTCATCCTGACTCCTGAACTCCTGAACTCCTGAACTCCTGACTCCTGACTCCTGACTCCTGACTCCTGACTCCTGAACTCCTGACTCCTGACTCCTAACTCCTATAAAAAATATGTCCCGTTCTAAAGCATTACAGTATTACATTGTTTCCCGGTTACTTTTTGCGCCACTGCAACTATTAACTGTCATCACCATTGTTTTTCTTTTAATCAGAGTTTTGCCAGGAGATATCGCAGATTCAGTTCTGGGAGGAAGAGCGCCAGAAAGCGCGAAAGAAGAATATAGAAGAGAGCAGGGTTTAGACTCACCAATTTGGTTACAATATCTCAAATATCTAGGTGGTTTACTTCACTTTGATTTAGGAACTTCTGGAATCAGTCGGGGACAAAATGTTAGAGAAATAATTGGTCAATATTTTCCAGCCACAGTAGAATTAGCATTTGCAAGTATGGCTGTGGCGCTGATTGTCGGCGTTTTAGTGGGAACTATTTCCGCTTCTCGTCCGGGAACTGGTTTTGATATTGGTGGGCGTTTATTTGGGATTATTACCTACGCATTACCGATGTTTTGGGCAGGTATGTTATTACAATTAATTTTCTCAGTTCAACTCGGTTGGTTTCCCAATTCTAATCGCTTTCCCCCTAATCTTCCCGCACCCACAAATATCACTGGTTTATATACAATTGATAGTTTATTAAGTGGGAATTTAAGTCAATTTTTCATATCTTTACATCATTTAGCTTTACCAAGTTTAACTTTGGGAATTTTACTCAGTGGAATTTTTGAGCGCATTGTCAGAGTTAATTTAAAACAAACATTAAAAGCTGATTATGTAGAAGCGGCTAGAGCGCGGGGAATCTCTGAAAATAAGATTTTAGTCTCCCACGCCTTAAAGAATGCCTTAATTCCTGTAATTACCGTTTTAGGATTAACATTTGCTTCCTTATTGGGTGGGGCAATTTTAACAGAAGTAACCTTTTCCTGGCCTGGTTTAGCCAATCGTTTATATCAAGCTATTTCTGATCGGGATTATCCCACAGTTCAAGGTGTGTTAGTATTTTTTGGTGCAATTGTTGTCACTGCGAGTATTTTAATTGATATTCTCAATGCTTATGTAGATCCGAGAATTAGATATTAGAGGATGTTTTAAAGGTTTTGGGCGAATATAATATGGTTTCGCAAGGCCAAAAGCGAACACTACTACACAAGTAAAGTCCACCTACGTGGACTAATAAATGGGGGCGGTTTGTCGTCCTCTGGATTATTTTTTTACGAACCACTCTACGCACGAAGGACACGGAGTTAATGAACCACGAAGAAGCGAAGGAAGTTTAAGTTGACTGATGAAGTCAGAAAAGAATAGGTAAAAAAACATGAATATTCATTATATAATTAGTAAATTATTTATTTGAAGACCAATGGAACATAATCAGGATGACTCTGTTAAGGTTGATGAAATAGCCAAACTTTTAGCAAGAGTTAAACCCCTAGAAGTCTATCCCCACGAAGAAGTATTAGCAACAATTCTTATTCAGCAAGCTTTCGATAATGCAAAACTAACTTCTACTGCACCTGGACTATCACTAGCGGCTGCATTTGATTTAATTGTCGCTGCTGAATACTATGGAAAACTCGCTAATAAAGGATGGCTTTACTGTCCAAATGATAATTCTTCTCTTTTGATTTATCCATACACTAATGCTTGTCCAAGATGTATTTTACAGGGCAGGTTTTCTTTTCATCATGCAAATAAGCCTCCATCTGGAACAATTGGCAAAACAACAAGTCGGTTATTGTGTGTATTTTTAAAGCACTTATTTAAAATCAATTCTCAAGATTTACAAATTTATCATGGTATTGAACCTATTGATGTCATCATTTATGATGAAAAGGAGAATATAGTTTTACTTTCTGAAGTTAAGGCTGCTCCACTTACTACTTTACCGTTAGCAGTACCCGTTGAAATACAAACTGAATTGGGAGAGGACGGTGAATTATTATATCGTTCACATTCATCTACAGATAATTCTTTTCTTACTTCGTCCAATTTACATATTATTCTTCCTAATTTGGAAGATCAGGTATATAAATATGAACTTATAAATTTAGGAATTAGAGGAAATAATAATTCCTCAGTATGGATCTATGAGCAAATGGGAGCAGCTTTTAATAAAGATAATCAACTGTTCTCTCGTTATTTCCAGTTTTGGAGTATTGCTTATTCTGCATATAATAAAGCTGCTAGGGGTAAGGGAAATTTACCCGAATCTGTCTATTGGTTAACTAATGCTTGCGGACAACCTATTCCTAGACCTGTAAATTGGCCTCAAAGAAAAAGTGGTGAAGGGTACGAATCTATTTCTGATACTAAATCTAGTGTGGGGATGGATAGAACTGATGATATTAAAAAAGGAATTTATCAAGTTTTAAAAATTGCTGCTTCGGAAAAGCCAAAGCATAGTAAAATAACAGTGAAAACTACTCTGCTCTCTAATATTCATGCTGTACGTCACTATAATGATTATTTGCTTGAACTTCAAGATATTGTATGGACAATAGATGAAACAAGACAAGCAAAAATAGTCGCTGATTTACCACCAGAAAAAGAAATTTTTAATCTCTTTGATGGTATAATAACCTTTACAGAAAGTCATATAAGAGATGAATGTATTAAGCAAAAATTTAGATTTTAATATTTCCTTACAAGTGATTTCAAATCATATTGCTAGGCGAGTAGGGGAGGATGTCCAAAAAAGAATTAATGCTCTGAAAATAGGGCAAAAAATGCAAGATTTACCTGAAGAACTTTGGCACGAAAGTTTTAAATTCTATGTAAAACATGATCCTAACCGACAAGGTGGACCAAATTTAAGGATGATTCGTCTTGATCCTGAAAACCCTTCATTAACGGTTACAGGTTATATTTTTAATAAGTTTGTTCATCCCTATGAAGATAGATTTATTACTGTACGTGAAGCGGCTCGTTTACAAGGATTACCTGATGATTTACAGTTGCAGGGAACTTTAACAAGTAGTCAGCTTCAGGTTGGTAATGCTGTTCCAGTTCCACTTGCTAAAGCTGTATTTCAACAATTAGTTAAACAAGCTAATTTATTAGGATTTGAAAATCGTTCTCTGAAAGCACTGAGTTTATTTAGTGGTGCTGGAGGTATGGATATTGGTGCTGATTTAACACAGGGTATAGAAACTAAAGTAGCCGTTGATAATTGGGGTGATGCTTGTGCAACTTTAAAGGGTTATTTTGGCGAACACATTCAAGTGATAGAAAAAGATATTTCTACTATTCAAGACCCGTTAAGCTTCTGGCAAAATGTTTCTGGTGAAATTAATAAACCTGATATTATATTTGGTGGACCACCTTGTCAGACGTTTAGTCAAGCTGGTAAACAAAGAGGTTTGCAAGATAAAAGGGGTGGGATGATTTATGAGTTTTTCAGGTTTATTGAATGTTTACACCCTGCTTTTTTCGTAATGGAAAATGTTTCTAATTTGAAGGGTTTAGGAGGTGGAAAGCTATACCAAGAAATTTGGATAAATATGATTAATTTAGGTTATAATGTTTCGTCTGGTGTTCTTTTAGCGGCTGATTTTGGGACTCCTCAATTAAGAAAGAGATTGTTTTTTATTGGTTGTCGAAAAGATATTGGTATTATTGATTTACCCTTACCTACTCATAGTCCTAAATTTGAATTATTTGGATTATTACCGTATTTAACGGTAAAAGAAGCATTTGCTAATTTACCAGATGCAGAATTTAGTGGTTGTAAATGAATATTTTTGACTTCGCGCAAAGATTTTCAAGGAAGAACTCAAAAAATCTAAACTGTAAATAAATAAAGCGGGTGGCGGGAATCGAACCCGCATTATTAGCTTGGAAGGCTAAAGTTTTACCACTAAACTACACCCGCAAATTTCTAACTCTATCACTATAACATGGATTTTTTAAAAGCGCAAGCATTTATTGGGAATTTATTGGCTCAATTTTCAGTTGGAGACGAATATATAAATTGCTCAGGTCTGGTTTTGATCCATCTTGATTATAACCAGCAATAAACCTCTCTTGTGCAAATATCTGATTAATTGCTTGCTCGTAAATGCTTCTTTCCCCAGAAAGTACCTCCGGTTCAATGGTGATAATTTCTGCTTGTTTAAAGTATCCATTACTATCAATTATTAGACTAGTCAATATATTTGCTGATTGAATGATTTCGTCCCCAGGAAGTGAAATAAGCTCTATTTCCTTGTCTGTACTTCCTTTGTATTCAGCAATAACGTCCGGTAAACCATCTGCTCTGATTTGTCCTTTTTGTATTAATTCATTTATTTCTTCTCTCAGTATAGGAGTAATAG
Organism: Dolichospermum circinale AWQC310F; assembly: GCF_000426925.1. Lineage (GTDB taxonomy): Bacteria > Cyanobacteriota > Cyanobacteriia > Cyanobacteriales > Nostocaceae > Dolichospermum > Dolichospermum circinale. The sequence goes on along the minus strand of NZ_KE384713.1, from coordinate 12,079 downwards.
TAGCGATCGCTCCTCCTTGATTTACTGTTGGGGAGGGTTCTGAGTTAGAATTTAAAGGAGGTTCTACTGCGGGAGTTGGGGAATCAGCGGGAATGTCTGAGGGTAGAACAGTTTCCTTACCTAGTATAACTTCTTGACGACGATGCCAAGGCAGTTCCCGTTCTGGAATTATTGGTGTTGTTTCTGGTGTTGCATTGGTAGGATATGATTGTTGTCTAATTAGTGGTTTTATCACTTCGGGTTTTATCACTTCGGGTTTTATCACTTCCGGTTTTAGCACTTCCAGTTTTAGCACTTCCGGTTTTAGCACTTCCGGTTTTATCACTTCCGGTTTTAGCACTTCCGGTTTTATCACTTCGGGTTTTATCACTTCCGGTTTTTGATTTTTATGCTGTTGTGGTAAATTATCACTAGGATTTATCTCACTATGATCCTGATTGCTGTCTGTAATGGCTGATGATTTTGGTGAAAGTGAAAAAGAAGACTGTTGTTTAACCTTTGGAGTAGTTGATTTTGGTTTAATTATAGATTTTTGTTCAGAAGAAATCTCCAGGAAGTCAATAGGGACAGAACTTTGATGAGACTGGGGAAACCAAGCTGGAAACTCATCAGTAGAACGTATTAACCAAAATACTAACAGATGAATAGACACAGAAGCAATAGATACAACAATCCACAACCAAGCTGGATCAGTATGTCGTCTAAAATTTTCAGATTTATTTGAATAGTTATCTATAACCGTTGGTATCATTTTAATTTAAAAGTTAGATATAATTAAAATAGCATTTGAGTATAGCTGACAACAGTTTAGAGTATAAATCAAATTAATCCCTAACTAGCTTTGAAATCCTGGTTTTTTCACCCTCCCCACCACCAATTAAGCTCAAAAACTGGTAATCTATCTGTTGGACTACTTCAAATTCGTGTAGCTACACCTGATGATGTGATGAGTATCGCCCAAATTGTCGCTGAAAGTTTTCACTCCCAAAAGGGTTTATGGGGTTGGGCTTTTCCTTTATTTCGTTTGGGCGTTTACGAGGATTTAAGGTATCGTCTCCAGTTTCCCACGCATCATCATGTTTGTTTGGTTGCTGTTGATACTACCACTAAAGATCATGAAATCATGGGAACTATAGAAATGGGTGTGAGAACCAGTAATTCTTGGTATGGTATCAGCAAATGTTTTCCTTACTTGTCTAATTTAGCAGTTCACCCTAATTACCGGAGATTGGGTGTGGCTTCTAGCTTGCTAATTCACTGTGAGCAAATTTCCCAAGAATGGGGATTTCAAGACTTATATCTCCATGTTTTGGAAAATAATCATCAAGCTCGTCAGCTTTATTGTAAGTTAGCATATCGGGTGTATAAAGTCGAATCTCTTTGGAACGCGCTTTTACTTAATCGCTCACGGGAGATATTGCTACATAAACATCTACATCTACGATAAAGCTGCTTGTATACGTTCTATTGTGCGATTGTTCTCTGCGGTTGTACCAATGGTGATTCTTAACCCGTTGGGTAGAAGTCTGATTAATGTACCTTGACTTCTAAGCTTTTGGTTGAGATTCGTTAAAATGTGATCTTCTGCGTCCTGATAGCCAGGTTTAACACGCAAGTAAATAAAGTTAGCTCTGCTGAGTGTAATTTCTAGGATTGAGTGTGCTGATAAGGCTGTAATTAGTTTGGTTCTTTCATTCAGGGTTTGGGGAATTAACTGTAATAAAAGTTGCCGATTTTCCAAAGCCATGAGAGCGGAAGCAATGGAAAAACTAGGAAGATTGTAAGGAAGACGGACTTTTTCTAAAATAGCGATCGCTTGTTGATGTGCGATACAATACCCTACACGCATGGCTGCAAGACGGAACGCTTTGGAAAAAGTACGTAATATTATCCAGTTAGAATGTTGTAATAATTCCGCTGCTAGGGTAGTTTGGCTAAATTCAAAGTAAGCTTCGTCAATGACTACTAAAATCTCTTCTGGTAAACTTTTCAACCATGTTATTTCCGCTGCTGTTAAGCAATTAGCTGTAGGGGAATTGGGGTGGACGACAAAAACGACGCGAATGGGGGGATTTTGGGTTTGTATAATTGCAGATTTTGCGGCTTCTAAATCAGTTTCAAAATTGTGTTCATTTCTCCCAATTGTCACCACAGAAATTCCCAAAGTTTGGGCTAAAATTGCATACATTGAGAAAGTAGGATTAGCGACTAAAATAGAACCTTCTCCTCCTAAACAAGTCGCAATTAATAGGGATCTAATTAATTCATCAGAACCATTACCAATGGAGATATTAGCAGCAGTGAAAGTTGAATTTGACAGATTTGCTGATTCATTAACATATTCAGCTATAGCATTTTTCAGAGATTCATGACCACCATCTGGATAACGATTAGTTTCGATAATTTGTTGATAAATAAAAGCTAATTTTTCTTTGATTTCTGGTGGTAGATCTAAAGGACTTTCATTAGTATCTAATCTGTCAAATTGGATATTAACTGGTTCAGTGCTATCACTTCCGGGGTGAGGTTTGTAAGCGTTAAGTTGGGATAAATCAGAGCGAATAAATTTGAGATTTTGCATTGGTAATAGTAAAAAGGTCTTAATTAACTTTTATTGTTCATAATAGCTGACAAAATAGAGAAATTTCTTGCCAAATTTCTTGACTAACATTCCCTAAAGCGTGATCACTATTGAACTCTTTTAATTCTACCCAAGAACGGGAATTAGAAAAAGAGCGACTAGCCTGGACAGGGATTACTTTATCATATTTACCATGTAAAATCAAGGTCGGGAGGGGACGTTGTAATAAATCTTCTGAATATTGGTGAGCATCCTTAACAAAGTTATAATGTAGAGGGAGTAATTGTTGATAGCCATAATGGTAAATCATCATATATTTTGTTAATTCCCATAATTTTAATCCTGTTCCTAATTTTGGTAACCAATGGGATAAAAAACCGAAAGCTGGTGCTAATAAAATTAGTCGTTTTACTTGTAAATATTCTTGTGCTATGTGAGCAGATATCAAACCTCCTAAACTAGAACCAATCAGGGTGACAGGTTGAGAATCTGGAGGAAAATTAGTAGTAACTTGTTGAATTTGTCGAGTTATAGTTAAATCAGAAAATCCACCTCTATTTAAGTCAGGAATAGACATTGATATTTGGAGTTGTGATAATCTTTGTTGAATATCTTGGGCTTTTTTTGACTTAGGACCAGAAGCGAAACCGTGAAGATAGAGATAATTCATAATTAGGGAGTTTTTATGGGATTAATTACAGAATCTATCACAGTATAAACACAGGAAATAGCGATCGCATTACCAGTTAATTAAGGAAAACCAGCTAATAATATATCATAGTCAGGAATATCATTTTCATCAACTTTTGTAATATCTCCCGTAGGTATTTCTCCAAAGTTTTCTAAATAGATTTTTTGAGTATCTAAATCAATATCACTACCAAAAACACATTCCCAGGGAAGATTATAATTAGGACAAATCCTGTCAAGTGCTAATCTAAACGCACCCGTACCACTAAATAAGGCTATAAATTTTATCATGATCTAGCGTGTGAATACCTCTTTTTCTCTACCTCTGCTTCCTCTGTGTTCTCTGTGGTTCGTTCAAAAAAAATCCGTTCACAACCCACCGAGAATTACTATATTTATGAAACTAACTCAAAGAAACAAGACTTACCCAATTAAAATAATACAGGGGTTTCCGCTCTTATGAGGTACATCTTAAGCCCCCTCCTCGCACCCCCCTCAATCCCCCCGCAGCGGGGGGAAGAAAAGGATAAACTTTTGATATTGGAGGGGGTTGGGGGTGGGGTTATTGTACCTCATAACATCGGGAAGTGCTGTATTAAGCGATTGTAGTCAGGACTTTAGTCCTATATTGTCAACGCTACAGAAGATTTAGGTTGAAGCTTTGGGTACTTAATTAAACGGTGCGTTAGGCTGTTGCTAACACATCATATAAAGTATGTACTTAATTAAACGGTGCGTTACGCTGTCGCTAACGCACCCTACAAAATAGACAACAAATACTATCTCATAGTGACAAATTCCTCTGCTGCGGAGGGGTGAATACCCACAGTAGCATCAAAATCAGCCTTAGTTGCACCCATTTTAACAGCTATAGCTACACCTTGAATAATCTCTGCTGCATTGTCTCCCACCATGTGAGCGCCTAAAATCTTATCAGTTTGATTATCTACAATCAATTTCATCATGGTTTTTTCTTGCTTACCCGCTAAAGTGTAATACATTGGGCGGAAATTGGTACGATAGATTTTAATATCATCACCATACTTTTCCCTAGCTTGAGACTCTGTTAAACCCACAGTAGCGGCTTCTGGAGTGGTAAATACCGCTGTGGCCACGGTTTCATGACTAAATTCCCGACGGTTATCACCAAATTCACTATCAGCAAAAGCGCGTCCTTCACCAATAGCAACCGGAGTTAAATTTAGTCTGTCCGTAACATCACCAACAGCAAAGATATGAGGTTGACAAGTTTGACTATACTCATTTACGGATATAGCATTGGAAATACTGTATCCTGGTTCTGCTTCTGAACTGGGAACACAGTCGAGTTGAGCATTTTCTAAACCTAGTCCTTCAATATTGGGACTACGACCGGTTGCTACTAAAAATACATCAGCAATAATTGGTTCTTGATTTTCTCTAGATAAGGTTAATTTTAACCCTTCTGTTACTTTTTCTATGGCTGTAACTTCGGTATTTTGAATAATGCGAATACCATGATTTGTCATTCCTTCTTGAATACTAGTGCGGATATCTTGGTCAAAACCATTTAAAATTTGTTCCTTACGAATAATTTGTGTAACTTCTGAACCTAAACCGCGCATAATACAAGCAAATTCACTCCCAATGTAACCGGCGCCAATAATAGCGATATGTTTCGGTTGAGTTTTCAAGTGAAAAATCTCATTAGAGGTAATAGCGTGTTCTATACCTGGTATTTCTGGTTTTATAGGACGACCACCGACAGCAATTAAAATTTTATCTGCTGTATATTTGTTACCATTAACTTCAACTGTATGAGGGTCTATAAAGGTAGCACGACCAGAAATTAATTTTACACCAGCTTTTTCTAAAAAACTGATATGTAGTTTTGAAAGTCTGTTAACTTCATTATCTATAGATGTAATAAAATGTTCCCAATCAAATTTTACATCTCCTACTGTCCAACCATAACCTGCTGCTTCTTGAAATTGAGCAGGAAAATGAGAACCATACACCATAAGTTTTTTAGGTACACAACCGCGAATTACACAAGTACCACCAACTAGATCATATTCAGCAATTGCTACTTTTGCACCATAACTAGCTGCGCGTTTAGAAGCAGCTAAACCACCTGAACCAGCACCAATGACAAACAGATCATAATTAAAGCTCATAATTCTCTACCTCTTTTAGCCAAACAATTAACAATGTATCGTAAATTATTAATAATGTATCATATCTTATTGACAATGTATTGTTAGCACTTGACATTGTATTGCAAACAGTTGACAATTGAATACTATTAATAATTACTGATTAATGATCATGAACTACTGACTATTGACTAATAACTAATCCAATCACTCCAACTACCAGCGTACAGTTTAGCGGTAGAAATTCCAGCTATTGCTAAAGAAAGTAGATTTACACAAGCTGTAATACCAGAACCACAATAAACTAAAATTTCTTTAGTTGTATCTATATTTTCCCAACGTTGAGATTGTTGTAATTGAGAAAGTATTTTACCAGAAGAATCAGTTACTTCTTGCCAAGGATAATTAATAGCGCCAGGAATATGTCCAGCGATTTTATCAATTGGTTCTTTTTCTCCAAGATAACGTTCTTTTTCTCTAGAATCTATTAAAATTACATCTGGATTATTTTGACAATTTTTTACATAAGCAAAATCTACGACTTGATCTTTTTGTACTTTGGGAATAAATATTCCTTTTTTAGAAATAGGAATGACATTTGTAACTTCATAACCTGCATTTTTCCAACCTGAAAAACCACTATCTAAAACAGCTACTTGTTCATGTCCTAAATACTTTAATAACCACCATAAACGAGAAGCAAAAGCTAAACGAGAATCATCATAAGCTATTACTAAAGTTTTTTGAGAATTTATACCAATTGCTGCTAGTTTTTCGGCTAATTCTGTAATATTAGGTAAAGGATGTCTTCCTCCATGTTCCTTTACAGGACTAGATAAATCTTGATTTAAATCTAAATAGTGAGCATTGGGAATATGATCAGTATGATACTGCTGTTTTCCTAATTGTGAATCATTTAAAGAAAACCGACAATCAATAATTACAACATCAGAATTGTCAAGATGATCAAATAGCCATTGTGAAGAAACAGTAAATTGATTTATCATGATCATAGATAATGGTTAATAAGTAATTGACAACTGACTTTTTTCTTGATAAAATGTCAAATTTAGAAGATTTTACACCACAACAAACACAAGATGGTTCTTTTACTTTCTTTTCTAAAGAATTTAACGAAGCCTTTCACAGTCACTATGGAGCAAAACAGGAGAGTTTGCTCAAGTTTGTGATTCCCACTCAATTACCAATATTAGCAAAGACGGGATTTGTGCGATTGTTAGATATTTGTTATGGTTTAGGATATAACACAGCAGCGGCTTTACAGACAATTTGGGAAATAAATCCTCATTGTCATGTAGAAGTGATAGGCTTAGAAATAAATTCCGCAGTCCCCATAGCAGCAATTACCAATCAGTTATTTGATGGTTGGGACGAAAAATATATAAAACATATCAAAGTTTTCAGTCAAATAGCTTTTGAGCATGAAGTCAAAATAGATCATCTTCAAGCTACCTTACTCATTGGTGATGCTAGGAGCTTGATTTCACAAGTATATGAATCCGGTTTTCAAGCGGACGCAATTTTTCTTGACCCTTTTTCACCCCCCCAATGTCCGCAATTATGGACTGTGGAATTTATCAAAAAAGTATCAGAGTGTTTAGATAAAAATGGATTAATTGCTACTTATTCCTGTGCGGGGGCTGTACGGACTGCGTTCTTAACTGCTGGGTTGGTTGTAGGTTCGACCTCACCAGTAGGAAGACGCACGCCGGGGACAATAGCAGGATATCATGAACATGAAGAAAAATCAAGTAAATCATCTTTTTTGGCTCTTTCCCCAGCAGAAAAAGAATATTTACTAACTCGTGCTGCTATTCCTTACCGAGATCCTACTTTAAGGGATTCTGCGGAGGATATACTAAAAAGACGACAACAAGAAGTACAAGCTTCTTCTCTAGAATCAACTTCACAATGGCGCAAAAGATGGTTTAAATCAGGAAATAATAAATAATGATCACAGAAAATATTAGTATAAAAAATAGTTGCAGTCATGTGATTATAGTATTAGTAGAACCAGCAGGTCCGTTGAATGTAGGTTCAGTGGCCAGAGTGATGAAAAACTTTGGCTTATCTAAATTAATATTAGTCAATCCTCAATGCGATCGCTCATGTTTTGATGCTATAAAAATGGCAGTTCATGGTAAGGATATTTTAGGATCTGCGGTCATAGTAGACACATTACCACAAGCATTGCAGGGCTGTGTTCGTGCCATTGCTACCATTGGTCGGGACTACAGTGGAGAAATACCTTTAGAAAACCCGCGCACGGCTTTACCTTGGTTATTAGAAACACTAGAAAAGCCCGTAGCTTTGATTTTCGGGAGGGAAGACAGGGGGTTAACCAATGAAGAATTAAATTATGCCCATAAATTAGTGTTCATTCCCACTAGTCCAGAATATCCATCTTTGAATTTAGCGGCTGCGGTTGCCATTTGTTGTTACGAATTGTCACAATGTAGTAGTATCTTCATAGAAGATAATAAAAGCACTGTAGAAATTGCTCCCTTAGATGCAGTGGAGGCATATTATCAAGAATTGGAATCATTACTGCTGGCCATAGGTTATCTTTATCCCCATACCGCAGCTAGTCGCATGGAAAAATTTCGCCATTTATATAACCGCGCTTACTTACAAACTGCGGAAGTGGGAATGTTGCGGGGGATTTTACGACAGGTACAATGGGCAATTAATAGGACAAAATAGAGTCATGTTTTAGATAGTAAAAACCTTTATCTGTAACCTGGGTGATTATCAATTGCCCAAAAAGATCAATATAGTGTAAAGTAGATACAAAACTAATACTTAGTTTTAGACGGTAAACTAAGTATCATGGTGCATCAATTAACAATCTGGGTCGAAGGTGACAAGGAGTACCTATGTCAGAATCAAGTGAGAAACTGATACTTATATCACGGGGACAGCCAGTACAGCGTCGCCGGCGTAAACGTGCGGTTTCAAAGACAGGACAAAAAAAAAGCAGTCAGCAGCCAGTTTCTAGCCCAAGAGAAGCGGGAAAAGTAACACGTCTAGATAATCATATCAGTCCGGCTATGATCTCGGATGGGGGGCGAAAACCAGCATCACAGGTGATGGTGTATCCAGGAGTTAAACCCGTACCTCCGGTCAAGAAAAATACTCAATTTTCCCAAAGTGGGACTGTGAGGTTAAGGACTGTACCCATAGAAAAGTCAAAAATAGAAAGAAAAGGATCACGCAAGACTAGGTTAAAACCCATGGCCAAAGTCATGTTATATGCCTTACGCTTTTTGATCGTTGGGGTAGGCATTGGTGCGATTGTCGGTACTTTGTTGTCAGTTCTAGACCCTGCTAGTCGCATTAATTCAGTAGCGGTATTATCTCAAGCTTCATCACCTCAAAAAGACCCTGATTCTGCTAGAACGGGTTTATATCTATCCCAGGAAATTACATCTTTAAAAGATACGCTGCAAAGCCTCCCTGCTACTAATTCTGACTTAACGCCGGGGGTATTTTTATTAGACTTAGATAATGGTGCTTATGTAGATATTAATGGTAATAGGAGTTTTCCGGCCGCTAGTACAATTAAAATCCCGATTTTGATGGCTTTTTTCCAGGATGTAGATGCGGGTAAAATCCGTTTAGATGAAATATTAACTCTGGAAAAGGAAATGATTGTCGGTGGTTCAGGAAATATACAATATCAAGCTCCAGGCAGCAAGTACACGGCTCTTGATCTGGCGACAAAAATGATTACAATTAGCGATAACACCGCGACAAATATGCTAATTGCTAAATTGGGAGGACAAGAGGCTTTAAATGGGCGTTTTCGCAGTTGGGGACTAACAACAACGATGATTCGTAGTCCTCTCCCAGATTTACAAGGGACTAATACCACCAGTCCGCGAGAATTGGGGAATTTAATCTCTATGGTCAATCAAGGTAATGTGGTGACTATGCGATCGCGTGATTCAATGCTTAATATTATGAGCCGGACGGAAAGAGATAATCTTTTACCTGCTGGTTTAGGAAAAGGCGCAAATGCGTATCACAAAACTGGTGATATTGGTACAATGTTAGCAGATGCGGGTTTGATTGATGTCCCGACGGGTAAGCGTTATATTGCGGCTATTATGGTACAACGTCCAAATAATGATCCTCGTGCTGCAAAATTAATTAGTTCTATTTCCAGTTCTGCTTATCAATACTTCAGCCAAGCTACAGTACAACCTAGTAATTTTACTAATAATCAACCCAATCAACCTGTTCCTAATTATCAAGTACCGATTCAACCTGTTCAACCTGTTCAGCCTTTTATTCAAGCCCCGATGATCAATCCAAACGCACCGAATGGAATGGTTAATAATGTACCCATGGGTACTTATCAAGCCCCGATGATCACCCCCCAATATTATCCACAACAATAGACAAAAGGAAGAAGATATAGCGATAGCGAATCCCTGTCTAATGAAGTACACAGTAATTTATTCCCTGTTCCCTGTTCCCTGTTCCCTTACAGTTTTTGATATCGCATTCCCGGAAGTTGGGTAACTAAACCCATAAGTTCTAACTGCAATAAAGAACTGGATACTATTGCAGCATTCATTCCTGTTTTTTGAATGATAAAATCAAAAGATAAAGCATCAATGGCTAAAATATTTATTATCTGTTGTAATTCTGGTGCTAAGTTAGGTATAGGAGGAGATTTAACTAAAGGTGTTTCTGTTTCTATATCTATTTGGGGAATTGCTCCCAACATGATTAATAATTCATTAAGTTGATGATTAATTAAACCAGCACCTTGACTAATTAATTTTAAACAACCCTGTGATGGTTGATCATCAATTTTTCCCGGTAAAGCATAAACATCTCGATTAAATTCATTAGCATAGGTAGCTGTAATTAAAGCACCAGATTTTAGAGGTGCTTCCATAACTAATACCGCACGACTCAAACCAGCAATAATTCGATTTCGACGGGGAAAATGGGTGCGGTTCGGTGGTGTTTTCGCAGGATATTCACTAATTACTATCCCAGATTTCAAAATCTGTTGATATAAATCTCGATTTTTATGGGGATAAATAACATCTACACCAGTTCCCATAACTGCTATTGTTCTTCCTCCCGCTTTCAATGTTGCTGAATGACTTTCGGTGTCTATTCCCTCGGCCATACCAGAAACAACAGTAAAACCATTTTTGGCTAATGCGGTACTAATTTGACGAGTCCATTTAATTCCGTATTCTGTGGGTTGACGAGTTCCCACAATTCCTACCAGAGGTTTTTGTCCTGAATTTTCCTGTAAATCAATTACACCTCGATAATACAACAGCGGGGGTGGAGTAGGAATTTCTCGCAATAGTTGGGGATATTCTGGGTCTGCGGGTGTCCAAAAATGGGGGTTTATTTGTTGGTGTTGGGTAAGTAGTTGTTCGGGGTTTAAACGGGATTTTTGTTGAATAACTTTTTCTAAGGTCTGAATTCCAAAACCTTCGACTTTTCGCAATTCTCCGGGACTGGCTTTCCAAGCTGTTTCTAAATTACTAAAGTGCTGTTGTAATCTTTGTATTAGTATTGGACCAACACCAGAAATTTGTGACCAAGCTAACCAGTATTTACGTTCTTCTATATTTGACATTTTTGCATATTTAACCTTTTCTAATTAGGTTGGCGTTAAAAATTGTCGTTATGACAAGGGAACAGGGAACTCTTAACTGGGAACAGGGAAGAAGTTTTGGGCAACTTTACTTTTCGTTACTTATGTCGGTTTTTTTCCGTTCACCTACTTTCCTACAAATTATCTGAAGCAGCGGAAAACGAACCACAGAGGCACAGAGAAAACGGAGAAACAAAGGTCTAAATTCATACTAATTAGGGTGATTCTAAATCGCGGTTACACAGATAAAACCTACCTGCGTGGGTTGGAAAAGCTTGATTTTCTGTGAGTCCGCGCGGGGTGACTTGGTTTGTGTAGTAGTGTATTATATTCGCTAAAAAGTTTTCAAACATCCTCTAAGATATTTTTGTGGGTGGTTGACTGTTTTTTTATTGGGAAGTCTTTAAATGTTGCTTTTTTAAATAATCAAATACTGATTTATCTCCAATGTCGGGAGGAATAGGTTGAATGATTTTCCGCACCGCAAAAATTAAAAAGCAAATTGTCCAAATTGCTAATAAAATCTGTTCGGTTTGGGTAGATAAAATTCCTGTTAAATGTCCCAATAACAATATAGGAACTATGGGAGTTAAGATCTTAGTTTCTAAACGATTAAAGCAAAAACCTTCTTTAAAATAAATTCCTGTTAAAGCTGCAAAAGTGAAACCAATACCTAATATAGTCAATGGTTGATTATAAATCGTAATTGCAAAAGCTTGACTATCACTATGGGCGAAAATTAAAGCAGAAATGCTACCAATTATCCAGAAAATTTGCAAAATTTGGTGCAAAAATTTCATATAAATATGAATAGTTAATAAACTAATACCAAGTGCGAGACTAAAACAGGTGTAAATAGGTGTAATAGCTTGAATTACAGCGGGTTGGGGAGAAATTAAAACTAAACTACTACCCAGGGAAAAACACAATGCTGCGATCATTAATCCTGTACGATAGATTATCACACTTTGGAGATCGCCGTGAGTAATTGTAAACTCCCCAAATTGTCCTTGATATCTT
>NZ_APIZ01000357.1 GCF_000426925.1 Dolichospermum circinale AWQC310F | reverse complement strand
CATTAGGTTGCACATCGGATAATTGAGATACTGAGGTAACTTGTGACATCACCTCTTGTTGATTGTTTGCTGGTATTTCCTCAGCCCACGCCACATAACTTGTGCATAGTATAGCACTGATGACAGCGGAACTAGCTAGTAAATATGTTGAGAACTTTTGCATTTTTAACACCAAAACCAGTTTTTTATGAACAATTAGAGCTATTAAGAATTATTCTTAATAGCTTGAGTTTGAAACTTAGAAACTGAAAGTAGTTCTTAAAGCACCAATGACGACACTATCATTGTTTTTGTCGTGATTTGGGGCTGTTAACCAAATTACACCAGGGGTAATGGTGATATTGTCACTAACTTTATATTGATAAAATCCCTCAATATGATAAGAAGTATTTGGGTCTTTTGTTACTCCAGCAGCAGTAGAATTTGTCACCTTTGGTTCCATACCAACTAGGACACCAGCTAAGTTACCTTTTTTACCTAAGTCTGGTAAGCCTAGAGTAACAGCATAGTTCCAAGTTTCCACTTCTCCCTTAGTACCAGTTAAGATTTGACTATTGGTATATCCAGCCCAACCACCTAAAACAAGTCTCTTGCTAAGACCTAAGGACGCTTCCACACCGTAGGAATTACTGGAAAAGTTTGTACCAGAAGTAAGGTTAGTAAATGTCGCGTTATTACTACCTGTAGCAAGTGGTCGCTTATAGGAATTGATGTAAGTCAAACCAAGAGAAGTGCGACTACTGGGCTTCACAGTTAACTGGGCTAAAGCACCATAAGGACCATTAAACAAACCATTCCCAGGGGTAGGGGTATTATGTTGACTAGCTAAGTACCCTAAACTGAGAGTTAAATTTTTCCCGAATTTTTGGTTTACACCCAAACCGGCCCCACCCAGTTGAGAGTATATTGGGTTTCTTGTTGCAAATGCAGACAAAGCACCAGAACCGCCATTTCCATCAAATAGATTCACTGTGGTGTCAAGATCGAGAACTATACCATCATTGGCTATAATGTTGGCATAAGTATTTTTAGTGAGGGGGAATCCATAAGAAAGCACACCTATGGAAACATTGTTACTAGGTGCGCCACTAGCAAAAGACAATTTACCTTCTGAAGTCTGAATATTGGGGGTGTTAATATTATTGCTTTCTAGCCTGGTCAAAAGTTTATCTTTTCCTGTGAAACTGCTGACAAGCTCTAGTCTGGTTCTGGCCCCTAAAGTAGTATTTTTATCAGTAATGTTATTATTACCGACTTTTTTACCGGAG
>NZ_APIZ01000356.1 GCF_000426925.1 Dolichospermum circinale AWQC310F | reverse complement strand
GCAGGGCGTTTTCATTTTCTAAATTCTAGCAGAAGAAAGAGCGAAACTTTTACTATTATTCGCTCTTTTTTCCGTTCATAATCTATTGAGCAATTATTTTATTTTATCATTAGGTTTTCCCTAGTTATTTTGACAGCAAAAGAACTCCCATTGCTTGATATACAATGAGTTCAGGTCTTCTTTATTTTTTTGTCTTCGATATTTTTGGCAATAAATATTTTCTAACTACCATCAAAACCGTCAATTAACAACATTTTTTCCCAGTTTTTTCCTAACCATGACTGTCCATCTTTTATTGATATAAAACCACAACTTCTGTAAACATTCAAAATGAGTGTTACTAATAAGGAGAACTTTCCGGCTACTTCTTTATTTTTTATCCTTGATTTATCTTCATTAAAAATCACATCTTTAACCCAATGTACTTGATTCTCAATTAACCAATGTTCTTGGATTTTTTGTGCAAATATTTCCGCAGTTAATTTCTTGCTACTAATATAATATAAAGTTTGACTATATTTTTTATCCCCGCGAAAACCCATTCTCTCCACTTTGATAAAACTTTTGATATGAGGATAATTTTTATGTCCTACTTCTTGACTATCAAATACTGATGTTTTCCGGATTACATCACGTCCATGACTTTTATCTCTTGAGTCATATACCGTAAGTGGTTTTGTTATTTGTGCTAGTTCTTTTAACCGATTGTACAATTTTATTTGATTTCTTTTTACTGTGATTAAATAATCATTTTTACTCTCAATTATTGTCTTAGTTATTTCTTTATTACAATGCAAAGCATCCAAAGTAAAAACCTGATTAGATAAATCGCAATTCTCTATCATAGAGCGGACTACAGCACTTTCTGACTTTTTTTTATTCTCCTGAATTTCTACCTTAATTATTAACTTTGTTTCTTGGCTAAACCAAGATACCACATTTAACATATTCTGGGATTTTTCCTCATAATCAGTCAGAGTGTTTTTTAAACTCTTCCCGTCAATAGCAATCCAATCTTCCTGAGATTTTGGCGAATAATAATTGTTAATTATTGACGTAAGTATTGACTGTATATCTATAATATTTATTCCGAGCATTACTCTTCTTATTGTACTATAAGACGGCAGCGTTTTTGAGGTTATAGACAACATTTTAATCAGCTTTTCCTCTTCAGATTGGCAAAAAGATGTAATTTGCTTATAACTAACATTTCCTGTTAATAAGGCTAAAATAATAATAGTAAGGACTACCCATAACTCATGCCTTCTTCCTTGAGATTGGCGGAAATCCTTGACTTCTTTGAGTTTTTCGATTAAACTATTTAACATAATTGAAAAATTGAAACATTAGTGATCTCTTTTTGATTTTATCAAGAAAAGATCACTATTCTTTTCTTCTTTACCTCGGAGAATGAAAAC
>NZ_KE384712.1:1090-1449 GCF_000426925.1 Dolichospermum circinale AWQC310F | reverse complement strand
CAACTTGGGTTACTAGTCAGATTTTTTTGCAGGGACTATCACCTGAAATCCGATTCCTGTCCTAGTTTCAACTTGCTTGTCACACCCTGAATAATTACTCTTGAAAACACTCAAATTATCTTCCTGCTGGGAGGAAAAATAAGTTTTCAATTTCAAAAAAGGCTGTTCTAAAAAATACCAGCTTAACAGGGAAACTGCTAAGGTCAAGATGCCAGCAGATAATGCAGCCATTAGATGACTTAGGATAAGATACTGACCTATATATTTCTTTGTATATTGATAAATTATTTTAATCAACATGAACATAATGGGAACATGATAAACGTAGAAACCATAGCTGATTATACCCAAACCTTGGA
>NZ_KE384712.1:0-1080 GCF_000426925.1 Dolichospermum circinale AWQC310F | reverse complement strand
GACGCCAATTTAGCACTCTAATGAGTAAGCTATTTTGTGGCTTTGTGATAGATAAAACTATCAATGAGCCAAAAAAGATGCCTAAAAGAGTAAAAATAATGGAATCCATGCCTAAAATAATGGCATCCATGCCTACTGTAAATATAGTATTTCCTCCCTGGATAACAAATATAATAATCAGACCAATACTAGTGATAATCATCGCTATTGGTGCAATCCTTATTAGCCGAGGAATTATTGTTTCTGAACGCATCCACAAAGCTATTAAAGAACCTATGGCTAGACTATCTAGACGACAGAAAGTATTAAAATATATCGCAAGCTGTCGAAAATTTACGGGGTTTGTTAATAACAACCAATTGCGATATAAGACTACCCCAATAATCACTATTCCCAAAAACCAACTGAGAAATTTGCGGGGAATCAGATAAATTAATAGTGGATAAACCAGATAGAATTGTTCCTCAACTGCTAAACTCCAAAAATGAGCTATCGGTCCGCCATCAAAATTTCCTTGCCATATCCATTGCAAATTTTCGAGGTAAAACCAATACCAAATTTGAAAACTATCTAACTCATTTGGATGTTCATAACTGCGAGTTAGTGGGCGTATTACTCCTAAAAACAGAATTAGCACAAGATAATAAACGGGAAATATTCTGATTATTCGTCTAATATAAAAATTCTTCAAGTAATTGGCTTTATCAAGATTGTCAAGTAAGATGCCTGTAATTAAAAATCCAGAAAGCACAAAAAAAGCATCAACGCCACACCAACCGAATCCCATTATTTTTTCATAAATAGCTACTGTCAGATCCCCTGGTTCTTCTGGAATAAGGCACACACAATGATATAAAAATACTAATAAAATGGCTATTCCGCGATAGCCATTTAATACTGGCATATAGCCCCGAACAATGTTCGATATTTGTTCGGGAGTAGAGGAAAATTTGAAATTTTCTGAATCTCTCATAATAAGTTACTTAGAGGATGGTTGAAAAGTCGGAGAAGTTGTAAAAAATCTATCTCAGTATATGCTGTGAATAACAAATAGACAGCACAGGGCAACATGAGCGAACT
>NZ_APIZ01000353.1 GCF_000426925.1 Dolichospermum circinale AWQC310F | reverse complement strand
AAAATGGAGAGTTTGATCCTGGCTCAGGATGAACGCTGGCGGTATGCTTAACACATGCAAGTCGAACGGTCTTTTAGGAGACAGTGGCGGACGGGTGAGTAACGCGTAAGAATCTACCCTCAGGTCGGGGACAACCACTGGAAACGGTGGCTAATACCGGATGTGCCGAGAGGCGAAAGGCTTGCTGCCTGGGGAAGAGCTTGCGTCTGATTAGCTAGTTGGTAGTGTAAGGGACTACCAAGGCGACGATCAGTAGCTGGTCTGAGAGGATGATCAGCCACACTGGGACTGAGACACGGCCCAGACTCCTACGGGAGGCAGCAGTGGGGAATTTTCCGCAATGGGCGAAAGCCTGACGGAGCAATACCGCGTGAGGGAGGAAGGCTCTTGGGTTGTAAACCTCTTTTCTCAGGGAAGAACAGAATGACGGTACCTGAGGAATAAGCATCGGCTAACTCCGTGCCAGCAGCCGCGGTAATACGGAGGATGCAAGCGTTATCCGGAATGATTGGGCGTAAAGAGTCCGTAGGTGGCATTGAAAGTCTGCTGTTAAAGAGTCTAGCTCAACTAGATAAAAGCAGTGGAAACTACAAAGCTAGAGTTTGGTCGGGGCAGAAGGAATTCCTGGTGTAGCGGTGAAATGCGTAGATATCAGGAAGAACACCGGTGGCGAAGGCGTTCTGCTAGGCCGAGACTGACACTGAGGGACGAAAGCTAGGGGAGCGAATGGGATTAGATACCCCAGTAGTCCTAGCCGTAAACGATGGATACTAGGCGTAGCTCGTATCGACCCGAGCTGTGCCGGAGCTAACGCGTTAAGTATCCCGCCTGGGGAGTACGCAGGCAACTGTGAAACTCAAAGGAATTGACGGGGGCCCGCACAAGCGGTGGAGTATGTGGTTTAATTCGATGCAACGCGAAGAACCTTACCAAGGCTTGACATGTCACGAATCCTGTAGAAACATAGGAGTGCCTTAGGGAGCGTGAACACAGGTGGTGCATGGCTGTCGTCAGCTCGTGTCGTGAGATGTTGGGTTAAGTCCCGCAACGAGCGCAACCCTCGTTTTTAGTTGCCAGCATTAAGATGGGCACTCTAGAGAGACTGCCGGTGACAAACCGGAGGAAGGTGGGGATGACGTCAAGTCAGCATGCCCCTTACGTCTTGGGCTACACACGTACTACAATGCTACGGACAAAGGGCAGCTACACAGCGATGTGATGCGAATCTCATAAACCGTAGCTCAGTTCAGATCGAAGGCTGCAACTCGCCTTCGTGAAGGAGGAATCGCTAGTAATTGCAGGTCAGCATACTGCAGTGAATTCGTTCCCGGGCCTTGTACACACCGCCCGTCACACCATGGAAGTTGGTCACGCCCGAAGTCGTTACCCCAACCTATTGGAGGGGGATGCCTAAGGTAGGACTGATGACTGGGGTGAAGTCGTAACAAGGTAGCCGTACCGGAAGGTGTGGCTGGATCACCTCCTTTTAGGGAGACCTAATCCATTTAGAAATCGAAAGCAGTG
>NZ_APIZ01000352.1 GCF_000426925.1 Dolichospermum circinale AWQC310F | reverse complement strand
ACCGATACTTTTTCGCTAACTAATGCTAACAAATACATAAGTTGAGATTGTCTCTCAACCAAGGCGTATCAACCAATGCACGAAGATAAATTCCTCGCGCACCATTCAAATCTCGGTTCATGATTCTACCATCTAGCCGAGATTTGATGATTTTAGATCCCCCTAGATTATTGATAATTTCACCAGTCCAACTTACTGTTTTTGAAGTATATGCTTCATTAACATCAATTACTATTTTATGAAATTCATTTGCTTTGTGTTTGATAAATTTCTTGAACTTGTAATGACTTAACGTAAGCATTTGTCGAACTGATTTAGACCTGATTCTTCTCTTGGCTTTTCTAGACATAATAGATGTCTCGAAAGTAGGAAGTAAAATCACATCAAAATTATCAACCAGAAACCTAGATGTCTTTTTATGCAACTCGTCCACTAGATATTTAATCTTTCCTCTTAACCGAGTTGCAGCATTTTTTAATCTTTTCTTTTGTCTGCTTTTAGCTTTAGATATTTTGCTGATTAACTTATCTAGCTTAAAACAAAGTTTTTGGATTCTTAGATTAGCATTTTCGCCTAACCATCCAAAGCTATTATCAGAGAAGAAGGTTAAAAAATTTCTAATTCCGGGATCTAAAGCCACGACACGCCCTTGGTTCTCGGTCTTGTGTCGTGGGCTTTCTGTTGGTAAGCAGATGTAGTAATCTCCATAAAATGAGACTAATCTGCAATCTCCAAACCCATCAGGTAAAGTTTCTTTATATTCTAATTCTCCTAAAACAGTGTGATAAATTCCTGCATCTTTTATGGCAGATTTGGGAATATAACAAGACTGTACAGGATCTTTTTTGGTTCTAAATCTACACCTACTAATCCCACCACCATCAATATACTTTTTCTTGGCATTCTTAACAGCCTGACAAGCATCTTTGATGGCAATCGCCTTAATTTGATATGGTGCATCTTTACACCAATCAGGTAATCCTTGAATAATCCCGGTTTTTATCCCTTTCCAATTGGCTTTTGTTTCTGGAGTTTGTAAATATCGAATTGTTTCGTTATAAGCACACCTGGAAGCACCAAACCAATATTTAATTTTCCTTTTCTGTGCAGGACTCAATTTCAGATAAATCTTCTTTGATTTTTTTAGAGTATTTCCTAAGTCCGTGCATTCTACAGGAAAAGACGTGAAGGATTGAGAGTAAATCCTGGGTAAGTTCTGATTGTGGACAGTGTACTGTTTTGTCAAGAACCACGATTTGTCCACCGTTTTGTTCGACCATATATTGTACAAGTTCAAATCCAAATCTTGCGAGTCTGTCCCGACAGGCAACAACAAGGATGAATTTATTTCCTTGCAAAAGTCTGTCCAGTAGGGAGCGCAGACCTTTTCTTTTGAAGTTGAGTCCTGAGCCAATATCTTTGATGATTTCTGCGTCTGGGTAGAGGGATTGCATATAGGCGATTTGTCTATCAAGGTCATCTCGCTGTTTTGAGGAACTGACCCGGCAGTAGCAAATAGTGGGAGTTCTAATTGAATCGCCCGTGATGTATGATTCGACATCGTATAATCTTTGTCCTGCCGGGTTTTTAATGCTTTTGATTTTCCCCTCATCTGCATATCTCCTCAAGGTGTTTGGATGCAATCCCAGAAATTCGACCGCTTTTCTAAGTGGTATGTATGCCATAAGA
>NZ_APIZ01000351.1 GCF_000426925.1 Dolichospermum circinale AWQC310F | reverse complement strand
CTAATAGCAAAAGCTATTTAATTCTTATTTAACCCGCCTCAGAATGAATTCTGAGTCTAATAGCAAAAGTCGTCTCAAGACGACTAAAGCAAAGTTTATAGTCCGTTAAAACGGACTTGAATTATTAGCCCTGAACTATGGCTTACGCCACGCTACGCTATCAGTTCAGGACGGATTATGTTTAGAATGAAATAGCCCTGATATTTAGAGTAGTAGTAGGTTGGGTAGAGCGACAGCGAAACCCAACATTTCCAAAAATAACTTCAACCAAGTTTGCGAAAAACAAAAATAAGATTAATAAACGCACCACAAAATTTTTATCACTAATATCTGTATATCAAAATATCGTCAACTGCTGCAACTACATAACCAGCAAAATGATAAATGAAAAAAATAAATATTTTTCCTCACATATCATTACTAGAGCGCTATTTAATCTCAGAAATTATCCCAATTTTACTATTTACCATTGTTATTGTTACTGTTGTTGCGGAATCAATTGGTATATCATTCGAGCAATTTAGTTTTCTCCTGACGGAACAAATATCTTTGGGTACTTTAATATATTTACACATTCTTAAACTACCTGAATTTATTGTTTTTGCTGTACCAATTGCTATTTTAATGACCACAATATTCGTTTATGATAAATTATCAAGTACCAGGGAAATTATTGCTTTACAAAGTTGTGGAATAAGTTTATATAAGTTAATATATCCAGCTATTAATCTCAGTCTTATTCTCTCATTAATCCTATTTATTGTTAATGAATTTATTGTTCCTGTCTCTAACTATCAAGCTTCTATTACTTTAGAAAAAGCGATGAATATAAATAGATGGGATATTAAAAATAATGACATTGTTTATAAGGAATTAGCTAACAGGAATCATGAACAAATATCAGATGAAGATAATTATCTTAAATACCTCTTTTACGCAAAGAGATTTAGCAATGGAAAAATGAAAGAAGTTACCTTATTAATTAGAGATAACCAAGGATTAAAGGTAATTATAAAATCTAAATTCGCTGAATGGAATCAAGGAGAAAAATATTGGTATTTCTATGACGGTATCAAGAGTATAATTAATCCAGATGGTTCTTATGGTCAGGGAATTAAATTTGATAAAATTGCTGTTGATCTTTCTCATATATCTTCACAATTTCAACTCGATAGGGAAAGATTAGATGACAGAGAAATGAATATATTACAAATATATCAACGATTGTTAGTTGCGAAAAAAGCCGGGGATATTCCGAATGTAATCAAATTACAAGTTAATTTTCAAAAAAGATTTACCCTACCATCTTCCTGTGCTGTATTGGCTTTATTAGGTGCAGCTATAGGAATTAATTTACAACCAAGAATTAAATATAATAGTTTGACAATTACTTTAGTAATTCTCTGGTTAATAAAAATATTTGAGGCGATTATTCATGCTTTGATTATATCAGAAAATATCTCAATTTATGCAATGTGGCTACCAAATATTTTGGCTACAGTTTTTGGCTTCTATATATTAATTAAAAAAATTTAGGTAATGGGTAATTGGTCATGGGTAATGGGTAATTGGTCATGGGTAATTGGTGATAAAATCCCGTTTTCATCCTGTTTATCCTTTAACCCTGGAGATCCTGATTCTGACGCTGTGCCTAACTAAGTAGGTGAACGGAAAAAAACCGAAATATGTAACGAAAAGTAAAGTTGCCCGAAACCTCTTTCCTGTTCCCTGTTCCCTGTTCCCTGTTCCCTGTTCCCTGTTCCCTGTTCCCTGTTCCCTGTT
>NZ_APIZ01000350.1 GCF_000426925.1 Dolichospermum circinale AWQC310F | reverse complement strand
TCGCTTCCCACCTATCCTGCGCAAGCCAAGCCCGAACACAATTCCAGGCTACAGTAAAGCTTCATAGGGTCTTTCTGTCCAGGTGCAGGCAGTCCGTATCTTCACAGACATTCCTATTTCGCCGAGTCTCTCTCTGAGACACCATCCAAATCGTTACGCCTTTCGTGCGGGTCGGAACTTACCCGACAAGGAATTTCGCTACCTTAGGACCGTTATAGTTACGGCCGCCGTTCACCGGGGCTTCGGTCGCCAGCTTCACTAACGCTAACCAGCTTCCTTAACCTTCCGGCACTGGGCAGGCGTCAGCCCCCATACGTCCTCTTGCGAGTTAGCGGAGACCTGTGTTTTTGGTAAACAGTCGCTTGGATCTCTTCACTGCGACCCACGTCTGAGGTGGGCACCCCTTCTTCCGAAGTTACGGGGCCATTTTGCCGAGTTCCTTAGAGAGAGTTATCTCGCGCCCCTTGGTATTCTCAACCTCCCTACCTGTGTCGGTTTCGGGTACGGGTGTTCTATCTTCATCACATACACAGCTTTTCTTGGCACTTTCCTTCACCACTCGGAGTTCGTAAACCCCTCCCAAACCAATTAGGGTATGGCTATCTTTCATGCGTCCCTGCCTATGCTCCCACAGAACAGTAAGTGACTATTGACACTTTGTCCATCGACTACGCCTTTCGGCCTCGCCTTAGGTCCCGACTAACCCAGAGGGGACGAACCTGGCTCTGGAACCCTTAGGGTTTCGGGGTGTATGATTCTCACATACATTTGCGCTACTCAAGCCGACATTCTCACTTCCGTTTCGTCCACAGCTGCTTGCCGCTACTGCTTCTCCCTACTACGGAACGCTCCCCTACCGATTATGATTAGTAATCCCACAGCTTCGGTACATCACTTAGCCCCGTTCATTTTCGGCGCAAGAACGCTTGACTAGTGAGCTATTACGCACTCTTTCAAGGGTGGCTGCTTCTAGGCAAACCTCCTAGTTGTCTAGGCATTCTCACCTCCTTTATCACTTAGTGATGATTTGGGGACCTTAGCTGGTGGTCTGGGCTGTTTCCCTCTTGACAATGAAGCTTATCCCCCACTGTCTCACTGGCAATGTGTTCTCTGGGTATTCTGAGTTTGTCTCGATTTGGTACCGGTCTCCCAGCCCGCACCGAAACAGTGCTTTACCCCCCAGATTTAATCATTACCGCTGCGCCTCAACACATTTCGGGGAGAACCAGCTAGCTCCTGGTTCGATTGGTATTTCACCCCTAACCACACCTCATCCGCTGATTTTTCAACATCAGTCGGTTCGGACCTCCACTTGGTGTTACCCAAGCTTCATCCTGGACATGGTTAGATCACCAGGGTTCGGGTCTATAAACACTGATTTTCGCCCTCTTCAGACTCGGTTTCCCTTTGGCTCCAGCATTCTCGCTTTAACCTACCAGTGCCTATAAGTCGCCGGCTCATTCTTCAACAGGCACGCGGTCATCCGTTTAATCGGACTCCCACTGCTTGTAAGCTTATGGTTTCATGTTCTATTTC
The DNA here is from genome assembly GCF_000426925.1 of Dolichospermum circinale AWQC310F. Taxonomy (GTDB): domain Bacteria; phylum Cyanobacteriota; class Cyanobacteriia; order Cyanobacteriales; family Nostocaceae; genus Dolichospermum; species Dolichospermum circinale. Next base: position 628 of record NZ_APIZ01000350.1, on the reverse strand, counting down.
ACTCCCCTCCCGGGGTTCTTTTCACCTTTCCCTCGCGGTACTTGTTCTCTATCGGTCACACAGTAGTATTTAGCCTTACGAGGTGGTCCTCGCTGATTCATACGGAATTCCTCGTGCTCCGTACTACTCGGGATGCAGCTACTATCCTTTGACTTTCAACTACGGGACTTTCACCCCCTCTGGTACAGTATTTAGCTGTTTCGTCTAGTCTCAGTGATTCGACATCGCTGTCCCACTACCCCAACAAGTAAACTCGTTGGTTTAGGCTTTTCCCCTTTCGCTCACCACTACTTAGGGAATCTCTGTTTTGATTTCTCTTCCTCCAGCTACTAAGATGTTTCAGTTCGCTGGGTTGGCTCTTTCCTGTCTATATATTCAACAGGTAGTATTTAGGGTTGCCCCATTCGGATATTTCCGGCTCTTCGTTTGCTTCCAACTCCCCGGAACATTTCGTCGGTAACCACGTCCTTCTTCGCCTCTGTGTGCCTAGGTATCCACCATTAGCCCTTATTAGCTTGACCACAATTTTTCTTTGCTTTCACATCCATTTAAATGTCTGTGTCTGCCTGCTTTTTCTCGTTCTCTTATGCAGTTTTCAAGGTTCTGGCTGGAATTTCATCCAGCAGTC
>NZ_APIZ01000349.1 GCF_000426925.1 Dolichospermum circinale AWQC310F | reverse complement strand
CATTAGGTTGCACATCGGATAATTGAGATACTGAGGTAACTTGTGACATCACCTCTTGTTGATTGTTTGTATTCAATTGTTGGGAATTGGTATCAGCCTGAAGTTGATTATGTGCTGGTATTTCCTCAGCCCACGCCCCATAACTTGTGCATAGTATAGCACTGATGACAGTGGAACTAGCTAGTAAATATGTCGAGAACTTTTGCATTTTTCTTCACACCCGTTTTTGCAGTAGATGATGCTATACCTGATCTAAAAGTAGCATAGCTATCAATAATTCTTGTCAATATACTAACATTTAACAGTTCCATGTAGATTTTCTAACGCAGGAAAGTTAAGAAATCTTTATGAAATGGGAAAATTAAAATCCGACTACACAGCAGTATTACCTCAAATGCCAGAAAAGTTTGTAATTCTTGATACGATAATCATGTTTTTTACTAGTTACTTATCAATTTTATGAGAATGAATCTCATTATTTCATTATAGGGTATAATACCAATGAAGTTTTATGATCAACCATAAACTATGAAGAGTCATAGACAAATCGCAGCAAATATCAGAAAAAGAAATTTCTTACCCATAATTGCGTTGGTAATTTTATCAGCGATTTATGGATGTAATACTACTAATAGTAGTGAAGTTGTTAATGAAGAAGCAAAACCAGCACAAAAACTACCAAAGACTAAAGTAGTTACAACATTCTTACCTGTTTATTTATTTACTAAAGCGGTAACTGGAGATGTAGCAGAAGTAGATATTCTAGTCAAACCTGGTACGGAAGTACACGAATATCAAGGAACACCAGGAAATGTAAAAGCGATCGCTACAGCCAATGTAGTGATAAAAAATGGTTTAGGGTTGGAAGAATTTCTGTCTGATACAATTAAAAATGCCGGAAATTCCCAATTAGTAGAAATTGATGTTAGTAAAGGTATTGAACCTATTAATAAAATTTCCCCCATAGATAAGCCAGTAGGAGGAGAAGATGATCATGATCATGAACACAGATTTGGAAATCCTCATATTTGGTTAGATCCAGTTTTAGCAAAACAGCAAATCATCAATATTCGAGATGGTTTAATTATGGCAGATCCAGGGAATAAAGCCAATTACGAAACTAATGCAGCGTCATATATCCAGAAACTAGATAATTTAAATAATGAATTTCAACAGACTCTGAAAAAAACACCAAACTGCACTTTTATAACTTTTCATGATGCTTTTCCCTACCTTGCGAAACGCTATAACCTGAAACAAGTAGCAGTAGTAGAAATTCCCGAAAAACAACTTTCACCAACAGATGTCCAAAAAGTAGTGAATACAGTTAAAAAATACAAAACTAAAGCCTTATTTAGTGAACCCGGTTTAGATAACAAATTACTGACAAGTATTTCCCAGGATTTGCAGTTAACTGTGAGGACATTAGATTCTTTAGAAACTGGTGATACCAATCCAGAGTATTATTTTAAAGCTATGAAAACTAATTTGGAAAGTTTAGCTTCTGGGTGCAAGTGATGATTAAATAATGATTAGAGGTTGTTTGAAAAACCATGGAATGTACAAATAAAACCCTGTCTTCTTAGCAGGAGTTAAATATTGAAATTTTTGGAGTTTTAGAAAATACTTTTCAAAGATCCTCTGAAAGTTTTAGTAATGCTAAACTCCCGAACAAATCAAATCAGACTGCTATATATGACTATAAATTATTGGCATCTCAAATCCTAACTTACATGATCAACAAACAAACAGAAATTACATTACCAATATTAAAAGTTTCCGGGTTAACAGTCTACCAAGGTAAATATCTAGCCGTGCGAGATGTTTCTTTTGAATTATTACCAGGAACAGATACAGCTATAGTTGGTCCAAATGGTGCGGGAAAAAGCACTTTAATTAAAGCGATTTTAGATTTAATTCCCAGAAGTGCGGGGACAATTGAAGTTTTTGGTCGGCCAATTTCTAGATTAGGAAATTTGCGTAATTTTTTGGGTTATATGCCACAAAACTTTATTTTTGATCGCAGTTTTCCCATTTCCGTTAGTGAATTAGTAGCTTTGGGAATAGGTAACAGAAAAAACTCATTTTTTTCATCTTTCTCATTTTGTCCAGCAAAGCAAGAAACATTAGCATCAGTTACAGCAGCTTTAAATCGTACCGATACTTATCACTTACGCAATCAAGCCATTGGATCACTTAGCGGTGGTCAACTTAAACGAGTATTATTGGCCTATTGTTTAGTAAGTCCGCGAAAACTGTTAGTATTAGATGAAGCTTTTGCAGGGGTAGATGTTCAAGGGACAACAGATTTTTATGCGTTATTAAATGAATTAAAACGAGAACAAAATTGGACAGTGTTGCAAGTTTCCCATGATATTGATATGGTAAGCC
>NZ_APIZ01000348.1 GCF_000426925.1 Dolichospermum circinale AWQC310F | reverse complement strand
ATACCCACCATTAATAACACCAAATTACAACCCAAAACCCCTGTATTTGTTCACATCATCTCACCCAACGATCACCAACTATCATGTAAATAAGAGAAGATAATAGAACCATCACAGATACACCACCGAAAGATTCACCTTACCTGACAATTATCACCCGAACTATTTTAACTAATTTCAATAGGTGAGATATTTTTCCATTCTTCAGACTCATTTTTTGCACACCAAATATCAAATTTCTGCTGAAGATTTAACCAAAGTTCCGGCGTAGTTTGAAAAGCACTTGCTAACCGCAAAGCAATATTAGGTGTTACACTTGCACGTTCATTCACAATTTCCGAAACCGTTTTTCGAGACACACCCAAAATATTAGCAAGTTCTGTCACCGTCATATTTAAAGGTTCTAAATATTGACGTTTAATCAAAGCACCAGGATGTCTTGGTTTTCTGTTAGTATTCATGTTAATAATCCTAATGATAATCCTCGTAATTTACGTCGTAAGCATCCCCATCTTCAAAAACAAAAGTTAAACGCCAATTACCAGAAACTGCTACAGAATATTCTCCTTTTCTATTTCCTATTAATTGATGAAACTTAGAACCAGGAAAATTCATATCCTCGGCTACAGATGCAGCATCTAGTCTATCTAATAAATCTAACAGTTTTTCAGCATGATTTGGATTAACTCCACTTCTATTATCATCTTCAAACAGCTTTCTTAACCCCTTATGCTTGAAATTTCTGATCATAAGTAAAATAACAATATTTACTGTAACCTACAAGGTTACACTTGTCAATCCACAATATAGGCTAAATTTGGTAATTTTGAAAACTCATTGATTAATATTTACAATACTTTACAAATCATCATCACAATTATCATGGCAGAAAATGACAAAAACTGCCATAATATAGAAAAGAAGATTCAGCGAAATCACATTATGAAAAGTATGAATATTTCCTTACCTGACACCATGCGCGATTATATAGAATAACAGGTAGCGCAAGGTGGTTACAGCAGCGTCAGTGAATATTTTCGGGAATTAGTGCGACAAGACCAAAAACTCCAAAGCAAAAGAACAACTACAAACCCTACTTTTAGAAGGTTTAAACTCTGGAAATGCAACAGAAATGACAGCACAAGATTAGGAAGATATTCGTCAAGGTGTAAGTTAGCAGTGATGTTTACAACCGAGAAAGCATATTCATAACAGATGAATCTACCAGTTTATAAGATATCTGTTTATTTACATATTTCATAATAGAATCAATAATTTCTTGTTGCAAAATTTCACATAATGCTTTTTTATTACCTTCCTTGAGTTCTAATACTAATTCTTGAGTTCTAAAGGAGATATCTTTCATAGTATCTTCATCAGGTAAAATCACAGGAGTTTTTAAAATATACTTAGCAGAATTATTTGCAGATGGATTAATAGATTTCAAACACATCCAAAATACAGGCGAATTACAATAAGCTAATAAAAAATATAAATCAATAGCAGATTTAGGAAAAATTCCTACTATAGATTGGTCAAAAAGACTTTCCTCAATTAATGCGGCTGTAGGACGTTTAGATGTTTCCATAGGAAAGCCTATTCCTGTTTTAAAGTAGTAGGAAGAGTTTTGAAATCTGGACTTTTTATTTGTTTTATAATGTTCAATTGCTTCCAAACTCCAATCTACATACCATTGAGTTGGTTTAACAAAATTAAAACCACCACCTTTAAGAATAGGAATAAAATGTTTTTTTCCTACAATTCCATCTAAATTACTTTCTAACCGAGAAAGATTAAATTCAATAGAATTATGATCAACAATTAAATAATCAGCCGCACCTTTAACAGAAACGGATGCTTTACGCAGAAAGCGTTTATCATTTCCTGAATAGAAACCAGTTACACAGTCAGCAATATCAGCCATTTTAGTTATGCTGGATGATAGTTCATGAAAAACTGGTTCATGACGGGATATGGAAATGGATAATGATTCACTTTTAAGAATATCTTGCTGGTTGATAAGTTTGCAATTATTTTGTATATTTATAGATACTATAAAATCTTCAAGAGAATTAACAAATCTAACCGAAAAAGAGTGTCTATTTGTGGGTTTTTCAGCACGGATAGAAATAATACAAAGACCAGCATAACCAAATGAAATACCAGGAAATAGAGATGAACGAAAAACATCTATACTTTCAATGGTAAATTCTTCTAAAAGGTAACGTCTAATATTAATATGGCTATGAAGATACAAAAAAGTATCGGGAATAATAAATACTAGTCGTCCTTTTTCTGCAAGCAATTTGAGACAACGTATTAGAAAAACCGCATAAGTTTCTTTAATATAAAATCCTGGATATTTTCTTTTTAATTCACTGCGACGTTCGTATTCTTGCCAACCTCCATAGGGAGGATTTCCCAAAATCTTTGTAAATTTATGACCGAACGATTCACAAAGGTCTAAATCTGGACAAAAAATTGTATCACGTTCTCGTATTTCTACATTTTTTAATTGACTAAACTTTAAATTGAGATTTTTTGCGTGTTCAGGATGTAATTCATAAGCAACAGATGATATATTTTCGTTGATATTAAGTACAGCTTCTAAAAGATGTCCTTCTCCTGCACATGGTTCAAGTAGTTTATCATTCATTTCCAGCCTCAATAGTGAAACCCAGAAGTGTTGAATGTTAAGAAAAGCCTGATAAAAATAGCCCAAAATATGTTAAATTTTGGGCGAAGGA
>NZ_APIZ01000347.1 GCF_000426925.1 Dolichospermum circinale AWQC310F | reverse complement strand
GGCTTTCCTGGTGTCTATGGCGCGGTGGAACCACACTGATCCCTTCCCGAACTCAGAGGTGAAACGCTGTTGCGGCGACGATAGTTTGGGGGTAGCCCCATGTCAAAATAGCTCGATGCCAGGTTTATTATTTAACAACAATTCCTCCTCTATTCATTTAGTGGGGGTTTTGTTTTTGGGTGATACAAACAAGCGATCATTCTTACAAAACCATAACAAAAGAGCGATCGCTCTCCCATTATCCCCAAACAGCGATCGCTCATTTTATGAAAATTTGATATCAGAGTTGGTTTGAGAAACAAAACTCAACCTTGTATCTTAGAATGTTTGACCATTGAAAGAACGAATATAAAGAGTGCTACCTCCATTTGCATTAGTAGCCACATAGGAAGCAGTAGTACCATTCCAACTCCAACCCCGAATGTCGTCTGTACTAGAGATGATTTGACTTGAGCTTACAGATCCAAATTTTTTACCATCGAAAGAACGAATATAAAGAGTGTTACCTCCATTTGCATTAGCAGTTATATAAGAAGCCGTAGTGCCATTCCAACTCCAACCCCGAAATGACTCTGTACTAGATATGCTTTGACTTGATCTTACAGGTCCGAATTTTTGACCATCGAAAGAACGAACGTAAACAACCGTCTGTCCATTTTGATTAGCCAGATAGGAAGCCGTAGTGCCATTCCAACTCCAACCCCGAATGTCATCTGTACTAGATATGCTTTGACTTGATCTTACAGATCCAAATGTTTGACCATCGAAAGAACGAACATAAAGAGTGTTACCCCCATTCCCATTAACAGCCACATAGGAAGCAGTAGTACCATTCCAACTCCAGCCCCGAATGTCATCTGTACTGGATATTACCAAACTACGTATATTAGTATTTGCCAGAATTAGATAAGGACTATCAGGTTGAGCTTGAACTTGTTTTGTGTGAGATAAACCAACTATTGAAGATACAGCTAAAGTTGTTGTTATACCTAAAGTAGTTAAAAACTTTGATAAGGTCATTTTTTTGCAAAAACAAATGTGTGTATGTATTAAAAATAACTGAATTAAGATTTAATTAGCTATAGGAAAACATCGGATTTTATCGGGAGATTTATTATAAAGTGTTAAGCAAAAGCTCGGAACAGTTCGGAAAAAATCCGATTTAGACTATAATGCTTAAAACCTTTACCCTATATAGTTTTTATGACTGTAGACGAAGTTGTAAAATTTGTTGATCAAATGGTATTTGAAAAAACGGGAAAACATTTAGATGATATCCAAACTGCTGTAGTTGAAGGTACATGGAAAAGAGAAACTTATGATCATATTGCTAGGGAATATAATCTTTCTAGCAGTCATGTAGGAGATGTAGGATCTGAATTATGGCAACTTTTATCGGAAATATTACATGAAGATATTAAAAAAACTAATTTTCGTTCTACATTTGAAAGATTAAATATTGAATCATCTCAAAATCCAAATATTTGTATTGGTAATAATTATTATTATAGTTCACAAACATTAAATCAACCTAATAAAGAAGAGGAAAAAATTAATATAAATACTGAATCTAAATTATCTGCTTACGATTTAATATTTGCTCCTGAAATTATAAATTTTTATCAACGAAAAACAGAATTGGAAAAACTCTCTGATTGGATATTTAAGCAAAATACTCGTTTAATTTCAGTATCAGGATTATATGGAACTGGTAAAACTACTTTAGTTAAAAGATTTATTGATTTAAACTTACAAAAATTTGCAGTTGTTATTTGGAGAAGTTTAAAATATCCTCAATCTTTAGATTTATTTGTTACCGACTTATTGAATATTTGTCAACAAGAACCTCAAGCAAATTTAGATAAACGATTAAAACAATTATTAGATGTTTTTGCGAATCATAAATGTTTAATTATTCTTGATGATTTACAAAATATATTTATCCCTGGTAAATTTGCAGGACAATACAAACTTGAATATCAAGATTATCAAAACTTTTTTAATATGCTGACAGAGGTTAAACATCAAAGTCATGTAATTGTGATTAGTCAAGAACAATGTTTAGAAATTGAATGTTTAGATGATGAATTATGTCCAATTAAGTCTTTAGATTTATCAGGATTATATGATCTTGATATTCTCCAAAATAGAGGATTAAAAAATGAAGATAATTGGTTAAAATTAATTGATTTATATGCAGGTAATTTTATTGATTTAAAAAGTGTGAGTATCTTAATTAATAAGAATTATGATGGTCAAGTGGCTGATTTTTTATCTGAGAATACTTTGCACATTACCAATCAAATGCAATCTCGTTTTCAGCAAATATTTAAGCATTTATCATCCCAAGAACAAGAAATAGTATTGCATTTAAGTAAGTTTGAAATACCTATTACTAGAGAATATTTGAGAGAGAGTTTAAATTTATCTGTTGTTGATTTTAATAATGGTTTACAGTCTTTACAAGAAAGGTATTTAGTCACGAAAATAAAAAATGATAAAATCTTGTTTCAATTATCTTCAGTTTTTAGGGAATATGTGAGAAATTTTTGTCAAAATTGATGATGATTTCATAAAAAATATAGGTCATATTTCTTGATATATTTTGAATCAATTACATAAGTCCTAATTTCACAGATAAAATTGAACAATGATTTTATTCTCCATCACAACAGTTAAAATAGAGGAAGATTTGTATATAATTATTTGTAAATATTAGTAAATTACGTAGCATATATTAGTTTTCAATAATACTAATATATATTTGTTGTTTGCTATTGTCCTCGTCCTGGTTTGCAGTCTGCGAAACCTAATGCTTCGCTATCTAGGAAACTCGCGATTCTCTTTCAGAGACACTACGTGAACGCCATTTCAATAATAGCTTCTACTGGATAGTCAATTTCAGCAGCACGGGCAATTAAAGCTGCTTTGATTTTTTCTGGTAAGCGTTCTAAGATAATTTTAGCATCAGTAATGTATGTAGCAAAGGGGTACTAACAGACCGAGGGCTTGACCTCTATATTCTTAATTGCTATTATTATTTCTCGTTCTCGAATGCAGTCTTCAGGGAGTTTAGCTAGTTAAATATTTGCCAACTAATACTAACTAATGCTATGCTTTTCTTATGGCATACA
>NZ_KE384711.1:125396-162487 GCF_000426925.1 Dolichospermum circinale AWQC310F | reverse complement strand
CCTGTTCCCTGTTCCCTGTTCCCTGTTCCCTGTTCCCTGTTCCCTGTTCCCTTGTCATAACGACAATTTCTAACGCCAACCTACTTAGCAACTTACGTTATTAGGATCAATCCCCTGAGATCGCAAATAAGCTATTAGCCGTTCCTTTTCCTGACGTTCCTGTTCTGCTCGTTGACGTTCCTGTTCTGCTCGTTGACGTTCCTGTTCTGCTCGTTGACGTTCCTGTTCAGCCCGTTGGTGTTCCTGTTCAGCCCGTTGACGTTCCTGTTGAATCAATTCTACAGCCCAAGGTAACAAATTACCTGTTTTATCCCACCATCGCAACCAATAGCCAGTACGACCTTCCTTTGCACCTCTCCATGTTCCTAAAAATAGTCCCATGGTATCAACCCAATGACGACCATTCTCATCTGGTTGCTTTAATTCATAACGTCCATTTTCCAATTGATAATATTCTAATAATCCCCCCTCTGGCTCAAAAATTATATAAGTGGTGATTTGTAAAATTTGTTCATAAAAAAACCATTTTCCTGGTGGATAGATACGTTTAACTGAATATTCCCCACCGTCTTGATCTGATAAAAACTCTATAACTATTGCCGGTACATCCCCTTCTAAGTTGGGTGTATAACTTTTCCTGTCAGGTAATATCTCTTTCACTGAAGGTATGTATACCCAATCTGGTGCTTTAGCCACAAATTGCCCATTTAATGTGGCACATAGCCCAAAATTAGCCGCAATTAACATCTGTGGTTGTATAAATCCACTGATTTCTAAACTTTCACGCAAAGCCCCCGCTAAAAGTGGTTGTCCTGTATTTTCCACTGGTTCGTCCTCTAACTGAAAATCATCAGGTAAGGCTTCCCAGGAGATGACCAGTCCAGTCTGTGATTTAATTTCACTGAGTAGGGTTGCCATAAGTGCCACCTTTTATTGATTTATTCTGATTTTATCAGATGATATGATTCTTAAAGAAGAATATTGATTAATTAAATATCTGTTGAATGCCAGTATTTTCCCTGGAGCGGGAGTAGAGGAATTAATCAAGACTTATTATATTCAACTATTCAACAGATGATTCATGGTCTAAAACCATCCTTCTTGTTCGAGGGTTTCGATTAATTGCAAACCGCGAGGATCTCCTACCCCCAGAAGCGCGGCTTTAGTGTCTTCTCTGACTCCTAAGTCTTTGTCTTCAGCAAAGGACTGAATTAGTGCGTCTATGGCTGTAGCATAGACGACATTGGAAGGTAGTTCTTTACAAAGCTGGCCGATTGTCCAAGCGGAGTTACTACGCACAGCAGCTACAGGGTCTTTAACCAAGGCTTCAATCAGGGCAGGAATAGCGCCTACAATGGCTTCATAACCTACTTCTGTCATCTGTGCTAGGGCGCTGGCAGACCAGAGACGAACAGCGGAAATATCGGTTCTGAGGGCATCTGTGAGGGGTGCTAAAGAACGAAAATCACGACAGTTTCCTAAAGCCCATACTACTCCTTTGCGAACATAACCATTCCAATCGCGGTTGAGTTGGGTAATTAATGGTGCTACGGCTTCCGAGGACGGGTTGCGGCCGATACCATAAGCGGCGCTGACTCGCACCAGGGGACAGTTATCTGTTAAGAGGTGGATGAGATGGGGTGTAGCTCGTTGATCCTGAAGATCGCAAAAAGCACGCGCTGCTAACATCCGTTGTTGGGGCTGGGGATTTTTCAGGAGTACCAGCATCAATTCTACATCAGGTTTTTCTACTTCTGATTCATTAAGTGGTTCTATTTGGTCTAGGGGGGTAATAAGCTCCCCTGCGGTATCAAGTAGGCTTAGTTCGTATTCGTCGTACATAATGATTCCACTGTAACCCCTATTCCTGGATGCCGGTAATTCATGAATTACTAATTGTCAATTGTCAATTCTCACACGACTAAAGTGATTTTACCATCCAGAGGGATTGTTCTTGATAACCGAGTTGATGATAAAGATCTAATGCGGGTATGTTTGTTTGAAATACTTGTAGTCCGATTTTTCCGTATCCCCTTTGTTTAGCCCAGTTTTCTATATAATTCATTAATGCTTTACCAATACCTCTATGGCGATATTCTGGCATCACATAGAGAAGAAAAATATGGGGATGGCGATCGCCGCTGACCTGATCTATAGCATTTCCCACCCAAAGACAGCCTATGGGTGATTGGTGCTGATTTTTTGTTTCCTGTTCGTCATATACCCACCATAAAGGGGTATCACGGGAGAAATATTGTTCAACGGTACGGGTTAGGTGAGAAAAGTTTTGATTGGGAAATTGTTCTTGGTAAGTCCGCTCCATGAATTTTACCAAGAGGGCCTGATCTACAGTAGAACCTTGCTCAATAGCATAGCCTGGGAGTAAATTCAAAATAGACTGATTCCCCAATTACTTAATTATGATCCCAATAGGTGCGGGGGCTGCCATGTCCGATGGTAAAAAGATCCTGGCGCTGACTGCGACCAAAGCAAAGGTAAAAATCAAGACTGCAATCAAAGGGGCGATATATTGACGTAAAAAGGCCATGGTGTTTGTGTGAGTAAATAGGGACTAGATTAGTTTTAGTAATTATTCCAGTTTTGTAAAGGCTGGCTAGGATTCCTGATTTTGATCTAATTCATCTAAGACCTTTTCACAATACCAATTTTCTGGCATTCCGGGAACATTTTCTTTAGCTTGTTGAATGAGTCTTTCCGCAGCAGCCACATCTCCAGATAATCTAGCAATTAGGCGATTTTTTAAGTAATTGCTGGTCAATTCTGCGTCTGGTTGCTTGGGTATGGTGGGAGTAACTGTTTTCTGGGGTTCTCTCCGTAATTGCCAAAATAAGACGTAATAGAGCGCACCAAAAATCAAGATCAGGCTAATTGTTCCTAGTAGTGTGAAGAAAGTAAAAGACAGATGTTGCAGAACTAATTGTGAGATGACATAGCCCAGTAATAAACCCGTGACTATGAGAACAAATGTACCAGCAATAATAACTACTTGAGGTCCCATATATCTTCTTCTTCCAGTCCTGGTCTGTTAATTGCTAACGGTTTGGGATTCCAAGGGGCAAACAATGGTAATAGTAGAAGTCCCGGTACAGCAGCAAAGATACTAATTACGAAAAATAACGGCCATCCTGTACTTTTGGCTAAAGAACCGGCTGGTGCAACTAGAATATCACGACTTACGGCCATAAAACTAGAAAGTAAAGCATATTGTGTGGCAGAATACCGCTGATTACACATACTCATCAAAAAAGCCACAAAGGCCGCTGTTCCTAAGCCAGCACAAAAGTTTTCTATATTAATTGTCAGCAGGAGAAACTGATAATTTTTACCAACTTGTGCCAGAATTAGATAAGCTAGGTTGCTGACTGCTTGTAAAGCGCCAAATACCCAAAGTGAGCGATTTAAGCCAATTTTACTCAAAACCGCGCCCCCAGCCAATGTACCAACTATTGTGGCTATTAGTCCCATACCGCCTTGAATTGCCCCAATGTCGGTTTGTGTGAAGCCCGTTTGCAGTAAAAACGGCGTGGACATATTATTGACAAAGGAATCACCGAGTTTATAAAGGACAATAAATAACAAGGTGAGTATAGCTTGAACCACTCCTTGACGCTGGATAAATTCCCCAAAGGGCAGAATTACAGCCTCGGTTAAAGATGCTGGAGGATTGATTTCTTTGGGTTCTGGTGCAAATAAAGTGGCAATAATCCCTAGTCCCATGCCTACGGACATGAATAAGTATACTGATGACCAAGCTATTCTATCAGCCAGAATCAGAGCTAAAGAGCCTGTGAGTAGTAAAGCAACGCGATAACCTAGTACAAATACTGCTGCACCCGCGCCCATTTCCAGGGGTTCGAGAATATCCGTACGGTAAGCATCAGCAGCAATGTCTTGGGTAGCACTCAGGAACGCAATGACGACAGCGTTAATAGCTAGGAATTGCAGGGCTTGTTTGGGTTGCTGTAGGGACATGGCCGCGATCGCTATTAATAACCCAATTTGAATTACAATTAGCCAACCCCGTCTTCTGCCTAAAAATGGTAATGTAAACCAGTCTAACACCGGTGACCAGAGAAATTTTAAGGAATATGGCACACCTACCAGGCTAAATAAGCCGATAGCGGTTAAATCTACCTTCTCAACGGTCATCCATGCTTGTAAGGTCTTGCTGGTCAAAAACAAGGGCAACCCGGATGAAAATCCGAGTAGGATCAAGGCCGCCATTTTTGGGCTACCGAAAACTCGCAGTAGGGATTTGACTGGATTCATTTTTCCTCGTCACTTAGGATATTTGCAGTCATCGGCCACTGGGGTGGCACAACGATCGCAAAATCATGATTTTACTTTCTTTGTGGACAGTTCAATTAGATCTTCAATTTTCTTAATATTCTGATCTCCTGCTAGGTAGCCAATACCTCTATGTAAGTGTAAGCGAAATTGGGTAATTAGGGTCTCTCTATCTGTATCTAAACCGTCGTTGTAACACCGTTGTTTGAGTGCTAACAGCAGAATATCCCCTATTTCTCCCCCAAAAACCCGCCATGTCATCTCTACGTTGCTATCTTGGGGAATAGGTACGGGTGACGGCGCTGCGGGTTCTGCAAGGGAACGACAAAACGCCCACCTACATAATATGTTCCATTGTTCGATTTTGGTGCTGCGTTTGAGTTTGAGTAGTTGTTCTTTGGCTGTTTGGGAAAGTTTAATCCGTTCTATTGGTGATTCCATGATTTTGCTGTTTAAGAATATGATTTTATTTCACGCAGAGGCGCAGAGGCGCAGAGAGGAAGAGTTGAGAGTTTTTACCAAAAATAACCGGGTTTGATTGTGGTTTCTCGTTTGTTGGAGTTATATTGGAGTAGGTATTCACGGGCTATGGCTTCGGTTTCTTTCAGGTTTTGATATTCTTTTTTCGCAATTTCGGTGTCGGTGGAAAGGAGAATTACTTGATGGCTGGCTGAGGGAAAGTATCTTTCTACTAGGTTGTTACGGTGGGAGGAGTCTAGTCTTCCTAAGGGGGTGTCTATGGCTATGGGTAAACGTCTTCCTGATACTTTAGCTAATCCCCACAAAAATGCGATCGCTAATAGTTGTTTTTCTCCTGCTGAAAGCCGATGTTTGGGAACCGGTTTTCCATTGTAATCATATAATGATAAGCTGAAGCTTTTACTGTCTATGGCTATGCGATGTACTAGGTCTGATTTATGTAATAAATATAGAAAACAGTTTTTTACTTCTTCTTCTAATTTATTCAATTTTCTCAGGGTTAATCTTTCTCGAAATATCTTTAATGTTTGTTGAACTTTTGTCGCCGAATCAATAATATGTTCACTATTTTGATATTTAAGATTTTCTACTGTATATTCATTTAATTCTTGTCTCAATTTCTTGGTTTCTGCTTCTAATTCTATCACTTTTTGATTCATCATTTCTGCTTGATATCTAATTTGATTAAATCCAGTTTGTGCCTGTTTAACTGCTTTTTGTAGTTTTATATATTCCTCTGGTGCGGCCGCTGTTTGTACTTGTCTTTCTAGGGTGAGTATTTCTTCTTCATAATTAGTTAATTCATCTAATTGTTTTTGGGCTGTATTTTGACCAATTTGCAACCGATAGGTTATATTGTCAACTAAACTTAAACTTTCTTCATCTGCATTTAACCAGGTATTTTCTGTGGATGATTTATTGCTATATAAGTTATTGATGTCCTCAGCTAAAAAAGATTGAATATTACTAATTTTAGTATTTTCTAGATTTAATTGTTTTAGCCAATTCATTAATCTTTCATCTCTCGCAATTAAGACATCTTTAGCTAATTGAATTTGTTGAGTTTTCAGTTCTTTTTCTCCCTGTCTTTGAATTTGAGATAATAAAGGACTAATTAACGCTAGAGGTAAAACATCACCAGCTAATTCACATAAGGACTCACGAACATTATTAGCAAGTTTGATTTTCTCTTCTCTTTGTTTTTCTAATTGACTACGTTCAGCAGCAATTTTACCACCTTCGTTCACAAATTTATCTAAAGCTTCTTCCTCAATTTTTTCTAATTCTGCAACTTTTATATTAACAGTTGCTAGTCTTTGCCGATTATTTTCATATTCTTGCTGTTTTTCATGAAGTTTAGTCTCAATTTCTTCTAATTTACCTAAATCTTTATTATCTGCAAATTCTCGTTTTTTGCGATTCACTAAAATCTCTAAATCAATTGCTAATTTATCTGCTAATTCTAAACCCAAAAGTCCATTAATTGCGTCAACAACTATGGGTGGTGGTATTTCCTGTTCTGCAAGTTCTTTAACTTGTTCACCGTCAAAAAGAAATAAATTAGAAATACCTAAAGGTAGGATATTTTCTATATATTCATCCCAAATATTAACTAAGGAATCAATTGGCCAAGTTTCATCATCTCCTAAAATACCTAAATGGTCTTTACCGTCTTTCGGATTTTTTTCCCAAGTCCGTACAACTCGATATTGTATGGGTTTATCTTCTTCAATATGTTCAAAAACTAATTCAATTCTAGTTTTTTCTGTGGGGTTAGCTTTACTGTTGACACATTGGGTTAAAAAATCACTATAACTGAGATTTCCTCTAGTTGAACATTGGGCGCGTTGTCCATATAATGCGAGGCGAATGGCATCTATTAAGGTGGTTTTTCCGCCACCATTCATTCCCCCTAAAAGGATAATTGGGCGGGCGTTATCTTCATCAATTTGGGGGTTGAGGTTGATGATTTGTTTACCAGCATAAGGACCGAAGTTTTGCAGAACTAATTCTAGGAAGATCATGGTTTTTTGTTGTTTTTTTGTGTTTTTTTAACGAACCACTCCAGGCGCAGAGGACGCAGAGGAAGAAAGATGTTTATCTCGTTCCCTGGCTCTGACAGGGAATGCTTTCAAGAGGCTCTGCCTCTGTTATAATTAGTTGAGATAAAATCTCAAAATTGGCTTTCCTAGCTAGGGGACAGGAAGGAAGAATATAGATTAAATGAACCACGAAGGAACGAAGAACACAAAGGAAGAAGGAAGAAGATAATTAATCTTTTAGTGGGAAGGAAGTGTTTTATTCATCTGGGTTCTTTTGTGGATATTTGAAGTTAGCCCAAGTTTGTGGTTTACTCTCTTCTTTATTGGGGGTATCTCTTAATGTTAATTGTTTGACTTTTTCCCGCACTGTAGCAACATCACCTTCTAATGCTGCTTGTCGTAAATCTCTTTTTAAATGGGCATTTCTAATGGCTATTTCTGGAGAACGGGAACTTGTATCAAAGCATTTTTCTAGGCTTTCGTAAATACCCACCCGGCGAGTTTTTTTCTTAAATTGTCTTTCTGTATCTAATAGTCTAGCCATTAATTCTAAGTGCATTCCGTCACCTTCACAAATTTCTTCTAATACTCCCCATTCATCACTACCAAGTATACTTTGATCTGCGCCAGGACGGGGATCTTTAAATACTTCTCCTGTCACTTCTTCATATATTCGGGGTAAACTATCATCAAATTCGTGTCTTTCTTCTAACCAGATTCGGCGAATTTCACTTAATTCTTCTATAGTAAGTAGGGTGATGTCACGCATATTTTCTGGTGCTGTTTGACGAATTTGCTTTTCAACTTTTAGCAGCTTTCTTAACCAATCTTCCCGCGCTTCTTTAAGATATGGACCAGGAATAGGTTCAATAGATACTTCACCTTCTAAATTACGTTCATACAGTTGGACACCTCCACGTCTACGGCGAAAATCTCTCCGGTTACGGTTCTCTTCTAAATCTAATTCTTTGCGAAAATCTAATAATGGTTGCATCCATTCTTTTTCTTCATCATTTTGAATCATTGCTGTTAATGATTTATCTTGACTAACAAGAGTACAAACCCAGCAACCAAAACGGGAACTTCCACAACTGGGAGTAGTTGTATCAACAACTAAAGGACATTCATTATCAGCAGATGCACCTCGATAAATAGCAAATAATTCTTTATTACTGTATTTCCAGGGATTTTCCCATTGCATTAAATAAATCCATACATCATCATTTTCCCAATCTTCAATAGGACTATAAACTAAAGAGTTTGGTAAATTCATATTAGGACTTAGATGATCTCTTACTCTCTGGGCTTCTAACTTTTTCATTCTATGGGCGCGTTTTAAGCTCTCAGCTTTGCGCGTTCCTAATACAACAATTGCTTCTCCATTATTACGAACAACATCACGAATAAACCGATTAGAAGGATTAATTTTAAGACGTTCTGTACACCAACGAAATTTTCCTCTTGGGGCTGGATAACCCTTACCAATTAAACCTACCCAAAATGTTTCTTTAAAATCTGGACTTAATAAATGGGGTTCAAATGGTAATCGTTGCTTTTGTGACTCAAATTTCATTTGTTCTAACGAATTACGTACCCAAGCCGCAACAATAGGATTTTCTACAAGTGTGTCTGTAGTAATGACATATATTTTTTTAGTTCTTTTTTCCGGTGGGAGTTCAGAAATTGCATTCCAAATAAGCTGTAAAGTAGCAGTGCTGTCTTTTCCACCGGAATAGCCTACCACCCAAGGTATCTCATCTAAACAATACAATTCTTGAATTTCTGTAGTCAAAGCTTGGATATACTCCACTAACTCTGGTACAGTACGATTTTGCTGATTTTTATTTTCTGGCTGTTGTGAATAAGTCATTTTTCCCCTACTTGTAGATACATGAACCTAAAATCAATACTTCTCCGTAGCATAATGGAATTATTTAGTATATAAATAAACATATATTTACGCGTGTAACATAATATTTTTAAAAATAACATCATTAGTATCCATTTTTTTGGATAATAAAGCAACAATTAGTCAATAAGTTTTTAAAAATTAACATGAATGATAGTACAAATACACTAAATAATCAACTCGCTAATAAGTATCTAGAACGGGAAAATAACGATAAACAGGTATTAGCTTTACTGCTAGACCGATTTTTAGAGAAAAAAGACCAAATTCTTGTCCAAAAAACCGAAATGGGTGGTACTGAGGCTTATATAGGTTCTGTCACCTTGGAATGGTTCGCGGGACGGGTACATTTTGCGTCAGGTTTACCTCTCCTGCAAAAAAAGTACAACCCAGATACGGAAAATATTGAAATTGATGCTGATAGCATTGATGAAATTCAACAACGTCCTGTTGACTGGTCACGTCAAGCACCGTTAGTACAGTATTTAGCAGCGAGAAAAAACCATAAATTTCCGGCTGTTTTGGTGGTAATTAATCAACCTTGGGTAGATAACCCCAAAGCAGCGGAGTGGGATAGTCAAGGACGGGCTAAAAAAGCGACAACTGATTTTATACCTTTAGATAAAGATGGTAAAGTCGGTTTACTAAATATTTCTGAAGAGAATGTGACAATTTATGCTTTAGATGGTCAACATAGATTAATGGGTGTACAGGGCTTAATGGAATTAATTAAATCTGGTAAACTCCAACGTTATAAAAAAGATAAAACTGCTGATGAAACTTTTATTACTTTATCTGATTTGATAGATAAATATCAAGTAGAACCTGCTTATTTACAAAGTTTATCTAAAGAAAAAATTGGTATTGAATTTATTTGTGCGGTCAATGCTGGAGAAACTCATACAGAAGCAAAACGACGAATCAGATCAATTTTTGTTCATGTAAATTTGATGGCTGCACCTTTAAGTAAAGGTCAGTTAGCACAATTAAATGAAGATGATGGTTTTGCTATTGTAGCGCGAAAAATTGCCGTTACACATCCACTTTTAGAACAAAAACCAAATCGCAATTCCCGTGTTAATTGGAATAGTGCCACAGTAGCCGCTAATTCTACGGTTTTAACCACTCTGCAAGCCCTACAACATATGTCTGAAAGATATTTGGGACAAAAGTTCCCTCACTGGAAACCTTTAGAAAAAGGGTTAATTCCCATGCGTCCAGAAAATGAAGAAATTCAGGAAGGAATTGCAGATTTTAGATTACTTTTTGATCATTTAGCTAATCTTCCCAGTTATAAAATATTGGAACATGAAGAGACAACAGTTTTACGTCGCTTCCATTTTGAAAAAGACGGAGGTGAGGGAAATATGCTATTTCGTCCAGTTTCTCAAATTGCTTTAGCGAAAGCTTTGGGAAATTTAGTATTTAAAAAAGGTTTTGCTTTGATGGATATTTTTAAAAAGTTAGAAAAATTTGACCGTCAAGGGGGTTTTAGTGGTATGGAATATCCTCAATCTTTATGGTATGGGGTTTTATATGATCCGAATAAAAAGCGGGTACAGGTAGTAGGAAAAGATTTAGCTGTGAAGTTATTGATTTACATTTTGGGGGGAATGACCGAAAAAATGGAAATTACTGCTTTACGTAAGGCTTTAGCCAATGCTAGAACCATAGAAGAACAAACTATAGGTTTTGATGGTAAGTTTGTCAAACCGCAAGATGTAGGACTACCGATTATACTGAGTTAAGCAAGTTAGCTAGTAACATTACTCTGGATTTTATACTGATGCTTAATATCACTATTGTTGTTTACTATATTTTTAATATAGTTCGGTATACGGGGTTGATATGACTCAATTAAACGAAGAAAATAACAACGATATTACTCCTGAAATAAAAGCTCAGTTTAGCTCATTTATAGAACCATTCTTTTCTAAATACCATCGTGAACGCTGTTATCCAGGGTTGATTTTGCGCCACGGTAAGCGACAAATGCTACAAATTAATATACCACCCGGAGATTTTCCTGCACTTTTGGTAATCAAACCTGCTACTGAGAATGATCCTGATTCAGGTAGACAACGCCCAGAAGTACCAGGCCATGCTGACGAGATCAAAAATTATATTATCGAGCAAGCACAAAAAGGGAAACCTTGGATTTTGGGGACATTGACAGCAAATGTAGCTCTAGGAAAAATAAATATTCTTGAATTTGGGAGAGGTATTTGTTTAGTTGTAATCCCTCGTGGAGTAAAGTTAGAGATTACAGATGGTCAACATCGTAAGAGTGCTATTCAGAAATTAATTGAAGGTGATCTAAGTGACTTAATTAGTGATGATGATTTTCCAATTACATTGGTTTTAGAAGGAGATATTGATCAGTGTAAAAAAGATTTTCGAGATATGGCTCAAACAAAACAACTAGATAAAGCTTTGCTATTGTCATTTGGTGTATCTGAAGGTCGTGTTGGTATTACTAAAAAATTGGTAGAACAAGTACACATCTTTCATAAAAAGACAGATAAGGTTCATGATAATCCTCGTGTTACCAAGGGATTTATTTACACAAATAACTACATAGCTAGGGCTGTAAGTTGTGCTTTTACTAATAATCCCGAAGCTGAACTTAGCGACTATGATGTAGTGATATCGTCTAACTCCCTGGCTAATTGTCTCAATGGGTTTTTCTATGAATGTAGTAATACTAGATATATTTCTGTAAAAAAAGCAGAAGATTTGACTGTTGCTGAGATCAAGAAATTTAAGGATGAATGTCTATTGGGTGTGAGTGTGGGACTGGAAGTTTTGGCTAGACTACTACATTTAACTTACAACAAAGACAGTAGTTATTTTGATGAAACAAAAGTTTCCCAACTTGCAAAAATAGCTTGGACAAGAGATAATCCAATTTGGGAAAATACTTTAATCAGAATAGATCCTAACCCAAAAAATCCGAATAAGCGTTATAAACTATCTACAGGTGCAAATGCAGTAACAGATGCAGTTAAAAAGATCAAATATGAATTAGGATGGACAGATAACTCTTCTTGTTAAACATACCCTAACTCAACTGAGGAATTTAGTTAAATCAAATTCCTCGTCCTCTTTTGGATTATTTGCTCTTTCATAACTGAGAAATAGTAAAATCCGCTCAGAATAATCTACCGCACCTCTTAACTCATTTTGTAATATTTCTAGTCCACCATTAGCGTATTCTTCAAAAATTCCATTACGTTGTTTTTCGTATTCTTCCTCATGAGGAGACAAAATAATAATATCTTGAGTTTCTGTAATTCCCAATAATTTAATTAATATATCATGTCCCATTGTGGCGAAATATTCTAACCTTATCGGTGATGGTTCACGTTTAGAAATTTCCCCCAAAGGAATACGCTTTTTATACTTTACACCCAAAGCAGCCGCAAAAACAATCACATCAGCGAAAGTCTGAAAAGGACCAGTTCCCCCATCAGCAGAAGTTAAACTTTTTACCAACTCAGCTTTATCCTTAGCAACCCTGATTCTACCAGTTTCTGGCATAATTATAAAATCTACACCCTTAACACCACAAACCAACACTAACTTACTAATACCACACAATCACCCTGCCCTCCGCGCCTCTGCGACTCTGCGAGAGAAAAAAATCAATAAGACTTACGCAAAATATCTCTGAAACCTTCTTTCCTTCGTGTCCTTCGCTCCTTCGTGGTTCATTCTTTCATGACTTGCGCGAAACAAAAAATCAAAAAACATCCTCATAAACCAGAGAAAGAGGAAAAGTAAAATCAACACTAACCAAATGTACATCATCACCCTCAACAAAAGGATGTAACTCCCATAAACCCCTATCATTTAACCGAAAACAATCCAAACCCACCTTATCAGCACTAATTAAAACATATTCCTGCAAAGTTTGAATCCGTCTATATAGCTGAAACTTACCCCCCCTATCATAAGCTTCCGTACTCGAAGAAAGCACCTCAACGACTAAACAAGGAAATTGAATAAACTTAATCGCTTTTTTATCTTTAGGGTGACAACTAACAACAACATCAGGATAAATAAACGGACCATTTTCCGATATACCCACTTTAGCATCTGCCATAAAAGGACGACAATTACCACCACGCAAATGATTTTTCAACCCAGAAGCTAAATTTAAAGCAATAGTAGTATGAGGAATAGTTCCCCCAGTCATAGCAAAAACTTCACCATTGATATATTCATATTTAATATCTTGCTGTTCCTCCCACTCCAAATACTCCAAAGGACTCATATAACTTGTATCAAAATTAGCGACCATAACATTTACCTCCTGATTTTCCGTAAAATAAATTAACTAAATAAATTAACTAAAAATTTGCAACAACCAGCGATTAACCTCACCATCATCTTGAGTTAAACTACGTTGAATAGCTTCCTGAACAATAGCTATTTGTAAACCTGGTAAAACCTTGGACTCCTCAATTCTTCTACTTCCACCGTCAATAATTTCAAAAGCAATAATATCATTATTATTAGCATTCATTACCCAATATTCCTTTACCCCCAACCGTTCATAAAGTAATCGCTTAAAACCCAAATCATCACTAATAGAAGAAGCAGCAACTTCTACCACTAGAGTCGGCGCTGCTAACTCATTGATATTGACAGGAGAATTATTCAAAGGTGGAAATTTGATTTTATCCCCAATATAAAAAGCTAAATCAGGTTGACATTCACTTTCACCTACTTTTCTAAAGCTGGTATTAGTAGCTTCAATAATTTTGATATTTTTGAGAGTAGCAAATAAACTCACCACCTTAGAAACAATAGAATTATAACGGCCATGACGAAAAACAACTGGTAACATTTCTACCCTCATATAATTTTGATAAAAATAAAATCTTCCGTGCTGATAATCAGAATGTTCAGCGAGTTCCAGAAATTCATCCCAACTTACCTTTACCCAACTATCTGTCACCAAACTTAAAGAACTAACAACCATAACTTTCTTCCTTTGTATCAAACATTCTAATCCCGTTCAACCTCAACAATTTCCGTATATTCAAAACCATTCAAACTCTGTCGCACCAAAGAATATCGTTCCCCGTGTAACTCAATAAAATCCTGTTCACAATTAGGCTTAGAAGAATAATAAACCAAAACATATTCCTTCCCGATTTTATCAACAATTTCCTCCTCAACTTCTATCCTCCATTGAGTTTTAGTCACCAACACAACCAACTGATTTGCTAACTTAGGAATAGTACGCGCAATGTGACGACGGGAATTAGCATCTAAACTCCCAAAAGGGGAATCCATAACAATCGGAAAAGTGCTACTATCAGGAACCATCATCATTTTTTTCTTCTCACTCCACTCGCGCACCTTATCAATAATACTAGCAATGAAAGACAGACTGAGAATTTGATTTTCTCCCGTAGAGGCTGCGACTGGTGCTTCAATTCCCGTGGTATTTTCCACTAAACTTAATTCATAGTTTTCGCTAATTTTGGGAATATAAGGAGTAAAAGAAATCTCTGAAAATATTTCCTGTACTCGCTGTTCCAATTGCAGACGAAACTGATTTTCTTGACGGTTTTTCACTTCTGACAATCGTTCAATAGCATCCTGAGTAGCATTAATACGACGTTGTGCTAAAAACTGTTTTTCTTCATTTTGTTTTTGCTTAGATATTTGTTTGATCAAAGTATCCATACTTATTTTTAAGTGAGAAAGTTCCTGGTGATTTGCACCTTGTTCCCGATTTAATTCATCAATTTTAGACTCAATTTCATCCAGACGTTTTTGTAAATTACTAATTTCCTCATTGGGATCTTTTCGTAATTGTTCTTCAATAGTTGTTAATTCCAATTCGACTTGATTGAGATTTTCCCTCAACTGTTGAATTCTTGATTGTTCCCTATCCGCTTCTTCCCAAAAAGCAACAGCTTGTTTATCAATTTCGTCAACTTGTGCGCTCATTCTAATTGCGGTTTCTTCTACAGTTGAAGAACCGGATTTTCGCATGAGATTCTTCACATGAAAATGAGTATGAGTTCCTTCCCTTAAATCTGCACCACAAATACAACGTCCAGTATTCAGTAAATCATTGACAAATTCCCGCGAAATCCCTGCTGTTAATTCACCACGTTTTTTTAAATCTGTAAATATTTCCCGAAATTTAGCGGTAGTTTCTGTTAACAAAACAGTATAACCCCGTGCGGAAATAACTTTTTTTAAATTCTCCCGTGTTTTCTTTAATTCTGCTCGTAAACTATCTCTTTGCGATTCTAAATTTTGCCTTTTTTCCTGTAATTCCTTGACAGCACTCAACTCTCTTAGTTTATTACTGACCTCCTTTTTAAATACCTGTTGATATTCTAACTCCTGATTTATTTCCGTTTGACGTTTATTAATGTTTTCAATTTCTAATTCTTGCTTTTGTTGCTTGGTCAATAACTGTTTAGTTTCTGAATCACCAATATTTTTAAACTCAGTTTCTAAAGACTTTTTTGCTTCTTTCAAGTGTTTAATAGAAAGTTCAATTACTTCTACACCCAAAAAAATTCTAATTGCTTCTGCAATTTCCGCTTTATTATGAGAACGCACAATTTCCTCAATACGTTCACCGTCGAAGAAAAAATATTGATGTAAACTTAATGGTAGAATTTGGGTAATGATTTCCTCTGGAAACTGATTAGGAATTTTCCATTGACCATCATCTCCACCTAACCACATAGTTAACTGAGTCTTACCAGTTTCTATTAAATCACTTTGGTTTTTATAGACTCGACAACCACGTTTAGCACGATAGCGAATATTTTCATGTTCCCAACCAATTTCTACTGAACATTCTACAGGTTGACCGGGTTGAGATTCTGCGATCGCACGTTTATTTACTAACTGTTCTGTTGACGCAAAAGCAGCACTAAATTTCTCATATAAAACCCAAGTAAACCCATTCAAAATACTAGTTTTACCTGCTCCATTACTACCATAAATCATCGTTGTATTGCGAATATCTCCATTAGCTAAAATTATCTCTGGAGTTTTCCCATAAAAGGAACGAAAATTACATAATTTAATCGAAGTTAGCCTCATTGTACTGCTTCCTTAACAATTGCGAGAATATCATCATTAATATGGCCTTTACTTTTTCTATCTAATCTACTTTTCTCTAATCTCCATACTCTTTCAATAATTTGCTTTACTTCTGGTGGTGCGCTGGAAATTGGTTCTTGAACATCTTCAATATTTGATTCTAGTTTCATTTTAAAAATGCAATCAATGTTTCTTTTATTTTAACCAGTTTTGATATGATTTTTTCAATAATTTTTATGCCATTTATTACAAAAGTTTTACTAATAAACAATATAAACAAAAAAATTCATTTGTTAGAGTTATAGTTTTTGAAAATGACAATTTACCATAATTGACATTTTTATACAGCGTTACATTAGTTTGTGAATTAATTATATTATTAATTTTAAAAAATTTATTTTTATTTGATAAAATGACAGTTTAAATGTATAGCTTTACATTAAGAATGTATGACATTACATTAAGAATGAATATGCTTACATAATTACCAGTTAGATTTACAGAAAGACTGTAAAGTTTAATTACTGATTATTTCTTGATGAACTCCTGAATTACTTGTTTAGTAATGTCTTGAATAGTAGCTAAGGTTGGTGGTATAATATCGCTTTCCATTTTTAACCACAAAAGATATTCAATATTTCCCGCAGGTCCAGTTATGGGAGAATAAGTTAAACCTTTATATTTCCAACCTAATTCTAAAGCCTTTTGCATGACCTGAAAAATTGCATCTGCTTGGTAATCAGAATCACGCACAACGCCTTTTTTCCCTATGCGAGACCTCCCAACTTCAAATTGAGGTTTTACCAGCAATACAGCCTCTCTGGAAGGTTGTGTTAATCCCCAGACAGCAGGTAAAATTTTAGTGAGAGAAATAAACGAAACATCCACAACCACCAAATCAGGAAATATAGCATTTTCAGTATATAATTCCTGTGGTTGTAATTGACGTAAATTCGTGCGTTCCCTTAAAATTACCCTTTGATCATTTCTGATTTTCCAGTCAACTTGTCCATAACCGACATCAATTCCATAAACTTGTTTCGCACCAGATTTTAACAAACAATCTGTAAAACCTCCAGTAGAAATTCCCCCATCTAAACAAATTCTTCCCCTTACAGAAATCGCAAATTGTGCTAAAGCTTTAGCCAATTTTTCTCCACCACGGGAAACAAAAAGAGGACGTTCTTTAACTTGAATTTGTGCGGTAATATCAACCTCAGTTCCCACCTTATCAATGATTTGTTGATTTACAGTTACTTCTCCAGCTTGAATAAGTCTTTGTGCTTGTTGACGAGAAGGAGACAATCCCAAATCAACTAATAATGTATCTAATCTTTGTTTAACCAATTTTACCTTCTTTAATTTTCACAAAATCCCTGAATTGAAGATATTAATCATCACAAATTCGCGTGAATTAAAACCTGTGAATATGACGAACCTGAACTTTATCACGTGGATCAAAACCTCTATCAACAAAATTCAGAATAATTTTTTTCAGCAACCAATGTAAACCGCAAAGAATGATAAAAGTGAGGGTAATGATAATTAATGGTTCTTTACCAAGAAGTTCCTCCACACCTTTTGTAATTATTTCATCTGGTTGAGTGATAAAATCCCAACTATTAAAACGTAAAAATCTCCCCCAATAAATACCGACAGCAGAAAGTGCGTGAGTAATTAACTCAACTGGAAAAATCCATTTACTTTTATCAATGCGATGTAAATAATAACCCAGGTTTATTAATGATATGACATAGGCTGCAAAACCGGAGAAAATTACTACAAAATAAACAGGAATTAAGACTAATGTAATCATCCATATTGACTGGACTGTGCGAATATCATGTATTAAGTGAATAACATCAGTTAATAAATAAGGTGCGTTTGGTAAAAAAGCGTAAAAAGTCAGGGATACTGGCCACCGTAACCAAGAACGACTACGTTTATTGCGAAATAACCAAACACTTAAAGCCAAGGAAATAAAAGCTAAAAATAAATTCCATGTCATCCACCGCATATTCACTTGTAATATATGCAGAACGGTTTTCATTAAGGCAATGATTTCTGGTTTCATATTAGTTTCATATTAAAATTGTCATAAGTTTCTATTACACAAAGCAACTATATAATTATCTGCGTCAATCTTCGTCCATCTGCGTTTAATTATTTCTGATTGTACCTCACTTGCATGGTAATTACTATATCAAACTAGACTGCTAATAAATTCTATCCTAGAAAGAATCACTTGACATGAACAGATAAAATTAAAAAAATCGAAAATTTCTAACTTGAGGATTTTAAAATCTAGGGGTAATATGAATTACCCCCAAGAATTAAGTCCTAAACATCAATCTCACTCAACTCACGAGTGATATAATCAAAAGGCTCATCCACAAAAGCAGCATTGGTAATACCCGCAACTGCTACTTGTTCCTTAACAAGATCCTTCATAATCTGGATACCCTGAACTGTTGAACCAATGGGTACACCCAAGGAATTGTAAGTTTCCCGTAGTCCTTGTAACACACGCTCGTCAAGTACATTCATATTACCCGCAACTAACGCATAGGTAGCATAGCGCAGATAATAGTCCATATCCCGTAAACAAGCCGCAAAACGACGAGTTGTATAAGCATTACCACCGGGACGAATTAATTCTGGTAACTGTGCAAATAACTTTGCACCGGCTTGTTTAACAATTGTGGCTGCATTAGCATTAATTGCGGCTGCGGCTTGTATTCTGGCTGTTCCACTCTCAAAGTAGGATTTGAGACTATCAATGGCGTTCCGGTCAAAATAACGACCGGTTAAGTCATAATTCTTAATTAAAGTTGTAACGGCATCGCGCATTTCTTTTCTCCCAATTGTCAACTATTTATGGTTTGATATTAAATTGGCTGCAATTACGCACCAATAAAATTTAGTGCCAATTCGCATAAAATAGACTTTGGCACAAAACTATCCATCTACTACTTAAGGATTTTATGCCAAAGTTGACCCCTGATGATAAAGTTTATAGTTTTGTACAAATTACGAAAGAAAGGTTAACATAACCTGTAATCCAGACAATCTGTAACTAACATGACAAAATCATGTCAAGTTAACTATTTACGATATTTCAGGTGGTGTGTGACAACTTGGTTGAGCGTAACAGGGTGAGAACGCCTGATCATGGTTTGGGTTTATATTAGGTAATTGCCTACAGAAGGAGTAAAGTAAAAATGGCAACCCCAAAAGAAATCTTGAAGCAGATTCAAGACGAAAAAATTCAGATGATTGATCTGAAATTCATTGATACACTGGGAACTTGGCAGCATTTGACCATGTACCAAGACCAAATTGATGAAAGTTCATTCTCTGACGGTGTTCCCTTCGACGGTTCTAGTATTCGGGGTTGGAAGGGTATCGAAGAATCTGACATGACAATGGTACTCGATCCCAATACCGCTTGGATCGATCCCTTCATGAAAGAGCCAACTATCAGTATCATTTGTAGCATTAAAGAACCTCGTACAGGTCAGTGGTATAACCGTTGTCCCCGCGTTATTGCCCAAAAAGCCATAGACTACTTAGCTTCTACTGGACTTGGTGATACAGCTTTCTTTGGTCCTGAAGCTGAATTTTTCATTTTTGATGATGTCCGCTACGACCAAACCACTAACTCAGGTTACTATTATGTAGATTCTGTAGAAGGTCGTTGGAATACTGGTAGAGAAGAAAGACCTAACCTGGGTTACAAAACCCGCGTTAAGGAAGGTTACTTCCCCGTACCACCCACAGACAGCTTTCAAGATATGCGGACAGAAATGCTGTTGATCATGAAAGATTGTGGTGTACCTATTGAAAAACAACACCATGAGGTGGCCACCGGTGGTCAGTGCGAACTTGGTTTCCGTTTTGGTAAGTTAATTGAAGCTGCTGACTGGTTAATGACTTACAAATATGTCATTAAGAACGTTGCTAGAAAATATGGCAAAACTGTCACCTTCATGCCTAAACCCATTTTTGGTGATAATGGTTCTGGTATGCACTGTCACCAGTCTATCTGGAAAAATGGTCAACCTCTCTTTGCCGGTGACAAGTACGCTGGTATGAGTGAAATGGGACTTTACTACATTGGTGGTATTCTCAAACACGCTCCAGCATTATTGGCAATCACTAATCCCACTACAAACTCTTACAAACGTCTTGTACCTGGTTATGAAGCACCCGTAAACTTGGCTTACTCCCAAGGTAATCGTTCTGCTTCCGTCCGCATTCCTCTTTCTGGAAATAACCCCAAAGCCAAGCGCTTAGAATTTCGTTGTCCAGACGCTACTTCTAACCCTTACTTGGCTTTTGCGGCTATGCTTTGTGCTGGTATTGACGGTATCAAAAACAAAATTCACCCTGGTGAACCCTTAGATAAAAATATCTATGAACTTTCCCCAGAAGAATTATCTAAGATTCCTTCTACTCCCGGTTCTTTAGAATTGGCTTTGGAAGCTTTGGAAAATGATCACGCTTTCTTAACTGAAACTGGCGTTTTCTCTGAAGATTTCATTCAGAACTGGATTGATTACAAGATTGCTAACGAAGTTAAGCAAATGCAATTGCGTCCACATCCTTATGAATTTTTCTTGTATTACGATTGCTAATTACAACAATTACTAACGTACAAGTAGTAAATTTTTTAGCCACCCTCTGGGGTGGCTTTCTTTTTCACTTAACTCATAGTCGCTTGGCTACGTCCATAAAGCGCCTGGGTAGCCGCGTCCATTTTACCTTGAATGGGATTCCAATAGTGAGAAATTTCTTCATGTAAACCCAGTTCTTGTGCAGCACGCATCAACATGGACTGTTGACGGTTTTTAGCTTGCTGATGTTGACGCACCATCAATTGACGAGCTTTTTCTTGAATAGACATGACACTACCTCCCTGTATTTATTTACTAAGAAATAATTTCCTACTTCCTGCAATCTGATGATAACACAAAAATCTGTAACGTAAACTACAGAATCTTAAATAAATAAGATTACATTTCTTCTATGCTGCTTGTACTCTACATGAGTACATAAAAATCTGTAGTGTAAACTACAAAATTAAGAAATGATATAAAACTTCATAAATGCTTTCAGTTTCAAACCCCCTCTCCCCTGGTTTTCTTAGGGATAGATTAAGATTTTATAAGTTTCTGCTGTTGGGGCGATCGCTTGGTCTACGGCTTGTGGTAAATCTTGCAGGGGATAGCGATCGCTAATTAAAGCTTTAACATCAATGCGGCGATTAAAGACAATATCCGCAGATAGACTTTGTAAACGGTAGGATGAACTATAACTACCCATTAAATCTATTTCTCGACGATAGAGGATATTAGGATTAATGGGAATAGTCAATTCATCGGGAAATTCCGCAAAAAATAGGATTTTTCCACCTTTGCGAGTACAGTCCAAAGCTTGAAAAAACGCTTTATCGCTAGGAACAGCTAATAAAGTCACATGGACACCCATATCCCCAGTCAAAGCTTGAACTTTCGCAGGTAAATCAGGATCACGGGCATCAAACGCTGCTTGTGCGCCTACTGCTAGAGCTTTTTCAATTCTAGAAGGTAAGAGGTCTGTAGCGATCGCTTTAGCCCCAAAGAACTTCACCAACATCATAAACATTAAACCAATCGGACCTGCACCGGTGACTAATACAGTTTGTCCCGGTGCAATTTGGGCTTTTTTAACAGCTTTTAAACAGCAATTAGTAGGTTCAACAAAACTAGCTTCTTCAAAACTGATATGATCAGGAATGGGAATTAAGCCACCATTTTCCACAATGTGGGCTGGAACTTTCACATACTCAGCAAAACCGCCCCCACTGGGGTTAAAACCCGCGCTAGTGGAGATATTTTTATAAACATCGCACATAGAGAAATTATCATTTAAGCAATAGGCGCAACGCATACATGGTATATGGTGCATCACCGCTACCCGTTGTCCTACTTGCCACCCTTGCACCTGAGAACCAACAGCCGCAATAGTTCCAGCGGTTTCATGTCCAAATATGCGTGGCGGTTCATACAAGGGATAGCGAATCTTTTTAATATCTGACTGACACAAACCGACAACCCGCACCTGGACCAGAACTTCATCTGCTTCCAGTGTGGGAACTGGGACTTCTTCGTAAGATAGGCGATTTACGCCTCTAAATACTTGTGCTTTCACGTTGGTTTTTTATCATTCAACGTTACTAGATTTAACATCTTGTGGTTAAAGTTAGGTTATGGAGTTTGATCTTTGTGTGTTTTAGCTTTTTGTAATTGCTGCTCTAAGCTTTTTTCAAATCTTTAGAATGCTTCAATATCTGCTGATGAAAGATAATCACCAATCACCGAAACGATGAAAATACCCGGATTTCCTGGAGAAAGGAACAAAAAAGCAGCAACACCAGCCCGAAAATCCCGTTTTTTGATGCCGCCATTAGTCCAATGGCATCCTTGGTGGCATCAATTTATAGATTGGATGGTAATATTCAACACAGTGATGTTATGTTTATTCATGTTGCCAACTCGCCTCCCTGGGATGGAGTTATTAGGTATAACTCCTAACTGGCTACTAATTTGGGTAGTGTCTTGGAGTGTAAACCGGTCAGTATTATCTGGCATACTATCAGGTATTATTTTGGGGCTATTGCAAGACGCAATGACATCACCAGATCCAACTCATGCCTTGGGTTTGGGAATAATAGGGATGTTAACGGCACTAATCCAAAAGCAGCGGTTTATTCAAGAAGACTTTATTTCTATTGCTTTAATTGTATTTGGGATGGCTGTGGTCGCAGATACTATTTTTGCTGTGCAGTTGTCTTTGGCAGGAAATCGTCATGTAGCCAGCATTTGGACCTATTACCAGCGTGTTACCCTAGCATCGGCAATTCTTAGCAGTTTGTGGGCACCGGTAGTTTATTATCCTCTTAATCGCTGGTGGCAGCAGATAAAATTAATTCGTAACTCATAAGTCCAATGGATAAGCACCCGGAAATCTCGCCAACATCCCTATCTTTTTCTCAAGATCCTCTTGTAGAACAGGCTGTAGTTACAGAAAAAATCGCTAATGACTTTGATTCTGCGATGATGCTACGCTGTCTAGAACTAGCTGCTAAAGCCTTGGGGCGGACCTCACCAAATCCCTTAGTCGGGGCAGTGGTTGTTCAAAACGGGGAAGTTGTAGGGGAAGGATTTCATCCCCGTGCGGGTGAACCTCATGCAGAAGTTTTTGCCCTGAAAGCAGCAGGAGAAGGAGCGCGAGGAAGCACTATTTATGTCAGTCTTGAACCCTGCAACCACTATGGAAGCACTCCCCCCTGTTCAGAAGCATTAATTAATGCTGGGGTGTCTAAGGTGGTGGTGGGAATGGTTGATCCTAATCCCTTAGTCGCTGGTGGCGGTATAGCGCGGTTACGTGCTGCTGGTATAGAAGTTGTCGTCGGCGTAGAAGAAGCAGCTTGTCGGCGATTAAATGAAGGGTTTATTCATCGTATCCTCTATCAGCGACCTTTAGGGATTTTGAAATATGCTATGACCTTAGATGGCAAAATTGCTACTACTTCCGGTCATAGTGCTTGGGTAACAAATCAAGATGCTCGCGCGGAGGTTCATCGCTTACGAGCCGCTTGTGATGCTGTTATTATCGGTGGAAACACCGTTAGACAAGATAACCCTGATTTAACTAGCCACAACTGTGATGCTCATAATCCCCTGCGAGTAGTGATGAGTCGAAGTCTGAATTTACCAGAACAAGCTCGCTTGTGGGATACTAGGGAAGCTCCAACTTTAGTTTTGACGGAGGTTGGTAGCTCACAGACTTTTCAAAATGTGCTGCGGGAAAAAGGGGTGGAGGTAGTGGAATTTAGATCACTGACTCCAGAACAAGTTATGACTCATTTATATGAGCGCGGTTTTTGTAGCGTACTATGGGAATGTGGTGGTATTCTAGCAGCTAATGCGATCGCTCAAGGCGCAGTCCAAAAAATTATGGCATTTATCGCCCCCAAAATTATTGGTGGAAATCATGCTCCCACACCTGTAGGAGATTTAGGTTTAACCAGTATGACCCAAGCATTACCTCTGGAACGGGTAAGTTGGCGAATTGTCGGCTCTGACTGCTTAGTAGAAGGTTATTTACCATCAGTAGTTAATTGAATTAAGTAGCATAAAGACTTAATCATGTTTGTTGACGCTCATAAGCTAAATCACGAATCAAACTCAGCCGAGATTGAATATAATCACAGAGGAAATCAATCTCACTGGCATCTAAGAAAGCTTGATTGGTGATTTGTTTTACCAACCACTGTACTAAACTATCATCATCAAGCTGCAAAAGCGTTACTGTGTGGGTAGCTTCAATTATAGACCAAAGCTGACGCATGATTGTGGGAGTCATTAGACCTCTATTTAATCATTAGTTAGTTGTTTTCAGATTACACAATTGTCATCTTAAGTGACTGCATAAATCTATAACTAGATATAAGTATTATTAAAAATTTAATAATTAGACAAATATCTTGATTTTAATTAAGAATTGTCAATTTATATGAATTAACAAAACTTTACTCATCTCAAATTTTTGTTTCTGGCCTTTTGGCTCTTTTTGCTATATTTAATCAATATCAGAAGGAACCTACTAGGACAACTAAGACGGAGATAAATCAGGCTTTGAGTGTTTTTGTCTAAGTTATCACGTTTTTTATTCCCATTTTCAGCTTTTTGTACTAAAGTAATTTTAATCAGGTTATCTCTATTTTTACAAGATGACAGATTCATGTTTGAACCTGACAATATCACCCATACCCTTGAGGAAAACCTCTCCAAGTTTTATCCTCTTGAACTCGGTAACATAATTCAATATTGCCAAAATAGTCCTTTTGGCAAAATTTTACCAGATGCTTTTTACATTCATGTTTTAGCATTACATACTCTTGACCCTTGGCTGCAAGAATATGAAGGTTGTGTTCGTAGGGCTTTACCTCAAGTTCAATCAGCAACTATAGTTAAATTTAGCACTAATAAACCCAAAATTTCCTATTTATTTTATCCCCATTTTGATACAGACCCTCATCCGTCTTTACACTATAGTATTCAGGTGGATTTAGCAACTCTAGAAGTTGGTTATCGAGATTACAGCAATTCGGAAAATCCCCCCATTTTACACCGCAAAGAAACTTTTGTTACCCCAGAATATCCCTTGTATGCAGACTTTGCAGCCTTAACTCGCGCTCAAGTAGCTTTAGGTCTACTTAATCATACTAAAGGCATTGGTACTAAGTTAGGTTGGGAACAAAGGCTACAAATTTTTGGAGTGGAAATTCAGGGACATCACTTAATTCAACGGGAAAGCCGTTCTGTAGCCACAACCATAGTCCCAAAAATAGAGCGTCACAAAGCCGCAATTATTCGTCCTGATTTATCCCGTCCCGTCCGTTTAGCCCTGGAATCTGGCTTATTTAGCCCAGAAACCACCTTTTTTGATTACGGTTGTGGACATGGTGGAGATGTGACTCGTATGGCTGAACAAGGTTATATAAGTTCTGGCTGGGACCCGTACTATTCCCCAGACACACCGCCCATGGCTGCGGATATTGTCAATATTGGTTTTGTAATCAATGTCATTGAAAATACTAGCGAGCGCCGGGAAGCCCTAATTCAAGCCTGGGAACTCACTCAAAAGGTACTGTTAGTAGCCGCTCAGGTGTTGATAGCCGACATTAAACGCGGTGTCATTGCTTATGGCGACGGGGTGATCACTAGCCGTAACACATTTCAGAAATATTATGAACAAGAAGAATTAAAAATTTACATTGACCAAGTGTTAGGAGTGGATGCTATTCCCGTGGGCTTGGGTGTTTATTTTGTCTTTCGAGATGAAGTTGACGCGGAGTTATTTCGGGTTTCTCGTTTCCGGTCCTGTGCTACTACCCCTAGAATACGTAATTGTGTGAAACAGTTTCAGGAACACCAAGAATTATTGACTCCCCTGATGAATTTTATCACAGAACGGGGAAGACTTCCGATTAAAGGTGAATTACCCCAAGAGGTGGAAATTGCTCAGGAATTTGGGAGTTTACGCCGGGCTTTTAATGTCATTATACAGGCAACTGACTCAGAAGAATGGCAAGCGATCGCTGACAAACGCCGTCAAG
Organism: Dolichospermum circinale AWQC310F; assembly: GCF_000426925.1. GTDB lineage: Bacteria > Cyanobacteriota > Cyanobacteriia > Cyanobacteriales > Nostocaceae > Dolichospermum > Dolichospermum circinale. The sequence goes on along the minus strand of NZ_KE384711.1, from coordinate 136,497 downwards.
ACCTCATGGTTTATTTAGCACTGTGTAATTTTAGCCGTCGTCCCAGATTAGGACAATTAGCACCAGCGGTAAAGGAGGACATAATTGGTTTATATAGTAGTTATAAACAAGCTTGTTTAGACGCTGATCAAATGTTACGTAGTTTAGGAAATACAGAACTAATCATTAAACGTTGTCAAGAAAGCAAAGTAGGTAAAAAACTTCCTAATTCCCTTTTGGTACATATTTCCGCATTACAAGCAATAGACCCTTTATTACGGCTTTATGAAGGCTGCGCTAGTCGCACTATTGGCAGATTAGAAGCCGCAAATGTGATTAAATTCCACCTAAAAACAGCGAAAATATCCTATTTATTTTACCCTGATTTTGATACCAACCCCCACCCAGTGTTATCAAAAGTGATGACAATTGATTTACGAGACTTGCAAGTTACTTATCAAGATTATGATCTAGAAGATGACCCACCAATACTACACCAAATAGATGCTTTAGTCACTCCCGATTATCCCCAATATGAGAAATTTGCTAAATTAACTCGTCAAGAAGAAAACAGAGGACTTTTGGATAATTGGCACAGTATTAGTCATCTTTCTGGTTGGAAAAAATGCTTAAAAGAAAATTGCACTGTTATTAACGGTTATAGGTTAAGTTGGTGCAAGGATGCGGATTCTTATAAGTTAAAAGCACTGAAAGCAGCTTTGAGAACTCGACAAAAAAATAATAATTTTGCTCACGCAGAGTCCCAGAGTCGCAGAGAGGAAGAATAGAGTTTTTTTAAGTTTGTTTTGCTAGTTTTATCCAGTTTTCAATTCCTTTTTTTGTCGGTGTTCCTAAGTTATTAAATGTCCAAATATCCCGTTTATGTTGTTGTCCATAACTAATGTGAATTGGTTGATAGTTACTGTAAAAATACAGGGAATCAAAAGGTAGTTTACTTTGTAATATCCATTCTACTAATTCTGTGCTGGGTAAGTCTCTAATTAGAAAATCACAGGCCGCACCTAATCTTTGACAGTAATATTGACCATTTTTGTTAATTTCATGGCTGATATGTTGGTCAAGATTTGGGGCTACGCGCCCATTTTTTTGACCTGTAACTGGGTCTTTTTTCTCAAGATACTTTTTTAAGTCTGAGGAACAAAAACCGTAGGTAAGATCAAATTTATCTCTACCAAAATAATCTATAATTGGGTCAATGATAAATTTGTTTAAATCCTGTAAAGCCGGAATTACTTCTGGTAGATTTTGAGGATAGGGGTTGATATTTTCGGCGTATTTCTGATAGGTTTGAGTGCAGGTACAAAATTCTTCTAAAGTTAGATGTTTGCCTAGTTTTAAATTGCTATTATCCATAAATACAAAAGCATTAAGGTTAACTGTTATATTGTAAGTAGGTAAACGGAAAAAAACCGACATAAGTAACGAAAAGTAAAGTTGTCCAAAATCTCTTCCCTGTTCCCTGTTCCCTGTTCCCTGTTCCCTCTTTCTTTTATCAAGGTCTATATATGAATGTTCAAGAACTTTTAGCTAGATACGCGACAGGAGAAAGAAGTTTTAATGGCATTGTCTTAAAAGGAGCAAACCTAGAAGGAGTCAACTTGGGTGGTGTGGATTTTGGTAGAGCAGATTTAAGAGGAGCAAATCTGAAATATGCTTTTTTAAGTGGATCTAATTTGAGTAAAGCCAATTTGCAAGGAGCAAAGTTAAAAGGAGCGCACTTATCTGAAATTATTCTCTGTGGTTCTGATTTAACTCAAGCTACATTGGAAATGGCACATTTAAACGAATCTGACCTCAGCGGGGCATTGTTAAGTGGTGCTAACTTGTGTGATGCTAATTTACACATGGCCTCAATTTCCGCTGCAAATCTCCGGGGTGCAAATTTGAGTGGTGCGAAAATGGGGGGTGTGAGAATGTGGAAAGCAGACTTACAAGGAGCAAATTTGAGTGGTGCTGATTTAAGCGAAGCTAATTTGTGCGAGGTTAATTTAACAGGTGCAAATTTAAATGCTACAGATATGAGCGAAACATTCTTAACAGGTGCGATTATGCCTGATGGTAGCATACATAGTTAATTAAGATACTTCAAGCCCGGACATTAACTAAAGCCCTCACTACAAAAGGATGATAAGTAGGTGAACGGAAAAAAACCGACATAAGTAACAAAAAGTAAAGTTCCCTGTTCCCTGTTCCCTGTTCCCTGTTCCCTGTTCACGGAAAATTACCGCTACAAAAATTTACAAATAAACCAAATAGAAAAAATTAAAATCACTTCTGGGCATGATTTCCCATATACTAGACTTTGTTATACACTTAAAAAATTAATGTATACCAGCGAATTAACTAAATATTCTGCGAAAGCGGACATTGGAAAAACCAGCCGTATCTTCATAGTCGAAGATGAAGAATTGATTCGAGAAATGATAGTTGTGTCCTTAGAGGCGGAAGGATATGATATCATCACAGCTAGTGATGGCCGGGCAGCGGTAGAATATCTCAAAAGTTATGAACATAATTCCGAGGAATTATCTTTAGACTTAGTGATATTAGATCTAATGTTGCCCCAGATCAATGGTCTCGATATTTGCCGTTTTTTACGTCATCAAGGGAACTCAGTACCAATTTTAATCCTCAGTGCTAAAGGTAGTGAAACCGACCGGGTGCTAGGTTTAGAAGTCGGTGCTGACGACTATCTCACCAAACCATTTAGTATGCGGGAATTAGTAGCGCGGTGTCGGGCGTTACTTCGTCGCCAACGTTTAAGCGTAACACCACAAACCCCCATTCTCAAGCACAAAGATATAACTTTAAATGCTCGAGAGTGTCGGGTTATGGTGCGTGGAGAGGAGGTAAACTTGTCTCCTAAAGAGTTTCGGCTGTTAGAACTCTTTATGAATTATAGCCGACGGGTATGGTCACGGGAGCAATTACTAGATCAGGTATGGGGACCTGATTTTATTGGAGATAGTAAAACTGTTGATGTTCATATCCGCTGGTTACGAGAAAAATTAGAAATAGATCCCAGTCATCCAGAATGTATTGTTACTGTGAGAGGTTTTGGTTACAGATTTGGGTAATTGGTCAAGATAGTTGTTAGCTTTGAGTGATAATACACCAACTAACAACTTCTATGTTTTTATTGGGATTTTTACTGGGTTTAGCTGTCGGCCTTGGTTTTTGGGTTTGGCAACTAGTTCATCTGAACTGGTATCTAGAGCGATTACTGCAACCGTTCAATTCTCATTCCCAGAAAATGACGAATATCAAACTGCTGCTCAGACCTCGCTTACGTCAGGAAATTGCCATAGTCAATAGACAGCGACAAGATCTACAGCAGTCCTTATCTACCTATCAGGAATTGCTGGATTTTGCACCCCTGGGATATTTACAGGTAGACGAAGAAAACCAACTCCTGTGGTGTAACCAGCAAGCACGGGAAATATTATATCTCCAAAGATGGCAACCAGGACAAGTCCGGTTATTATTAGAATTGGTCAGATCCTACGAATTAGATCAGTTAATTGAACAAACTCGTAATTGGCAAAAACCACAGGTACAAGAATGGGTTTTTCATCCCCCTTGTGAAGATGCTAAGGTGATGACACAATTAAAGTCTATGTTCCTACGGGCTTCTACTTTACCTTTACCAACAGGAAAAGTAGGCGTATTTTTGGAAAATTGCCAGCCGGTGCTAGATATCAAGCAAGAACGCGATCGCTCTTTTTCCGATTTAGCTCACGAACTCAGAACACCCCTAACTGCAATTCGTCTAGTAGTGGAAACCCTCTTAACCCGGTTAGAACCACCCTTAGATCGTTGGGTTAATAGGCTAATGCAAGAAGTTGACCGACTAATTAATTTAGTACAAAGTTGGTTAGAACTGACACAAATAGAAAATAACCCCACCATGCAGTTAAATTTAGAAATGGTGGAAATGCGATCGCTTATCGCCTCAGTATGGCAAACCCTAGAACCAATTGCTCAACTCAAATCTCTAAGTATATCCGCTACTGGACTAGAAAACATTTACATTAAAGCAGATAAATCCCGACTTTATCAAGTATTTGTTAACCTATTAGATAATAGCATCAAATATAGTCCCCCTGCGACAACTATTCACATTGAGACTAAAATAATTACAGTTAACCACAAACAAATACTGGAAATAAATATTATTGATGCCGGTATTGGTTTTGCTATTAGTGACTTACCTCACGTATTTGAACGGTTTTATCGAGGGGATAAAGCCCGTTATCGTTCACCAGTCAATGAAGTAAATTCTACAACGGGAATTGCTGGTAGTGGTTTAGGTTTGGCCATTGTCCAGCAAATAGTTATTGCCCATGGTGGTTCAATTCAGGCCATGAACCATCCAGACACTGGTGGCGCCTGGATACAAGTTCAATTTCCGCAAATGATCACAAATTCAACTGAGTCTTGACTATAGTTAAGAAAATATATAGTTTTTTTAATATGACCAGCGTGGAAACTGTACTTTATACACCGAATCATGAAACACCCCAAATAAAACGTTCCATTAGGCGTTTAGAACGGGATTTATTACGCATGGGTGCTTTAGTAGAACAATCATTTCGGCTTTGTCACCAAGCCCTATTTAACCGCGATTTAATGGCAGCGGAACAAATACCCCGACTAGATAAAAAAATTGACCGCTTTTATCGGCAAATAGAATCAGACTGCACCACCATTATCACCCATCAATCACCCACGGAACAGGATCTACGGTGTTTAAGTGCTTTTATGCAATTAGTCCGCGATTTAGAACGCATTGGGGATTATGCTAAGGAATTGGCAGATATTGCCATTAAAATCTTTCCCTATCCTCCCCATAGTTCTTTACCAAGGATTGCTATTATGTCTCAACACGCCCAAGCAATGTTAGCTACTTGTTTAGTTGCTTTGGCGGAGTTAGACGAAACCAGTGGACAACGGATGAATCAGTTAGATGATGCTGTAGATAATGCTTATGAGCATCTTTATCAAACCTTTGCTCACATTCAGGATTTTCCGGGGGTAATTGAGCCAATTTTACTCTTAACCCTAGCCATTCGTTCTTTAGAACGCATGGCAGACCACGCTACCAACATTGCCCAACGAGTCACATATATTGTCACAGGTCAACGTTGTTAAATTGGATTTCCGGCAGAAATTAATTCCCGTAGGCTGTGTTAGCGATTATTAACGCACCAAACGCTTGATAGTTCTGGGTTACGGATTTCATCTTCACTACCCTGCAATACCCTAGACTATTTTTGACAGGACTCAACGCAGGCATAATATTCTAGATTGTAGTGAGAACTAAAGTTTCTCTCTTTGAGAAGTTAGGGAAATAAGATCAGGGCTAAAGCCCTGACTACAACCAGATGCTATGATAATTTTTTGTGACACTTGCTTCCTATTTGACAAGAAAATCCGATTCATAACCTCGTGTTTACCCAATCATAATCATAAGATCAAAAAATAAAAAAAACTATAACTTCGTATAAAAATTTTGATGTTTGGTTGTGTTAAGTGTTATTTATGATGTAGAATCAAATCATAAAACTTATGTGTAACTTCCTGAAGAAGGACTTTACCATAAGCTCGGTTCGTTTAGGTGTGAGAGAAATTAAAATTTATGAAAAAAGCTTTCTGGAATATCCTCAAAGTTAGCCCTGCTGTGGCCTTGACCTTATTGGCTGGTAACAGCGCCTTTGCTGGTGAAGTTAATGGTAAAGTGACAAGTGTTGCTGAATTATCCCAAGATTCCAACAACCTGGGTCAAGTAACATCTGTTTCTCAATTTTCCGACGTACAGCCCACAGATTGGGCGTTTCAAGCATTACAATCCCTAGTTGAACGTTATGGTTGTGCGGCTGGTTATCCCAGTGGTACTTTCCGTGGTAATCGTGCTTTAAGTCGTTATGAATTTGCTGCTGGTTTAAATTCCTGCTTAGACCGCGTGAATGAACTTATTGCTACTGCTACTGCTGATTTAGTAACAAAGCAGGATTTAGCCACTTTACAGCGGTTACAAGAAGAATTTTCTACTGAATTGGCAACTCTGCGCGGTCAAGTAGACGCTTTAGAAGCTCGTACCGGCGAACTAGAAGCTAATCAATTCTCCACCACCACCAAACTATCTGGAGAGGCTATTTTCAGCGTCTCCCAAGCCTTTGGGGATAAGGCAGCACTTCAATCTTCTGCTCCTGGTACAACAACTGGTACCCCAACAGCATCAACACGAGACGTAAATTCCAAGGCAGCTTTTTCTGACCGGGTGCGGTTGACGTTGAACAGTAGTTTCACTGGTACAGATCAATTGCAAACTCGTTTAAATGCGGGTAATATTTTAGCTAACAACACAAACGCTGCCGCTACCCCTTTCAACTCCACTACTGGTGCTGCCGCCACCCCTGACACATTTGGTACTGGTACTAACATGACCCGTTTGGGTTATGACGGTGGTACTAATAACAGTGTAGCCATTGATAAACTCAACTACGCTTTCAATTTAAAAGACAATATTCGTGTCAGGATTGATGCTACTGGTGCTGAGTTAAACGAAAACGTCAATGTTTTCAACCCTGACTTTAGAAGCAGTGGTTCAGGTGCTTTATCTCGCTACGGACGTTTCAGCCCCATTTATCGTCAAGCAAATGACGGTGCAGGTATCACTGTTAACGTCAATCCTAATGGTAAATTAACCTTGAGTGCAGCTTATTTTGCCACAGGTAGAGACAGTGCGGCTGATCCTAACCCAGGAAAAGGACTATTCGATGGTAATAACACCATGTTTGGTCAATTGGCTTTGAAGCCTAACCCCGCTATCAACATTGGTTTGACCTACGCTCACACATATCAATCCGGTACTCCTAGCCTCCTTGGAACCACAGGTAGTTCTAGAGCTAATACTCTTGGTCTTAGTGGTGCTGCTACCAGAGTTGAAGCAAGTAACTACGGTATACAAGGTACATTGCAACCCACCAAGAATATCACCCTGGGTGGTTGGGCTGGTTATACCGCCGCCAGCACTTTAGCTGGTAATAGCACTAATGGAGAAATCTGGTACTGGGCTGCTACCTTGGGTATTAAAGACTTCATCAAAGAAGGTAATACTTTGGGTTTAATCGTCGGTCAATCACCTAAATTAACAGGTGGTACTGTTCGTACTGGTGCTACTACTAGTAATATTACCAGAGATTTTAACACTTCTTATCATATAGAAGGTCTTTACAAAATGAAGCTTTCTGATAATATCCTTGTTACTCCAGGTGTAATAGTCATCTTGAATCCTGAGCATAACGACAAGAATAGTGCTGAATACGTTGGTACTTTACGGACCACTTTCACTTTCTAAAATTAGCTTTGGTTAACCCCACCCTCACCCTCCCCTCTTGCTAAGGGGAGGAAAAGTCCAGTTCACGCCCTAGTTATCCCAGGGGGGACTGAGAGAGGTAATTTTCTTGACAAGAGTTCAATCAGCTTTTTTCTTCGTTTTTACTAAAGGGGATATGCTTATAACTAAAATTTATTGTTAATAAGGCTAAACTGACACTAAACTAATAATCCTTAGGACTACCCAGAGCTTATCTGTTTTACCTTGAGATTGCCAAAACTCCTTAATTTCTTTTAGTTTTTCGATTAAACTATTTTTTTTACTATTTAAAATCATTAAACAACCGAAAAATTAGTGATCTGTTTTTAATTTTCTCAAAAAAAGATTACTTTTGTTTTTTTCTTTACCTCTGACTTTGGAAACGCCTTACTGGTTGGGGTTGGGTAAAATCGGTTTGGTAATCTCTATTTTGGCTATACTTTAATTAACAACTGTCTATTTTGAGATAGGACAAATGGGTCAGGATCAGCTAAAATAATCGAACGACCGACAAAATAGTTATAATTTATAGTTTTGAGATAAGTAGGTGGACATGAGATCATCAAAATATGTGAAGAAAAGTGAAATATCTTAAAACTTCTTCATTTTTCCCTGGCTATAGCGATAATTTTTAACAACCAACTACTTAGTTAGTTTTGAGATAGTTGTAAGTTGGCACTGTCTGATGATAGAATCACCACAGCAACAAGTAACAGGGAGTAGACAACTAACAAGTGACAACTGACAAATTTCTGTTAAAAATAGTGATATACATAAACTGGATTAAAGATCAGGACTAGGTATATAATGACCTCAGAGCAAGTAATTAGACGTTCGGATATATTAAACACTCAGGTAATTACCCGCGACAACGGTAAGCGGTTAGGTATCGTGAGTCAAGTCTGGGTTGATGTAGATCAAAGAGAGGTTGTAGCGCTTAGTTTGCGAGACAGCCTTATCTCTATTTCTAGTCTCCCTCGCAATATGTATCTCAACAGCATTAACCAAATCGGTGATGTCATCTTAGTTGATAATGAGGATGTCATCGAAGATGTGGAAATAGAGATTCTCAGTAACCTCATGAACTGGGAAGTGATTACAGAAACAGGTGAAGTTTTAGGCAAGGTACGGGGCTTTAAATTTAATGGCGAAACAGGTAAAATATACACTATAGTCATTGCTTCTTTAGGATTACCCCAAATTCCTGACCAGTTTTTGAGTACCTACGAACTTTCCATAGATGAAGTTGTCAGCACTGGTCCGAGTCGCTTGATTGTGTTTGAAGGTGCTGAAGAAAGAGTCAACCAGTTAACTGTAGGCGTTTTAGAACGGCTAGGTATTGGTAAAGCCCCTTGGGAAAGGGACGCAGAAGAAGAATTTGGTTATACGCCGCCTCGGACAGTTGCACCGAGTAATCAATTACCCAGCGGTGTTCCTCTGGAAGCACCTCGGCCAAAGGTGCGTATTCCTGAACCTGTAGCCCAAGAAGAGGAATGGACAGAAGACTACATAGAGGAAGAAAGACCTCAGCGTCAAGTTATGAAAGCCCGTTCCTATGAGTCAATTCGGTATGAAGAGGAAGAGGAAGATAACTGGAGTGAGACGACGGTTCGTGACAGTTATCAAGAAGCACCCAGTGAGGCTAAACCTACTAAAAAGACCTACGCTGACCAGTATGATGACTACGATGATGATTTAGATGGTGATGCTTGGGATGATGCACCAAAGCCCGTAAATATCCCGAAAAAGGTCAAGGAACGACAGGTAGAATACGAAGAAGAAGGCGGATATTAAGTTTTGTAAACCCCCTGATACTGGTAGTAGAGGGGGTTATTTTTTGAAAGGTTTGTTTCTGTAAAGTTGAATATTACAGCATTACAGCGAATTTAGTTGGAGTGAAATACACCTATACTTATAGTTAAAAATTTAAAATATCTAAAGATGCTTCTATTTCTAATTTTATAATTCTAGCCTGTGTATCTTGATATTCTGCTAATTTTCCCTCTTGCCAATATAAATCTGCTGCTTTATGAAAATCTGCAACTGCTCCCTGTTTATCTCCTATTTCTAATCGGGCATTTCCTCGGTTATAATAAGCATTAATATAGTGATAATTCATTTTAATTACTTGAGTATAATCGCTAATTGCTGCTGCATATTTTCCTAACTCAAAGTAAGCATTGCCTCGATAATAATAAGCGTCAATATCCATATCATCACCATTAAGAATTGCTTGGGTATAATCGTCAATTGCTCCTTGATAATCTCCTAATTTAGCCCGATTATGTCCCCGGTTTTTATAACTAATACCATGATCAGAATCAATAGGAATCACTTGCTTTAATTGATTTTTATCATCTAATAAATAACGAGCAATTTGTCTATCTTTTTGCGTGGTAGCATAATCAGGATTCAGCTTAATTGCTTGATTATAATCTTCAATTGCTCCTTGAGTATCACCAATATGAGAACGAACATCACCACGATTTTTATAATTAATTGCAATATGGGGATTAATTCTAATTGCTTGGCTGTAATCTTCTATAGCTACTTGATAATTACCTATTTGATAATGTGCTAAACCTCTTTTGCTATAAGCTTGCTCATGATTAATATTAATATTTATTGCCTGACTATAATTAGTAATTCCTGTGTGATAATCTCCTAATTGACAATTAACTAAACCGAGTTTGTAATAAATTTCAGCATGATTATAATTAATTTTTAAAGCTTGATGATAACTATTAATTGCGGCTGCATAATCTCCATTTTGTAAATATTCATCACCGAGACTTAAATAAAAATTTGTTAAATCAACAGGTGCAGATGGAGATTTAATTAACTGAGTTTGAGATAAATTAGATTTATGAGAATTTGCGGAAACTTGAAATTGTTCTAAATAGGAAAATAAACCACCGCCATATAATAATTGATTAATCCCAAAGGAAATTTTTCCAGTTTTCAATTTAATCATTTGCGTGGGGAGAAATCCAGCTAATAAAAGGTGATATGCTGTTTGGGCTTCATTAACTTCTTCTTGAATCAAAATACAGACAATTACTGCATTTTTTTCCACTTCCTCCGCACTCACTGACCATCTAACTCTATCAATACTACCGTGACGAGATTTGACTTCAACCCCAATTAAAGAGTTAGTGGTGAGGGTAAAATCGCTTTTCCCATCACCACCAAAGCGTTTTTCATAATCTATTTCAGTAATAAAATCGGCTAATCTTTCTTTAACAACTTCTTCTCCTAATTTACCTTTAAGGTTATTAATAAAAACATCACGGACTGGGGAAGTGCGTTTATATTTTTCCGTCATTAACCAACAAAATTCCCGTAATGTCTTTAATCTATCACCGGAAATAATAGTTAATTCACTATGTTGACCTTCAACTTCGCAATGAAGTAGACAACCAGATTTTAATCTGTTGAGAAAGTCAGACTGTAGCGATCGCAGTAGAGTAATCCAGTCCATTTTTCATTAACTTATATCATATCTGTCGGGGCTGGTAATTGCTGAGATTTTCGTCCCTCTTACCCCCTGACAAATGATTATTGAGGATTTTTTCTTTCTTCCTTGATTTGGCGTAATTTTTGGATTAGTTTTTTATGAGACTCAGTCCGACCAACAAAGGAATTATCGTTCTGTGTCGCTGAAGGTACAGGATTAATAGTATTTACGGTTGCAGTCTCTAGGGTATTCTTAGTATCCGGGGG
>NZ_KE384711.1:114475-125271 GCF_000426925.1 Dolichospermum circinale AWQC310F | reverse complement strand
AGATACCTTTTCAGGATTGGGAGTTGCAGAAGGTTGTGTTTGAATTGTAGATACCTTTTCAGGATTGGGGGTTGCAGAAGGTTGTGTTTGAATTGTAGATACCTTTTCAGGATTGGGAGTTGCGGAAGGTTGAATCTGAGAACTCACTCCAGAAGCATTGAGATTATTTTGGAACTTGAATTGGAAACGATAAGAGCTAATTAGTTGCTGATCGGCTTGAGGCGGATTATTCTTGAAATATGCTCTCACCTTAGATTGTAACTGAGGCGATATACTTGCTTCTTGGAATTTAATATCTAAAACCTTGCCATCTGAACCTACTAATGCTGCTCCCGAAACTGTACCTTCCATCTCTGCTGTATCAGTAGGGATGGTTTCACGAATTACCCCTTTTTCTTTGAGATTCGGATATTCCCGTTGAATGTTTTGTCTGAAAGTGAGATGGGATTGCAGTTTAGCCACCAATTGCTCAGTTCCCTTACTTTTAAATTCAGACTCGGTTGTGAGTATTCCTGGTAATTTACCTGTAGAATTGTCTGTTAAAGCTATTTTTTCCTGTTCTTGAGGAATTTTCACCGCATTATCTTCTGATTTCACCGCTTGTGTTGGTGAAATTCCTGTTGCCGTTCTACTGCCAATGTCATACTGTTCAGGAGATGGATTATTAAGTGGTTCTCCAGATATTTCATTATTCTGCTTGATTTCTGGTAGCCTATTAATTGCTAGGGGTTCAGTTTCTGGGATTCTCTCGCTGAGATTATTGACATCAGGAGACGCTGAGGGAGTATATCTGGCTTCTAATCTAGGTATTTCTCTCTGTGAATTGCTGCGAATCAGTCCCAAGATAGATTGTCTGCTAGGTAGGGAAGAGGTGTTATAGCCGGTTGGTGAGCTAGGAATAACTGATAATGGTGGATTAGATAATTCTGGCTGCAAAGGTGGATAGATAGTTGTTAAGTTCCCCAAATTACTTCCCGGTAGTTGTTGCTGTAGTGGTAGTGGGGGTTGCTGTAATGGCATCTGGGATATTTTAGCAGGTTGCGGTAATCGCTTTTGATCGGCTACGCTCAATTCCATGAGGGGAACTGCTTTTGATGGGTCAATCTTAGCAGATTCACTAGAGTTAACTGGCATTAATGGCACAATTAAGGCAATAGCACCGTGGATACCAAGGGAAGCTATGGCTGCTATTCCCGTTGGTTGGCTCAACATTTCCGGTATGTTTTTGAAGATGGATACGTAAGACATAATGTTATCGTTTATTTAGATTGGTTAAGGTTGAATAGAAGTTTTATCAACAAAGAATTTAGGACTCATTTTCATGATCAAGTGTAAAGTATCAATAGTGAAGTTAACGGACATAATGACCCTGATCCCGAAATTGATTAATTCCCGAATTTGTATGTTATGAATTATTGTTTGTATTTTAGACTATTTTGTCATTTTCTGCATCTATCCTAATTCTTACATAATAACTTCCTCTGCGGTTAATTTCAACAGGAAAAATCATGATATTTTAAGTTTCTATTTTCCCGGTTCCCTTTTTCCTAAAGATCAGGAATCTCGACTCTCTTCAGTAGTATTAGTGTTAATATTTACTTTTTTGCAATTACTAAATCATGTTTGCCGTCAGCGTTAGGACTATGATCTGATATTGACATAATTATATATAATTAGATGATGACTGTGTAGATAAGTAATTTTCATTTAACTAATATGCCCAGGCTGCAAAATAAATATAAGTACCAAGAAGGAGAGTTAGGTTAATGACATTCACCTATGGAATAGAGGGATGCCTCCGCGTTGGTCAACTAGCTCCCGATTTTACAGCAACAGCCGTAGTAGATCAAGAGTTTAAGTCAATTAAATTATCTGATTATCGCGGTAGATATGTTGTTCTGTTTTTCTACCCCCTGGATTTTACCTTTGTTTGTCCTACTGAAGTTGCTGCTTTTAGCGATCGCTATGCAGAATTTAGCAACCTAAATACGGAAGTTTTCGGTATTTCCGTTGATAGTGAATTTTCTCACCTCGCTTGGATGCAAACAGACCGTAAATCCGGCGGTGTTGGTGACTTAAATTATCCCCTGGTTTCTGACATTAAAAAAGAAATTAGCGCCGCTTACAATGTTCTCGACCCCTCCTCTGGTATTGCTTTACGTGGTTTGTTCATCATTGATAAAGATGGCATACTTCAACACGCCACTATAAATAATATGGCTTTTGGTCGCAGTATAGATGAGACTTTAAGAACATTACAAGCAATTCAGTACGTACAATCTCACCCAGATGAAGTTTGTCCTATTGATTGGCAACCAGGAGATAAAACTATGAATCCTGATCCCGTCAAGTCTAAAATCTACTTCTCTACTACTTAAATAACCGGTTAAATAACTGGGGATTAGGAATTAGTGCTGACAAATTACTTACAAATTACTCTTTATGCTGACTGCAACTGATTTCACTGGCTTATTTAATGAGAGATTTTTCCATAACTTTTTACCCATACCAGCCCTAGATAATTTTAGATTGGGTGTAGGAACACCAGATTTTAAATTATCGAATATTAATAACAACACTGTTATCAAACTCTCTGAGTTCCGAGGTAAACAACCTGTAATACTGGCATTTACCAGAATTTTCACAGAAAAGCAATATTGCCCCTTTTGTTATCCCCATATTCAAGCTTTAAATGAAAATTATGAACAGTTCAAAAATCGAGGGATTGAAATTCTATTAATTACTAGCACTGACAAAAAGCAAAGTCAAATCATCGTCAAAGATTTGGGTTTAAAAATGCCATTATTGAGTGATCCTAGTTGCCATACATTTCGTACTTATAAGACTGGACAAGCATTAGGAGCGCCTTTACCAGCGCAGTTTGTGTTAGATAAAGATGGAAAACTGCTCTACAGGCATTTATTTTCTTTCTTAAATCATAATGCCAGTGTAGAGACACTTTTAGAAAAATATAGCGGTAGGCAATAGGCAATAATTTGGCTATCTGTTCATTAGCTTTCAATTGGCATGAACAGGTTCTAACTTACCTGTAGCCCGATTATATTGATAACCTTTAGAGGTTAAACTGGGATGAGGAAGCACACAATATTTTTTGTTATCAATCACGATTGATACTACTTTTTCCCCAGAGTTACAGGAGACATCAGTTAATTCCCAACTTTTAATTAGCTCTAAATTGCCATGAACAGGTTCTAACTTACCTGTAGCCCGATTATATTGATAACCTTTAGAGGTTAAACTGGGATGAGGAAGCACACAATATTTTTTGTTATCAATCACAATTGATACTACTTTTTCCCCAGAGTTACAGGAGACATTAATTACTTGCCAACTTTTAATTAGATCCACATTTGGGTCACTAGAAGAATTAGAACTTGGTTTTGGCTGTGGTTCTGCTGGAGAATTAGAACTTGGTTTTGGCTGTGGTTCTGCTGGAGAATTAGAACTTGGTTTTGGCTGTGGTTCTACTGGAGAAGCAGAATTTTTAATATAACGTCTTGTAAATATTTCCGAGGCCTTTTGGTAATCCGAAAGTGCATTTTGAAAATCACTAGTTAGAGTGTAAGCTATAGCGCGGTTAATATAAGCATTAAAATCATCAGGATCAATCATAATACCTAGAGTCGCCACCTTTATGGCTGCTGGATAGTCTTTTAAGTTATTAAGCACATCTGCCTGAATAGTGTACCCATAACTGTTGCGAGGATCGAGACGAATAGCTTGTTTAGAAGATTCCAAAGCCGCCTGGTATTTTCCTAACTTAATGTAAGCCATACCTTGATGGGCATAGGCATCGGCATAGTTAGGGTTAAGACGAATTGCGCGGTTAAAATCCTCAAGGGCCGCTTGATCATTTTGTAAGAATAGCTGACTCCAACCCCGGTTGAGGTAGGCATCTAAGTAGTTAGGATCAAGAACAATAGCTTGGTTAAAATCCGTCAGGGCTTCTTGATGTTTGCTGACCCAGGTGTATGAATATCCTCTTTTGAAGTATGCTTCTATATATTTAGGGTCTAGCTTAATTGCTTGAGTAAAATCTTCCGCAGCTTCCCGATAATTATATTGATCTAGTTTAGTAATACCCCTACCATAAAAGTCTCTTGCTGACTGAGGATTATTTAAATTATTAGCAGGTTTATCAGTAGGACTATCATCCTTCTTCATGGGAGTGCTTTTAATAACTGGCTCATTTGTAGCTAAAAAAGTATTAATAGGAATCCCTGCATTAAATCCCGTTTTTTGTGTCACCACTGCTCCCGTTTCCGTTTTATTCTTAGCTGAAGTATCAGCTAACCCGTGAATTGCCACAACCCTACCAGCAATATCAAACACCGGTCCACCACTATTACCAGTTATAGTTTTGGCATCATAAATCAAACTATAGCCATTAACACCTTTACTAGCGCGAGAAACAACCATTCCCGTAGTAAAAGCAAAGTCTCTAGCAGATCCAACTTTACCAAACACCGCTGGAAAACCGCCCACAAAGACATCAGATCCCTCTATCATTTGGTCAGAGTTTCCTAAGGTAGCAATGGGATAATCTTCTGTGGCCACAAAAGTAGCTAAAGCTAAATCCGCGTCGTTTTTAGTTTTCTGTAATACCTTAACATCTTTAACAGGATAATCTTTGCCCGTGTTTGTGCGTACAGAATAAGTAGTGTCTGTAGCGCAAGTAATTTTTCCTGCCCGTCCTAAATCATCACATACTACATGATTAGCTGTGAGAACAGTATAAATATTACCTTGTTTAGCAATAATTACACCTGAACCTCCAGGAGTCAGATCACCCTCTGCATTGATTTGGACTGAAGTGTTTTTAGCAATTTGAGCAATCTTTTGGGTACTAACAGTATCAGCAGCAGATGTTGGTAAAGAAATTACAAGATTTGCGATTACTGCCGTAGTTAAGATGGTATAGTTGACCCTGGTAAAATATAAATTCATATTCTGAGTTTTCCTGTAAATCCTGTTAACTATGTTTGATCTTGGTTAACCATTTCTTGTTCTTTGAGAAAATCAAGAACATTGTCAATAGGAATAGCCCAACTAAGAGATTCCATTTGCAAATAATCTTCTTTTTTTGGTATAGTACCATCAGTAAAGGTAAAAGCATCAATACCTTGAAAAGGATATTTTAATAGCCCATTAATACCAATTAGTTCCCCCTGCTGATTTAAGGCCGGTCCTCCACTCATACCTTGAAAAACATCATTAGTGCTACCTAATTGATAACCACCAGGGAGAGTTTTGGCCAACTGCATTTTAATAGTTCCAGTTTTAAGTTGAAAGGCTTTAACTCCCCAATGGCGCGTTTCTTCCATTTTAGTGATCTTCTTGCCCTTGAAGACAAAATGCCAAGCGGGAAAACCAGAGGCGTATACTGTTTCACCCTCAGAAATAGCTTTTGACTTTGGCAATGTTACCACTTGATAATCCTCTGGACTAGTAAATTTCACTAAGGCTAAGTCCAATTTTTTCGCATTAACACAATTAACTTGCTCTGCTGGATAAATGTTACCATCAGCCGTCAAAATTTCATAACCATCTTCAGGACTATCAGCAACTACATGATTATTTGTTAATACTGTATAAGTTGACCCTTCATGTTTAATAACTACCCCTGAGCCAGAACCAAATTTAGTTAAAATTCTGACAGTCACCTGATTGGCAATTTCGGCAGCCGTAGTATCAAAATTTATATAAGAAGTAGCACCCAAAACTACCGGGTGGGAATGGGCATACAACTGAATCACAGAAAACGTTGTAATAAATAGTAAAAACAATCTGCGAGTTATGGGATAAAACATGATTTTTAGACAAAAAAAATAGGGGTTAAATCATGCCTACAAATTATAATGAATTATATATTCGTAATTAGGGAAGAGATCAAAACTTCATCTCTTCCTTAATTACTAATTACAAATAACTTTTTTCCTGGATTAACTCAGATAACTAAGGAGTTGAGTTAATAACTACAAGCCTCTTGAATTATCTCTAAAGGCAGGTTGTTTTGCAGGTTGACTAGTAGACAGACTACGGTTGCTTGTTAGCACATCTTGCAATTTTATTTGCACACGACCTTCTGTTTCCCGAACTACGCCAGCGCTACTACCTTCACGACTAATTTGCATAATTTGGGCAAGAACTTGGTCGGCTTTCTTCGCGTTTTCCGGTTTGAGGGTAAACAGAGTATTACGTCCATTACAACCAGTGTCACTGGCGGAAACTACACAAATGACAGTGTTTTTGTTAGCCCGACCAGTCATCAACACAACATCTTTGAGGCTACCACCACTGTCAGCCACAGCCTGACCTAATTTCTTAGTTACAATTTGGCAACGCCCTTGAGGAGTAAATTTATCACCAAAGTATTTTGAAGCTTGAGAAGTCCAGATAATGACAGGAATAGGCTGTCCACCTGGTCGTTGACCAACGGTAGCTACATTACCCTGACCTTGGGATACACAACTAAATTTAGTTCCTGTATAGGCTTCCTCCGATGGGTCTACATTTGAATTATTACTACTAGCATCCACCTTATTATCTACAGGTGGTAAAGCTTGAACTGTAGAACCCAAACCAACAATGCTAGACAAGGCTAAAGTAGCAACTACAATCGCTGTTTTCAATTGATATTTCATAAGACCTCTAAAATGTTAAAAAGAAAAAGAAATGAGACTTTTAGGGTTTCCGATTGAGGATGTGAGAAAATATTTTGAAAGTTGTCTTGACCGCACAACGCCCCTGGTAAACTTTTCTTCTTGGGGGATAGGTTTTGAAACCCCCATTCCCAAAACCAAGGTTTTTCCTTTTCCCTTTCCTGGTCAAATAGGGTTAAGGCGACCAAGGAAACTAAGGTAGGAAAATTAGGTTTGGAGGAGATAATTGTTTTGAAGCAATTACACTAAATACTTTCCAAACATCCTCTTACTAATTATAAACCACCAGTAGCAGGTTTGGTTCGAGCGGCAGATTTCCCTTTTAGCAAATCGCTCAGTTTCAGCTGGACACGACCTCCGGTTTCCCGAATGACCCCAGCACTAGAACCTTGACGACTGATTTGAGCTATTTGGGTAAGAACTTGGTCTGGTCTCTTGGCATTTTTCGGGTTTAAAGTAAACAGAGTATTGGCACCATCACAACCAGTATCGTCTATAGAAAGTACGCAAATGACGGTTTTAGCTCCTACCGTACCGCTGGTCAAGACAACATCTTTGAGGCTACCACCACTATTAGTTACAGCCTGATTAAATCTTTCTGTCACGATTTGGCAACGGCTTTGAGGACTAACTTTCTGACCAAAATATTTGGAACTGTCTGAAGTCCAAATAATTACGGGAATTGGTTCTCCACCAGGTCGCTGACCAACGGTGGCCACGTTACCATTTTCATCAGATACACAGGTGAATTTAGTTCCTGTATAAGCTTCCTCGGAGGGATCTACATCTGAATCAGCACGATCATCCATAGTATTATCTACTTTTGGGAAAGCTTGAACTGTAGACCCCAAAGCCAAAATACTGGATAAGGCTAAAGTTGCTACTATCATCGCTGTTTTCAATTGATGTTTCATAAGACCTCGTAAATATTAAAAAAATTGGAAGAGATAATCTCAGACTTTGCTTTTCTGTAACTAATAAATGTGACTTTGATACAGAAACCTATACAGTAACTTATAAACCCCCTCTTGCACGAGAGGAAGTAGGTGTAGGGGAATCTGCTAAAGCTTTGAGGTTACCAGTGGCTTGATTATACTGGTAACGTTTAGCTGTTAAGTCAGGATGGGGTACAATACAGTATTGTCTGCGACTCATAATGATGGTCACTACTTCACTACCAGAGTTACAGGTTACAGGTGTTAGTTCCCATTTTTTTAGCAGCGCTATGTTAGGATCACCGGATGATAAATCAGCAGTTTGTGAAGGATCTGGTGTTTCTGTCGTTGTGACATCAAACATGGTGTTGTTTTTCGTGGCATTGTGAAAGTTATAACGACCATTATTGGCAATGACATTGCCAGCTGGGTTATTACTAGTCCCCAAATCAGGTAAAGCATCATGAATGAGAACAACACCGTCTCGCTGATTGTTCTGAATTGTATTTTTACGCACTAAAGGTTTAGCAGATTCGGAAATCACTATACCATCCTTGTTCTGAACGATTTGATTTTCCGTTAGCGAGGGTGTGGAAGTATCACCAATGGCTAAACCAAAGCCGTTATTCTGAAATAAATTATTACGAATTTCCCCCCGGCTTTTTTTCGTTATGGAAATACCATTAGCACTATTTTGCACAAATCGGTTATTTTCAATGCGAGGATTCCCTTCGCCGGTCACAAAAACTCCGTCCCGAGCATTGTTAATAAAGGTACTATTTTTGATAGTTGGGTTAGTTGATTCTACCCATACACCTGTACCCCTTTCATTGGTATTAGTGACGGTTACACCTGCGATAGTGGTATCTTTATCTGCCAAAATAGTAATATTCTGTCTCGCAAAACTGCGAGTGATATGATTACCACCACCAGAAATAACTACCCTCTCACCCCTGTTGGATTCATCACCCCGTAATGTTACCCCTGGTTTGAGTTCTATCGGGAATGATTCGTTGCTATAATTACCAGGAGCTAACTGAATAACTGTACCCGGTTTGGCCTGGCTGAGAGCATCAGTAATGGTCTTATACGGCTTTGCTGATGTTCTAGCTTCATCAGGATTTAAACCATTAACAGAGTCAACATAAATTATCGGTGAAACCGATGGCAATTGGGCTTGTGCTGCAAATGTGACACCAAGTAAACTAGATACAGCCAATGTTGTCACTAAAAAGGAGGTTCCTAATCCAAACTTGTTTTTCATTAATTACTCCCTGACTTGAGGAATACATCTTTAATTTATTACATGATACACTATAAATACTATCAGTTTATCAAATTTAACATATAAATTTTTCCCCTCTTTTCGCCTCTTTTCCCTCGTTCCCCGACAGAGGGGGGGAATGTCACCGGAAGCTTCTACTGTGTTTACTGTATTTGAGGCAGAGCCTCAAACTCCGGGGTCTGGGAACGAGTTCACGAGTTAAATAGGAAGACACAAAAGATTGCGGGGAAAAGAAGTAATTATCAGGGCTAAAGCCCTGACTACAAACAATAAAATTATATTTTTTGTGCCATTTGCATAAGTCCTAATTGAGTCAAGAAGCGGTCAGATTTACTGTGGTAGAGATGTTCTATGGAACTTATCTACATAGTCCAGACACTTTCAGGACGAAATAGGAAGAAAAACTTGGTTTTTGTTAGCATTTTTTAGCTTGTTTAGATTTTTATAGCCAGATCGGTAACTTACTTCAATTCAGCAACTCCCAACTGTTGTTCGGAGTTGCTTTTGTGTAATTAGAGGTTATTTGACAGCAGTTCTCAATTGTTTGAGTATGCCACCAATGCCGACGAAACCGCCATTGCGAGAGAGATTCTTAACAGCTTTCGGTTCACTTTGCAGGATAATCCCGTTATAGGCAACAATAGCGTCGTTTAGCTTATTGATATTGACACTTATGCCAGCGCTGCCTTGAGCAATGATAGTCACCGGTTTAAAAGCTTTGGTGCTGGCTACTAGCTGTCCTGATGTTGTCATAGCTACAGGCTGATTTGGCAGGGAGCCAGTAGTAGAACCACCAAACAAACCAGTCAAGGATGTGACTAGTGCTGTTGCTAGTTGCGGGGAAATACCAGCAGCAGTGAAGCTGTTTGTTAAAGCAACGGCAGCCTGTTGTGCCCCAGCACCACCTGTCAATATCGCACCAACGTCAGCAGCACCACCACCTGTAGTACCGCCTGTTGTATCACCTGTTGTACCACCTGTAGTACCGCCTGTAGTACCGCCTGTTGTATCACCTGTAGTACCACCTGTAGTACCACCTGTAGTACCACCTGTAGTACCACCTGTAATTATACTGTTAACATTCTGAACAATAGCGGCAGCCAACTGATTCACGACAACCTGGATTTGTGGGGCAAGGGTGATCACAACAGTGTTTCCCGTTCCACCATCTGTCACAGTGACGCTAGATGACGTTGTTTCTAGGGACGCTGCTGTAACTGCAACTGTTACACCTGTGTCACCACCTGTAGTTGTAGTAGCCACCGACGTAGCACCTGCCGTGGAAACACCAGATGTAACAGTGGCTGAAACACCGGATATTATAGGAATGATTACAGCCACTCCTGTTGTTGTTGTTGCTGTTGTTACCAAGGCTGGTGTTGCTTGTCCTCCTATCGTTGTTGTTGTCGTTGCTGCTCCTGCTGCTCCTCCAGTTCCTCCTGTTGGCAGTGCTGCTGGCGGCGCGGAAAAAATGGTAGTTGTTGTACCGCCGGTTTGAGCACCACTGGCAGTACCGGCTGTACCTTTACTTGGACCGACAACTTGGGCTAGACTTGGTAATTGCCAAGCCAAGGACATGAGGGGAGTGAGACTGAGGGCAAAAATGAGATTTCTGATTTTCAACATGATGATCCTTTAAGTTCTAAATCTCTAAATTCTAAGTGTTTATTTAGGCAAGAAATTGAAACCATAACCCAGACTCAGCGAAAACACTGTGCCGCCTGGGCTGTTGTCCGTGAGGTCTGATCCTGAAGCTGTAATTGTTAAGGGTAGAGTAGGTATGGGAACGATGGAAGCCCCAATGTTGAAACCAACTCCACTCCAACCTAGACCCACACCCACCTGGGGATGAACTTGCACACCGACTCCGGCAAATACACCAGTGCTGGCATT
>NZ_KE384711.1:105628-114465 GCF_000426925.1 Dolichospermum circinale AWQC310F | reverse complement strand
TCCCCACCCCCGGCCCCTGCTGAGAAGGAGATGGGCATTTTATTCACGGGGTCATTAGGCTTTAAAAGGGAGTAACTTGTCACCACACCATAGGCACTGGAAGGTCTAATACTTTCATTACCGTACTGAGCAAAGGTTTTCCAGCCAGCAGCTACACCAATTTGATTGCTGCCTTTAGCATAGACAATGCGGTGAGCTTTGAAGTCAAAGGTACCATTAGAACCAAAGTTTTTGATACTACCGTTGTTGAAACCAAATTCTAGACCAACTAGTTTCTGGGAATTTCCTAAACCAAAACCGGCGCTAATACTCCCATCCAACTCCGTATCTCTGGTGCCGAAGAAGGCTGCTGATGTCCCTAGAAATGCGTCACCCATATTAGCCCCGAAGGCACTGGGGGCAGCAAAACTGAGTCCGGGTGGGTAGGTGGGCTTAGTTGGTGGTGCTACTTTGATCTTAATCAGGGGTTCAATTAGTAAATCCTGGCGGATTTTATTAACATCATCCGGATTACCGTCTCCTGTTTGTGCAATTAGCTGTGGTTGTTTTTGCTCAGGAACAGATGGCACTGTTTTTTCTAATTCTGCGGCGGCGACTACCTGTTTGGTATCGGTTACAGCAGTGGCTTTTGCAGTTTTATCTATGCTTAATTCGCTGTTCTGGTTTTCAGTTACTATGTCATCTGCGGCAGATGCGGAATTAACTGAAATGGCTGTGGTCAGGAACAAGGTGGGTAGGGTTAGCCATAAACCTAGATAGATAAACTGTATCCAATTATTACTTGGTATAACAGAATGCTTTTTGCTATTCAAAATATCACTCCTCACAAGATGTTTGTTATGCGGTGGCGAAAGTCTATATACAGATACTTGAATCTAGGACATCTGATGATATACCCGGACATAGAGTCCTAGAAACAAAAGTTTCTAACTCGGCAATATCGCGTTAACGCGCCGCTAGGCTAACGCTATACTTTGAGGAAAATCCCCAAAGCGCCCTTAATAGTTTTCTGGGCAAATGCCCTGAAGCTATTTTTCCCGGTGTGACTCGGAATGGGTAAACTGCAATACCGATACAAAAAAGCTAACAATTGATGTTAGTACGCAAATTAATACAATCATCAATCGCCTGCTATTGTACCATGAACCTAACTTTAAAAGCAAGCTAGATCATGAGAAAGTAAGTATATATTTTTGAATAGGGGTGTTCTCAGAAATAAAATACCCCGTTATGCTGTGACCAGATCCCATAAGGTAGGAAAAGAAGTGAAGCATTTTCGAGAGTTTTCACGACTCTGAATTATTAACAGGGGAGACAAAATGACAATTTTAGCTGATTTTTATGGGGAATATTGTCAACAATCTTTACAATTTAACTTGTGCCAAATGGCTGCGGGGGTTATAGGTACGGATAGCCCTGATTTTCTCATAGTATTCCCTTTCTTGGGGATTGAGGTCTTTTGGCGGAGCGATCGCTACTTTGACCAATTGATCACCGCGTCCACCTTTAGTTAGAGGCCAACCTTTACCACGTAGGCGCAGAGATTGACCAGAACGAACTCCTGCTGGTAATTTGACATTAACATGACCGTCGGGGGTGGGAACATCAATAGCTGCTCCTAATGTAGCTTCATCAGGGGTAATGAAGACTTCGCAGACGAGATGATCACCTTCGATTTGGAAAAAGGAATGGGGTTGTAATTCCACTTTCAAGTATAAATCTCCCCGTTGTTGGGTCTGATGGTTAATTTGGCCTTTTCCCTTAATCCGTAAACGAGTACCAGCTTTAGCACCAGCAGGGATACGCACATCAATAGTTTCGCTACCTAAACTAAATCGTTTTTCGACACCGGAAAATGCTTCACCTAAAGTTAAAGTAATCACTGCTTCTGTGTCTTGTGTTCTAGCAGCGTCTTGAAAAGAAAAATCGTTAAAACCCCCATATCTACCACCCGTTCTCCCGGTGGAGGTAGAATCTGCGGCGGTTTGTCGTCCACTGCGAGGGCCAGCGCCACCAAATAATTCATTTAAGAAGTCATTAAAACTGCCGTATTGTCCAAAGTCAAAGCCGCCCATATCAACACCAGGACCACCGGAGGGGAAACCTTGACCGGCTTGTTTCCAATATTGACCAAATTGGTCGTATTTTTTGCGTTTATCTGGGTCTGATAAGACTTCGTAGGCTTCATTTACTTCTTTGAATTTTGCTTCGGCCTGTTTGTTGTTGGGGTTAACATCAGGATGATATTTACGGGCTAGTTTGCGAAAAGCTTGTTTAATTTCTTCCGATGTGGCGGTTTTAGTAATTCCTAAAATTGCATAATAATCTTTAAAGTCGGTTGCAGCCATTTACTAGCCTCCTGTGGAAATTTAGGTTATGTTTTTTCTAAAATATAAGAACTACTGTTTTCTTGGTCTAATGCTCAAAAGAGTCTAAATATTAAATTAACAAAAAGTTCCCAAAGTTAAGTGTGGTTTTTGCCGAATGTACCAGGGAAATTCCCGCACTCTTGCCATTGTGAATAATAAATCAACTCATCTATTCCTTCTTCTAAGCTGGGAGGAGCATCCCGGATTTGGCGGTGCATTCGGAAAATGATGTGTTCGGGAACTTGACGCATTCGTCTTTGATTTCGGGCTAAACATAGCCAGATTGGCGTTCTGAGCCAAATTCCGGTAATGTGAGTCGAGCCAAAATCACGGGCTAGGGTAATCACTTCTCGACGATTTTTCCTTTGGGCGTTGGTAGCATCGAAAATCACTCCTTGATCTAGGTTTATGGCTTGTTGAAATTGTCGTTCTATTTCTTGCCAAATTAGCGGCCAAGCCCCTTGAATTGCTTCAGAACCAAAAAGCTGCCCCCGGATGGCATCTGTGGAAATTAGCTGCATCTGGGAGCATTCTGTTAATAGTTGTTTTGCTAAGGTTGATTTACCGCTACCAGGAAGACCAATCAGTAAAATTAATTTAGTCATTAGTCAGTGGTCAGTGGTCAGGAGTCAGTGGTCATTTGTCAGTTGTCATTTGTCAGTTGTTAGTGGTAAAAAAATCAGGAACAACCGACGACGAACAACTGACTAACTAGATGATTGTTCCATGGGGAATGACAGCATTTTTGAGAACGACGACAATGCCACTACGAATGTAGAAGCCTTGTTTTTCCCGTTCTGCTTCTTGGATGTTGTCTTTGTTGATGATTTTCACATCGTGACCAATGCGGGCATTTTTATCAATGATGGCACGACGAATAATGGTGTCTGTACCAATACCGACGGGAATATCATTTTCTTCTAAGCTACATTGTTTTTCGACAAATGGTTGATAATAGTCAGCCCCCATGATCAGGGTTTCTTCAATTGTAGATCCTGATTCTATCCGCGATCGCACTCCTAAAACTGAATGTTGAATACGGCAATCTTTCAAGATACAACCTTCACCAATCATAGATTCTGTGATTTGGCAATTCAACAGTTTAGAGGGTGGTAGATAACGAGCGCGGGTATAAATTGGTGCTGCTTCATCGTAGAAGCTAAAGGGAGGGAGGGGTTGCTTAGTTAAAGCTAAATTGGCTTCATAAAAAGATTCAATTGTCCCAATATCTTCCCAATAATCATCAAATAAGAAGGCCTGAACGTTATGATCCTTAGCTGCGTCGGGAATAATTTCTTTACCAAAATCAGTCCGTTCTAAAGATTCTTTTAGCAACTTAATCAAAACATCTTTTTTAAAGACATAAATCCCCATGGAGGCGATGTATCGCTGTAATTGAGCTTGTTCTGGCGTTAATCCTAATATGGTAGTATCAACACGCATTTGCGCTAAAGCTTCCCCTTTGGGTTTTTCGCTAAAGTCAATTACTCTTCCGGCTTGATTAATTTTCATTAAGCCAAAATCCGAAGCCCGACGATCATCCATGGGAATTACGGAAAGTGTAATATCCGCATTTGTATCTCTATGACGCTTGATAAATTGACGGTAATCCATACGGTAGAGATGATCACCAGAAAGAATCAGAAATTCCTCTACATCCCAATCCTGTAACATCCAGATATACTGACGCACAGCATCAGCCGTACCTTGAAACCAGTTCGGGTTTTCTGGGGTTTGTTGTGCTGCTAACACTTCTACAAATCCATCGCTAAACCCACTAAAGTTGTAAGCACGAGCAATGTGACGATTCAGGGAGGCTGAGTTAAATTGAGTGAGGACATAGATTTTGAATATTTCCGAATTGATGCAGTTGCTAACGGGAATATCTATTAAGCGATACTTCCCGGCTACTGGTACTGCTGGTTTGGCGCGAAGCTTGGTTAACGGATAAAGCCGAGTACCCGCACCCCCACCAAGAATAATTGCTAAAACTTTTTTCACAAAATTTCTCCCGACTGCTTTTCAATTCTCATCTACAGTTTAGGACTCTATGTAGCAACTGATAAAGATAAGAGTAAAGAATCTTAGGGATGAATTTTCAAGTGGGAGTTAATGGGGAAATATAGAACTTATGTACTATGATAACGGTTCTATAACGGTTCTATTCAGGATGTAAATTACATACAGCAGCTTTCAGCGGTCAACAGTCAGCAGTAAAACCCTTTAGTACAATGTCCTTTTGATTTTAGTTTGGCTCTCAAATCTGAAGTTAGGGAAAGAGGAAAAAATTTCAGCCTTGATTTTTTTCTATTGGCAACCAATCATCTAAAATTTGTGCTAATGAAGCAATGGGGATAAGAGGGAAGATATCAAGGGGAAGTTGAGAACGATCTGATGCTTCTAATCTAGCATCTTGATAACATTCGTCAAATATTTCTAAAATGTAAGGTTTTAAACTTGGACTATCTTTAAGAGATTTCTTAATCTGGTTGCGAAATGTCCTAATTTCTCCTAGCCAATGTCCCTGATTACGTTCTCTTTCACTATCCCAACATTTGAGTTTTAGTAGATGTACAAGCAACTTAGTTAATAAACTTTCAATTGCTCGTTTCTCACTTCTACCCATAGTTTCTAATTCTTCTAATAAATTCTCTAAATCAACCGCAGAAAATTGTCCTGTGCGAAGTTGGTTAATGGTTGTTCTTATCCACAGGTAATAGTCTTGGTCGTATAAGGTTTGAGTTGTGGTTTGTGCTGATGTAACCATATACTGGCGAAGATTTTGCTATTTATTCCATTTTAGCTTAATTGAGTGATTACTGTTATTACAGCGTTTTCCGCTCTGATGAGGTACAAAGTTGAATCATGAAACTCTTGTGCGGGCATCTTGCCCGCTAAATATGTACCTCATAAAACTCTTGTAGTGCTGTAACAGCAGCAATCAGAACATTAGTATCTAGAACTAGCTTCATGAAATTATCTCAAAAATTTCCTCATCGGTATAACCTGTTTAATTCTTGTCCATCAAATAAGAACGCAGTGTGCGGAATTGGTGGGTAAAGATGTAATCCTCAATGGCTTTACCAACCAAGCTATCAGGAGATACCTTGAGCTTGAGTAATTTCTAAAAGTGCTGCTTTTAGTTCTGGTTTAATGGTAATAGTGAGGGTATCTTGCATATTTTATCAGCCAGCTACATAATTAATTGTACAGTATCTATAAGGCATTGGCATACCTAAGCTGATACCACCTGCCAGAATGTCGAATATAGTCCATTTTGTGCAAGCAAATCGGGATGAGAACCAGAAGCAACTATACCTCCATTTTCTAAGACAAAAATCACATCTGCACGTAAAGCTTGAGTCAAGCGGTGAGTGATGACAATAACTGTGCGCTCCTTAGCAATTTGCTCAATGGTAGTGAGAATTTCTGCTTCTGTGACAGGATCTAAAGCTGATGTAGCTTCATCAAGAATCAAAATTGCCGGATTTCTCACCAATGCCCTAGCTAAAGCGATTCTTTGCCGCTGTCCCCCTGATAACTGTCCACCGCGATCGCCTACTGTTGTATTATAACCTTGAGGTAAAGATAAGATAAAATCGTGGATTTCTGCGGCTTTAGCTGCGGTTTCTACTTGTTCATCAGTGGCTTCTAAAAAACCCATACGGATATTTTCCCGCACTGAGCAGTTAAATAATATTACCTCTTGAGATACTAAACCAATTTGCGATCGCAGAGATTTTACAGTTACCTGACTTAAATCCACACCATCAAATAAGATTTTCCCCTCTTGAGGATCATAAAATCGCGTCAACAGATTCACAATTGTACTTTTACCCGCACCACTTGCGCCAACAAAGACGGCAAAATCACCTTGGCGAATTTTTAAAGACAGATTTTCAAGTCCTCTGCCATTTTCACTGTATTTAAACGACACATTATCAAAATAAATTGACTGTTCAAAAGCCTGTAAATCTACTGCTTCTGGCACATCCTGAATTGTAGGAACTTCTTCTAAAATTTCCTGGATACGTTGCATTCCTGCCGCACCATTGACTAAATGAGGTAGTCCCCAGCTAAAATAATTAATAGTAGAATTTAATCCGATTAATAACACCTGATTAGCAACTAATGTTCCCACTGAAATCCAATGCCAATATGTCATAATTGCGCTAATACCCAAAATTATTATCTGCACTAAGATAAAAGTAATTTCAGGAATTCTTTGCACTAAGTAAGATAAAAACTTGGACTTAACATATACCTGCTGCAATTCTCCTAATTGGCCAGTAAAACTGGCTGACATTCTGGTTTCTAGCCCAAATATTTTAATTACAGGTTGAGAAAGAATATTTTCTTCTATGACACTAGCAATATATCCTTCCTTTTCTCTGAGTTCATAACCTACCTCAGTTGCAAAACGGATAATTATAGTGGGTGCAAAACCACAAATAATTAAACCAACAGAACTCAAAATAGCTAATTTCCAATTGAGATAAAATAAATAAATACCTGAAAAAATCATATTACTAATATTTAGAAATATGACAGTCATGCCCTGAATAACACCGTATTCAACCTTTTCCGCATCAGCCAGAAACCGATTAACAAGATTCCCGGCTGAATTTCTGCCGAAAAAATCCATTGACAAGTTTTGAATATGAGCAAACAAATCCTCACGTAGTTTATTAAGAATGAGAATACTCAACCGGGCATCAAAATAATCAACTAGCAAAATAATGATAATTAAGAAAATTGCTCCTATACCAAGAAATAACAAAATAAGAATTAGCAAATCATAATCTTGGGGAATAATTGCCTGATCAATAATGAATTTAAAACTCACACCAATTCCGGCGTTAAATCCTGCCTCAAATATCCGACCAATTACCAAAAATAACGCCACCCATTTGTATGGATAAATATATTTGCTGACTGTTTTTATAAAACCAATAATATTCATTATATTTTCGTCAAAAGATTGTATTAAGTAGGTTGGCGTTGAAAATTGTTGTTATAGCAAGGCAAGAGGCAATAGGCAATAGGCAAGAGTAAAGAAGTTTTCAGCGATTTTACATTTATTTACACAGTTTGGTTTTATTGTGTTCACCTACTTACTATGATTTGATAGATATTTAAACTTGCTCATTCACTTTAATACAGACAGCTTTCAGCTACCAGCAGTAAAACAGCCTCGCTGCCAGGTTTTGTGATTATAAGGTTGTACCTCATTTACCTGCAATATGCTGTATCTTTGCCATGCTGCATTAACTATGGCACTAATAATTTCTGTATATGTCACACCTGCCAAACGCCCCATAATTGGTAAATCTGAGTAGATATGATCTAATCCTGGTAAGGGGTTGATTTCCAAAAAATGCAATACTCCATCAGCATCACAACGTAAGTCTACACGAGCAGCATCACGACAATCAAAGGTATGATAAACGTCTAGAGCTAGTTGCTCTGCTTGTATGGCTAATGATTCAGTATTTACTAGTAATTTATAGGCTACCCTCTCTAAATACTCCTTTTTATTCAAAGTTGTATAGGCCTCTGTTTCCGCTTGGTCTGTAAAAATTACTTCCATTACTCCCACTACTTTAGTATTACTGCCATTACCAATAATCCCTACAGTTACTTCTCGACCGGGGAGGAAAGTTTCTACAAGAATAGGTTGTTGAAATTGGCTGTGCAATGCTTGGTAAGTTGTAATTAATTCAGACTGTTCTTTAACTAAAGATTGACCAGTTATGCCTTTAGAACTACCTTCAGCCACGGGTTTGAAAAAAAGTGGTATGGGTAGGTTAATGTTAGCGGCTTCTGTAAGATTATTAACCACGATAAAGGGGGCTGTTGGTAAACTGCGATCGCGCACTATTCTTTTAGCCAATGCTTTATCTAAGGTCAAGGCACAGGTGAGAGGATCAGAAAATGTGTAAGGCTGGTCAAATAACTCACAAACTGCGGGAACTTGCGCTTCACGCGATCGCCCTTTTACTCCTTCAGCGATATTAAATACTAAATCCCAGCGTTTTCCATTTGCTAACCTCCGTGCCAGTTCTCTACCATTACCAATGGGTTCTACTTGATGACCCAAATCACCAAGTGCTTTTTCTAAACCGATGATTGTTTCTTCATCATCAAATTCCATCACTTCAGTAGTGCTGAAACCAGCCTTAATATATTCTATCTTCAAGTCATAACATAGACCAATAAATAACCCCATAAATCTCCGTGATCAACTTTTCATTCTTAACTTTAATATCCAACTCAGATTGGTTAATTGATAGAATATCCAATTATTCAATCTTTACTAAAGTTGGAGATATTTCTTCAACAACATCAAACCATATAGGAGATTGATTCTCAGGAGAACCATTATAGTTAGCAGTAATTTCTTCTCCTACTTCTATATTTCGGTAGACAATTAACTCTATCTCACATTCCACAAATTTCTTGACATAA
>NZ_KE384711.1:90289-105574 GCF_000426925.1 Dolichospermum circinale AWQC310F | reverse complement strand
AGCGGGCAAGATGCCCGCACTACAAGAGTTTCATCATTCAACTTTGTACCTCATGAGAGCAGAAACCGCTGTAACTATTGGGATTGTAAGAATGGTTAATTAGGGATGCTAAACCCAGTGCGATCGCTGCGGCTTTATTTTCCCAATCATAGTAATAGTTACCGACAACTGTTTTATCAATTAATTCTACTTCTTCTGCGGGTATAATAACAACTTGTGCTGAGGGACGCACACGCAATTTTAGCAGACCGTGAAACAAATTCTTTAAGGCTGTTTCCGAGTCATTCACACCTTTAAGTAGTACAGTTTGACAGCCTAAAGGAACGCCACCATCAGCTAGTAAATCACAGGCTTGGGCTACTTCTGGTGTTAATTCCCGCACATGACAAAAATGTACAGATAGCCATACGCGATGTTTACGCAGTATACTCACTAGTTCTGGCGTAATTCTTTGTGGTAAAAAACAGGGAACACGAGAACCAATTCGCACAAATTCAATATGAGAAATTCCTCGCAACCTTGCCAACAAATTATCTAAAACTTCACTAGCCATCAGCAAAGGATCACCACCAGAAATTAACACATCACGAATTTCTGTGTGTTTTTCCAGGTAATCAATGATTGCATCTAACCGTCGTTTAATGGGATTCATTTCCCCTTGACTAACCAAGCGGGAACGAGTGCAGTAGCGACAATAAGCAGCACAACTATCTAAAGCCAACAGTAAAACCCGATCAGGATAACGGTGGACTAAGCCTGGAACAGGGCTATCATCATCCTCCCCACAAGGATCTACCATATCTGTAGGATTAATGATTATTTCCTCTTTTTTAGGTATTACTTGTATCCGCAATGGACAATTGGCATCTTCAGAATCAAGCAAGGAGGCAAAGTATGGTGTGACAGCAACAGCAAATTTGTCCGGTGCAATCATTAAACCTTCCGTCTCTGCTGAAGTCAATCTTAGTAACTTTTCAAGGTGTTCTAATTTAGTTAACCGATGTCGCATTTGCCACTGCCAATTTTGCCAGTTTTCTTCACTGTAAGTCTCCCCCACAATTTCACAGATTTTTTGACGCTGAATGGTAGTTGGCAAGGACTGGGCTAAAATTGGATTGCTGATCATGATGCAAACAGTTGGAAGGCAAGAAAATAAAATTTAATTGAGAGTATATACCTCTTTGCGTAGATTGACAATTAAATAACTGTTGTGTACACAAGTTGCACAATCAAAATTGTTATAAAGCTTACCACAACTCGATTTATTCCCATTTAATTTTTAAAATTGAGGCAATTAAGATTGAATCAAGCTATTTACCTGCCACCAGAAAGCACTAAAATTGATAGACACCTAGCTGAGTTGTACAAACTTTTGAAATTAGGAGTGCATACGTGCCAACACTTGCTAAATACTTGCTGGTTGGATCAGTTGAAGCTTACAGTGGCAAATCTGCAACGGTTTTAGGTTTGTCTCATCAGCTAAAACTTCATGGTTTGGATATTGCTTATGGTAAGCCTTTGGGTAATTTTGTCAAGACACCAACGGGAACAGTGGTTGAAGAAGATGTCCAGTTTATTACTCATAACCTGAACCTTCCAGACAACCGTATTGCTCCCACCTTATTGTCTTTAAATGAAATTACCGTCCAGAAACGCTTACAGGGAGAAGACACAACCAACTATCAACAGTTACTAGTAGAGAAGTATTCACAAATACCAAAGAGTAACTTGGTCTTGTTAGAAGGGCCCGCAAACTTATCAGAAGGAAATTTATTTGGATTATCCTTACTGGAACTAGCAGAAAAATTAGATGCTCCTGTACTCTTAATTAGCCGTTATCAATCACTAACTTCTATTGAAGGGTTATTGTCTGCTAAACAGCGATTGGGTAAACGGTTAATGGGTGTCGTAATTAATGAAGTACCTGAAGAAAAATCAGAGTTAGTACAAACCCTGTTACGTCCATTCTTGGAAAAACAGGATATTCCCGTACTAGCAACATTACCCAAAAGCGATATCCTTCGCAGTGTGAGTGTGGGCGAATTAGTTAAGCAGTTAAACGCTGAAGTCCTCTGTCGAAGCGATCGCCTAGATTTATTAGTCCAAAGTCTAGCCATTGGGGCAATGAACGTCAACTCCGCTGTAAAATACTTCCGCAAACGTCAGAATATGGCGGTAGTGACTGGGGGAGACCGAGTTGAAATTCAACAAGCAGCCTTAGAAACATCTACTCAATGTCTGATTCTGACTGGGCAACTACCACCTCCTGCATTTATCCTCAATCGGGCAGAA
The DNA here is from genome assembly GCF_000426925.1 of Dolichospermum circinale AWQC310F. GTDB lineage: Bacteria > Cyanobacteriota > Cyanobacteriia > Cyanobacteriales > Nostocaceae > Dolichospermum > Dolichospermum circinale. Next base: position 103,282 of record NZ_KE384711.1, on the reverse strand, counting down.
GAGTTAGAAATCCCGATTTTATCGGTGGATCTGGATACTCTCACTACAGTAGAAATCATTGACCGCACCTTTGGTCAGGTTCGCGTCCATGAACCAATTAAAATAGAGTGTATTCGCTCTCTTATGTCTGAGCATTTTGATATTGATCGTTTATTATCCCAATTGGGATTTAATCCCGTAGGGGCAAACCCCCCGTGGTTGCCCTCTTCTGCGGATTAGATAGGTAGAAAACCGTAGGGGCAAACCCCCCGTGGTTGCCCTGAAACAAACCCCCCGTGGTTGCCCTGAAACAAACCCCCCGTGGTTGCCCGTAAATCCCCTCAATTACTCGTCCTCTGGTTTATTGAATGGGATTTTTTCTGGCAACACTTCCCCGTTTGGTTGAACTTCCTCAACGTTCATGGCAGGCTTTTGTGTTGCTTCCGTGGTTAATAATTCCGATGTCACCGAATTTGGAGAACTTACTTTTAGTTCACTGGTAACATCCCTAGTTTCTGCTTCTAAAACAAACACCTCAGTCTGAACTATCTCTATCACAGTTTCAGTTTCCGCTGCTATTGATGATTCTGAAACAAATACCTCAATTTGAGTTATTTCTGATAGATTTTGAGTTTCGGCCGTCGCAGGTGCTTCCGTTGTCGGAATTACCTGTTCTTGTTGCGGCTGAATAACTGGTGCTGTTGGCGCTAGTTCTACCGTTTCTAAAACCGGTGATGGAGAAAAAGTCTCCTCTGATAAACCTTGAGTTACAATTGCTGGGGTGACATTTAGCGACTCATCTGGTAATTTTGACGGTTGAGTTGCTTGAGTTGTACCTGTCTGTAAAATCTCTTCAGTAGTTTTGATAACTGGCTGTTGATTTACAGTCTGTGGTAGCTTTCCTTTTGCACCACTAAACACACTACCAATGAATGCGGATAATTGTCGAAATTTCTCTTTCACAGAAAACTTTGACATTTGTTCTTGGAAACTAATTTTAATTAGCTCAGGACTGGGTAAAGGAGTTTGCTGTTCTTGAGGGGCTAACTGTCGCCGTAATGAGAGAGTTTGTGCCACAAACCATACCAACAGTGCCACACTAGCTATATGACCCAGTAACAGCCCTCCAGTAATCCCAGGTGCAAAAATCCATAGTACCAAGGCGTAGAATAACCCAACCCCACTCCAGATAAAATCATTCTGACGATGGATTTCGGGAAAAAAGAAAGCGGATAGGTAAATGGCTAAACTACCAAAAGCGACTACCAACGCTATAAAATAGGCCAGCATTTTTTAATACTCCTTACTATTTCATGAAAGAAAGGGAACAGGGGACAGGGAACAGGGGACAGGGGACAGGGAAAAGATAATAAAGAAAATAGGGGATAGGATAAGGATATTTAATTTTTATTGCCTCTTGCCTCCCCTGCCGCTATGTATTTTAATTTTGCAAATTTTGTCACTAATTTGTCACTAAATTGTTGACTTAGATACAAAATGAAAATAATTATTGATATTGGTCGTAATTTTGGGAAATTCTTGAGAAACTCTTAATATCTTCTTTAGGAGTGAAGCGAAAATCTCGGACTACCCTTAAAGAGAAAGGATCTGCAAGAGAAAGAGCCAAACCCAAACAAAAGATTTGAACACAAACTATGACACTACAAAGCTTTGGTGTGATTGGATTAGCTGTTATGGGCGAAAATATCGCTCTTAACGTTGAAAGAAATGGCTTTCCAATTGCAGTTTACAACCGCTCTCGTGAAAAAACCGATGCCTTTATGGCGTACCGCGCCCAAGGACGGAACGTTAAGGCTGCTTTTAGCCTAGAACAATTTGTCGCCTCATTGGAACGTCCTCGGAAAATTTTGGTGATGGTACAAGCTGGTAAGCCTGTTGATGCGGTAATTCAACAGCTTAAACCTTTACTACAAGAGGGTGATATCATTATTGACGGTGGTAATTCTTGGTTTGAAGATACAGAAAGACGCACTCAAGAATTAGAACCTACTGGTTTACGTTATATTGGTATGGGTGTGAGTGGTGGTGAAGAAGGAGCTTTAAATGGACCTTCTCTCATGCCCGGTGGAACAAAAAGCTCTTATGAGTATCTATCCCCGATTTTCAATAAAATCGCGGCTCAAGTTGATGATGGTCCTTGTGTGACTTACATTGGTCCTGGTGGTTCTGGACATTATGTAAAAATGGTTCACAATGGTATTGAGTACGGTGATATGCAGTTAATTGCAGAAGCGTACGATTTACTGAAAAATGTGGCTGGTTTAAATGCAGCACAACTCCATGAGGTATTTTCTCAATGGAATACAACTGACGAACTCAATTCATTTTTGATTGAGATTACAGCGAATATTTTCCCCTATGTTGACCCAGAAACCAAGATTCCCCTCGTTGATTTAATTGTTGACGCTGCGGGTCAAAAAGGTACTGGTCGTTGGACTGTACAAACTGCTTTAGAATTGGGTGTAGCGATTCCGACAATTACAGCAGCGGTAAATGCCCGGATTCTGTCTTCTATTAGAGATGAACGCATTGCTGCTTCTAAGCAAATCACTGGACCTAATGCTAAATATGGTGGCGACATTGGGGCTTTTGTGAACATGGTGCGGGATGCTCTCTATTGTTCTAAAATCTGTTCCTATGCTCAAGGTATGGCGCTGTTGTCTACAGCTTCTAAAACTTACAATTGGGAATTGAATTTGGGCGAAATGGCTCGAATTTGGAAGGGTGGTTGTATTATTCGGGCTGGTTTCTTGAATAAGATTAAGAAGGCTTTTGACGAAAATCCAGCTTTACCTAACTTGTTGTTAGCACCTGAATTTAAGCAAACAATTCTGGATAGACAAGCGGCTTGGCGGGAAGTAATTGTGACTGCGGCTAAGTTGGGTATTCCTGTTCCAGCTTTCAGTGCTTCTCTAGATTACTTCGATAGTTACCGCCGCGATCGCTTGCCACAAAACTTAACTCAAGCACAACGGGACTATTTCGGCGCTCATACTTACAAACGTACCGACAAAGAAGGAACTTTCCACACTGAATGGGTTCCCATTGCTGAAGCTAAGAAGTAAGATATTTCTGGTTAGGCTTTCAAGTTAATTCTTGCCATTTATTTCGGCAAGATTGCCTGTAGGGGCGGGGTTTCTCCGCCCTTAATTGTAAGAATTAAAGACTTTATTTTTTATCATGGCCTTAAAAGCCGCCAAAAAATTCGGTATATCTATGGAATGATTTAGAATCTGGTAAATTGAGCAATGCTGCTAATATGACAAATGATACTCAAGTTGACTCGATCTGTCACTGGTTAATCAGTTTATAGGATTTCCCAGAATACAAGCCATTTTATCCGATCTTGTCCTGCTAATTGAGGCAGAGCCTCATCAACTGCATTCCTAGTCAGAGACTAGGAACGAGAGAACCAGAGAACGAGAGAACATTCCCCTGATGTTGCTGAGAATACTATTTATGCTACTGTAAAGTAAGAATAACTGGAGAAGAGGTATTACCAGGATTTGAATTGTTAGTTTAGAGAATTAATAGCAAAAAACTACCCACCCCGCTAACGGAATAGGTAATTTTTTTAGCATTTAATAACTAAAAGTCTTAGCTAAATTCTGCTTAGTAACGGTTACGTGAACCGCCACTACCGTAGCCGCCACGACCACCAGCAGAAGGACCTCTGTCTTCTTTGGGTTTCGCCTTGTTCACTTTTAAGTCACGTCCCATCCATTCTGCACCATCAAGAGCTTCAATAGCAGCAGTTTCTTCAGCCTCAGTACTCATTTCCACAAAACCAAAGCCGCGCAAGCGACCCGTCTCACGGTCTGTAGGAAGTTGAACACGTTTCACAGAACCGTACTCTGCAAAAACTTGACTGAGAGTCTCTTGTGTAACTTCGTAAGAGAGGTTACCCACGTAAATTGACATAGAATATTTCCAAAATCATAAGATTGTAGAGATTTAGATTTCGGAGAGAAGTCTGTATATACCAAAAGGGAAAGCCTGTCAATACTAACAACAAACATTACTGCCGAATTAATTTCCACTCTCTCATCATTACACGAAAAATCTTAATTGTGCAAAGAAGTTTAAAAAATGTTGTAAAAAGTAATATTCACTATTTATGAGCAGCCATTAATTAACTTTCCCCCCCGCAACTCAACCTTAAACCTAAGCTTATCGCGGCTTTTCCAAATATTGACCAATCTGAAATGTTCACCACCACTGAAAAAATGCTTTTTGTAATGCAGTATTTAATACTAATTATTTTAATTTATTCCTCAAATACCGAATTATTGCCTTGAGTTCCCCAACACAGAGTTTAACACAGGGGTTTAGGATTGGTTGACACTTCCGCGTCTTTAGTCACCTAAATGATAAAAATTTATTGAAACCATTATAAGTAGGGTTTGCTAAAAAAGTTGTCTGTGGAGGTAGGCAAAGTTATCCAAAAATTCCCCTATTTTAAGCCTTATTTAGATTTTGCGCTTTTACCTAATTGTAATGCTTTTTATCTGAATCCTTTATTATTGAAAGCAGGTTCTCGCGTTGATCTCCATATTGATCGGTCTTTGCGTTCCTATTGTAAAACTGTTGAACCTCCCGCATTTGTAAGCGTGCTTTATGTGCGTGTACCAGAGGATATGCAAGGGGGAGAATTAGTGCTAAAATCGCAAAAACGCCAAGTTGGACAAATTAAACCCCAAACCAATTGTTTAATTTATTTTCAGGGTGATTTAACTCATTCTGTGAATGCAGTTACAACTGTGGGAAATCGGTTAAGTCTTGTGTGTGAACAGTATAGTTTGAGTGAAGATGAACTTGAGGAAATACCACAGTTTACATTAAAGTCGAGGGCTAATCAAGGGAATGGGAAAAAACAAAGGAAGTAAGTTATAATATCAACAATTTATATATTGTTTAAGTTATGAAAATCATTTCACTGCGACTCAAGAATAATTTTTTAGGTTGGGATTTTGATGAAGTTGATTTTTCATCAAATTTAACTCTTTTGGTAGGTGTTTCTGGTGCAGGTAAAACTCAAATCTTGCGTGCAATTCTAGATTTGAAAAGCATTGTAAATGGAAAAGCAATAAATGGTTTGGAATGGAAAATAAATTTTTATACTGTAAATAATACTGAGTTTATTTGGGAAGGTAGTTTTGAAACTATTGAAACGGATGAATCAACTTTTTATGAAGGCGAAAATGAAGATATCTTTTATGAAGATGAAGATGATTATCCTTCATTATTGTATGAAAAATTGACTTCACAAAATGATGTAATAATTGAAAGAAGTCCAGAAAAAATAAAATTTAAAAATATAGAAATGCCCAAGCTTTCTTCATATCAATCAATAATATATACATTGAGAGAAGAAAGTATGATCAAAGAAGCTTATGATGCTTTAAATAAAATAGAATATCGTGATCAGACAAGAAACGGACTAAACGTATATAGAATATCCGACAAACCATTGCATTTTCTTACAAGTAAATATAAAACTTTAGAGAGTATAATCAATAGTGATGAAAATATCCATGCAAAATTATATTTTGTACATGAAAATAAGCTGAATATTTTCAATAAAATTAAGTCAAAATTTATTGAAATTTTTCAACAAGTAGAAGATATAAAAATTAAGCTTCTGCATACACATCATACATCAACTGGTCGTCTTTTTATTCCTTTTATTTTCATAAAAGAGAACTGTGTACCTCAATGGATTAGAGATGATAAGATGTCTTCGGGTATGTTACGGACACTTATTCATATTAGTGAAATATATCTTTCAACTCCGGGAACTGTAATATTAATTGATGAATTTGAAAATAGCTTAGGGATAAATTGTATTGATATATTAACTGATGACTTAATTCATGAAAATAAAAATTTACAATTTATAGCTACCAGTCATCATCCTTATATTATCAATAATATTCCTTATGAATATTGGAAAATCGTTACTCGTAAAGGTGGACACATTAATATTCGTAATGCGTCAGATTATCATTTAGGTAAATCTAAACAAGAAGCATTTCTTCAATTAACTAAAATTCTCGAAAAACAATTATGAATTTCTATTTTGTATTTGAGGGGAAAACGGAAGCGATTGTTTATAAAAAGTGGTTATCTGTACTTCTTCCAAATTTAACGGAAGTGGATAGTTTTGATACTGTCAGTCAGAATAACTATTATTATGAAAGTGATATGGGTGTTCCTGACTGTTATCGAGTTGCTGCTAATGCTATTCAAGAAATTAACGAAGTACCAAAATATGACTACTTGGTGCTATTCACAGACGCAGATAGGTTGACTATTTCCGAGAAAAAAGCAGAAGCATTCGAGAAAATTAAACTCAATTTACAAAATAAACCTTTTCAAACTTTACCAGAAAATTGTCAATTAGAAATTATTATCCAAAAAGTTTGTATTGAAACTTGGTTTTTAGGAAATAGAAACTTTTTTGTTAGAAACCCACAAAACAACGAAATTTTAAAAAAATATATCAAGTATTTTGATGTCAGTCAAAGTGATCCTGAAGATTTAGCAAGTGAGTTTGAACAAAACGAAGAAAATACACGAGAGATTTTTGGATATAAAACAAAAGCTTTATTTCATGAAGGTTATTTGAGAGAGATTTTCAAAGAACGTAATTTATCCTATAGTAAATCTAGACCAAAAGAAGTACAAGAAAAATTTTATCTTGAACAATTATTAACCAGAATTAAAACAAACCCAGATCATTTACATAGTTTTCAAAAGTTCATAGAATTTTGCTCAAAAATAGATGTGCAAGAAAATACATAAAATATAATCCTACACTAATCCTATTCGGTGCAGTGTAGGACTATCATAACTTTTAACCCACCGAAATTATTTGTGGTCGTGTTGCTACTTTTTCCATGGCTGCAAAAACTTCTTTTCTAGCCCATTGATCTGCGTTTAAAATGTCATCTAAAGTGGGATTTTGTTGGTTATCATGTTGATGGCGATCGCACACAAATTCAATACATTTAGGAATATCTAAAAATTGAATTTTCTCATCCAAAAATAACGCTACAACTTGTTCATTTGCTGCATTTAATACAGCGGGCATAGAACCACCAGCCCTACCAGCAGCATAAGCTAAACGCATACAGGGATATTTTTGATGATCTGGTTCACGGAAAGTTAAATCACCAGATTTGACTAGATTCAATCTTTCCCAATTAGTGTAAATTCGCTCTGGCCAAGATAAAGCATAAAGCAAAGGTAAACGCATATCTGGCCAACCCAGTTGGGCTAAAACTGAAGTATCTTGTAATTCTATTAATGAGTGAATAATACTTTGGGGATGAATGACAATTTCGATGTTGTTATAATCTACCCCAAATAAATAATGAGCTTCAATGACTTCCAGACCCTTATTCATCAAAGTTGCGGAATCTACGGTGATTTTTCGTCCCATTGACCAATTAGGATGTTTAAGAGCATCTGCAACTTTTACCGTTGCTAATTTTTCTACAGGCCAATCTCGGAAAGCACCACCGGAAGCGGTAAGTAATATCTTCCGTAACCCATCTTTGGGAACACCTTGGAGACATTGGAAAATGGCGGAATGTTCGGAATCTGCTGGTAATAATTTCACCTGGTGTTTTTCCACTAAAGGTAAAACTACGGGAGCGCCAGCAATCAGAGTTTCTTTATTGGCTAAAGCAATATCTTTACCAGCTTCAATGGCGGCGATAGTCGGTAATAAACCCGCACAACCAACAATACCAGTAACAACGGTTTGAGAATCGCCATAACGAGCAACTTCTATCACTCCCTGCTCTCCAGCCAGTAAAATGGGTTGGGGATTTAAATCTTTAATGGCTTCTTTGAGTTCTGGTAATTTATCAGCAGCGGAAATGGCGGCGATTTCCGGGCGAAATTGGCGAATTTGCGCCGCAAATAACTCCACATTTCGGCCAGCAGCTAATCCAACAATGCGGAACTTATCTGGGTGTTCACAGACGATATCTAGGGTTTGAGTACCAATTGAACCAGTAGAACCAAGTAGGGTAATGGCTTTCACAATTTTTTAAGAATTAATAGATAATTTTAACTATAAATGCCTTGGGACTCGTTGAGTAGGGGAATTTTTACAATCATCAGACTTACTGACCAATTGCAAATTGTAGGTATATTTAGATGAATCTACATGATATGATTTTAATCATAATTTAACGCAGATAAACGTAGATACATGAATGGATTTTATGATTCCGTGCAGTTTTAGATGAAATTGCTATGAATGCTACATTAATAAATCTCTATGACAACCTTTGCTATTTTTGCCATTAATGCTTAACATTACTTAAAAGTAACATCAAATTAGGAAAAACAAAAGCCTATGGTTAAAGCACAAATTGCGATCGCTTCTCTTCGAGACGCTGCCCTTAGCTTGCCTATAATCGCTACCAGCATCGCTAAATTTATTTGGACGGAGGATTTCTTATTTCCCGCTGCTATGTGGTTTTTAAGTCGTCTATGGGTGGGGATTTCTATGTTGCTGATTACTCCCAATCTCCCTCCATTACCAGATGGAATTACGCCCCATTTGGGCTGGGAGATTTTTAATGTTTGGGATACTGTACATTATCGGGCGATCGTTACTGAAGGCTATGAATTTGTTGATGATGGTAAACAACATAATTTAGCATTTTTCCCCCTGTTTCCTGTCAGCATTTTTATGTTGATGAAATTGGGTTTTCCCTTTGAAATAGCTGGATTAATCATCAATAATTTAGCATTTTTAGGTACAGTTTATTGTTTATATTGTTGGGTAAAAAAACAATGTGGCATCAGTGCAGCCCATTGGACAATTGCTGTCATAACTTGTTGTCCTATGTCTTTATTCACAGGAGTAATTTACACAGAAGGTTTATATTTGTTATTAAGTACAATAGCTTTACGTTCCTTTGATCAAAAACAATATATTTGGACGGCAATTTGTGGAGCAATGGCAACAGCAACACGCCCCACAGGCATAGCATTAATCCTCGCATTTTTAATCACAGCTTGGCGACAAAATAAACCACCAATTGCCTATATAGCAGGTTTATTATCCGCTACAGGTTTATTAGTATTCAGTGTGTATTGTGGGCTAAATTTTGATAATTTTTTAGCCTTCATTGCTGCACAAAAAGGGTGGCGGCCTTCCTTAGGTTTTGATTGGGAAGGTTGGTTAAATATGTTTATGCAAATTCCTTTTGGCAACAATTGGTATTTTGGTTGGGTGGAAAATGATGAAGGTGGAGTTAAAGACTTTTGGTATCCGCTGTTTTTTAGTTTAATTGTCATTAGTTCTTCTTGTTTATTCTATTGGCGTAAATATTTCCATCCCCAGATATTCCGTGCTGCTTATGTTATAGTCATATTATTATTAATAATTGCAGACCAAGGATTAATAAATAATTTGCTCAATCTATCTATGATATTAGGTAGCAGCTACCTCTTATGGTATTTCCGTCAGCAACTAACTCCCATTATGGTAGTTTATGGTTTTTGTGGTATTGGTTTACTTTTAGCTTCTGGTGGGACAATTTCTTTAAGTCGTCTTGCTTATGGCATTGTACCTCTGAGTGCAGCTATAGGTGTCTGTTTGTCTCGCTATCCCCGTCAAGCTTATTTATTGATGGGTATATTTATCACTTTGTTAAGTAAATTAGCAGTGGGTTTTGCCCAGGAAATTTGGGTTGGTTGAGGAGGTTTTAACTATTGTTTTTTGTTTCAGGTTCTGCAATTTCAAATTTGACTTTATTATATATATCCTGCAAAGAAATTGTGAAAGGTACTGTTGTCAGAGATATATTTTCATCTTCTGCATCATATTCACAAAAATTCCATCTTTTTTTCCCAATTTTAGAAAATTGTTCTACATGAATACGGTTTTGATCAATTAATAGGTATTCTTGAAAAGTGGGAATTGTTCTGTAAGCGGTAAATTTATCTTCTTTGTCGTAACTTTTAGTAGATTTAGACAAAACTTCTATAATTACCTGGGGGTTTGTAATTGTATCTGTCCGATTGTTGAAAAATTTCGGCTCATCTGCAATAATGATCACATCTGGATAAGTGTATATTAGCTTTTGAGGTATCCATAGACGCATATCACCCATGAAAACTTCGTAATTTTGATTTTTGAAGGCAAAATTTAGCACGGCGTAAAAATTACCTGTAATGCGGTTATGATTTATGGATGCACCAGCCATAGCAATGATTTGTCCGTCAATGTATTCGCTTTTGTAGTCAGCAGTTGCTTCTAATTCCAGATATTCCTCTGGAGTGTAATATTGCTTTTGGATTAGTTGCATATTTTTGATTAGAGAGCTATGTTTTTTAGTCTAGCATATCAGGAATAATTAATTATCATGTTTATGATGAAAAAAACGATTGAAACATTATTAGCGCTAATTTCAAATAGGTTTAATAATTTACTGAATTTTAGACAATTACAGATGCCAAAATATTGGTTTATGGGCATTTTATTCGCTGTGGTAATCAGATTAATTTGTGTTCCTAATAAATCTGTAGATTATAAATACTTTTTAGATCCTTGGTATGATTTTATCGCGTCTCATGGCGGATTTAGTGCCTTAAAATATGGTTTTGCCGATTATACACCATCCTATCTTTACTGGCTTGTGATTGCTTCTACCCTGCTTTCAGGATTACCTAAAATATTAGCAATTAAACTTTTTGCCATGACTGTTGACTTTATTTGTGCATTTTTCACTTATAAAATTGTCAAGCTTAAATATCCTGTAGGTAAAATGGCAAATTGGGCATTTTTAGCCGTTATATTAAGTCCCACCGTAATTTATAATAGTTCTCTTTGGGGACAGTGTGATGTTATCTACACCACTGGATTAATTGCCTGTATTTACTTTTTATCTATTCACAAACAAATTCCCGCATTAATAAGTTTTGGTCTGGCACTTTCCTTTAAATTACAAGCGATGTTTTTAGCACCTTTATTATTAATCTTATTGATTAAAAAAAGAATATTTTGGTTTTATTTACCAATAATTCCTTTAGTATATATAACAGCAATGTTACCCGCTTGGATTGCTGGTAGACCAATAAAGGAATTACTATTAGTATATTTTGAACAATCTCATAAATATAAAGAACTAGCTAAAGGTGTACCGAATCTTTATCAATGGATTTCTAACGATTATTATAATATTGTAGTACCAATAGGTTTACTATTAACTGTAACTGCGATATTTTTGTTAGCATATCTTGTCTATAAAAGTAAATTAGAAATAACTCAAGATAGACTCATACATTTAGCGACAATATCAGTATTTATTATGCCATATTTATTACCCAAAATGCACGAAAGATATTTTTATCCTACAGATATTTTATCTATTATCTTTGCTTTTTACTTTCCTGAATATCGTTGGGTAGCAATATCAGTGCAACTGGCATCATTTTTTAGTTACTTGGGAACTCCTATATATATCCAGTTGTTTTCTATTCCTTTAGGTTTTACATTGTGGTTTGTGGTGCGGAATTGTGATATGATTTACCCCAAATCAAAAACGGATTTTGCCTTAAACATTAATAATAAAAAATAAACAATTGTGGAAAAATTACTAACCCGAAATAATATTAGTAAAATTATCGGTATTAGTGCCTTAATTTTATTTATATCTAGTATTATCAGACATGAATTATTTAATTCATCTGGAGATTTAGCATTTTTTGATCAAACAGTTTACTTAGTTAGTCAGGGAAAACCGCCAATTTCCTCTGTACTTGGTTTTCACATTTTAGCTGATCATGCTGCTTGGATATTGTATCCTATAGCTTTACTATATAAAATTTATCCTCATGTCTATTGGTTATTTGCAGTCCAGTCTATTGCTTTGTCTTTAGGTGCTTTTCCTACATATTTACTGGCAATACAAGCGGGTTTGAAAGAAAATCAAGCAATAGCAATAGTAATTGTTTACTTACTATATCCAGTCCTATATAACAGCAACTTGTGTGATTTTCACCCAGATACAATAGCTGTTCCTGCAATTTTAACAGCAGTTTTAGCTGCAAGAAAAGGAAAATTAATTTGGTTTTGTATAAGTGTTCTGATAGTATTAGGATGTAAAGCGGTACTTTCCTTAACAGTAGTAGCTATGGGTGTTTGGTTACTATTTTTTGAAAAGCGGCGTTTGTATGGTGTAATTGCTATCATTAGTGGTATAGCATGGTTTTTAATTGCTAATAAAATTATTATTCCTTTTTTTGGCAGCGAAGCAACATTGGTCAACCGACATTTTTACCGCTATAGCTATTTAGGAAAGTCATTTTCTGAAACATTACAAATTTTCCTATCTCAACCGCAAATTATTTTTAGTCACATTTTTACTCTGATAAATCTAGAATATTTATTTTTCTTATTAGCACCTATAATTTGGAGTTTAATACCCAAATATATGACATCATTGATAGGTGCAATTCCTTGTATGGCATTAAATATACTTGCTGATCATGCTTCACAGAAAAATGTAATTTTACATTATTCTTTACCAACAATTCCATTTTTAATCTTCGCATTAATTGCCAGTATAGCAGCCAATAAAGCATGGATAAAGCCAAGAAAAGTAATTATTTTGTGGTCTTTATTTTGGTTTTTATTTTTAGGCAAATGGGGATTTTTTATGTCAAAATATCTTAACTTTGTAGACAATTGGCAAGCTACAAGACAAGCAATATCTTTAATTAAAACTCAAAATAGTGTTCTAACTACAGATGTAATTACCCCCCATTTAACCCATAGACAAGAGATTAATTTTAAATATAGTATTAATGAATTAAATAAGTTTCATTATATACTGCTGAATACTCGTCATCCTGGTTGGGGAGGAACTAGGGAAGATTATCATAATTTGAGGAATGAACTAAAAAAGCGTTCTGATTTTAATTTACAATATCAACGCGATGATGTGTATCTCTTTGTGCAACAAT
>NZ_KE384711.1:79143-90253 GCF_000426925.1 Dolichospermum circinale AWQC310F | reverse complement strand
TAACGAACCACAGAGGCACAGAGGTCACGGAGAAATGAGGATTTGAGAGATATTTTGCGTAAGTCCTGAATAAATGGAATTTATGTATTGTACATCCTCTAATTAATTAGTGGTGAAATCAATTTAAAACCTTCTGATTCCCCGATAATTTTACTCTCCTTTAAATTCATTTTCTGCAAAGTGTCATTATCCACCAACAAATAAGATTTATGAACAAACTTATCTTGTAAATCTGCAAGAGATGTAGGAATAACTTGACAATCACTATAAAAGTCTAAACTAGGACGACCATCAGGAAAAGAAGTATAAATTTCTGTTCCTGGTGGAATATTATCCCTAATTAATGCTGCAACTGGTAAAACGGGGAATTTTTCATTTAACTCCCATATCCATGACTGGGAACTCATTAACATTGCTAAAACTAAATACATTCCCGCAAATAAAACCGGGATAAATTGACGGTTATGCTGATTAATGAACCATGATGTGATTCCCATAGTCACTGCTAAAATAATGCTCATAACAATTAACAATGGCTGTTTATCAACTAAACTAAAATAAATACAACCTGCTAAACCGATAATAACTAAAAATGCAAAAAATCCCGTCAAAAATCTAGTTTTAAACTTCTCTTCCTGCCAAATATAACTTAAATTAGCCCCAATTGCTAAAGCTAAAAATGGGTATATGGGCATAATATACCAGGGTAATTTGGTACTCATTAAAGAAACTATGGCAAAATAAACAATTGTACCAATGAGAGTTAAACAACCCCAAGCAGTATGACGATTTTTCCAACTTAAATATAAACCTCCTGGCCAAAATAACAACCAGGGAAAACCATATTTTATCACTTCCAGTAAATAATACCAAATCGGACCGGTATTACCTTCTACAGCTTTTCCCAGTCTATCAAAAGCTTGAGACTGAAAATGCACTTCTAAGAAAATATTACCATAATGTTGCCATTGGGCAAAATACCAAGCAATAGCAGGGAAATTTCCTAAAAACATTCCTATCCATAGAAATGGATTTTTAAATATAGCTAATTGTTTATTAGCAATGATAAATAAACCTGCTATTCCTGCTAAAACTACTACTAACATTCCCTTTGTCAGAGTAATTAAACCCAAACAAAATCCGATACCAACAGCATATTTTCTATCATGACGCGCTTTGAGAACACAAAATAATAATAATAAGAAAAAGGAAATAGTCATTCCATCTAACATTGCTAGTCTACCATGACGGACTACAGGCAATAATGTTAAATAAACCAAAGCCGAAAATAAAGCTGGTAAAGTTTCTGCAAAAATTAACCTTCCAATTAAGTAAAGTAAAGGAACTCCTAGCGCGGTTAAAAATGCTCCCGGAAATCTAGTAGTAAATTCTTGTATTCCTCCCATAAGATAGCAAATAGCAATTAACCATTGCATCAGCGGAGGTTTTAATAAAAAAGGATCTCCTTGTATGGTAGGATAAACCCAGTTACCAGTACGATAAATTTCTCTAGCAACTATAGCATAAGTACCTTCATCCCAATCTCGTAAAGGTAAATTTCCCAGAAACATTAACCATAAAACCAAAGACGCTACCAATAACCCTAATAACCATTGTTTATTGTTCATATTTTAGAAGTGAATTAAGGGGAGAAATTTCATAATATTTGTCACTGTTTTTAAAGTCTTTAATTCTGGGATATCTGGTTTGATTTTTTCTACCATTATTAACTGCTTTTCGGCTTGTCTGGGTTGAAAGTCATATAAATAAACAACTCCTAAATAAAGCCAAGTATAAGGATTTTGTCCATCATATTTAGTTAATTCTGTTAAATTCTGAATTAATTCCGGTGCTTTGCGCTGTAAAAGTTGTGATAGCACTAGAGTATAACGCCAATTTAAGTTATTTGGTTGATTTTTTAAGTAATAATTAGCAGCAAATTCAATTTGTTTTAAATAGTCTTGAGTTGCGTCATATTGATTAAAATTATCTATCTGTACAAAGATATTATCTAACTTGCCATTTTGTAATTCTACTGCTAATTGTGACATTCGAGAAACTAGATCTAAAGGTGGTGTTTTTTCTAATTTTCCTGTATCTGTAACATTTACAGTTAAATTACCAATATTTAAAGGTGTAATTTTACCAGTAATTCTATCTAAATAGAATGCTGATAGTTGATATTTTCCTAGTGGTAATTCCTGGGGAATAAATGTAGCTAGATTCTCAATGACTCGAAAATTTCCCTGGGGATGACATTTTATACCACAATATAAATTACCTAGACCAATTGCATGATCATGATACCAAGCTGATTGACCATTTTGCCATTTTAATAGTAACAAACCATTTTGTAATTCATCCCATGAACCAGTTATTTGATAAGTAACGGAGTTATTTTTACCTATTATAAATTGATTAGCAGTTATAACTTTTTCTAAAGTAACTGATTTCTGATTATGTTGATCATTATTTAATTTTTCAATTAATTTTTCAACAACTATTTGAGGATTTTTCCGATGATATAATCTTAATTTATCACCATGAGGTAATACCCAATCACTTTGTAATTTTAAATCAGGAGAAGTTTCTATTAAAGATTTTAATTTGCGTTTAGTTTCTCCCTTTTCTCCCGGTTCGTCTGGTTCATTATCTTTGGTAACATACCAAGATAAATACTCTAAATCTTGGTCTACTTGCGATAATTTCATCGTTAATTTTCTCCCATAGACGCGAAAATCAGCCAATGTACCGAAATAATCTAAGGTAAACTCATTAACTTGGGGTGTAGAAACGGGAACTACTCCTAAAGTTGTTTTTAAATATGGGGTAGTTTGATGAATTTTCTCGATTAATTCAGCAAGAGGATATTTTTTACTTTCATTATTTGGTAAATGTTTTCCACCATAAGCTTGAATTAGAGGTAAAGAAAACAAATTATTTAGTAAAACTATGCCACTTAATAGTATAGTTGCTAATCTTAATTTATTAAACCAGATATTTTCAATTAAATTAAAAAAGTAAGCTAAAATTAAACTAATTACCGGGAAAGAAGGAAGAATAAATCTAATATCTTTATTTGTCCCTAGAGAACAAATTACATAGCTACCAATTAGAAAAATAAATAACCAATTTAAAGCAGATTTAGCTAAATTATCTTTAATAATATTTTGACTAAATCTATGTTTAAAAAGATAAATTAACAAAATACCAATACTCACAAATAATATGGGATAACCAACAGTTTCTGGGATAGTTTGCGGATAATATAACCAACCAGCAATGGTTGTCGCAGCAGGATCACCTTCTCTTTTTCCCACATTATTAGCATTTAAGGCAGAGGTAATAATAGTTAACCAATTTAAACTATACCAAGAACCACAAATTAACCAAGCTAAAATTAAAGATAAGGCTGTTTGAATTAGTTTAATAAATTTACGTTTGCTGATAGAAATAATCAATGTGTAGATACTAGGAATAAGAATAAAAATAAAACCTGTGGGTTTAGCTAACATAATTAACCCTATTCCTACCCCCAATATCAAAGTTAATATCCATGATACAAAACCAGTATGACTATCTTTCCAAATTGTTAAAATGGTGAAAGTAGCTATGACAATAGACGTTAAACCATAATCTAATAAATAATCAGTTCGCATAATTCCCATAATGGGAAATAATAAGCAAAATATGCTGGCTGTGATGCCAATTTTTCGGTTTTTAAATAAATAATTCCCTAAGTGATATACTGATAAAATCAGTATAGCTGTGTATAATAAATTGACTAAACTGGCTTGATCATAGCCTTTACCAAATAATACCAAAAATGGTACAGTACAAATATACACAAAAGGAGCGCGATAACTGGGGGTTAATTCCCACAGAGATAACCACCAATTACCTGATAAAATATTCAGGTTTTGAAAAATTCGATAATGATGCAATGCTGCGGTTAAATGGGCGCTTTGATCATAGGATGGAATAGATTCATCTAAGAAAAACCATGTTCTATCTATCAGTAATCCTATCAACCAAATTGTTAATAGTATGATATAGTCTTTATTGATTTTCAGATAACGGTAATCATTCATTAGGTTTTGATTTTCAGGTAATTAAATTTTAAAGATGAATTTTAAACATTTTCAAGTTTCTCAAAAAATTTTATCATGATCAACCAACCTATCTACTCCCTCGTGATTCCCATTTATAACGAATCAGAAAACATCACAGAGATGTATCGCCGATTACATCATGTCATGGCACAGTTAGACGGTGATGCTGAATTAATTTTAATAGATGATGGTAGCCGCGATCGCTCTTTAAGTATGATGCGCGAATTACACCATCTTGACAACCGAGTCCATTACCTCAGTTTAGCCCGGAATTTTGGGCATCAAATCGCTGTTACCGCAGGTTTGAACTTTGTCCAAGGTAAATGTATCATTGTTATGGATGCCGATCTCCAAGATCCACCAGAATTAATCTTAACCATGATTGACAAATGGCATCAAGGATATCAAGTAGTTTATGCCCGGCGGACATCTCGTCAACAAGAAACCTGGCTAAAACGCTTGACAGCATATCTTTTTTATCGCATTCTTCGACGCTTGGCTAAAGTTGATATTCCCGAAGATACAGGAGACTTTTGTCTAATGGATAGACAGGTCGTAAATATCCTTAATTCTATGCCAGAACGTAATCGCTACATTCGCGGTTTACGTGCTTGGGTAGGTTTTCGACAAACTTCCGTACCTTTTGCACGAGATCCCCGCTTTGCTGGTACAGTAAAATATACATTTGGTAAATCTTGGGCTTTAGCAATTGATGGTATTATCTCCTTTTCCACAGTTCCCTTGAGGCTGGCAACTTATATAGGCATATTATCAGCTTTTATTGCCCTATTTATGATATTATTAGTTTTGTATTGGCGTTTATCCCAACCATTCTCCCCCATAATCGGTTACACATTAATTACAATTGCCATGTTCTTCCTTGGTTCAGTACAATTAATTTGTATTGGTATTTTAGGCGAATATATTGGCCGGATATACGAAGAAGTCAAAGGTCGTCCTCTTTATACATTAAAGGAAACTGGAGGTTTAAAAGAAAACTCAAATATAACATGACCATAGTATCATTTTATTTAATCCCACCCAGGTAAACCCTGTTTCTGTAGCAGCGTTTGCCATTGTTGTAGTGAATCCTTATGGATTCGTATTTGTGTTATATATACCATCTCAGGTAATATCCGTGTCAATCCAAGAATTTAGTTTACTGCTAATTTCAGTTATCATTAGTGTTGGTGGACAGTTTTTTTTGAAGATAGGAGCGACAAAATTAGGTAAAGTTGATGCAGGTAACGCTATTAGTCATATTCTTAGTATTGTGACTACACCAGAACTTTTATTAGGACTAACCTGTTATGGTATTGGTGCTGTCGCTTATATTCTCCTGCTGACGAGAATCAATCTTAGCGTTGCTGCTCCCGCTGTATCAATTGGTTATATATTTTCCGTATTATTAGGTTACTTTGTTTTAAAAGAAACTATTCCTCTCAACCGTGTTTTTGGACTAGGTTTAATTGTCACGGGAGTAATATTAGTAGTTTGGAAAAAATAAACTATGTCCTCACCCACTCTAGCAAATCTCCAAACCTCTCCCCTGTCAAGGAAGAGGTTAGCTTAGGTCAGGCTAGTGAATCTCAGTATATAGAGAAATGTGTTATAACCTACCATCAGAACCATTATCCTGATCATTTATTGCTCACCCCTTGAAGGAGTTATGCTGTGGAAAATAATAAGTCATTTTTTGAGACGCGGGGAATATTAATATCAATACTTGGCTTAACTGGTGCTTTAAGCATTGCTTTAATGATCATGTTCAAAGGTAACACCTCTGACGCTCAAAATCGCAGCGTCAGCACCAAGGATAATGATACTGCTGTTCTTATGGTAACTCAAGAGCGGTTAGAGCAGTTGAAAACAGAAATGCTCACCAGTTGGCAACAACAAGCACAAGCAAAAGGTGTTTCTACTGATGTACCGACTAACTTTCAAGGAATTGTCGTCAGTGAAGCTAAACTTCCCCCAGAAAAAAAAGTTATCGCCCTAACCTTTGATGATGGTCCTTGGCCTAATAGTACAGCAAAAGTATTAGATATTCTCCAGAAAA
This sequence comes from Dolichospermum circinale AWQC310F, assembly GCF_000426925.1. Classification (GTDB taxonomy): domain Bacteria; phylum Cyanobacteriota; class Cyanobacteriia; order Cyanobacteriales; family Nostocaceae; genus Dolichospermum; species Dolichospermum circinale. Next base: position 84,082 of record NZ_KE384711.1, on the reverse strand, counting down.
ATCGCATCAAAGGCACATTTTTCGTCGTCGGACAAAATGTTAAGAATTATCCCGACTTGACAAAACGAATAGTTGCAGATGGTCATACTATCGCTAACCATACTTGGCATCACTGGTATCATCACATGAATGCACAGGTAGCCGCTGCGGAAGTTGCAAATACCGGAGACATAATTTATCAAACTACAGGGGTGAAAACTAGTCTATTTCGTCCACCTGGTGGCAATATGACCAATGGGGTGGTAGCTTATGCTAAAAGTAATAAATATGCTGTTATTATGTGGTCATCTGATTCCAAAGACTATTCACGTCCGGCCGTACCTCGGTTAATGAATAATATCTTTAGAGAAGCTAAACCGGGCGGTATTGTATTAATGCACGATGGAGGCGGAGATCGATCTCACACTGTCAAAGCCCTACCAGAAATCATTAACAAGTTTCGCAAACAGGGTTATGAATTTGTCACTATTCCCGAACTTCTAGAAATGCAAGATCAGTATCCATCCTTAATTGCCCATAAATCTCAGAAATCTCAGAAACTTGAGAAAGCTAAGAAACCTTAAATAAATAATGTCAGAATCAGGATACCCAGGATGAAAGGATGAACAGGATGAATAAGCTGTTGGACATTTAGATTGTATATTGCTCACAACTAAAACTCTTGTGGAACAGGCATACTATGGCTAACGCCACGCTACGCGAACGACAAGCTCAGTACAAGTCCTGCCTGTTTTAATTATGCAAATTAAATGTTTCTCAGCTTATACTAATTCTGGATAAAGATGCACATAATCGTAATTAAATCCTGTAAATCCTTAAATCCTGGACATCCTGATTCAGACAAAAAAGATGAAAGGATGAACAGGATAAATACAGATAAAGTAGACATCTCCAAATACGCAACGAGTGGGGTTACAGCAAATTGTCATCAAACCTGGAACAAGAACCCCACCCCCAACCCCCTCCCCGCAAGCGATGAGGGGGCTAAGATGTACCTTGTGTGATTGCAAATTGCTGTAAGTATTCTCGATTATCTCACCAGGGAACGACTCAGACTCAAAGAATTAGGAAAAGCTGGAGATTTAGCTGCTAAACAAGCTGAAGCTGCTCTCAAAGTGTTAATCAACTCGTTGTTTGGCTTTTATGGGACTTCTGGTGTTGGTTTTAACGATATGGAAGCTGCTGCACTGGTTACAGCTTATGGTAGACGGATTCTGCGATTCATGATTGATGTGATTGAACAAGCGGGAGGTATGCAGGTGGAAAGTGATACTGATGGTGTGTTTTTCTCCCACTCTGAACCACTGCTGATATTTGAAAAGCTGCAAAATGCTTTACCTACGGGTATCAAAATTGAGTTGGAAATTCTTGCTCAAGCGATGTTTGTTCCCTCTAGAGGAGCTAAGAATTATATTCTCTGGCATGAAGATGGGAAAATAACTACTAAGGGTTCATGGCGGAAACGCGATACCTTCGGTGAGCTTCGCTAACGCTCTCGTTTAGAAAAAGAGTTTTCTTTGAACTACCTGACACAATATCTTCTGTCAAAGGCTAAGGCAGAACAATATTACCAGGAATTAACAAAGGCTATTCGTTCTGGTGATTTTCCTGTGGAACAGTTACAGGTTACTCGCAAAATTAAGAAGGGTGAAAAGGCTCTTTTGGTTCTGGGTAATACTGGGGATGTTGTGACGTTTTATCAAGGAGTTCGGGGACTGACTAATTCTGAAGCCTATTCCAGTGGGTATTATTTAGAGTTGATGGCTAAAAAACGAGATGAGTTACTTTTGGTTGTTGAACCTCATGGTGGTGTGGGAAAGCAGTTGAGTCTGTTTTGAATGGGGGGTTATGGTAATGATGAGAGCGATCGCACAATCATGATATTATCCATTTATGTCTTGCGTGTTATTCTCAGTCCACCTTGTTACAAGAAAACCCGTTACACAAAAATTAACCGGAAAAATTAATTATGGCAGATAGAACCGAAATTCTTCCCCTTAAACTTTCTGATGGCAACATAGTTAAAGTAGAAGTTACTCCTATAGGGGAACAACCTGTTTCTGCTGATACTAGAGTCTTTAAAGAAGCAACAGAAATTATTAAATCCATTGCTGAAGATGTCGCAGGTACATTAGAAGATATCAAAGAAGCCGTCAAACCAGATAAATTTACCGTCAAGCTAGGGTTACAAATTGGAGTTGAGGCAGGACAACTAACTGCTTTAATTGTCAAAGGAACAGGCACAGCTAATCTGGAAATTACGATGGAATGGGGTAAATAAACGTTAATTCCCCCATACTTGTCATTCCCTCACAGCTATGGTACTCTTATCATCAATATGCTATGTGAGCTATGTGAGGGTAATCAATGGCTAACGAAGATAATTTACAACGCTGCTTAGAACGCTGCACAGTGCGTTTAAATTTAGCTGACAGTCAGGGAACAGGTTTTTTTGTTGCATCGGGTTGGATTCTCACCTGCGCTCATGTGGTTGAATCTGCACAAGATAATCCCGTGCGGGTATTCTGGAAAGCAGAAAAGCGGAATTCTACTGCTAGGGTTAAGCAATTATACAAATATCCTATTGATTTAGCCCTATTGAAATTAGAGGGAGATAATTTCAATCATCCGTGTGTTGAATTGGATGTTACAGAACCTAATCACGATGATAATTTATATATTTTTGGTTATCCCAAAGATGCGGAAGTTGATTATTCTCAGGGAGATTCCGCAAGCTTCGAATATGAAGGAATAAGTTATAAAGACGACATTGTTCTTTATAAGTTCAAGCACGGGCAAGTTAAATCAGGCTTTAGTGGTTCACCTTTGCTAAATGTACGAACAGGAAAAGTTTGTGGTATTGTACATCTTTCTCGTGATAGAAGTACCGATTTAGGGGGGCGGGCAGTCTCCGCTAAAGTGATTTTGCAAAAGTTTCCCGAAATTGCCCAACTTAATAAACAATTTTATCAGCAACAATCACCTGATAATAATCAGCCACTTACCGAAAAAGATGCAGACAATATGAACAAATCTCCACTTAGCAAAGAAGATAGAGACAAACTGAAAGAGTTTTTGTTCAATAGTGGACTTGCAGATAGTCCTAACCAAAGAAGAACTCTGTGTAGAAATCTTGATATTTTCGAGATAGCAAGAAGACGAAACTTAACAGAGAAAGAGGAAAATAATTTTGTCACAGAGTTAGTTGAATGGTTACATGATATATACCATCAAAAAGCCCTGAATAATCTTTGCGAAGAAATTAAACCTTATTGTACAAATGAAACTTTATTGAATATTCTCTTGAATATTCAAACAAAAATTGCTTTACCCACAATACCCAAGGTAAATTAAACTGATAAGTAGGTTAACGTTAAAAATTTTCGTTATTGTAAGGCAAGAGGCAAAAGGAAAAAGGCAAGAGTAAAGAAGTTTTGGGCGATTTTACTTTTATTTACACATTTTGGTTTTTCTCAGCCCACCTACTTAAACCAATTAAATTTATTATATGAACAAATCTCCACTTAGCAAAGAAGATAGAGACAAACTGGAAGAGTTTTTGCTCAATAGTGGACTTGCAGATAGTCCTAACCAAAGAAGAACTCTGTGTAGAAATCTTGATATTTTCGAGATAGCAAGAAGACGAAACTTAACAGAGAAAGAGGAAAATAATTTTGTCACAGAGTTAGTTGGATGGTTACATGATACATACAATCAAAAAGCCCTGAATAATCTTTGCGAAGAAATTAAACCTTATTGTACAAATGAAACTTTATTGAATATTCTCTTGAATATTCAAACAAAAATTGCTTTACCCACAATAGATATTGAAGAAGCACGTTCAAAGTTATTAGAACAGGTAAGATACTATTGGGAAGGACAAAATAATAAGCAAGAATTTAAAATAAAATTCGGCTTTCCTGGTTTTTGGTTATTGTTATTAGGGATCGTTAAACTATTAAAGTGCGAATACTTCAGATTATTAGGTTTTTATTTTTATATCTTGATTCACCAAGGCTTTACTATTTATAGCCCTACTATTTATAAGTTTTTTAAAAAAAATCTTAACAAAGAAAAGTTTCTAATTTTCGGTGCTTCTGGCTCAGGCAAAAGTACAATGTTAAGAGAATTGAACAAGGAAATACTTAATAATGAGAATAATAAGATTCCTATCCTGTTAAAACTTCAACCTTTGTATGAAAACCAGACAATAGACAACTGGATAAGTGAGTCTATTAAAAAAGTGTATGACGTAGATGAAAAAATTATAAATACGATTTTGGGAAAATATAACGAAATAGGAATAGTATTCCTCCTTGATGGGTTTGATGAAATAGAACCTTCACAACAAAATCAGCGTGCTGTTGATTTGAATAGTTTTATTGAAAAACATAAATGTCAAACTGTTATTACTAGTCAAACAGAAAAGAAAGATTTGCTTTTAAAAGAATTACCAAATAATTATTTTTTTGTTGAATTACAGCCTCTTGAACAAGAACAAATTGACCGTTATATTATTGATATAATGAACAAGCTTCTGGCAGAGCTTCAATGTGCAGAAACTATAAAAGAAATACGTCCACAAACTTGGAAAGCTTTGACAAATAATAATCCCGATATTCTGGATTTACTAGGAAAACCTTTAGGTTTAAAAATAGCAGTACACAATTTTAAAAACGTTCCAGACAGGAGCAATAACGATAAATTGCCAAATCCGGCGGAAATCATCCAACAATTAATTAAGGCTGAAGATGGAGTGGTAGTTCCAATACCAGACGAGTACATTTCAACTCTTCATGACAATTTATGGCAAGACTATTTTCACGATCAGTCTGAAAAATTGAATAACAAAAATACAACTTTTTCTAGAGATAAGATAGTTTGGTTAGCACAGCAATTAAATAATACAGAATCCACATTGTCTATTGAAAATATGCAA
>NZ_KE384711.1:65033-79133 GCF_000426925.1 Dolichospermum circinale AWQC310F | reverse complement strand
AATTATTGTCTGAAAAAAATAAAGAAAAAATACTTTATTATATTTTAGTTGGGTTAATTGTAGGCATATTATGTGGCTTATCAACGGGAATACTTTCTGAAATATTAAACTATAATTCTGACAATCCTCAATCTTATTTGAATACAATCAATTATATCTTTTTTGGATTAATCTCTGGATCTATATCTGGATTAATAGGTGGAATAATATCTTGGCTAAAGCTAAATACAAAATCTTGGTTAAAACTAAATACAGATACTCAATCTAAAGTAAGATCTGCTATCATTGGATTCGTATCTACAATAATACGTTGGTTAATTTCAAACTCACAAGCAGATAACATTCAGATTTTAGATATGATAGTATTTGGAATAGTTTTTGCATTAATATTTTATTTTTTAGATTTACCAGAAGACAAAATAGACTCAGTAAGTCATCAGGAATGGTCATTTGACAATCAAAAAGCTATAAAATCGGTCATGTATGGAATGGGATGGGCTGCATTTTCTGGACTATGTATGTGGAGTACATTATTAATAAATAGCATATTTGATCCTTTAGCGATGAAAAAGTTAAATAACCCCTGGCTAAATAATTTTATAACAATTGTCATTAATATTGACAATATAGATATACAAAAAGACGATATACTTGAGAGTTTGATAGGATTATTATTGTTTTTCATCATAAATTATTTTTTATTCCGAGAAATCAGCAGAGCAAATAATCAAAACACACAAGAAGATAAAAATTATGCAATTCTCAGGAAATATATGTATTTTGGGCTATTTATTTTTGGGATAATAAGTATTTTTATTTTCCATTTTATCTTTAATAACATAGAACAATTTTACAAAATAGAAACCTTTGACAAATTTTATGATAAAATGAATACTTTCTATTGGGGTACGTTAACTTTAGAATTGTTCGTTGGGCTAAATATCGGACTACTTTTGGGATTTAAAAAAACAGATAATACCTCTAATACCTCAAATCAATCTCAAAATAATTTTATCAAGAAGATCAGAGGAAATGTCATTCAAAAATTAAAATCAGCTAAGTTAATAAAAGATCGTAATAATAGTATTCTCAAAACATTTGTTGATCTCGTTGTTATATCTTTGATTATTGGCTTTTTATCTTCAATAATATCTTGGATATTTTGGGAATGTTTCTCGCGCTATCCCAAATTTGTATGGTGGATTTTTTATAGACAAAATCAAAAATATGGTGGTATCTTATTTGGTATTTGTGTTGGTTTAATGATTAGCTTACTCAGTGGGTTAGTTAATGGAGAAAAGTCAGGTTTAGTCTGTATTAAATACTTCGCTCTGCGTTTAGTTCTTTGGATGTCCAAACATATTCCTTGGAATTATGGTCAGTTCTTGGAAGAAGCTGTAAAAGTAGATTTATTGAAAAAAGAAGGAGGGAGTTATGAATTTAGACATGGAGAATTAAGAAAATATATAGCTGAAAAGTATTCATCTGAAACTCAGCAATAATAATGATTTTTGAATAAAATTACTAATACTTACTACAACACTTCTGAGGGGAATTAAACGTGATTTTGATTTTGTTGCTAATTTTTTCTTTAATTAATTTAAGTACCTGTTTAATTTATATGCAACGTGCAGTAGCTGAAATGTCTCAATTATGTCCATCAAACTCTATTGTATCAGATAATTTTATTGATTCTAGTTTTCCTAAAGTTTCAGTAATTATCCCGGCTTATAATGAGACAGATAATATTCATGATTGTGTTATGTCTATTTTGTCAAGCACCAACTTAGAATCTGATAAACTTGAAGTCTGGGTGGTAGATGATCAATCAACAGATAATACTCTAATTATTCTAAATACACTGAAGGAAAAGCTTAATGACCCACGACTGAAAATATTACAAGGATTACCTCGACCATCACCAAAAAGATGGAAAGGTAAAAACTGGGCTTGTGTTCAAGCTGCTGAACTTGCAAAGGGAGAATTTTTGCTGTTTATTGATGCTGATGTTCGACTAAAATATGGAGCAATTGAAACAGTTATTCAAACAGCAAAATTAGAAAATGTGGACTTGCTCAATTGTATTCCAGCATTAATTTGTAGCTCTTTATCAGAATGGTTAATACAGCCATTAATGTTTATTAACCTAGTTGTTTCTTTAAACTCTGGTGAGGTAAAAAATCCAAGAACCAAAACATCTTTTGCTTTTGGGTCTTTTATGTTATTTTCGCGCTCATCATACGAACAGATTGGAGGACATAGAGCAGTCGCTAATGAAGTTGCAGAAGATGTGGCTTTAGCTCGACTTATAAAACACAATGGTTTAAAGATAAAATATGCACTAGGAGCAAATTTAGCAAAAATACGAATGTATCGTAATTGGGCAACACTCTGGGAAGGTTGGACTAAAGTTTTATATTCAGGCTCACAACGTAGTTGGGTATTGATGGTATCTTTAGCTTTAGTAATGCTAAATATTTACTCAGTTCCTTGGCTAATGTTAATTATTGTGGCTATTAAAGGTATTTTAATTGGTTTGCAGATAGTTGATTTTATTGCAATTTGTTTAGTTGTAATAGCGATTCTACTACAATACAATTTGCGGGTAATAGCAGCAAGAGCATTTTATAGCTCTACGAAATATTGGTGGCTGCATAGTTTAGGGGGTCTTATGGTTGGCATTATTGCCATTACCTCAATAATTAAAACTGAAACAGGCTGGGGATGGACTTGGAGAGGCCGTTCACTTAAGTAAACTACCTCAGCAAAACAGTATAAATATTTTAGCGTTTTTGTGAATTAACACTATGAATCAGCATAACAACTCTCAAGAAAAAAATGTATGTAAATTATCAAAAATAATTGTAATCTTTTTTAGCCTATTCATAATTCTACAATTATTGGGTGGTGTATATATCATTTTTACTTCGCTAGATCCAATTATAATTAGTTATGGTGAAAAAAATTGGTTTCCAGAATCAAGTAAGCAAAAACCAGAATACGAAGATAAAAAAGAAAAAGGGATTCAATCAATAAGGAAAAAAAATTTTACCGATGCTATGTACGAATTACGCAGATATTTGTACTTAGATGATGGGAAAGAGTGTTTAAACAAATCAATTAATCCAAAAAGAAGAGATCCAGAGACATTAATTTATTTAAATAACGCCAAAATTGAAGAAAACGTAAAAACAAAGGAAGAAAAAGTTTATACTATTGCTGTACCTGTACCGATTTCTAAAGAACCGACTGAATCTTTGGAAATTTTGCGTGGAGTAGCTCAATTTCAAAATGAATTTAATTGTTTACCAAAAGACAATAGAAACTTCTATTTAAAAGTAGCAATTACATCAGATGATGATAATCCAGAAATTGCTAAAGAAGTTGCTAAAAAATTAGCAAAAGAACCTCATATCCTTGGTGTAGTTGGTCATCGTTCGAGTAGTGCCACTTTAGAAGCAAAAAATATTTATAATGATAAAAAGCTTGTAGCAATTACTCCTACTAGTACCTCTATTGAGCTTTCACAGCAAAAAAACTCAGAAAATTATGTTTTTCGTACAGTTCCTAGCGATAAAGTGGCTGCGGAAAAACTAGGAAAATATATGTTAGAAACATTGAATAAAAGAAAGGCAGCTATTTTCTATACTCAGGGCAAATACAGTCTATCGCTTAAGAAAGAGTTTGTACATTATGTAAATTCTCACGGAGGAGAGGTATCCTCTAATGAATTATATGATTTATCTAGTCCTTATTTTAGTCCACCAGAAAGCACTAATCAAGCTATTAAAGAAGGTGCGGAAGTATTGATGTTAGTACCCGATAATGATGATACTTTAAATAAGGTCATACTATTAATCAATCAAAGCAAGAAAAAATTCAATCTCTTGGGAGGAGATGTTGTTTATACGAACAAGATTATACAAAAAGACGCAGCTTGGCTAGAGTGGCTCAATGAAATGGTAGTAGCAATTCCGTGGCATATTGATGCAAAAGCTAAATCAACATTAGAATCAGAATCAGATTTTGCTACAAATTCGCAAAATCTTTGGGGTGCTAAAGTAAGCTGGCGAACGGCACTAGCTTATGATGCAACAAATGCTTTGATAGAAGCCATTAAGAAAAACCCAGATCAAAAGAAAATAAGAAAAACTCTCATATCAGAAAAGTTCAAGTTTGATGGTGCTTCAGGTAATGTTCAGTTTTGTCAAAATGGCGATCGCAAACAGAATGATGCTCCCGCTTCAGGTAATGTTCAGTCTGAGCAAAATGGTGATTGCAAACAGAATGATGTTCCCAAGGATGATCATGTGCAATTGGTGAAAATTGTTCCTAAAAAAGAAAATCAGAGCGAATATGAGTTTGTACCAATTACTGAATAGTGAAATTAAATCTCTATATTGCGTTTCGAGCTAACGCTCAAGTACGACAATACAATTGCCGTACTACTATGTCAACATATTTATACTTTGGTGAAAACGAATTCTTTCTAACTCGCAACATCAAACAACTAAAAACCCACACTCTAGATCAACAATGGGCAAACTTTAACTATACAGAATACCCCCCAGAATCTAAAGAAACCATTCCTCAAGCATTATCCGATATCATGACACCACCTGTTGGGAGTGGAGGACGATTAGTACACCAACAGCAGATTACTGGGAGTTTGTTCAAAAGAAATATTGTTGCAGTTGGAGTCCATTCTCCCCAAAATTCCCTCAAGCAATACACTCCTAATTACCAACACTCACAAACCTGACGGGAGAAATAAATCAGTCAAACTCCTACTGGAGTACGCACAGGTCAAAAAATTTCCTCTCATTCCCCAATGGCAAACCCAAGCATTAATACAGCAAGCTCGGACTTTAGCTGATGAAGTAGGTGTGACACTCACCACTGATGCTTACAAAGTATTAATTGATTACACAGGCAATCATACACGACTGATATTCACCGAACTAGAAAAGCTCAAAACTTATGCTTTGGGTAAAACAGTCACTGGGGATATGGTGAAAGAATTAGTGTCAGAAAGTGCTGCTAATAGCTTACAACTAGCGATCGCCATTCGCTTGGGTAACATTACTCAAGCATTAGAATTTGTTGAACGCCTAATTCACTGTAACGAACCAGCTTTAAAAATTACCGCTACCCTGACTACTACCTTTCGCACTTGGCTAACAGTCAAACAGATGATCATCACCGGGTGTCAAGATGACAATACAATAACCCAACTTGCAGACGTGAAAAATCCCAAACGCTTGTATTACATCCGCCAAGAGGTTGCTAATTGTTGTGGAAACAAGCTGAAAAATAGTTTGAAAATGCTGTTGGAACTAGAGCTAATGCTCAAATCTGGTGTAGATGAAAAACTCGCGTTGCAAACTCAAATTATCAAACTTTGCTCGTAGGTACTACTTCTTTCAAATGCAATAGACACCTCAGAAAATTAACCTACAGCAATTTGCAATCACACAAGGTACATCTTAGCCCCCTCATCGCTTGCGGGGAGGGGGTTGGGGGTGGGGTTCTTATTCCAGGTTTGATGACAATTTGCTGTAAAATGCTCCAGTTGTTGGAGGGATATTAAATTTCTGGAGATGTCTAGTTATTAATTAAATCCTGCAAATCCTCAAATCCTGGACATCCTGATTCTGACAAGAAAGGATTAAAGAATGAACAGGATAAACACAGATAAAGTATTTAATTAAATCCTGTAAATCCTCAAATCCTGTACATTCTGATTCAGACAAATTACACAGCACTTAATTGTTTTTCTGCCACTTTAGCCTCTGGACTGTCAGCTTCAGATGGTGGTACTAATTGCCAGAATTTGGGTAAATACTCTGGCCAATTAGCGATAATTTCTAAGGCTTTGGGTGAACCAGTTTTATCAGCGTGGGCTTTAATTAAATCATACAACTGTTTTTCACCCGCATCACTGGCAACCCGCTGGACTTTAACAATAGCATGATTTACGAAATCTGGGAAATTACCGACTTCATCCAGGAAATAAGCCAAACCACCAGTCATTCCTGCACCAACATTCCGTCCTGCTTTACCCAGGACGACAATTACACCACCAGTCATGTACTCGCAGCAGTGATCACCAGCACCTTCAATCACGGCTGTACCTTTTGAGTTGCGTACAGCAAACCGTTCTCCAGCCAAACCATTAGCAAATAATCTACCACCAGTAGCACCATAAAGGCAAGTATTACCGACAATGACGTTTTCCGCTGGGTTGTAAGTGGCATTTGCGGGAGGTTTAATGATAATTTCCCCACCATTCATTCCCTTCCCTACATAGTCATTAGCTTCACCTTCTAAGCTCAAAACTACACCATCAAGATTAAACGCGCCGAAGCTTTGCCCGACACTGCCTTGAAACTTCAGGTTAATTTGCCCTTTAAAGCCGTTGTCACCATATTTTGAAGCAATCACTCCAGTTAACCGAGTCCCGACGGTTCTATCGGTATTAACAACGGCGTAGGTTTTACTAACTGTCCCTTGTTCCTGGATTCCTTGACAAATATCCGCATCAGCTAGTAACTGATCATCTAATACAGGTCCATTACTATGAACTTTTTCATGTACTAACCAACTACGATTAATTTTTGTATCTGGTAGTTTAGTTAAACAATCTAAGTTCACAGCTTGGGTTTTATTGAGTTTCACATCAGAGCGTACTGTTAATAAGTCAGCGCGACCAATTACCTCTGATAAGGAACGATATCCCAATTTAGCTAACAGACTCCGCACTTCCTCCGCGACAAAGTAGAAGAAGTTGACAACGTTTTCGGGAACTCCTGTAAACCGCTTCCGCAGTTCCTCCTTCTGAGAAGCGACACCCACAGGACAGTTGTTAGTGTGGCAAATTCGCGCCATAATGCAGCCTTCCGCAATCATAGCTATCGAACCGAAACCAAACTCTTCAGCACCCATTAAAGCCCCAATTAATACATCCCAGCCACTTTTTAAACCACCATCTACGCGCAAGATGACGCTATCGCGTAACCTGTGTTCCATTAGCACCCGATGTACTTCTGTTAAACCTAATTCCCAAGGAGTACCAGCGTGTTTAATAGAAGAAAGTGGTGATGCACCGGTACCGCCATCATGGCCTGAAATTTGGATAATATCAGCATTAGCCTTAGCTACACCCGCAGCAATTGTGCCAATACCGATTTCTGCGACTAATTTTACTGAAACTTGGGCTTTAGGGTTAATTTGGTGCAAATCAAAAATCAACTGTGCTAAGTCTTCAATAGAGTAAATATCATGGTGGGGTGGTGGAGAAATCAAAGTTACACCGGGTTTAGAACGCCGTAACATGGCAATATAGGGACTAACCTTGGGTCCTGGTAACTGTCCACCTTCTCCTGGTTTTGCACCTTGAGCGATTTTAATTTCAATTTGTTTGGCTGTGGCTAGATATTGGGGCGTAACGCCAAACCGCCCTGACGCAACTTGTCTAATGGCACTTGCAGCAGTATCACCATTTCTTAGCCCATGCAAATGGGGGAAAGTAGGAGATTTACCAGCAGTATCAACATCATTTAAAGCGTTGTAACGAACCGGATCTTCTCCACCTTCACCAGAATTAGATTTACCACCAATGCGATTCATAGCGATCGCTAAAGTTTCATGTGCTTCTCGTGACAAAGCCCCTAAGGACATCCCCCCGGTACAAAAACGCCGCACAATATCATTAACGGACTCTACTTCTGACAAAGGAATTGGTGTCCGTTCACTGTGGAAATCCAATAAATCACGCAGTGCTGTCACAGGTCGGTTTTGCAGATGCTGTTTATACAGTTGATAGTGGTCATATTGCTTACCATTAACCGCCTTATGTAGAGCCTTAGCCAACTCTGGGTTATTACTGTGATATTCCCCACTGGGACGGTATTGAACAAAACCTAAATTTTCTAACTTATTCGCTGTCAATTCTGGGAAAGCCTTGCGGTGGAAAGATAACACTTCTTGAGCTAATTCACTCACACTTAAACCACCAATACGGGAAGTTGTTCCCCGAAAACCCAAAGCCAACAAATCACCACCAATACCAATAGCTTCAAATATTTGTGCTGCTTGGTAGCTAGAAAGCAGGGAAATTCCCATTTTCGAGAGAATTTTCAATAAACCTGATTCTACAGCTTGGCGATAATTTTCTATAGCTTTTTCCCATGTCAAAGTAGCAATTTTACCCCTAGTCATAAACTGCTGGGTTTTAGGATCATCCCACCAAGCACTGACAGTATCCAAAGCCATATAGGGACAAATAGCACCCGCACCATAACCCAACAAACAAGCAAAATGATGGGTACTCCAACACTGGGCGGTATCCACAATTAAGGACGTTTTCATTCGCAACCCAGCGCGAATCAAATAATGGTGAACCGCACCAATGGCTAATAACGGGGGAATATAAGTATATTCTGCGGCAATATCCATACCAGTGCGATCGCTTAATATCAATATCTTCGCCCCAGCCCGTACAGACTCCGCCGCTTGTTTTTGCAAAGATTCCACAGCAGACTTCAAACCATCTGGTCCTGTAGATATGGGAAATAAAGTTGACAACTCAGCCGTGGCAAATCCTGACAGTTTAATTGCTTCTAATTCTGCTTGAGTTAGTACAGGCGATTCTAATTTGAGCTTGCGAGCGTACTCTGGCTTAGGTTCTAATAAATTCCCCCTTTCCCCCAGTTCCACCGTCAAGGACATGACCAGCTTCTCCCGCAAAGGGTCAATAGCTGGATTAGTCACTTGGGCAAAACGTTGTTTAAAATAGTCATACAGTAAATGAGGTTTTTCTGAAAGCACAGCCAATGGAGTATCATCACCCATACAAAAAGTCGCTTCCGCACCAGTGCTGGCCATGGGGTGAATTACCATTTCCACATCTTCTAGAGTGTAGCCAAAAGCGGTTTGCTGTTGTAATAGGACTTGTGTATCAATTTTCCTGCTAGTCTGCCCATTGCCATTAGTTAGGCTATGATGTCCATTACCATTACCATTTGACTCACCCTTAACTAAGCGATTCAATTCTAAGCGATATTTTTGCAACCATTCCCCGTAAGGATACTGTTTCGCAATACGTTGTTTAATCTCCCAATTTTTCAGGATTTCTTGGGTATTTAAATCTACCGCAATCATTTGTCCTGGTCCTAGTCTACCCTTTTCCAGAACATTCTCTTCTGGGAAATCTACAACTCCCGCTTCCGAAGCCACAACGATATAATCATCTTTAGTAATGACATAACGCGCAGGTCGTAAACCATTGCGGTCTAATGCCGCTCCCACTTTCTTCCCATCACTAAATACTAACAGTGCTGGACCATCCCATGCTTCCTGCAAACCGCTGTAATATTCATAAAAATCTACAATCTCTGGATATTCCGCTAAAGCAGGTTGATTTTTGTAGGCTTCCGGAACCATCATCATTAACCCTTCTAAGGGGCTACGTCCCGAACGTACCAGTAACTCTAATACATTGTCTAAAGTAGCAGAATCACTATTATCAGTGTTTACCAGTGGCTTGAGTTCATCAAAACGATCTTCCCAAATTGGATGACTTAGAGTCGCTTCCCGTGCCATCATCCAATTAATATTCCCCAACAGGGTATTAATTTCTCCATTGTGACCTAATAACCGCATGGGTTGAGCTAAAGGCCATTTCGGCATGGTATTGGTACTAAAGCGGCGATGGTATACCGCAAATGATACTTTAAAAGCAGGATGCTTGAGATCCTCGTAAAAATCCCCCAATACAGCCGAACGTACCATGCCTTTATAAACAATGGTGCGACTAGAGAAAGAACATACATAGAAATCCTCAGAAATTCTCCTTCCCGCTTGCATAATGCGTTTACTCGCAATATACAGTTCTCTTTCCAATTCATCACCGCTTTTATCAGCGCAAGAAATTATAACCTGTTCTATACGAGGTTGATTCTCTCTAGCTTGTACACCTAACACCTCTGAACGCACCGGAACTACTCGCCAGCCCAGTACAGTCAATTTTTCCTCTGCTGCTATTTGCTCAAATGCGTTCTTAGCAACTTGAGCCGCTTCCGAGTCTTGGGGCAAGAATATCATTCCCACAGCCTTATGACTCACATCAGCAAAGTCAATTCCGTGACTGTTATCTTGTGCCAATAATTCCCAAGGAATTGCTGTCAGTATTCCCGCACCGTCACCAGAATCTTGGTCAGCGCTACAACCTCCCCTATGTTCCAAGCAAGTTAAAGCAGTTAAAGCCTTGTCCAAAATTTCATGACTAGCTATATTCTGACGATGGGTAATAAACCCTACTCCACAAGCATCCCTTTCTTCTACCAACCACTTTTGTCCTAAATAAGTATCTTGACAATTGATATCTGACATTGTAGTTTGCTGACCCTGATTTAATTGATGACTCATACTTTATTCCTGAAATGTTGAGGTACAGACGTTGTTACTACTGCTATAGGGAAATTTTCTCATTTATTGGCACTCGATAAAAATACATAATTACCAAAATTTAGGGATAACAATTTTAGCCTTAGCTTGACATTTAGCCAAAGCTGTGTTACCAGTGCCTATCTATTTTTTATTTGTTTATGCACTCTAAAAAAAATTACCCTAATCTAAAATTTTAGAGCTGTGGGAATTTTAGATTTAATCTCCAAGACTATGATGATAGTCTCCAAGCAGTGTGTATTATTTAAAGCAGTTATCGCTAGTATTTTTAGTGTGACAACTGTTTGTTACTCTTGATAAGAGACAAAAACCCAATATACATACTATCATGATTATTTCTAAAAAAGGTAATTATTTTTTTAATTTTCTGATAAATTTTTCTTAGGCTGGTTTTTGCATAATAACTTTATCAAAAAACACAATGATCTGGAAAATGCTCAATTCTCTGTCACCACTGCTGTCAGCGGGACTATGTTTAACTGCTAATTATGGCGCACTCGCCCAAAATATTCCTAGAATACCAAATTCCGTTCCCACTGCTGTTAGTGCTGGTAATCAAATTACTATAAATGGCCGAACCTTACCAGGAGCATGGTTACAACCAACAGGAATGCAAACTTATATCAGTGATGGCGCAGTTAAGCAATTAATGGGCATAGATTTACTCAGTAGTAACAATCCTGGTAAACAGCCAATACAGTGGTTTTCTAGCTTGACAAATCCCATAATTCTTAATACTAAACTAAGAGGTGGCTACCGCTATTTAGATATAAGTAAATTAGCTAAAACAGCAAAATGGCAAATTAAAGCTAATGGTAACACATTAGTAATTGCCACTCCCCCTTCTCAACTGAGAAATATTCGTCTTGGTAAACAACCAAAAGGGGATCGGATTGTACTAGACTTAGACAGTGCCACTTTTTGGCAAATTAGACAAGAGTTACCAGTCAAAAAAGTAGTAGATCCTGATGAAATTATCCCCAAATCTACCACACCAGCCAACCGCCAATGGACTGTCACTTTAGATACTATTGCTGATGCGGCTTTACTCGCAGTTTATAACCCTAAACCACCTATAGCACAAAGCACAGAATCACCCATTGAAAAAATAGAAATTGTCAATAATCAAACAATTATCAGTTTGAGTATTCCCTTTGGACAGTCTGTACAAATTAGCACCGTCTCCCCGCCAAATCGTCTAGTAATTGATATTCAACCTGATGCAATGGTCGAAAGAAATATTACCTGGGCGCAGGGGTTACAATGGCGACAACGGCTAGTAACTTTAGGAACAGATCGCTTTCCCGTGGTTTGGTTGGATATTAATCCTCGTACCGTCGGATTAAGCATTAAACCTATATTAACTAACGTGCAAACATTAACTGGTACTGCCCCTTTAATCCAAACTGCTCAAAATTACTTAGCCGTAGCGGCAATTAATGGTGGTTATTTTAACCGCAATAATAAATTACCATTAGGGGCAATTAGACGAGATAATCAATGGATATCAGGACCAATTCTGAACCGGGGAGCAATAGCTTGGAATAATAAAGGACAATTCTATTTTGGTCGCCTCACCCTCACAGAAACCCTAACCAGCAACAATAATCAAAATTTACCTATTATTTTACTCAATACTGGCTATGTTCAAAATGGTATTTCGCGTTACACATCTTTATGGGGAGATACTTATACACCCTTAACCGAGAATGAAAATATAATTGTTGTAGAAAACAATCAAGTAACTAATCAATTACCGGGTGGTAAAACTGGTATAAATGCTATTCCTATTCCCAAAAATGGTTATCTGCTGATTTTCCGTAATGAGACGCCACAATTACCCATTGGGACAAAAATTGACCTTACCAACACCACCACCACACCTGAATTTAGTCGTTATCCCCATATTATCGGTGCAGGACCCCTATTATTAGAAAATCGGCAAATAGTCCTCGACGGAGAAGCCGAGAAATTCGGTTCTGCTTTTATGAACAGTCAAGCAGTTCGTAGCAGTATTTGTACCCTTAATACAGGTAACTTAATGATTGCTGCCGTACATAATCGCGCAGGTGGTGGAGGTCCAACCTTAGAAGAACAAGCAAAATTAATGCAAACAATGGGTTGTATCAACGCTTTAAATCTAGACGGTGGTAGTTCTACCAGCCTTTATTTAGGTGGTCAATTGCTGGATCGTTCTCCTAATACAGCAGCGCGTGTTCACAACGGTATTGGAATTTTCCTAGAATCAAAGTCAGGACTTACCCAAAACACAAAAAAGAAGTAACTAGCTGAACAGAAAAAAACCGACATAAGTAACGAAAAATAAAGTTGCCCAAAACCTGTTCCCTGTTCCCTTGTCATAACGACAATTTTTAACGACAACCTACGTAGATGTAACTATTTAGTGATAAAAAACAGAGACTCAACTTCTGATCTTGACTTATAGCGTTTCCCAGTCTAAAGAAGTACAGAATTATCTGCGTTTATCTCGGTCCATCTGCCTTCAATTATTACTGCTTGTACCTCACTTGAATGGAAATGGCTATATAATATCTTGAAACCTTCAAAGAAGAAGTCGGCGATCTTACCCACATCTTACCCTAAGTCGTGTTTTTGATAAAGATTTTATGTAGACATAGAGTTTGAACATTCTCATTTTACCAGCCAGTGTTGACTTTTGCTATCTTAATCAAAGTGGACGAATTTCGCCCCCTTTGTCATCAACTGTTAAAGCTAAGAACGGGTTTATTATGTCTCCAAATGAGGTAATTATGGCTAAATTATCAGAAACTGTCCCCACGAATACACTGACTTTACAACCAACAATTAATTCTAGAGGTATTGCTGCAGGTGAATTACGTCCTTGGGGGTCTTTCACAGTCTTGGAAGAGGGGCGCGGATATAAAATTAAGCGTATTGAAGTAAAACCAGGTCATCGCCTGAGTTTACAAATGCACCACCACCGTAGTGAACACTGGATAGTTGTTTCAGGGACAGCCAAAGTAGTTTGTGGCGATCACGAGATATTATTAAGCAATAATCAATCAACCTATGTTCCCCAATGTACAACTCATCGCTTAGAAAATCCCGGCGTGATTCCCTTGATTTTGATTGAAGTCCAAAATGGCGAATATTTAGGAGAAGATGATATTATTCGCTATCAAGATGACTATGCACGTGAAAAATAAGCAATAGTTACAACGGAATAGACAGGGGGATTTTTTCTTTTTGACCAATGACCAATAAAAAAATTCCATGATTAATTTAAGTTCAGCAGCCATTAATGAAATTAGGCGCTTAAAATCCAAACAACCACCAAATATTTTATTTCGTTTGCAGGTGAAATCTGGTGGCTGTGCTGACTGGTTTTACGATTTAGGTTTTGATACAACTGTACAAGCCACAGACCAGATGGTAGAGTTTGATGATATTCGTCTAGTCATAGACCCAGGAAGCCTAAATTACATTAATGGCTTGTCACTAGATTATGCAGAAGATTTGATGGGTGGTGGTTTTCGCTTTCATAACCCCCAAGCAATATCCAGATGTAGTTGTGGTAATTCTTTCTCTATTTGTTAGTTGTCCGTTGTCAGTTGTCCGTTGTCAGTTGTCCGTTGTCAGTAGTTAAGAATT
>NZ_KE384711.1:55550-65023 GCF_000426925.1 Dolichospermum circinale AWQC310F | reverse complement strand
TCCCTGTTCCCTGTTCCCTGTTCCCTGTTCCCTGTTCCCTGTTCCCTGTTCCCTGTTCCCTGTTCCCTTCCAAAATAATTGACATAAAATCAGAAAAAATGATATAATTAGGATTTGTTAAAACTTAGATCATAAAGCAGCTTCACGCGCTGTAACTCATGCCAACAATACAGCAGCTAATACGTAGTGAGCGCGAACTAGCGCGTCAGAAAACCAAGTCCCCTGCTCTGAAAGAATGCCCTCAACGTCGAGGCGTTTGTACCAGAGTATACACAACAACACCGAAGAAACCCAACTCAGCACTCCGCAAGGTGGCAAGGGTAAGGCTTACCTCTGGATTCGAAGTCACAGCTTACATCCCAGGTATCGGTCATAACTTACAAGAACACTCCGTAGTTATGATTCGCGGTGGTCGGGTGAAAGACTTGCCCGGAGTTAGATACCATATTATCCGTGGTACATTAGATACAGCCGGAGTTAAAGACAGGAAACAAGGCCGTTCCAAATATGGAACTAAACGCCAAAAAGCAGGGAAAAAATAGGTAAGAGGCGGTTAATCGCGTTAAATACGGTTAATCGTCCTGACCAAAATTGCACAAGCAGAAATCAAGCTGTATCTGGCATAAAAACGAAGTTGCATGAGCTTCTGAGAATAATCCTGTATTTGAATAGTCGCCTTATGGCATTGGGAGACTTTAAACGAACGTCGAGGGAGATGGTAAGACTATTTCGATAGCACAACCCAATGAAGCGTTAAGCAATCCTCTCTCATGAAAGGAAGAGGAGGTATGTCAAAACTGATAGAGCCATAAACAAAAAATCAGGAAAATGAAGCGGCTGATCAAACCGCTTTTAGTCCCCTGTGTTCTGATAACATATAATTTCGTTGCCAAATTCCCTATTTAAGGATGAAGTATGTCTCGTCGTGGTGTTAGTCAAAGGCGGCCAGTGCCGCCTGACTCAGTGTACAATAGTCGCCTAATCAGTATGATGATGCGACGGCTAATGCGTCATGGCAAAAAATCAATTGCCGCAAGAATAGTTTATGACGCTTTGAAAACTATTGAAGAACGTACTGGTGGAAGTCCTTTAGAAACTTTTGAAAGAGCAGTACGGAATGCGACACCATTAGTAGAAGTAAAAGCTCGCCGAGTTGGTGGAGCAACATACCAAGTGCCAATGGAAGTGCGTACAGATAGGGGTACTACCCTAGCATTACGTTGGTTAGTACAGTATTCTCGTCAACGTCCAGGGAGAACCATGGCCGGAAGACTAGCAAATGAGTTAATGGACGCAGCGAATGAAACGGGCAGTGCTATTCGTAAGCGGGAAGAAACGCATCGCATGGCAGAAGCAAACAAAGCATTTGCACACTATCGTTACTAAACTAAGTAGAAAAGCGATATATCGTCCTTTACTGTTCGGTAATTCATATACAATGTGAATTATCTGATAGCGGGGCGTGGCAAGTCCATAGTCTTTAATCAAACTATTACTGACGTGAAAACCAAGCAATGATGGTGATAGTTTTTTCAGAGCAAAAAAAAGTGATATTGCGTTTGGCTAAAGCGTGAAAGCTTACTGAGGGATAACCGCTCCCATGCTCCCATTGAAGTAAGAAGTAAATGTCTAGCTTGGTCTAGGATTTATATAGCAGCAGTAATATACAAGATATCATAGGGCGACAACGATAGGAGGTAATAGTGGCACGCACAAACCCGCTAGAGAGAGTACGCAATATCGGTATTGCGGCGCATATAGATGCGGGAAAAACAACGACGACAGAGAGAATATTATTTTACTCTGGGATAATTCACAAAATTGGCGAAGTTCACGAAGGAACAGCCGTTACAGACTGGATGGAGCAGGAGCGGGAGCGGGGAATTACCATAACTGCTGCTGCAATTAGTACCAGTTGGAAAGATCATCAGATCAACATTATTGATACTCCGGGTCACGTAGACTTCACCATTGAAGTGGAACGTTCCATGCGGGTATTAGATGGTGTAATCGCGGTGTTTTGTTCCGTAGGTGGTGTACAACCACAGTCAGAAACAGTATGGCGACAAGCAGATCGCTATAAAGTACCTCGCATTGCCTTTATTAACAAGATGGATCGCACCGGTGCGAACTTCTATAAAGTGCATGATCAGATGCGCGATCGCTTACGAGCCAATGCGATCGCCATTCAACTGCCCATTGGTAGTGAAACTGAATTTAAGGGGATTATAGACTTGGTGCGGATGTGTGCATATAGGTACACAAACGATCAAGGAACTGATATCCAAGAAACAGAAATCCCAGCGGAATTGCAGGAAAAAGCATCAGAGTATCGGACAAAATTGGTAGAAGCAGTAGCGGAAACCGAAGATACTTTAATGAGCAAGTATTTCGAGGGCGAAGAACTGACAGAAGCGGAAATCCGTACTGCTCTACGGAAAGGGACAATTGAAGGGACAATTGTCCCGGTGCTGTGCGGTTCAGCCTTTAAGAATAAAGGTGTGCAACTCATGTTGGACGCAGTGATAGATTACCTACCAGCACCAACAGAAGTACCGCCAATTCAAGGCACACTGCTCAACGGTGATCCCGTAGAACGCCATGCTGATGATAACGAACCATTATCAGCTTTGGCATTTAAGATTATGGCTGATCCTTATGGTCGCCTCACCTTCGTTCGTGTTTATTCTGGTGTGTTGAAGAAAGGTAGTTATATTCTCAACGCCAGCAAAAACAAAAAAGAGCGGATTTCTCGGCTAGTGCTGATGAAAGCAGACGATAGACAAGACGTGGATGAACTACGGGCAGGTGATTTAGGTGCTGCTTTAGGATTAAAAGATACTTTGACTGGTGATACCCTTTGTGATGAAGGTTCACCAGTAATTTTGGAATCCTTATTTATTCCTGAACCTGTGATCTCGGTAGCGGTTGAACCCAAAACCAAGAACGACATGGACAAGCTTTCCAAAGCACTACAATCCCTGTCAGAAGAAGATCCCACCTTCCGTGTTCGTGTTGATCCCGAAACCAACCAAACCGTAATTGCAGGGATGGGAGAATTACACCTAGAAATTCTCGTAGACCGGATGTTACGGGAATTTAAAGTAGAAGCGAATGTGGGTGCGCCCCAAGTAGCTTACCGGGAAACCATCCGCAAATCCGTCGAAAAAGTTGATGGTAAATTCATCCGTCAGAGTGGTGGTAAGGGTCAGTATGGTCACGTAGTGATCAACTTAGAACCAGGCGAACCAGGCACAGGTTTTGTATTTGTTTCTAAAATTGTCGGTGGGATTGTACCCAAAGAGTACATAGGACCTGCTGAACAGGGAATGAAAGAATGTTGTGAATCCGGTATTTTAGCTGGATATCCACTCATTGATGTCAAAGCGACATTAATACATGGTTCTTACCATGACGTAGACTCTTCAGAAATGGCTTTCAAAATTGCCGGTTCTATGGCAATCAAGGAAGCGGCTACAAAAGCTTCTCCTGTCATCTTAGAGCCGATGATGAAAGTTGAAGTTGAAGTACCTGAAGACTTTATGGGAACTGTCATCGGTGACTTAATCTCCCGCAGAGGACAGATTGAAAGCCAAAGCACTGAAAATGGGGTTGCGAAGGTAGTATCGAAAGTTCCACTAGCAACCATGTTTGGTTACGCTACTGATATCCGGTCAAAAACCCAAGGTCGGGGAATTTTTACGATGGAGTTTAGTCACTACGAAGAAGTACCTCGTAGCGTGGCTGAAACTATCATTGCCAAAAGTAAAGGAAACGCTTAATTAAAAAAGGAAACTAGTATTCATGGCACGCGCAAAGTTTGAAAGAAATAAACCCCACATAAATATCGGTACTGTTGGACACGTTGACCACGGTAAAACAACTTTAACAGCAGCTATTACTATGACATTGGCAGCTATGGGTCAAGCTGTAGCTAAGGGTTATGACCAAATTGATAATGCACCGGAAGAAAAAGCCCGGGGTATTACCATCAATACGGCTCACGTTGAGTATGAAACTGAAAGTCGTCACTATGCTCACGTAGATTGTCCGGGACACGCTGACTATGTGAAGAACATGATCACAGGTGCGGCGCAAATGGATGGAGGTATCTTGGTAGTTGCGGCTACGGATGGTCCTATGCCCCAAACCCGTGAACACATCCTCTTGGCAAAACAAGTCGGTGTTCCTAGTCTGGTCGTCTTCTTGAACAAAGAAGATTTGATGGATGACCCAGAATTGCTGGAATTGGTAGAACTAGAACTACGAGAACTGCTTTCCAGCTACGATTTTCCTGGTGATGACATCCCCATTATCAAAGGATCAGGTCTACAAGCTCTCCAAGCAATGACCGCAAATCCCAAAACTCAACGAGGTGAAAATCCTTGGGTAGACAAAATCTACGAATTAATGGACGCTGTAGATTCTTATATCCCCACCCCTGAGCGGGCTATAGATAAGCCATTCTTGATGGCGGTAGAAGACGTATTCTCCATCACAGGTCGTGGTACAGTTGCCACTGGTCGGATTGAACGGGGCGTGGTCAAAGTCGGTGATAACGTAGAGTTGGTAGGTATTAAAGATACTCGCGCTACTACCGTTACCGGGATTGAAATGTTCAAGAAGAGTCTTGATGAAGGTCAAGCAGGAGATAATGCGGGTGTACTCCTGCGCGGTATCCAAAAAGCTGATATTGAACGGGGAATGGTAATCGCTAAACCAAAATCAATTACCCCTCATACTCAGTTTGAAGGTGAAGTTTACGTTTTAACTGAAAAAGAAGGTGGACGGAAAACTCCATTTTTCTCTGGCTACCGTCCTCAGTTCTATGTGCGGACAACTGATGTAACTGGTACAATCACAGCGTTTACCGCTGATAATGGTGATGCGGCAGAAATGGTGATGCCCGGAGACCGGATTAAAATGACAGTAGAATTGATCAATGCGATCGCTATTGAACAAGGTATGCGCTTCGCTATTCGTGAAGGTGGCCGGACGATTGGTGCTGGCGTTGTTGCTAAAATCTTGAAATAACACTCACCTTTTTGCTCTCATGACAAAGGAGCGGAGATAAACAATAAAATCTCTGCTCCTTTCTATTCCCAAAAACTATTTTGGATTTTAAATTTTAAATTCGAGATGACATCTAAAAATCTAAAATCTAAAATCTAAAATCTAAAGTCTAAAATTTACCGAACCTGGAAAACTTTGATATGGCCACTCTACAGCAGCAAAAGATTAGAATTCGTTTGAAGGCATTTGACCGTCGTTTATTAGATACATCTTGCGAGAAGATTGTAGACACAGCTAACCGCACCAACGCGACAGCTATAGGACCTATTCCTTTACCAACAAAACGAAAGATATATTGCGTACTCAGATCACCTCACGTAGATAAAGATTCCCGCGAACACTTTGAAACCCGTACCCATAGACGCATTATTGACATTTATCAGCCTTCCTCTAAAACTATTGATGCACTCATGAAGCTAGATTTGCCTTCTGGTGTGGATATTGAAGTCAAATTGTAAATTTGTCATTGGTCAGTTGTCAGTTGTCAGTGGTTAAGGAAAAAACAACGAACAACTGACAACTGACATTTAGTAAGCTCTGAGAAAATTTATCTCAGGGTTTTTTATGAGTCATAAAACATAATGATAAAATATAAACCAAGTCGGGAAAAATTAGAAAAGAATATAATATTTTAAGAATACAATTTATACTCAACTAACTAACAATGACATCCTCTTCTAAAATTGCAGTTCGTGAACTACCCCTGTTTCCATTACCTGAAGTAGTTCTATTTCCTACCAGACCATTACCTTTGCATATCTTTGAATTTCGCTACCGAATCATGATGAATACGATTTTGGAGAGCGATCGCCGATTTGGGGTATTGATGATTGACCCAGTTAATGGGACAATTGCTAACGTTGGTTGTTGTGCGGAAATTCTTCATTGTCAACGGCTACCTGATGACAGAATGAAACTATTAGCTTTAGGACAGCAAAGGTTTCGTGTTTTAGAATATGTCCGGGAAAAGCCTTATCGTGTCGGTTTGGTAGAATGGATTGAAGATCAACCACCAGCTAAGGATTTACGTCCTTTAGCATCTGAGGTAGAACAACTTTTACGGGATGTGGTTCGTCTTTCATCCAAATTAACGGAACAAAATATTGAATTACCCAATGATTTACCAGATTTACCCACAGAATTATCTTATTGGATAGGTAGTAATCTCTATGGTGTAGCCCCAGAACAACAAGCATTACTAGAAATACAGGATACAGTGGCTCGTTTAGAACGAGAAGCGGAAATTCTCACTTCTACTCGTAATCATTTAGCAGCGCGTTCTGTCCTTAAAGATACATTTAGTAATATGGGATAAACTGACCAAATTTTAGAAGTTCGGGATTTGCACAAAGCATCCAGTTTCTATGTTCCAAAATTTGATGGTATTATCCTCACTAAAGATAAGCAAGATTTTATCTATAGGATAAAAAGCAATATCCAATACATTTGTATTATATAATAATATCGTTTCTATACATTTTCTCGTGGATAGATGCAATATTTTAATTGTATTATCACTATAACAAGTGGCAAAGAGTTGGCCGTCAGGACTAATAGACGTTGCTATGATGGTGTAATTATGTCTGTTAGGTTGCGGTTTATTTATAGCGTTAACAAGCTATTATTTCAGCTTTGTCTAAGAGGTTGTTTGAAAAGTACGCCTTGCTCAATTAAACATCTCTTTTCCTTTGCGTATTGGCACAAATATGCCAATACGCAAAACATAATTAGTGGAAAACTTTTGAAACATCCTCTAAATAAGTTGGGGTTAAAAATTCAATCCATACTTCTTTTGTTTTTTGCCATTCCCTTGATTTACCCTCGACTCTAAGGTAAAATATGGTATTTCCTCAAGTTCATCTTCATTTAAACTATACTGTTCACAAACAAGACTTAAGCGATTTCCCGCAGTTGTAACAGCATTCACAGCATGAGTTAAATCACCCTGAAAATAAATTAAAGCATTGGTTTGGGGTTTAATTTGTCCAACTTGGCGTTTTTGAGATTTTAGCACCAATTCTCCTCCCTGCATATCCTCTGGTACACGCACATAAAGAACGCTTACAAATGCTGGTGGTTCAACAGTTTTACAATAGAAACGCAAAGATCGATCAATATGGGGGTCAACACGAGAACCCGCTTTAAGTAGTAAAGGATTCAGATAAAAAGCATTACAAGTAGGTAAAAGTGCTAAATCTAAATAAGGCTTAAAATAGGGAAATTTTTGGATAACTTCCGCTAAACCATGACGCTGAAACACCACAGAAAAGCCTTTAGTATTCACAAAATCCCGGTTAAGGTTATTAATAGCAAAATAGGGACAAGCTTGGATTTCTCCCCACAAGTCCTGAAGATATTGAAGAGGAAAGGCATGAGGATGCTGTTGATAGTATTTCACAGTCAGTTAAACTAATTTACATTGCAGAAGTTTTCATCTATTTATACCACACTCTAAGTTCTGTATTTTTTTCTTCCTGCGATACGGTAATATGCTTCATGTTCATGCGTCTATGCGGAAATATTACAATAGCTGTAGGAGAGATAGGGTAAAATAGCAGAAAAACCAATACTAATAAAGCACTGACCAAGATAGGGAATCAAAAGTGCGGATAAAAGGACTTGAACCTTCACTCCTTTCGGAACTAGAACCTAAATCTAGCGCGTCTGCCAATTTCGCCATATCCGCGTTGACATTTCATGATTCTAGCATAACAAATTATTTATGACAATAGGTAAAAAATTTAAATTTTAAATAAATTTAAAATTTAAAATCAACAGGATTGCTGTAGTCAGGACTTTAGTCCTGTTTTCGAGACGCTACGGAAACATAATCAGATAATTAGGGCTAAAGCCCGCACTACAAACAAAAAAGTATAATTTCTTGCAGAACTTCCGTAAGTTCTAATAAATTCAGAATTGGGCTATGTGATATTCATCTGTACTGCATTAATTTGTATGATTTTAGCGGGCAAGATGCCCGTACCACAATATCTAGCTAGATTAGGATTATCAAATTTAGATGCGTAACAGCTTAGTAATTTCTCCCCATATTCCCATTTATATGACAGTTACACGAGGTAAACGATGCTTAAAGCCGCACAGAATTTCCCAAGAAATAGTATTTAGGCAATTTGCCCAATTATCAGCCGATATTTGCTCTTTTCCCTGTTCTCCCAACAATGTAACTACTTCCCCCTCTTGTAAATCAGGTATAGAACTTACATCTAACATCATTTGATCCATTGTAATTGCGCCAATTTGCGGTATACGCTGTCCACGGATTAATACTTGCATCTTATTGGAAAGATTACGGGGTACACCATCAGCATAACCAATACCAACCACTGCCAGCCGCATTTCCTCAGATGCAATAAAATGATGACCATAACTAACTCCAGTCCCCGCAGTTATAGTTTTAACTTGGGTAACTCTAGCTTTAACTTGTAAAACAGGTTTAAGTTTAATTTGATTTTGTAAGTGAATAGCAGGATACAACCCATAAATCGCTAAACCTACGCGCACCATATCATAGTGTAATCCTCTATCTGTAAGAGTAGCCGCTGAGTTAGCTAAATGTAAAATAGGAATTTTGACATCTTGAGCTTTGATGTGTGCTATTACTTTTTCAAATCGTCTATGCTGTTCTGTCATCACCCTAGTATCAGGACTATCTGCTGTTGCCAGATGAGAATAAATACTAGTAATATACAAATGGGGTAATCCTTGCACCAACTGGATAAACTCTGCTGCTTCTTGCCAATTCGTGCCTAATCTAGACATTCCCGTATCCAATTTAATATGTACAGGTAAGGGTAAATTATAATTAATATCTTCTAATACATTAGAAAACTCTAAAGCTTGCTTAGGACTACACAATGTAGGCTGAAGTTGCCAATAAGCGATCGCCTGAATTTGTTCTGGTGTGTTGGTTGCCCCTAAAATTAAAATCGGGGCTTGAATACCATCTTCCCGTAATTGAATACCTTCGGGAACAGTCGCTACACCCAACCAACTAGCGCCCGCTTCTAATACAGTTTTAGCAACTGCTACTGCTCCATGTCCATAGGCATCAGCTTTGACAACTGCCATTAGTTGAGTACATGGAGATAAAAACTTTACCAACTCCTTGACATTATTAGACAAAGCCCCCAAATCAATTTCTACCCAAGCCCGCTGAGAAAACCAAGCATAAGCATCACGTTCTTGATGATCAGTAAAAATTGGGGTTTGTTTGCGATTTAACATTAGACTGCACTCCTATCACACCACCGAAAAGCTTCTCCCATCCCCTAGAAGCTATATCAATTTAATCAGGAAGTTTAACTTTTATCCGGTAATTTATACAAGACGGTGGCGTGAGTAATATTAGTGTGTCCGCATATTCAACAATTTTTCTTCAA
>NZ_KE384711.1:55279-55520 GCF_000426925.1 Dolichospermum circinale AWQC310F | reverse complement strand
TATTATTTTATGATAGTTCTTCCTTATCAGCTTTATCATAACAAATTTAAAATCAAATGTCAACCCCTAAATACTTCTTTATTGCGATTTTTTTTGGCAAATTTGGGAAAATATCAAAATTCCCGGCCAGTCCTAATCAATTTCATCAGAAAGTTTAATTCTTATCCGGTAATTTATACAAGACGGTGGCGTGAGTAATATTAGTGTGTCCGCATATTCAACATATTCAACAATTTTTCTT
>NZ_KE384711.1:42980-55200 GCF_000426925.1 Dolichospermum circinale AWQC310F | reverse complement strand
CAGTATTATTTTATGATAGTTCTTCCTTATCAGCTTTATCATAACAAATTTAAAATCAAATGTCAACCCTTAAATACTTCTTTATTGCGATTTTTTTAAATTTGAGAAAATAGTGACCACAAGATCCCCTACTGCTTGAAGAAGTCGGGGATCTGAGTTGAGAATAAAAGTATAAATTCTTTTCCTATCCCCAAGAAAGTGTATTTGTGTTAGTATATGTAAAACTAATACCTTGAGCGCAGATTCATGGGGAAGGTTTTAGTCCTGAATGCCTCTTACGAACCGCTCAACATCACCAGTTGGCGACGAGCCACCGTGTTGTTGATGAAAGGCAAAGCTGAACGCTTAGAATACAATGGTAAGTTCCTTTACACGGACTTTCCGCAGCCAACCGTGATCCGGTTGCGCCACTATGTCCGTGTTCCTTATATGGAAGTGCCTTTGACCCGTCGGAATATCCTGCATCGTGATGGACATACTTGTCAATACTGTGGTTACACAGGGGATAAGTTGACACTTGATCATGTGATACCGAGATCACGAGGGGGGGGTGACACTTGGGAAAACATCGTTGCTGCTTGTGTGTGTTGTAATGTCAAAAAAGGCAGTCGGACACCCCAAGAAGCACGGATGCCTTTGCGTCATTTACCTCGCCAACCTTATAGCAGTCTTTACTTTGAGGTAACAAAACATCTGAAAAGTGGACTGCACCAAGAGTGGCAAAAATACGTAATAGGCCTTTGACATTATATATAATCAACTACAAAAACTCAGGTCAAGATTCACTTGTGGACATAATTGTTTGACTCTCAAACAGTGGCTACAAGTGGAATTTTTGCCAGTTTTGGGTTAGTGCTAACCAGCTTAGGGTAAAATTACCATAAGCTGATATTTTTATATCCGCAGCGTCAGAAATTACTTGTTTTTCAAGAATTGGGGCTATATGCTTTAAAAAGGGATATAGAGAGCTTTTGTTCTCAACGGATAAGTTAAAATTACAAGTAGAGAAGCTACCCAAAAACTGAAAAACAAATTTGAACACAGAATATTGATAATAGCACAAGTCAAATCAATATTCAAGATAATCACCAAATTTTCATAAAATTTACATATTTCTTGAGAGGATGTTTGAAAAGTGGTATCCCGTAATTTTCATCACATTTTTACTTCCCTTAGTCCCCGTTTCCTAAAAGAAACAAGAAAATACAGTTTTATTGTTCTCATAGAGGGGGTTAGGGAGAGTTCAAAAACCTTTCAAACACCCTCTGAGACGGATTCCTAAATCAAGAAGTGAAATAGATACCAAAAGCCAAGACTTGCTTGATTCTTGGTATTTATAAGCACTTCTTAATTGGTTTTCAGCACAGAAATAAACAATGTCATTAACAGTATCAACAATGAACTTTAGATAATAGCCGGTTCTAATGTAGTTTTAGTAGCGCATTATCTCTGGCATGATATCTAAATGGATAAAGAAAATCACCCTCAACGCTTAGAAATACAGTTCCTTATGTACGCGAATTATCCCGCTGCTCAATTCGAGAGTTTATCTTTAGCTAAAGATCCAAATCCAGAGGAAGTAGAAACAGAGAAAGATATTATTGAAGCCCCACCTTTAGCTCGGACATCTTTATCACCTGCTAATAGTGATGGAGGTATCTATTTAGTCCAGCGTGGCAGTTCTTTAGCGTCTCAGAAATCCGAAGAGTTACAAAAAACCCTGCTAGGACACCGCCATGAACGTCAATTAGTGGTTTTACAGGATTTTCCTGATCCTGACGCTCTTTCTTGTGCCTGGTCATATCAATTAATTGCCCAACAGTATGATATCAAATGTGATATTATTTACGCAGGAACATTAAGCCATCAAGAAAATATTGCTTTAGTTAAGTTAACTAATTTACCTGCTCAACGCTGGACAATGCAAACCCTGAAAAATAAAGACTTGTCATGTTATCACGGTTTCGTGTTAATTGACAACCAGGGAACTACATCTCAATTATTACCAGCAATTCAACAAGCGGGAATCCCCTTAATAGTGCTAGTAGATCATCATAGCTTGCAGGGGGATCTCAAATCCGAATTTATGGATGTTCGTCCCTACGTGCGGGCTACAGCGACAATTTTTACTCAATACTTACAATCAGGATTATTAACCTTAGATAATAGTATTAACCAGCACATTAAATGCGCCACAGCATTAATGCACGGGTTAAGATCAGATACAAATAGGTTAATGCAAGCCCAAGAAGAAGATTTTATGGCTGCTGGTTATTTAAGCAGATTTTATGATGCTCAGTTACTAAATGCCATTTTACAGGCAAATCGTTCTAAGCGTGTAATGGATGTGATTGAGCGATCGCTTAAAAACCGGATTGTTCAAAATAATTTTTCCATAGCTGGTGTTGGCTACTTGCGGTATGATGATCGGGACGCAATTCCCCAAGCTGCAGATTTTTTAGTTACCGAAGAAAATGTTCATACTGCGGTAGTGTATGGAATAGTTCATGATGAAGACGACGAACTAGAAGTAATTATAGGTTCTTTGCGGACGACAAAACTGACCCTAGATCCTGATGAATTTATCAAAGAAGCCTTTGGACAAGATAGCGCGGGGAGATTTTTTGGTGGGGGGAGAACTGGTGCGGGAGGCTTTGAAATTCCCATGGGTTTTTTATCAGGTGGTAATGAAAATTCGGCCTATGCCAAAATGAAATGGGAAGTTTTCGACGCACAAATCAAGCAGAAATTATTAAGATTGGTAAATCCGAGAGATAATCCAATTTAGTCTTAAAACCGGATTAAAAGACTTGATTAATTTAGGGTTTAGCAGTGCTGAACCCATGCAAATGAATTGGCTTTTGCTGTCTGATAAGCGGGTATAAATTTGGTATAACTTATTATTGCGCGAAGGTGTCATTATTGGTAAAAAGTGTGCTTATGTCAAAGTAATTGAATCTCAACCATTGGCAGAATACTTATGATGGAAAATACTAAAAGTTTACATGATGAGAAAGTTGAATCTTTGATCAAAAAGTATCGTGATCAAGGATTTACTGTTATACAAAACCCGAAAGCAGATCAATTACCGTTTGATTTGGATAATTATCAACCCGATATTCTGGCTACTAAGAATGAAAATGAATGCGGTTTAATAGGTTTAATAATTGAAGTAAAAACCAGCATTACTCCAGTTTCAGTTGAGCGTTTACAATCTGTTGCAGAAGAAGTGAGTAAACATCCAGGCTGGCGTTTTTTATTAGTGACACTTGAAGATATGGAAGCAGAATCATTACCAGGAACTTGTGAAGAACTGCCATCCTGGGAAGAACTAATTAACTATTTTAGTCAAGTTAGCAAGCTGATTGAAAATAATAATATTGAACCTGCTTTTCTTTTTCTTTGGAGTGTTTTTGAGGGAGCATTAAGAAAAAGAGCAGTTGATGTATCAATTCCTGTTGAACGTTTACCAGCCATAAAATTAATAAAATCAATGTACTCTTTGGGAGAGTTATCAATTTCTGAATTTGATATTATTCAAGCTTGTCTTGAACAGCGCAACCGACTGGCTCACGGATACATTCAAAAGCTAGATTCGGAGGTTTTACATAAGCTTGTAACGTTGGTTGTTAAGTTATTGATAAAATGGACTTCTAATATATCTGAAACTGAAAAAATAGCAGTTATACAGGTTTCCAGGCAAATTATGGCTAGTATGACAAAAAATATTCAGGAAAACACAGCACAAAGAAATCAGAAATTTCAAGAAATAGTAGTTTCTGAGTTACATAATCACCCAAAAGAAAAAGAAATATTGGCAAAGATCAAGCACGCAGTGGAAAAAGGAGAAGGAGGAACTAATTTTTTCAATGAACTTCAACACTTATCTGATGAGTATTACGATACTTCTACTGAATCTAAAAATCAACAGGTAAACAAAAATGAAACAGTTTTAGATGATAACGCACAAATAGCACTTGATGTTTTACCAACTCAAGAGAAAGAAAAGATTAGTTATGCTATTAGTTGTCTAGAAAACTTTCCTGATTGTTCAGAAATTGAAGTTTCTAAACTAAATTCAAGTTCAGATAATGATTTTATTGCCAAGGTAGGCATATATCGAATCATTTTTGAAGTTCAATCTAAAAAAGTAACTATTATTGATATAGTTAATTACAAACGGATTGAAATGTTATATGGATTATTAGAAAAGGCTAAAGTATGAGAGGTCTAGATTTTTGTGATATAGATATTAAACAGTGTTTGATTGAACTTGAGGAATTTGAAAATCTACTGCGTGATAATAAGGAATTAAATGAACGGAAGGATATACTTCCTTTTTTCAAAGAGAGACAACATTTATCTGCCTGTATTGGATGGTACGCTCCTGATAACTTTTGCAACCAAATCAAACATGAATTTACATTATTTGGAGATTTTAGAGCCGATTTAGTTGTTGGTGATTCTGTAAATAATATTTACTGTTTCATTGAATTTGAAGATGCTAGAAAAGATAGTATTTTTGTAAACAAAAAAGGAAAAACTACATCAGAGTGGTCGTCTAGATTTGAAAATGGATTTAGTCAAATCATTGATTGGTTTTGGAAACTTGATGATTTTAAGAATACTGGTCAATTTCGTTCTATTTTTGGAAGTGAGAATATAGAATATCAAGGTATTCTTGTTATAGGTAGAGATGAATTTCTTAGCGAGGTTGAAAAAACTAGATTGAAATGGTATTTAAATAGAGTTGTAGTAGACTCACGCAAGGTAATTTGTAAAACATTTGATCAATTAGCTAGAGATACAAGAAATAGACTTTCACGGTATCCAAAGATTTTATGAAATTACTAATTTTACCCTCTTATTTGTGCTTTTTCGCAAAATAAAAAATCATATAAAAACACCCAATTAAAAACATGGAATTATACTTAATCCGTCATGGTATCGCCGAAGAACATCAACCAGGACTAAAAGACGAAAAACGACAACTCACCCCAGAAGGAAGGGAAAAAACCGAGAAAATAGCCCAGAGATTAGTCAAACTCAGTTTTAATTTTGATTTAATTCTCACTAGTCCCCTAGTTCGCGCTTATCAAACAGCAGAAATACTCATTGCTGCTGGACTGAGTTCCCAGTTAGAAGCATCTCATCATCTTAGCTTTGATGGTAATATTCAAAATTGGTGGCAAGAATGGCTCAAACCCAGGAATTATTCCCAAAAAACCAAACTAGCATTAGTAGGCCATGAGCCTAGTTTAAGTCATTGGGCAGAAATTCTCCTTTGGGGAGAAGCAAAAGAGAGCATTATCCTCAAAAAAGCAGGTATGATAGGAATAAAACTACCAGATGATGGTTCTCCCTTGGGTCGTAGTCAAATGTTCTGGTTGACACAGCCCAAGTACCTGCTGTAAGAGTTGTTCGATAGGGCCGCATAGAATAGTTGTAATATCGGCAACTGTTATAGTGAAAATAGTCTCTGGTGAGTTAACGTGAGCAGATATTTTACA
Organism: Dolichospermum circinale AWQC310F; assembly: GCF_000426925.1. Lineage (GTDB taxonomy): Bacteria > Cyanobacteriota > Cyanobacteriia > Cyanobacteriales > Nostocaceae > Dolichospermum > Dolichospermum circinale. The sequence goes on along the minus strand of NZ_KE384711.1, from coordinate 49,690 downwards.
AAGTAAATGGTGTTGCCATGACGGTATGCGAATACAAGCCTGGTTTAGAAGGTATTCCCGCAGCCCAATCGAGTATAAGTCATGTAGATGGGCAGAAAGGAATTTTAGAGTATCGTGGTATTAGGATTGAGGAATTAGCGGAAAAAAGTACATTCCTAGAAACTGCATATCTTTTAATCTGGGGTGAATTACCAACCAAGGAAGAACTAAAAGCATTTGAGCATGAAGTTCTCTTCCACAGACGCATCAAATACCGCATTAGGGACATGATGAAATGCTTCCCTGAAAGTGGTCATCCTATGGATGCTCTTCAAGCTTCTGCTGCTGCTTTAGGTTTATTCTATTCTCGCCGTGACTTACATAATCCGGTCTATATTCGCAATTCTGCTGTCAGATTAATAGCGACTATTCCCACAATGGTAGCAGCCTTCCAGTTAATGCGGGAAGGTAACGACCCCGTTAAACCCAGGGATAACTTAGACTATGCGGCTAACTTCCTGTATATGCTGAACGAGAAAGAACCTGATCCTTTAGCAGCCAAGATATTTGATGTTTGCTTAATTCTTCATGTTGAGCATACAATGAATGCTTCTACATTTAGTGCTAGAGTCACAGCTTCTACCTTGACAGATCCCTATGCTGTAGTTGCTAGTGCAGTGGGTACTTTAGGCGGACCATTGCATGGGGGAGCGAATGAAGAAGTAATTCAGATGCTAGAAAACATTGGTTCTGTAAAAAATGTTGTCCCTTATGTGGATGATCTTCTCCGACGCAAAGCCAAAATCATGGGTTTTGGACATCGTGTGTACAAAGTCAAAGATCCCCGCGCTACAATCTTACAAAGCTTGGCAGAGCAGTTGTTTGAGAAATTCGGGTATGACGAATATTATGAAATTGCCGTAGAAATGGAAAGGGTAGTTTCCGAAAAATTGGGTGACAGAGGGATTTATCCTAATGTTGACTTTTATTCCGGTTTAGTGTATAGGAAAATGGGGATTCCTACAGACTTATTTACACCAGTATTTGCGATCGCTCGTGTAGCAGGTTGGTTAGCACACTGGAAAGAACAACTGATAGAAAACCGGATTTTCCGTCCTACCCAGGTTTACAATGGTCGTCATGAAGTCGCTTACACTCCGATTGACCAGCGTTAACTGACAAACAACTCGACTCTAGATTTTGGATTTTAAATTTATGCCCTCCAGTGGACAGATTGATAAATGTCACATCTTCTATTGGGGCTGATCATCCAAATACAAATCCGGCTGACAACAGTAGCTAATTGAAGGAAATCAGACAATTTAGATACACTAGATCACCGTTACCAGATGATAAACGGCCTATTTAGTTTTGTCTCACTGCTGAATGGGTAAACTTTTGCCCATTTCTCCACTGATAAATTATCAATTACCAATCTTAACCATAGAGAAAAGTTGTCTGTTCTGTCTGATGGTAAAAACCATCCCAGGATATACTAAACTCATGAGTTGGTAAAGGTATTGAACCTCAATCAGGCATCATCTCAGCAGGGATAATTACTAAAGCTGAAGGACAAAAGATGAAAATGGGAAACTGAGATTCCATTATTCATAGTTCATCAGGAAGTTGACTTACAAGAGCGGCAAACATGAATCCAGGAATTGACCTTCAAGGAACTTTTATTCAATCTGTTAAGGACTTAGGCGTACCCCCAGGAGCGGCCAAAGCCCTATGGATGCCATTACCAATGGTATTGATGCTCATTGGGGCTACAGTAGGCGTACTAGTTGCGACCTGGCTAGAACGGAAAATTTCAGCGGCGGCACAGCAGCGCATAGGACCAGAATATCAAGGACCCTTTGGATTGCTAGTTCCTGTAGCAGATGGTCTGAAGTTGGTATTTAAAGAAGATATCATCCCCGCTAAGGCAGATCCTTGGCTATTTACCCTTGGACCTGTTCTTGTCGTTTTACCAGTATTTCTGTCGTATTTAATTGTACCCTTTGGACAGAATATCATCATTACTAATGTGGGCATGGGGGTATTTTTGTGGATTGCATTATCCAGTATTCAACCCATTGGTTTATTAATGGCAGGTTATGCCAGTAATAATAAATATGCCCTATTGGGAGGTTTACGGGCAGCAGCGCAGTCCATCAGTTATGAAATTCCTCTAGCACTGAGTGTACTAGCGATCGCCATGATGTCCAACAGTCTCAGTACAGTTGACATCGTGAACCAACAATCTAATTTTGGGGTTTTCGGCTGGAATATTTGGCGACAACCATTAGGTTTCATCATTTTTTGGATAGCCGCCCTAGCAGAATGTGAACGCTTACCCTTTGACTTACCAGAAGCAGAAGAAGAACTAGTAGCAGGGTATCAAACGGAATATTCAGGGATGAAATTCGCGCTTTTTTACCTGAGTTCCTACATTAATCTCGTACTTTCTGCCTTACTCGTGGCAATTTTGTACCTTGGTGGTTGGCATTGTCCCATACCCCTTGATATGATTACCGGTTGGTTAGGAGTCAGTGAAAGCGATCCTATAATCCAAGTAGTTACAGCGGTTATAGGCATTGCCATGACCGTAATTAAAGCTTACCTACTAGTATTTCTGGCCATTCTTATTCGTTGGACAGTACCACGGGTAAGGATTGACCAATTGCTAGATTTAGGATGGAAATTCCTTTTACCAGTAGGCTTAGTAAATCTGCTCTTAACAGCAGCCTTCAAACTAGCCTTTCCCTTCGCATTCGGTGGGTAAACAGCAGCAGTCAGTGGTCAATGTCATTAATAATTGACTACTGACAACTAACAACTGACAACTGACAACTAACAACTGACAACTGACAACTGACAAAGAAACAGAGAGAGACACAATGCTCAATTTTCTCAAACAAGTTGGTGATTACGCCAAAGAAGCAGTACAAGCAGGTCGTTACATTGGTCAAGGATTATCCGTCACATTTGACCACATGAGACGACGACCTGTTACCGTACAATATCCTTACGAAAAATTGATTCCTGGTGAAAGATTTCGCGGTCGCATTCACTATGAATTTGACAAGTGTATTGCTTGTGAAGTCTGTGTGCGTGTATGTCCTATCAACCTCCCTGTAGTTGATTGGGAAATGGACAAAGTAGCCAAAAAGAAAAAGCTCAAACACTACAGTATTGATTTTGGAGTTTGTATCTTCTGCGGTAACTGTGTGGAATACTGTCCCACCAACTGTTTATCCATGACAGAAGAATATGAATTAGCCACTTACGATCGCCATGAACTTAACTACGATAGCGTAGCCTTGGGACGTTTACCGTATAAAGTTACAAACGATCCAATGGTGACACCATTACGAGAACTTGCTTACCTACCGAAAGGTGTCATGGACCCCCACGGAGTACCAGAGGAAGCTCCCCGTGCTGGTTCTCGTCCAGAAGACCTAGTAGAAACAGAAAAATAATTAGTCATTAGTCATTAGTCATTAGTCATTAGTCATTAGGAAAGATAATTTACAACGGACAACGAACAACTGACAACTGACAACTGACAACTGACAACTGACAACTGACAACTGACAACTGACAACGAACAACTGACAACTGACAACTGACAACTAACTAAGGACAAAAACAGTGAATCTAGCAGAGGGAGTACAGTCTGTAGCACTTGGCATTCTTGGTGTAATGATGATTGGAGCAGCACTAGGTGTAGTGCTATTCTCTAACATCGTTTATTCCGCTTTTTTGCTGGGAGGTGTATTCATCAGCATCGCGGGAATGTACCTATTGCTAAATGGTGACTTTGTCGCATCAGCACAAATATTAATTTATGTTGGTGCAATTAACGTTTTAATACTGTTTGCCATTATGTTGGTAAACAAAAGACAGGACTTTTTACCATTACCTAGTGCGGGATTACGAAAAGTATTTACAGCTATAGTCAGTTTTGGACTATTTGCTCTTTTAAGCACAATGGTAGTAGCCACACCTTGGGCTAACTCAAGCAACGGGAAAGTCAGTCAAAATTCCATCGTAGTGATTGGTGAGCATTTCTTTAGCGACTTTTTGCTACCTTTTGAATTAGCTTCCGTCCTCTTGCTCATAGCCATGGTAGGAGCGATTATTTTGGCACGACGAGAATATCTACCCGACCAATTACCAACCTCGGACCTACCACAAACAATTTTAACCCTCCCAGAACGCCCCAAAGAACTCATATCCACTGGTAGCAGTTCTAATAATTTATAATTGACCACTGACAACCGACAATCATGCAACTTCAATACTTCTTATTACTAGCAGCGGCTTTGTTCTGCATTGGTATTTATGGTTTAATTACCAGTCGCAACGCAGTTCGGGTACTCATGTCAATTGAGTTATTGCTAAATGCCGTTAATCTGAATTTAATGGCATTTTCCAACTTCCTTGATTCAACCTTAATTAAAGGCCAGGTGTTCACAGTTTTTGTGATTACCGTGGCTGCTGCTGAAGCAGCGGTAGGGTTGGCGATTGTTTTAACTATTTATCGTAACCGTGATACCGTTGACATGGAGCAGTTTAATCTCCTGAAGTGGTAATAGCGCGTGCAACTCAAGCAGGTAATCATTGCTTATAAAGCACGAGATCCCCAGAGTAAACGCTGGGCCGAACTCTGTGCTAAACAACTAGAAAATCGTCATTGCCAAGTATTGATGGGACCTAGTGGTCCAAAAGATAACCCCTATCCGGTTTTTTTGGCTTCTGCTAATCAATCAATTGATTTGGCCTTGGTACTTGGTGGTGATGGTACTGTTTTAACCAGTGCTAGGCATTTAGCTCCCGCTGGTATTCCCATTCTTGGAGTCAATGTAGGCGGACATTTGGGGTTTTTAACGGAGTCAGTAGATGAATTTCAAGACCCAGAAGTAGTTTGGGAGCGTCTGTTAGAAGATCGTTATGCTATCCAACGACGCATGATGTTACAAGCAGCGGTATATGAGGGGACTGGATCAAATTTAGAACCAGTTACCGAGAGTTACTTAGCTCTAAATGAGTTTTGTGTCAAACCCGCTTCTGCTGACAGAATGATTACCTCAATTCTGGAAATGGAAATTGATGGTGAGATAGTTGATCAATATGTGGGGGATGGTTTAATTATCTCCACTCCCACAGGTTCTACTGGTTACACTGTTTCTGCTAGTGGACCAATTATCCATGATGGTATGGAAACAATTACCATCACTCCCATTTGTCCTATGAGTCTTTCCAGTCGTCCCCTTGTCTTACCTCCCGGTTCTGTGGTTAGTATTTGGCCTTTGGGAGATTATGATTTAAGTACCAAACTATGGATGGATGGTGTGTTATCTACCTCTATTTGGCCGGGACACCGTGTGGATGTCCGTATGGCTGATTGTCGTGCTAAGTTTATTGTCTTACGGGCGAATAATTCCTATTATCAAACATTGCGGGAAAAGTTACTTTGGGCCGGTACAAGAGTTCGCTACAACAATAATCACCGCAATTGATTTTTATTTATTTTCCCCCAATTTCCTTATGTTTGGGGAAAATGGTAAAATTATAACTTCAAACAAAAAAGTGGGAAATGATAGCGAAGTAGGGGCAATCCCCCCGTGGTTGCCCTACCTAGGAATCATCCCCCACCTCAAAAATCACTGATTAAGTGAACCAATTACTCATTAAACAAGAGAGAAATTACTAGCAGTCAGAGTGGGAGCAGTAGCAAGAATAGCAAACTCACCACCAGTACCAAAGCCTGCCACCGTGCCATTTTGGTTGTAGAAAAGACTACCACTGCTTTGGCTGTAAACAATCAGCCCGTTACTACTACCTGCCAAATCATCATCTTCAACCACAGCAAACTCGTTTGCTACACTGAATCCTTGACGGATAACACTGGTCAAAGAAGCGAATACAGACTTACTCAACGAGATTTGGTCATTACCGATACCAAAGTCTTGGATAATATCTAGACCTTGACTAGCTACAGTGAATGCAGCATTCCCTGCAAAGCTGAATACATCATTACCAGCACCACCAGTCAGAATGTCATTACCAGCGCCACCAACTAGAGTATCATTACCAGCACCACCGGTCAGAGCATCATTCCCAGCGCCCCCAACCAAGCCGTTATCTAGGTCATTACCGATAATTCTATCTGCTCCAGCACCGGCAATCACGTTTTCAATGGCATTGGCGACAGTTAATGTCAGTTTTGAACCATTAGCAACCAGAGTTTGAGTAGTGATGATGGCTAGATTTAGGCGAATTGCTGCGGTTGTACCAGTGAAATCAATAGTATCTTGACCACCATCTACTGCTTCTGTAATGGTGTCAGTACCGAGGCTAGTTGTAGTGATAGAGAACAGATAGGTATCATTTCCTATACCACCAACCAAACTGTCGTTACCTGCACCACCAATCAGGGTATCATTTCCTGTATCACCCAGCAAGGTATCAGCACCAGTGCCACCATTGAGGGTGTTATCACCGCTGTTACCTGTGATAGTATTATCCAGGCTGTTACCTGTACCGTTAATGTTAGCTGTTCCCGTGAGGATGAGGTTTTCTACGTTGGCACTCAGAGTGTAAGTGACAGATGATTGGACTAAATCCGTACCTTGATTAGCTGCTTCTGTAACTACATCACCTGTGCTGTCAACAACATAAATGTCGTCTCCCAAACCACCAATCAGAGTGTCATTACCACCACCACCAATCAGGGTGTCATT
>NZ_KE384711.1:42664-42970 GCF_000426925.1 Dolichospermum circinale AWQC310F | reverse complement strand
ACCCGCAAGACCAGTGAGTCTGTTATTTCGACTATTGCCAGTGATGATGTTATTAGCATCGTTACCTGTACCATTAATGTTGTTAACACCAGTCAAAATTAGATTGGTTTTTGCTGCTGCTAAAGTAGCAGTAACACCAGAAGTAACAGTATCAGTGATAGTGACAGTGCTAGTAACAAAGGGGATAGTTGCACCAACAGGGTTAGTTAATGTGATGGTAAACTTCTCGTCAGCTTCAGCGATCGCATCAGCCCTAACAGGAATAGTAATAGTCTTGCTTGTCTGACCAGCCGCAAAAGTGAGAGT
>NZ_KE384711.1:39888-42654 GCF_000426925.1 Dolichospermum circinale AWQC310F | reverse complement strand
ACCAGTAGCAGCAGTGAAATCAGTACCAGAAGTAGCAGTACCACCGCTGGTAGCGTAGTCAACCGTTACATTGCTAGAACTAGCTTTACTCAGAGTAACTGTAACTACAGCATTTGCATCTACACCCTCGACCACAGTGACATCGTTACCAAACTTAATTTCTGGTAAAACAGCAGCAATCATAGTCCGATAAATGTGGGTTTGATCGATTAAACCCGCAATTCCAGGAACATTAAAGCCATAGGATTCAAATCCTTGCCCGACGAAATTTGCTAACATTTCCGTACCAGCACCTTGGTAGTAAACAGGTACTGGACGGTTAGTGTGGGTTCCCCAATTGTATTTATCGGTGGTGCTAGACCCCCAGGAGTTCCCAGATTCGGCAATTGTGTCAATGTCAGTTAAGGCTTGAGCGCCTTTAGTTTGTAGTAGAGTGGGGAAGTCACTATTGAGATTTAAATAGTGGTCGTGGTCAGCAGTGACAATCAGTTGGTTATTTGCCCAACCACCATTGTTATTAATCCAGTTAATCACCGAGCCAACAGCTTTGTCAAAATCCAAGACTGTGCCAATGAGATTGTCAATGTTGTTGTCATGAGCAGACCAATCAATGTCCCCACCCTCAACCATCAACCAAAAACCATCAGGGTCTTTGCCCAAAACTTCTAAAGCCGCTTTTGTCAAGTCGTCTAAAGTGGGGTTTTGGTCGCGCTCTGTAGCAATGAACTGAGCATCTGTCTCACCAGATATCAGTGGGCGTTGGGTGTCTGGATTAAGTCCTTTAGTTGTATTGACGGTAAACATATCCAGACCTGTGGTGCTGTAGTCACCATTGGCAGAACTTACAGGTAAGTTACCGTTTTGACCACGCGCACCATACAAACCAAAAAGGCGATCGCCTTGTTCAGGATCGAGTTGAGCCGCAGTGTCAGCAAGAACTTGAGCAGCATTTGCTCCCCGCTCTAAAAAGGTGTAATCGTAGCGATTAGTGGTTGGTTTAGTGCTGAGTTCAGTATAAGTAGAGGCTTTGATGTATGTATTGTCTGGAATTGGCTCAACTCCAGGGGGGAGGGGGTTAGCAGGGAATGAGAGCGGGTGTCCACCACCTAGTAATACTGTTGGCTGATAAATGCGGAGTTCCTGTTGCAGAATATTATCTATTGCTGGGTAGTTATCGTCATACTTGTTGCGATTGTTGACGTTCGCAGCAGCAGCAGCAGGTGTGGCATGATCAATAGGCACTGATGTAACAAGACCAGTTGACTTACCTTGTTCGGCGGCTTGTGCTAAAACACCATTTAATGAGTCTTGAAATATATCAACGCCAACTGCGCCATTATAGCTTTTGACCCCAGTGTATAGTGTGGTAGCAGTATTTGCAGAGTCGGGATAGCTGTATTTAATGTACTCTTGGTCATTACCAGGAGTCCAAGGATTAACACCGCCACGGGCTGGATCGTAGCCTACAAGATTACCCTTAACACCATTGTTAGCATTTGCACCACCATTTTGGTTGATACCAGGGTTAAAAGTGGGGTCAAATTGGAAGCCAGGACGAACTGCTGGCGAACCTGTTGGGGTTGTGACTGATTGTGCTAGTAGTGCTGAGTTACCAATGTTGTAAACTCCATCGCTGCCGGCAATAGTTGTTCCATAAGTTGTTGCTAAACCATAGCCAGTTAGGGTTTGAAAATTCAGTCCTGTGCCTTGCCCTTGGGTATAAAAATCACTAAGTGTAGCCCCAGTCTTACCATTTTGAATTTGCTTGTAGATAGCAGCAGCACGAGCCATTTCCCAGCCCATACCGTCGCCAATCATAATAATAGTATTCATTGCCATAATGAATAATTTTCCTTTAATTGTTTAGAAATCTTGGTTTTAGCAATTTGAATTTCAATCTTTAAAGATTTAGTTTCCAACCAAAAACAAAGATTCTCTCAATTTATGCGAGCAAGATTATCAAATAATTTTGAAATGATTATTAAATGGTTAAAAATTCCTTAACGTAAAATAAAAAAAGTGGGAGATGATAGCGATGATAGCGAAGTAGGGGCAATCCCCCCGTGGTTGCCCTACCTAGGAATCATCCCCCACCTCAAAAATCACTGATTAAGTAAACTAATTAATCCTTAAACAAGGGAGAAATTATTAGCAGTCAGAGTGGGAGCAGTGACGAGAATAGCAAACTCACCACCAGTACCAAAGCCCGTAGCCGCGCCATTTTCGTTGTAGAAAAGACTACCACTGCTTTGGCTGTAAACAATCAGTCCGTTACTACTACCTGCCAAATCATCATCTTCAACCACAGCAAACTCGTTTGCTACACTGAATCCTTGACCGACAACACTGGTAACAGAAACGAATACAGACTTACTTAACGAGATTTGGTCATTACCAGGAGTAAAGTCTTGGATAGTATCTAGACCTTGACTAGCTACAGTGAATGCAGCATTCCCTGCAAAACCAAAGACATCATTACCAGCACCACCGATCAGAGTATCATTACCAGCGCCACCAACTAGAGTATCATTACCAGCACCACCGGTCAGAGCATCATTACCAGCGCCACCAACCAAGCCGTTATCTAGGTCATTACCGATAATTCTATCTGCTCCAGCACCGGCAATCACGTTTTCAATGGCATTGGCGACAGTTAATGTCAGTTTTGAACCATTAGCAACCAGGGTTTGAGTAGTAGTAATGCCTAGATTTAGGCGGATTGCTGCCGTTGTACCCGTGAAGTCAATAGTATCTTGACCACCACCC
>NZ_KE384711.1:38546-39727 GCF_000426925.1 Dolichospermum circinale AWQC310F | reverse complement strand
GTATCATTTCCTGTACCACCAACCAAACTGTCGTTACCCGCACCACCAATCAGGGTATCATTTCCTGTATCACCCAGCAAAGTGTCGTTACCTGCACCACCAATCAGGGTATCATTTCCTGTACCACCATCAAGGATGTTATTAGCCGCGTTACCTGTAATGACGTTATTACCATCGTTACCTGTACCATTGATAGCAGTTGTTCCTGTGAGGGTAAGGTTTTCGATATTGCTCAAGATAGCAAGAGTAAAGCTTGCACTGGATTGAATGCCATCTGTACCCTCTCCCTGATTTTCCGTTATGGTGACAGTTATGCTATCTACAACATAGATATCGTTACCTAAACCACCAATCAAGGTATCAGTACCTAAACCACCATTAAGGGTATCATTGCCTAAACCACCATCAAGGATGTTATTAGCCGTGTTACCTGTAATGACGTTATTACCATCGTTACCTATACCGTTGATAGCGGTTGTTCCTGTAAGAATGAGGTTTTCGATATTGCTGAAAGTAGCAAGAGCAAGAGCGACACTAGATTGAATTGTATCTGTACCCTCTCCCTGATTTTCCGTTATGGTGTCAGTTATGCTATCTACAACATAGATATCGTTACCTAAACCACCAATCAAGGGATCAGTACCTAAACCACCATTAAGGGTATCATTGCCTAAACCACCATCAAGGATGTTATTAGCCGTATTACCTGTGATGGTATTATTCAGGCTGTTTCCAGTACCGTTAATCGCTGTAGTTCCAGTCAGAGTAAGGTTTTCTACATTATCGCTCAGAGTGTAGGTGACAGATGATTGGATCAGTTCTGTACCTCCATTCAACGCTTCTGTAACTACATCACCTGTGTTGTCAACAACGTAAATGTCGTTACCCACACCACCAATCAGGGTATCTGCACCAGTTCCACCATTCAGGGTGTTATTCCCATTGTTACCTGTGATAGTATTATCCAGGCTGTTACCTGTACCGTTAATGTTAGCTGTTCCCGTGAGGATGAGGTTTTCTACGTTGGCACTCAGAGTGTAAGTAACAGATGATTGGACTAAATCCGTACCTTGATTAGCTACTTCTGTAACTACATCACCTGTGCTGTCAACAACATAAGTGTCGTCTCCTAAACCACCAAGCAGAGTGTCATTACCACCACCACCAATCAGAGTGTCATC
>NZ_KE384711.1:38230-38536 GCF_000426925.1 Dolichospermum circinale AWQC310F | reverse complement strand
ACCCGCAAGACCAGTGAGTCTGTTATTTCGACTATTGCCAGTGATGATGTTATTAGCATCGTTACCTGTACCATTAATGTTGTTAACACCAGTCAAAATTAGATTGGTTTTTGCTGCTGCTAAAGTAGCAGTAACACCAGAAGTAACAGTATCAGTGATAGTGACAGTGCTAGTAACAAAGGGGATAGTTGCACCAACAGGGTTAGTTAATGTGATGGTAAACTTCTCGTCAGCTTCAGCGATCGCATCAGCCCTAACAGGAATAGTAATAGTCTTGCTTGTCTGACCAGCCGCAAAAGTGAGAGT
>NZ_KE384711.1:19326-38220 GCF_000426925.1 Dolichospermum circinale AWQC310F | reverse complement strand
ACCAGTAGCAGCAGTGAAATCAGTACCAGAAGTAGCAGTACCACCGCTGGTAGCGTAGTCAACCGTTACCACAGTATTACTAGCTTCACTCAGAGTAACTGTAACTACAGCATTTACATCTACAGATCCCTCCACCACAGTCACATCATTAATACTGATTCTGTTGACCAGGTTTAAAGGTTTCTCCAACCTCAACAAAATTTGTTCATTGTTGTCTACCGCAGGAGGACGACCGACTGAGAAAGGATAGTTGTTGTCATTGGCAACTAAAATGGTATTTTTGTCAATAACTACAACACTCTCAATAGTTTGGAAGGGGAAGACAAAAGTAGTTTTGCCATCTCCGTTAATGTCGTTGGGGTCTTTGATGTTGAGTAAGTCTACAACTTCTTCCTTGGTTACATAACCATTAGCATCTGCTTTAGACAAGTCAATCTTAAAGATTCTCTTGAATTTAGCAGCATCTCCTTGATTATTATCCCGCTCAATCACCAGGTACTCATTATCATTAATGACAGTGATATCACCAATAGCATTCGCTACATCATTCAACCTGTAGAACAGTTCCCTACTAGTGTATTGGCGGCTGGCAATGTCAAACTCATTAATCCGCAAAGCACCCGCAGCATCACCTTGAACCGTACCCTCCAAGAGCATATAGAGCTTAGTTTTGCTGGCGTTAATTGCACTACCCTCAAAACCCTTAGAGCGACCTAAATTAGCAACAGCAGTTCCCGCCAGGACATCAGGATTTTGGGGAGAACGAACAATATTGTACCCAGTATCACCAACTAATCTGTCTCTGACAGTATCGCCTGTATTAGGAAAATCCGTAAACAGTGCATCTACACCTAATTGGAAGAACTGTTGGAACTCTAGCTTAGGATCACCCTTGTAATCTGCCGCTAAATAGCGTCCCTCATTACGGAAAGTGTAAGGATGAACCAACAACCCAGCATTATGAGCATCTAGAACCAAGCTAGTAGGAGCTAACGTTGTTCTATCAGCATCATTAACCGTACCATCACCATTCACATCATCAGCATTGCCGTCGCCATTAGCATCAGTACCCCTAACGCTGACAATCATCCGTTTCCAAGGACCAATAGCATCAGCATATTTCGCCACATCAGCCAAACCTTGAGAACTCCGCAAATCACCATAGGTGCGAGAGTCACCACTAACGATGAAGTCGTAAGGTTTATCTTCAATAATATTGCCATTGATATCAATACCACTGGCATCTAGAAGTTGAACTAGTGGGATATCTACCCCCGCAGCCGGCATGATAGTATCATGCAACTCCTTCAAGTTGCCAACTTCAAAGGACTGGATGAAAATGCGACTAGGATCAGTGAAATTATTTGCCTTCAGAGTATCTATGAGGATCTGACCCAGATTACGGTTAATCTTAGTAGTTGTACCTACATAAGTAGCTTCAGAAAGAGAATAAGTCGGATGCTTGGTTTCAGGGTAGATACCAATTTTCTTGCCTGTACTAGCTTCCACTCCCTTAACTAAATTAATAATTTCCGTCAAGGTAGGAATTTCAAATTGACCGTTAAAAGACTGGTCACGGAAAGACAGACGCTCAATAGCGCGTAATTCCTTAATTTCTGCCAAAGTAAAATCTTCAGCAAACCAACCTGTAACTGATGTTCCATCCAAAATTACAGTCTTTTTCCGGTCTGCAAATTTAGCAATAGTAGCCACATTGGTAGTGGTATTACCAGTATTTACAGAACCATCAGCATTCAAAATCGCCAAAGCAGGTTCATGACGAGCAATAAGTACACCATCTTTAGTAACAACTAAATCAGGCTCAACAAAATCAGCACCCTGCTCAATTGCCAACTGGTAAGAAGCTAAGGTGTGTTCTGGACGATAGCCACTCGCTCCCCTATGACCAAGAACCTCCGGTGCTGTGCCGTCTAAAGTCTTAAATCTATCTGGTGTAGCAATGGGAGCTTCTAGTAACTTACCAGTAGCATCAAAATGTAGAAGGTAGGGACCAAATTCTTCACCAACCCAGATAGTGCCATCCTTATCAAAAACAAAAGACTCAATATCAAAATCTGCACCAGTCAGGTTTCTGGCTGCCGTTGCATCATTGACAATTGTGAAATTAGTAATCTTCCTATCTGGGTCAGAGAATTGGATGTAATCTAAAACTTTAACTTTACCGTCTCCATTCTCCGTACCCCTAAAGTTTGGATCTACACGATAAATCCGTAATAAGTAGTCAGCGCTATTTTCTTTTGCTCCGTAGCCGTTATCTGGTTGGAAGTAAAAACTGTTATTATTGCCAATTTGAACAGCACTAAAACCTTGAATTGGTTGACCAGGGAATGGACCGGTTTTACCATTAGCAGAAATACCATTACCAGATTGTGGACCTTCCGCAAAAGTATCCGCAGGTAAAGAAGAAAACCCTAGCAACTCAACATTTGGTACTGGGGTAGCAATCAACAATTGACCACCACCTGAATGATTACCATTGAGGACATTCAACTGGTTGAGGTCTAAACCATTGCGAACAACAGCTTGGACATCAAATAAATAGGAACTGCGACCGAGTTGGGAATTAGGCGTAGTTTCTACGATACCGGATGTCTCCCAAGTCCCGAAACCATTATTAAAAGCAGTACCTTGAGCATTCTGGTCAATTTCAAACAGAGGTCTAACTGTATCCGTAGCAATATCGTAGGAGTAAACACGGTCATTGCGCTGTTGAGCATTGACAACTTCACCACCACGACCAGCCGTGTCCTCTTGTAGTAACAGCTTGCCATTGCTATCAACAACGATGTTATCGTAGCTAATCCCCGTGTTAGGACCACCAGTTAGCACCAATTCAAAATCGCTAATTTCTCCCGTAGGATCTGCCGCATTCAAACTAAAGCGATAAGCCTTACCGTAAGCATTATCCTCAATAGTTGTACCAGGAATTGTGCTTGTATTACCAGTAGTGACAAAATAGAAAGTACCCGGATTGTTAGGATCTTCAGTGATGTCCTCAACACGACGAAAATTAGTAGAACGGGTGACATCATTTACCCAGGTACTCAAAGCAGAACCATCAGTCAACGGCTGGTCATCTGCACGGTTTGCCGTACCCTTGGTATCGTAAATTACTGACCGATCAACCCTTGTCCAAGTAGCCTTGACCTTTGTACCTTCCGCTAAGGTTTCGTAGTCATATCCTGTCACTTTCAGGACATACAGTTCACCGTCTTTGAAGCCATTGGGGTCTGCTGCTGTTTGATTACCTACAAACATATACAGTTCACCGTCTCCAGAATCTTCTGATGACAGTAGTACTGTTTTAGTGGAGTTAGTAGCCCGATATTGAGATGTTGCGATTACATTTTCCTTAGAAAAGCGACCGAAACCGTCTAAAGCTTGAGCAGTTCCATCCGTTGCTACAGCCCAACCACGACCGTTACCAAACTCTTCTGGGACAAAGTATACAGGGCCACCTTCAAAGCCATAAGTTGCCAAATAACTGGAACAGAATGGACCGAAAGCAAAATTTCCTGTTTGAGTAATACCATCAGGTGTAATGGTGATATTACTGATTTCTTGACCTTGGCTATCTACTACCTTCTCAATTAAATTCTTACCACCAATTACCCGCCAATTTTTATCAAATTGGAACAAGGAAGCCCGCGCACCAGTGATTTGTCCGGGAATGGTGCTAGAAACATCTGTTTTTGTGGTGCTGCCAAATTCGTGGTTAACAAAGACATAGTAAGAATCAACGGTTTCATAAATGCCCAGTCCGTCAGGAGTACCAGTAAAAGCGAATTTTTCGGTATTACTAGCGGTAAAAGCACCAAAACTACCTGTCAATAGAGGCACTTCATCCCCAACTGTCAAAAGTGCATTGAGTCTGTAATCAACACCACTCAACACCTTTACATAAGCAGGATCAGTGGTTCTGCCATTGACTACCGGCTTTTCGGCAACTTGAGGAATGGCTGCTAACAATTGTCCACCCTCTACATGAGCACCATTGAGAATATTGGGCTGGGTCGGGTCAGCAGTGTTGGTGATACCATGGGCTTGAACATCGAATAAGTAGCCACTTACACCAGTTAGACCATTTTGGGGTAGTTCAACAATTCCAGAGCTTTCCCATGCACCAGTACCGTTATCATAGACAGCGCCAGCAGCTTGTTGGTTAATTTCAAACAAGGACTTCACGGTATCGGTAGCGATGTCATAAGACCAGATTTGAGCATCTCTGTTCTGGGCGGCCATGACACTACCACCAAAAGCAGTGGTGTCTTCTTGAATGGCTATTTTACCGTTTTTGTCAATAACGATGTTGTCGTAGCTAACTCCAGTATTGGGTCCACCAGTCAATACCAATTCAAAGTTACTAATTGCACCCGTGGGGTCAGCAGCATTGAGACTGAAACGATACATTTTACCGTAAGGGTTTTCTGCTTCTGCTGCTACTGTGGTAGTAGTACCGTCTACCTTATTATTTGTACCTGTGGTGACAAAGTAGAAAGTGCCAGGATTATTTGGGTCTTCCGCTATGTCTTCCAAACGGCGGAAGTTGGTAGAGCGGCCACTGGCATTCACCCAATTAGATAAATCTAATCCAGTGGTCTTAGCTACATCATCAGCCCTGTCTTCCGTTCCTTTGGTATCATATACAGCACTACGGTCAACCTTAACCCAAGTAGCACCTACTTTTACTCCTTCTACCAAGGTTTCGTTGCTATAGTCCGTAACTTTAAGAACATACAAATCACCATCTTTGAAACCGTTGGGATCTGCTTGTGTTTGATTACCAACGAACATATAGAGTTCGCCATCACCAGTGTCTTCAGTAGAAATTAATACCGTTTTGTTGGAGTTAGTAGCTCGATATTGAGATGCTGCAACTACGTTTTCTTTGGAGAAGCGTCCTAAACCATCTAAAGCTTGAGCAGTGCCGTCAGGTGTAACTGCCCAACCCCGGCTGTTACCATCAGATTCTTCTGGTGCGAAGTAAATAGGACCGCCTTCAAAACCACTCTCTGCTAAAAAGGATGAACAGAAGCGGCCAAAACCTGGTATGGTGGATGTTAAGCTAACAATATCAGATCCATTAGCGGTAAAGGTGATTTTTCCTAATTCAGTACCCGTACTATCAACGGCTTTTTCAATCAGGTTTTTACCACCGATAACTTTCCAGTTTTTATCGAATTGGAATAGGGAAACTCTCGCTCCGGTGATTTGTCCTGTGACTGTGGTGGAAAAATCTGACTTGGTAGTGCTACCCAATTCGTGATTGACAAACACATAATAACCTGTGGCTGTCTCATAAATTCCCAAACCGTCGGGAATGCCTGTGAAGGCAAATTTATCAGTAACACTGGTAGTAAAAGAACCAAAAGCACCTTGTAATAAGGGAACTTCGTCACCTACAGTCAATAAAGGAACAAGGGCATATTGTGCGCCTTGGGTAAGTTTATTGACGTAAGCAGGAGCGGTTGTTCTTCCGTTCTGAATTGCCATACTGAAGATGTTTGTATTTTTGTTTAGTTTTTTGCATTGCTATTCAAGTTATTTATTCAAGCTATTTGGTTAACTCTATCTTTCCCAAATCTCAAGCAGCTTGGTTTTAATAAGCAGTAACAGCAACAATTAAAATAATTACATCCAAAGATTAAGGGAAAGATAAGCTTAATAGAATAATCGGTTAAAATTAGATTAGATATCTGAAACTTTCTTTCTCATCCTTAGGGAATATTTTCGCTGCAGGCTTGATCGTGGTTCATTATTTCATAACTGATGCGTAAACCCTATAAATAAATTTATATGTACACAAAAAATGCAAAAAATCGTCTAATTAGATACAATTTATAAACATTACCAGCAGCTTTGGAGAATAACATGATTTTATTAAAAGGCTTTGAAATTGAGATGTATACTGGTACGCCTCAAGGTGAAATTGTGGGATTATCGGACAAAATTATTTCCGATTTAGATGGTTTTATGCGTGAACCGGATAGCCGCAATGTGGAGTACATAACTCAGCCATCTATGAGTTATGATAATTTGTTGTGTGCCTTATTAGGTCCGAGAAGAAAGTTACGGAATTATCTACAAAAGTTGGATAATTACACTTTAATACCGGGTAGCACTTTGTCCTTGCCAGGGAGGGATGCCTCCGGGGACATGAACCAACGCTTTTTCCGTTCTGATCCCACTAATCCCTATCATGACTACATTGAACAAACCTATGGAACAAAAGTAGTAACTGCCAGCGTTCATATCAATATTGGTATTAGTGATCCAGAGGTATTAATGCGTGCCTGTCGGGTGATTAGAATGGAAGCACCTCTATTTCTAGCCATGAGTGCTTCATCTCCTTTCCTGGATGGTAAAACCACTGGTTATCATTCTACTCGCTGGGGAATATTCCCGCAAACTCCAGATTATGTACCCTTATTTACTAGTCATGCCCATCATATTCAATGGGTTAATGAACAATTAGTTACAGGTAAGATGCAAAATATCCGCCACTTATGGGTATCAGTGCGTCCAAATGGCGATCGCCGTCCTTATGATCTAAATCGTTTAGAATTGAGAATTTGTGATTTAGTGACAGACCCTATTGCCTTATTAGCAATGACTGCCCTGCTAGAAGCGCGGTTAATCCAAATTATTGACAATCCTAGCATTGATCCCTTAACTCAAAGCCCTTTTTCTCCCGAAGAACTGATCACCTTAACCATGAAAAACGAAATGGCTGCTGCTACAGACAGTCTTGATGCTAAATTGCAGCGGTGGCAAGATGGTCATAGTATTCTGGCTAGGGATTGGATCAGAGAACTCTATCAAGAAATTTGGAGCATTGCCAAACAACAGGGATTTAGTTGTTTTCTAGCGCCGCTGCAAAATATCCTACAAACAGGCAATGAAGCTCAACAATGGTTACAACTGCATAAAATAGGCGTTGACATTCAGCGTGTAATTGCTCAAGCGATTCTGGCTACTCAGGAACGAGAAAATGAACTAGAAAGTAAACTGTGTTTATCTGTCAGAGAATAGGTAAAAGAAGAGGTGGGGGACAAGGGATAATCAACAGTACGATCTTTGTTGATTATCCCTCCCTCAGATTTGGTTATCTAATCACCTTGTGTGATTTAAAAAACTAATCAATGGAAAATACTTTTGACATATAAAAAAAAACTATATATCGCCTCTGTATTTTGATAGATTTTGAGATGAAAAGAACTTCTAGAATAGACGACTAAGATTAAAAAAGATGCCCCAGATAGTTTTAGTGAACCCGCAAATTCCTCCTAATACAGGCAATATTGCCCGGACTTGTGCAGCCACAGGCACAGAATTACATTTAGTCGGTCCCTTGGGATTTGAAATTAGCGATCGCTATCTGAAAAGAGCAGGGTTGGATTATTGGCCTTATGTTAAACTCCATTATCATGAATCCATAGAAGCATTTCAAAATGTACAGCAACAACGAGGAGGTAGATGTTTGGGTTTTAGTGTTCGTGGTGATTTTAGCTACATCAATTTTGAATTTGAAACGGAGGATTGGCTATTATTTGGCAGTGAAACAGCAGGTTTACCAGCTTCTATTCTCTCCACTTGTGACTCCACTCTATATATTCCCATGTATGAACCTGGTGTCAGGAGCTTAAACTTATCAGTCAGTGTGGCCATAGGTTTATTTGAATGTCGCCGTCAGTTGGGCTATTTACGATAATCTTGAGGAATCAAAAATTTTGATTAAGTGTGATAGCAATATATGGATGAGATTAATCATGGTGAAACTGCTGATAATTTTGGTTATTTAAATTGTAAAAATACTGTGTAGATAGTGATAAATACAGATAAATCTTGGCGAAATGACATAAGAAATTTGTATAGATATTTTGAGAGTAAATAGACTGCCAAAGATAAATTCTTGTAGCTTCAAGGTTTTGATTCCTCAAGAGAGAAAATTAGCCAAAACCTTGACTGTTAA
The DNA here is from genome assembly GCF_000426925.1 of Dolichospermum circinale AWQC310F. GTDB lineage: Bacteria > Cyanobacteriota > Cyanobacteriia > Cyanobacteriales > Nostocaceae > Dolichospermum > Dolichospermum circinale. Next base: position 30,227 of record NZ_KE384711.1, on the reverse strand, counting down.
TGATTTTGAAATATATGTATCCAAGACTACAACAGAAAGATGCAAAAATTGCTGATATTAGATACGGTTGTTTTTTCAATCAGAATAAACGTAAAGTGTAGTGTTGATGGAACGGATTGATTCAAAAAATCTTGAAAATGGTAAAAGCCGGATGATCTCGCCAGCGCAGCAGCTGATGAGCCAACAGCGCCAATAGACTCAAGACTTGCTATGATATTTGTTGAGTTCGTGTTATTTGCCGCCGGCAAAAGAGCTTAGATAATTGTCAACAGCGAAAATTCTGGAGTTATGAGGAGGGACTCAGACAAGGCATCACCAAAAATTTTCAGATTTACCAAAGTGCATAAACTTGTCCAAATTACCGGAAGCAGGTTAGTCTTGCGTAAGTAGCTCTGGTGAATGTGATCTTGATCTGTAGTTTGATGTGATATCAATCATTAAATAATATCTAACTTAAAAATCAAGATCAGTTAAACAGTATTGATCATAGGAGGTTGTCTTTGAAACGAGCATTAAAGAAAAGAGAGCAGGCTGTATTAAAAAATCACCCCAGCCGCGATGATGCCCCGGTAGGGCAAACAACTGATAACAAAAATCCCCAAATAACCCTCCGGTCTCGGACTCATCAGGCTGCCATGATTGGCTTGGCAATATCAATGGGAGCAGCTAGCCTTTTGGTGACTCGACAAAGTGATCAAGCCCAAGCAGCTGCTCCCATTGGCAGTCAAAAAGCAGATGGAACAAATTCTGTGGTTTCCGAGAACGAGATCAAATTTACCGACACCAAACTAGAGTCCCAAAGCGTCTCACAGGTAGGGGGTGTAGTAAATCCTATGATATTAGAACCAACAGTAGTTTCACGAGTACCTGGGCTGGAAGCTAAGTGGCAATTTGCCACCAATAACACACCTGTCCTCAATGTAATTTCATCTACCAACGCGGCTGAAAAAAATTCTGTCCACTCACAAGGCCAATTAGCACAGGGGGTGAAAAACCGCCCAATTCAGTCTACATTACTAGTAAATAACCAAGAAACTGAAACAGCACAACAGTTATCTAACGGGGATAGGGCGCAATATTTCGCAGCGGAGGAATTAGCAGGTGGAACTGTTGATGCCAAACTAAAAGCACAGCAAGAGGTAGCTCTCAATCGCTTGCGGGAGAAATCAACCCGTTTAAGGAATAGTTTGACACAGTTACGGTCTAAGAGATCTCAAAATCTCTCAAAGATTGGTATAAATGAAGAACAGCCAATCACTGTATCTGATAACTCTGTAGTAAAACAGTCCCAGAATGGGACTAGTTCGAGCCAAACTGAACTTGTAAATGAATTAAAACAGAACCAAAAACCCAGTGAGACTATACAGCCAGGACAAATGCCCGGATCAACTTCCACAAAAGTTGCCGCACAATTGCCCCCTTCAACATATCAAGTTAAGCCCGGAGATACATTAGCAGAGATAGCTAACAATTATGGTATTTCAGTTTCCGAGCTAATTAAGGTTAATAACCTTAGCGATTCTCATCAACTGCAAATTAGTCAAAAACTAATTATTCCGGCAGTGAAGATGGTAGATAAGGTTAACAAAGTAGATAATCCTTTAAACACTCCTAGTTTGAACACTAATTCGTTTGTTGCTAACAACACTAGCGTTGTAGTTCCTTCTCCCATAGCAACAGAGCAGCCCAAAGGTTTTGATAGTCGTGCCATTACTAATAGCGTAACTATCCCAGTACCGGTCGTGTCGGGGGAACGGGAAAACAATAATAATCCTAGTATCACTAACCGTATTAATGTTCCCGCGGCCATAACACCGGCGCCCATAACAAATTATAAGCAAGGGCAGATCCCTATTGCCATCCCGCAAGCATTACCTACTCCTACTGAATCTTTTGGATTAGGTGGTGATGCTCCATTACCAAGAAACTTGTCCCCAAAACCGGTGGAAAAGCTATCTAAAGGTAAAGGTAATGAACGTATTCGCGGCTTACAAGCAGAAATTGAGAGATTGCGTTATAAATACCGCACTCAAGAATCTGGTGTGGCTGCTACAGATACTAAAAATAATAGCCAGTCTGTACCTATTCCTATTGAATCAAAAAGTAATCCCGTAGTGTCTCAAGTTGGACTACAGATTCCTGTACCTAAAGCGATATTACCCAGCTATAACAATCAACCAGTTCGTCCTCTAGTTACGGCTTCTGGGTTTGCCAATGAGCCAATTAACCCAGAATTTCTGCCCGGTAAGACTGGTGTTGGCTCGAATTTTGCCCCCAATTCATCTGGGATTAAGTTAACAGTTCCTTCTCCTGGAATAAGTGCTTCTGACTCTTTAGGTAAATTGCGAGGAACTAATATCTCTCCGGCTTTACCACCTTTGGCCGCAGTGGATATATACCTGCCGAAAACAACTGAGGAAAATCCCAATTTCCCATCTAATTCTACTGCTACCAGCTACATTTGGCCTGCAAAGGGAGTTCTGACTTCTGGTTACGGCTGGCGCTGGGGAAGAATGCACAGAGGGATTGATATTGCTAACTCAGTCGGTACACCCATTTACGCTTCCTCTGCTGGTGTGGTCGAGAAAGCAGGCTGGAATAGCGGTGGTTACGGTAACGTTGTGGATATCCGCCATGATGATGGTAGTTTAACTCGCTATGGACACAACAGCCGGATTTTGGTGCAAGCTGGTCAAAGGGTGCAACAAGGTCAGACTATTGCGGCTATGGGTAGCACTGGTTTCAGCACAGGTCCCCATAGTCATTTTGAAGTTCATCCTTCGGGTAAGGGCGCTGTTAACCCTATCGCTTTCTTGCCAAATCGTTTGTAATTCCTGATGATCTGGAATTAAAGGGTTTTTTGAGGGGGGTAAACTCCCTCTTTTTAATTTTGGGCAAATTCTGGAAATTTTGGAAATTTTGCAAATTGATGGTTGTCAAATGCAAATTTGTATGCTATGTTAATAGGAGTTGGTTAAACAACGCGGCTCAGTAGCTCAGTTGGTTAGAGTACGGGACTCATAAGCCTGGGGTCGTCAGTTCAAATCTGACCTGAGCCATTTTCCAAAGCTTACTATATAAAGGTTTCAGATCCTAGTCATCAATAGTTGTAGGGTTCTGGATTTACCATTTAACACCCTTTTGACTATTTTTTGACTATGCTCTGCAAACCTAAAATAGTCAAGGATAGTCAGTGACAATTGGAATTGAAACCCTTGAAGGTCGTCTTATAGCTGTATTCAGGTTAATTAGGACGCTGCTTCCACCACTTTTGCTGGGCTGATTTTACCACTAATTTAACTTCTGGATGAGTGCTTTTGCTTGTTCGGTAATTCCGGTCCAATTTTCCTCTAATATCCATTTTTTTGGGAATAATTCCCCACTTAAGCCTACAGCTATTGCCCCAACCTTTAAAAAATCTTCAGCATTTTCTAAGGTTACACCCCCCGTAGGAATTAAGGGAATATGCCCCAGGGGACCTTGTAGACTTTTGATGTAATTAGTTCCTCCCACTGCTTGGACGGGAAACACTTTCACACAAGTAGCACCATAATTCCAAGCGGTAATAATTTCCGTCGGTGTCAATGCACCAGGAATTATTGGTATATTTGCGGCTACTGCGGTTTTAATCATGACGGGATCAGTATGGGGACTAAAGAGAAATTGACACCCACAAGCGATCGCTTCTTGTAATTGCTGGACGTTAAATAAAGTACCAGTACCAATCAGACAGCCTGGTAATTCAGTGCGGAGTTGGGAAATTAACTCTGGTGCCTGATCACTATTCCAGGTAATTTCAATTAGTCTCATACCCCCAGATGCTACCGCTAAAGCCATTTTTTTACCCCAGTCCATTTTTGGGGCGCGAACTACAGCGATCGCTCGGTGTATTTTTAATTGTGATAACCAAATTTGACTAAGCATTTTCACTAATACATAGTAGCAAATAAAGATGTTCTTCTTTCTGTAATTTAGAGTTCATGAATTTGATGAGCAGTAAGTAAAAAGTCTCATTAATGGTAAAATAACTAAAGTAGCATTAATAAATAAGTTTAATTGACAATGAATCGCATTTTTTGGATTACTGCTTTAATTGCCTTTATTAACTCCTTGAGTTTTACAATTTTAATCCCCATTATTTATCTTTATGGTAAACAATTTGGTTTAAATGATTTCCAAACTAGTTTATTGTTTTCTACCTACTCTATCGCTCAATTTTTTGCCACTCCTGTAATTGGTAAACTTTCTGATAGATTTGGACGTAAACCATTATTAATAATTAGTCTAGCAGGAACAGTAATTGCTAACACTATAGCCGGTACTGCCACAACAGCAATTTTACTATTTTTCGCCAGATTTTTAGATGGGATTACCGGGGGAAATGTTGCCGTTGCCCAAGCGGTTATTTCTGATGTCACCATGCAAAAAAATCGCGCTCAAGCCTTTGGAATTTATGGTGCAGCCATGGGCTTAGGCTTTATTATCGGTCCAGTTATTAGTTTATTAGCACAGCAAATTTCTTTAGGAACAGCATTTTTAGTCTCTGGTGCAGTTGCTATGATAGCCATGTTAATGACCATATTCTTGTTACCAGAAACTTTAGAAAACAAATCTCCAAAGTTTAGTAATATTTGGGATTTAGGATTGGAAAATTTAATTAAAGGGTTTGCTATGCCAGGAGTTGGCATTTTACTATTAATTAACTTTTTGACTGGGACAACATTTACCATGTTTACCTATGCCTTTCAACCCTATTTTATTCAAGTTCTACATCAAAATAATCAATCTTTAACTCTCCTATTTCTAGTATTTGGCACTTTAGCAGTAATTATGCAAACTTGGGGAATATCGGTTCTCCGTCCTAAATTTAATGTCGTCAAGATATTATTTTTAGGTTTATTCGTTCGCAGTTTATCATTTCTCTTAATGCCCCTTTGGCCTAGTATCACCTATTTTGTCATAGTTAGCATCTTATTTGCTTTGTTTAATGCCCTCGTTCAACCTATGATTAGTACATTAATTTCTTTGAATGCTAAACCACAAGATCAGGGAACTGTTTTAGGGTTAAACGCATCTTATTTAAGTATTTCTAATGGTATTGGTCCAGTGATAGCCGGTATGATGGTTAAACAATCCCAACCAGTGACCTATGGCTATCCTTTATACATAGCAGGTATTTTGACCTTTGTGGTTTTAGCCTTAGCAATAGCTACACGGAAAAGATACAGCACTGCTATTTAAAGGGTGAAATATAACTGTTCAACTCAGATTGAAGCACGATTTAATGAAAACAAATGTTAAATAAACTTAAATAATTGTCAACCAAAATCTATTCATATCCTTGAAAACAATTATGGAAGCCAGGTTTTTACTATTTTCTGGAAAATGCTACTTCTGACAATATCTTGTCAAGAATAGTACCTTGGTGTAATATAAATCATTGGTTGTAAAAATACTTTTTACAATGAGTTTTCTCCCTGATCAACGCAATATTCCAACAATAACTACACCAGGTAAAAATATGCTCTTTTTTTTGAAGTTGATTGATTATTTATTAGTCGCAGTTGCGATCGCATCATTTGCTATTATTTATTTTGATTCTAGCAATCAAGAATATGTAATCGCCGCCTCCGTTGCTTTAACTCTTGCTATTGGTTTGTTTATCTTCAATAGACAATCAGTAAATAGCGCCAAAAAGAAAGCAGAAAAAAATCAAATGTCCAAAAAAGCTAAACTTTATACCTCTTTGTTAAGTAAAAATACTCAGCTAGACCATAACACAGTTTTGCCAGCACGAGCTAAAGCTTTAGAATATGCTCAAGACTTGATTGATGATTATAAGAGTTCTAGAGACCTTAACAGAACTTTATACTACGTTTTGCAAATTTCCACAGTTATTTTATCAGGTGTGACACCAATTTTAGTTCTAGTTGATAAATTGGAAGCAGGACAACCGTGGTTAAAATGGCTACCTGTTATCTGTCCAGCAGTGGCTTCCATTGTGGCCAGTGTCGTTACATCATTTCCCTTTGAAAAAAATTGGATGGCGGCTAACACAGCGGTAGAATTGTTAGAATCTGAACAGGAAAAGTTTATTTTAGGAATCACTCCAGCCTATCGTTGTTATGATATTCCAGAAGAAGATAAACAACAACTAAAAATTAGTCAGGCTGTAGAACTATTTATTAATCAAGTGAATAGCATTCACTTGCCGCAAGTACAACAAAAAACTGATTCAGACCCCGCAAATACAGAAAAACAAGACTCACCAAAACCTGAAGAAATAACTACAGAACAAAAGTAGCCCCCTAGTGGGAACTAATTGGGTGCAGAATCTGCACCCGTTTGTATGAATTTAAATAGTCAGTCTGTCAATTCTTGTGATACAACTTCGCAGCACTTAGCAGACATTTAACTCTGATTTTACCAGTATTTATCATTGCCCACTACTCTTCAACCAATGTTGAAAACAATCAGCCCTCTTTAACCTATAACCTATCTAACACCAGAGATTAAATACAAATACCAGATATCTATGAAGTAATAATACTTACTTTTAGAACAGAAAAAACTTAACAAGAATTAACGTTTCACGGAATTTTCAGGAAAAGATCCACAATGCCTTAAAATTTGACACTGGGAGCAAAAATATCTACTGCCCCTGTTCACTGTTAATATAGGAGTCTTGTTGTGGATTTATCTCTTATTCCTGCCCAACCCAAACCAGGTGTACTTAACGTCTTAATTGAAATTGCTGGTGGGAGTAAAAATAAATATGAATACGATAAGGATTTACAAGCATTTGCCTTAGATCGCGTTCTCTATTCTTCGGTAAAGTATCCTTATGACTATGGTTTTATACCTAACACCTTGGCTGACGATGGCGATCCTTTAGATGGTATGGTGATCATGGATGAACCAACTTTCCCCGGTTGCATCATTGCTGCTAGACCAATTGGTTTTTTAGAAATGATTGACGGTGGTGATCGTGATGAAAAAATTCTTTGTGTTCCCGTCAAAGATCCACGCTATGCTCATGTAAAGTCTCTCAAAGATGTATCCCCCCACAAATTAGAGGAAATTGCGGAATTTTTCCGTAGTTATAAGAATTTGGAAAAAAAGGTAACACAAATTCTCGGTTGGCAAGATGTGGAAAAAGTAGCTCCCTTAATAGAAAAGTTTATTAAGGCTGCCCAAGGATAATAAACATCTCCAGTAAAGATTGTAGAGACGTTCCATGGAACGTCTCTACAAGGGTTCTAAAAAATGCACATTTAATTTTCACTAAATGTCTAGTGGTAATATCAATTACTAATTACCCGCTAAATCAATAATTGTGGAATCATTAATCACAAATACTGATCTAAGTTGGAAAAATCTTCCTGGTTGCAAAAAAAAATTTTTAATCCCAATGCAGCGTACTTTCTTGTTAGCAAAAATTCATAACTGTACCCTCACAGGAGCAAATATTAATTATGTGGGTAGTATCAGCATTGACGAAGTTCTCTTAGAAAAAGCTGGTATTTTTCCCTATGAGCAAGTACAAGTAGTCAATATTGGTAATGGTGAACGTTTTACTACTTATGCTATACCTGCGGTAGCTAACTCAGGAGCTATAGAATTAAATGGAGCAGCGGCTCGCTTGGGTGTAGTAGGCGATCGCTTAATTATTATGACTTACGGGCAGTTGACATTGGAAGAGTTAAAATGTTACTCTCCTACTGTTGTAATTGTGGATGCAAAAAACCAACTGTTGGAAGTGCGAAATTATGCTGCTGGGGAAGTGAGGGAAGAGGTGTAAGTTCTGTTGTTATTTGAGGTAGTGTGTAAACCATTCCCTTGCTAAATTGGTAACAACCGCTAATTTACCTGCTTCCGCAAATAAGTGTGTAGCCCCAGGAACAATCTCCAAGCGTTTGATTGAGTGCAATTGTGTCAGTGCATCCTCATTAATCGCTATTACAGGCAGATCATCACCACCAACAATTAACAATGTTGACGCTTTGACTTGAGGTAATGCTGAACCAGCTAGGTCAGGTCCTCCACCACGAGAAACAATAGCTTTCACAACTTCCCCCCGTTTTGCAGCAGCTACAAGAGCAGCACCTGCTCCCGTGCTAGCACCAAAGTAACCTATTTTCAGTTGTTGGGTATCTGGGTTCTGTATTAGCCAGTCCGTAGCTCCAACTAAGCGAGACCCTAATAAACCAATATCAAAACGTAAATGTCTTGTCCGCAGGTCAATTTCTTCCTCTTCCAGAGTCAGCAAATCAAGCAATAAAGTTGCCAGTCCTGCTTGTTGTAATACCTCGGCAACATAACGATTACGGGGACTGTAACGACTGCTACCACTACCATGGGCAAATAAGACTATCCCGATAGCACCATGGGGGATCACCAAATTACCCTCTAGGTTCACATCACCTGTGATCACTGATACCAGTTGTTCCTGGGGGTTCTGTATGAATGTTCTATCCATAACCAATAAATCAAGAATTACTTGTGCTATTAACCCGATAATTCCTTTTTAATAATTCCCATAATTTTATACATCCATCTTTAATCAGTTGACAGGGAACAGGTGACAGGTGATAGGTGACAGGTGACAGGGAACAGGGAACAGGGAACAGGGAACAAAACGCAAAAAATTTGCTTTTCAAGTATTGACAAAGGATTTTAAAAATGTTATCCTTATCTTGATAAGGAAGAACTATCGTAAATTATTTATAGTAGGGTGTGTTAGCGACAGCGTAACGCACCATTAGTATAGACTTTGGGTGTAGCATAGTGATAGCGAAGCGCTGCTGCAAGCAGTTCGCTATATTATATAGTAAGTTCAGCTTGTGCGGGCAAGACTTGTACTGAGCTTAGTCGAAGTATGCCCGCACCACAAGAGTTTTATCATTAATATCTGTACTTGAGGTAAAGACTTTGGGTGTAGCATAGCGATAGCGAAGCGCTGCTGCAAGCAGTTCGCTATATAATATAGTAGGGTGTGTTAGCGACAGCGTAACGCACCATTGGTAAAGACTTTCGGTATAGCATAGCGATAGCGAAGCGCTGCTGCAAGCAGTTCGCTACATCTATATAATAACATAGTAACGCACCATTTTAAATCATTATCCTGTACATCCTTTCATCCTGGACATCCTGGGCTAAGGCCACGCTTCGCTATCAGACGATATAAAAGCATAAATGCTACCGAAGCCACTCTTGTGACAATAATACAGATTAAAAATAACACACTAAAATTGTAAAAAAATACGGTTGTGTCTATGATTAAATCCATTGTACGATTATAATTGTGATTGAAGACAGAAAATTGATATCCTGACCCGACCCAGGTTTTACGTAAAGTTGCTCATTTTCTACCCCATATAACAAAAACCTACAGTACCAGGTGCAAAGGAAAAAAATATGTCTAACAACTCTTTTCTCCGTCAAATCGCAACAACAATTGTTTTTATTGATGCCTCCCTTTCCGACTATCACACCCTGCAAGCAGGAATTATCGAGGGCGTAAAAACAGTTATTATTTCCCCAGATCAAGACGGAATCGAGCAAGTTAGCCAAATTTTACAACAACATCCCCACATCACCACCATTCACATCCTTTCCCACGGTGCGCCCGGATGCTTATATTTAGGCAATAGTCAATTAAACTTAACTAATATTCATAATTACACCCAACAATTACAACAGTGGCAACCTCAGAATATTTTACTATATGGTTGTAACGTCGCTGCTGGGGACGCAGGGGCAGAATTTATTCACAAATTACATCAAATTACCAACGCCACCATTAGCGCCTCCACCACAAAAACCGGCAATACAGCATTAGGGGGAAATTGGCAGTTAGAGGTGAATATTCCCGTTACAGATGTAGAGACGTTCCATGGAACGTCTCTACATCTGTCAGATATTGTTGCAGACACCCTCATCAGCTACCAGGGAGTATTTGCACCCACATTAGTGGGAGTGTGGGATATTTTAAACTATGCCTATGCTGTGACAGTATTGGGTAACTATGTCTACGCTGTGGGGGATACATTAAACATCATTGATATTACTGACCGAGCCAAACCCGTTGTCAAGGGAAGTTACAAGATTTCTAATGGTCAAGGTGTGCAAGTAGTCGGTAACTACGCTTATGTAGCTGATGGTGGTTCAGGACTACAAATAATAGACATAAGTAACCCCACTACCCCCACCCTCAAGGGCAATTATAGTACATTTGGCTATGCTAGTGATGTGCAAGTAGTCGGTAACTACGCTTATGTTGCTGTTAGTGGTTCAGGACTACAAATAATAGACATTAGCAACCCCACTACCCCCACCCGCAAAGGCAATTATGATACATCTGGACTTGCTAGAGGTGTACAAGTTGTCAGTAATTACGCTTATGTAGCTGATGGCAGTTCAGGACTACAAATCATAGACATTAGCAACCCATCTACTCCCACTCTCAAAGGCAATTATGATACATCTGGTGATGCTCAGGGTGTGCAAGTAGTCGGTAACTACGCTTATGTAGCTGATGGTTGGTCAGGACTACAAATAATTGACATTAGCAACCCCACTACTCCCACCCGCAAAGGCAATTATGATACATCTGGCTATGCTAGTGATGTGCAAGTAGTCGGTAACTACGCTTATGTAGCTGATAGTGGTTCAGGACTACAAATAATAGACATTAGCAACCCCTCTTCCCCCACCCGCAAAGGCAATTATGATACATCTGGCTATGCTAGTGATGTGCAAGTAGTCGGTAACTACGCTTATGTAGCTGATAGTGGTTCAGGACTACAAATAATAGACATTAGCAACCCCACCACCCCTATCCTCAAGGAAAATTATGGTACAGGCTATGCTAATGGTGTGCAAGTAGTCGGTAATTATGT
>NZ_KE384711.1:18443-19124 GCF_000426925.1 Dolichospermum circinale AWQC310F | reverse complement strand
TGCTCAGGGTGTGCAAGTAGTCAGTAATTATGCTTACGTAGCTGATGGAGAATCAGGACTACAAATAATTGACATTAGTAACCCCTCTACCCCCACCCGCAAAGGCAATTATGATACATCTGGCTATGCTTATGATGTGCAAGTAGTCGGTAACTACGCTTATGTAGCTGATGCGTATTCAGGACTACAAATAATAGACATTAGCAACCCCACTAACCCCACCCGCAAAGGCAATTATGATACTTCTGGCTATGCTAGAGGTGTGCAAGTAGTCGGTAACTACGCTTATGTAGCTGATAATGACGGTGGTTTAAAGATTATTGATGTCAGCAACGTTAACGAAACTCCTACTAATTTAACTCTCTCTAATAGCACCGTTGCGGAAAACCAAATTATTGGTACAGTAGTTGGTAATCTTTCCACCACAGACCCAGATACAGGAGACACCTTTACCTATAGCTTAGTATCAGGAATAGGTGCAACTGATAATAGTTTTTTCACCATTACCAATAATCAACTCAAAACCAACGCTGTATTTGACTACCAAACCAAAAACAGTTACAGCATTAGAGTCAAAACCACAGACCAAGGTGGGTTATCCTTTGAGAAACAATTAACCGTCAATGCCACTTTCACACCCACATTAGTGGGCAATTATAATACATCTGGCAATGCTAGAGG
>NZ_KE384711.1:17432-18403 GCF_000426925.1 Dolichospermum circinale AWQC310F | reverse complement strand
ACGCTTATGTTGCTGTTAGTGGTTCAGGACTACAAATAATAGACATTAGCAACCCCACTACCCCCACCCTCAAGGGCAATTATAATTATAATGTTGGCTATGCTACAAATGTGCAAGTAATCAGTAACTACGCCTATATTACTGATGCTTATTTAGGACTACAAATAATAGACATTAGCAACCCCACTACCCCCACCCGCAAAGGCATTTATAATACTCCTGGCTATGCTAATGGTGTGCAAGTAGTGGGTAACTATGCTTACGTAGCTGATGGTGGTTCAGGACTACAAATCATTGATATTAGCAACCCCACTACCCCCACCCTCAAGGGCAATTATAATACATCTGGCTATGCTACAGGTGTGCAAGTAGTCGGTAACTACGCTTATGTTGCTGATTATGATTCAGGACTACAAATAATAGACATAAGCAACCCCACTACCCCCACCATTAAGGGCAATTATGATACATCAGGATCTGCCAATGGTGTGCAAGTAGTCGGTAACTATGCTTATGTAGCTGATAGTTGGTCAGGACTACAAATAATTGATATTAGCAACCCCACTACCCCCACCATTAAGGGCAATTATGATACATCTGGCAATGCTTGGGGTGTGCAAGTAGTCGGTAATTACGCTTATATAGCTGATAGTGGTTCAGGACTACAAATAATAGACATTAGCAACCCCACTACCCCCACCATTAAGGGCAATTATGATACATCTGGCTATGCTTCGAGTGTACAAGTGGTGGGTGAATACGCTTATGTTGCTGATGATGAAGGTGGTTTAAAGATTATTAATGTGAGTGAGTTTACTAACCAAGCACCCACTAACATTACATTAGGTAATAGCACTGTTGCAGAGAATCAAGCCATTAACACAGTAGTTGGTAATCTCACTACCACAGATCCAGATACAGGAGACACATTTACCTATAGCTTAATTACCGGAACAGGTGCAACGGATAAT
>NZ_KE384711.1:17127-17422 GCF_000426925.1 Dolichospermum circinale AWQC310F | reverse complement strand
ATTCACTATTACCAATAATCAACTTAAAACCAACTCTGTATTTAACTTTGAAGCCAAAAACAGTTACAGCATTAGAGTCAAAACCACAGACCAAGGTGGGTTATCCTACGAGAAACAATTAACCATTGGAGTCAGCAACGTTAACGAAACTCCTACTAACCTCACCCTCTCTAACAACACCGTTGCAGAAAACAAGACTGTTGGTACAGTAATTGGTAATCTCACCACCACAGACCCAGATACAGGAAACACCTTTACCTATAGTTTAGTATCAGGAGGTGGTGCAACTGATAAC
>NZ_KE384711.1:0-17117 GCF_000426925.1 Dolichospermum circinale AWQC310F | reverse complement strand
ATTCACTATTACCAATAATCAACTTAAAACCAACTCTGTATTTAACTTTGAAGCCAAAAACAGTTACAGGATTCGAATCAAAACCACAGACCAAGGTGGGTTATCCTTCGAGAAACAATTAACCATTGGAGTCAGCAACGTTAACGAAACCCCTACCAACTTAACACTATCCACCAGCACAGTTGCGGAAAACAAGACTGTTGGTACAGTAATTGGTAATCTTTCCACCACAGACCCAGATACAGCAAACACCTTTACTTATAGTTTAGTATCAGGAGGTGGTGCAACTGATAATAGTTTATTCACCATTACCAATAATCAACTTAAAACCAACGCTGTCTTTGACTTTGAAACCAAAAACAGTTACAGCATTAGAGTTAGAACCACAGACCAAGGTGGGTTATTTTTTGAAAAACAATTAACTATTGGAGTCAGCAACGTTAACGAAACTCCTACCAACCTCACTCTCTCTAATAGTGCTGTTGCGGAAAACAAGGTTCTTGGTACAGTGATTGGTAATCTCACCACCACAGACCCAGATACAGCAAACACCTTTACCTATCGTTTAGTCACCGGAACAGGTGCAACGGATAATAGTTTATTCACTATTACCAATAATCAACTTAAAACCAACTCTGTCTTTGACTTTGAAACCAAAAACAGTTACAGTATTCGCGTTCAAACCAGAGACCAGGGTGGTTTAACCTATCAAAAACAATTGACTATAAATATCAGCAACCTAACAGACAATACAATCACTGGTACAGCAAATACAAATAACATCACCACCACCAACGACAAAGATATCATTGATGCAGTTGCAGGAAATGACACAATTACCAGCGTCTTTACCAACTTACAACAAAATGACAACATCAATGGTGGTCTTGGCACAGATACCCTGATTATTACCGGGGGAACAAGTGCTAATAGTCTGACAATTAATGCTAACAACACCACTAATCAAATTGGCAATATTCCCGGAACAACAGTATTAGGATTTGAACGCTTTGATTTAAGTAGCTTTACAGGTAACGTCAATTTTACTGGTACTGATGGTAATGATTGGATTAAAGGTGGTTCTGGTATTGATAATTTATCTGGTGGTAAAGGTAACGACAGCCTGTACTTAGGTAATGATACTGCTGTAGATAACGTTAACTACGTTCTTGGTCATGGTACAGATACAGTTTACCAATTTGTGCGCGGTGCTGGTGGCGATAGACTGAACTTTACAGGTATTGCCAATTTTGATGTCATTACATCAGGTACTTCTACATTAGTGCGAGTTGGGGATGGTATTAGTGGTAATGCTCGTTTTGGTACTGGTCAATTATTAGTTACCTTATACGGTACATCTGGATTTAATAGCACCAATGCGAATGTAAACCTGTTCGGAGGTACTTTCCTATTTAGTTAATAACTTTGTTGGGTTTTCTCAACCCAATAACTTCGGGACTTTGTTGGGTGACGCTGTTGCTTAACCCAACCGACAATTATCACAAAACGCAAAAAAACCGCGAAAAATTTTATTTTCAGGTGTTGACAGAGGATTTTAAAAATGTTATTGTCATATTGACAAGGAAGAACTATATTAAATTACTTAGTAGGGTGTGTTAGCGACAGCGTAACGCACCATTGGTAGAGAGTTTGGGTGTAGAATAGCGATAGCGAAGCGCTGCTGCAAGCAGTTCGCTATAAATGGGCAGCAAGTTCACCTTGTGCAGGCAAGACTTGTACTGAGCTTAGTCGAAGTATGCCCGCACCACAAGAGTTTTATTATTAATATCTATACTTTACTTTGTGAATATTGGAAACTGCTGTAAAATCCCCATCTTCATCCTGTACATCCTTTCATCCTGGACATCCTGATTCTGACATCACCCCACAAAACAACAATTAACGCAAAAAAACCGCGAAAAATTTTATTTTCAGGTGTTGACAAAGGATTTTAAATATGTTATACTTATATTGACGAGCAAGAACTATCTTAAATTATTTAAAGGTAGGGTGTGTTAGCAATTAGTAACGCACCAGTGGTAAAGAATTTGAGTGTAGCATAGCCATAGCGAAGCGCTGCTGCAAGCAGTTCGCTATATAATATAGTAACGCACCATTTTAAATCATTGACATAATCAGAAAATCCCCATCTTCATCTTATACATCCTTTGATCCTGGATATCCTGATATGGCTAACACCACGCTTCGCTGTCAGACATCACCGTACTGATTTCGTCAAGTTTAGCCTTGACTAAACCACTGCTGATTAATGCAGCAGCTTTGTCTATACCCGCTTGCATATCTGGAGAAATACCACTACGCCACAAATAAAAACCACCATTCCATAAAGCTGTTTGCAGCAGTTCGCTGGCGTTTCCCGTCAAAACTCCTTGCAAATCATTGATTAGTTCTGCTGTAGTAGTTAGAGGCACATTTTTAGTTATAAAACCATATTCACGGGGTACGAGTTGTAACCGAGTTAATTCATCTGGATTTAATGAAGATAAGCTAATAATGGCTGTGCGATCGCGTGGTAAATCACAACTACCCTCCAAACCTTTAATAAAAGTATATTCCCTCACCCCACGTAACCCTAAAGCCACTTGAAACATTGCTTCTGTAGGGGGATGAACAAAACCAGCAATAATGTGAGCATCACCAGCGTAGGGACACCAAATTAACTCCATGGTTGCTAATGGTGGACGTTTACCCAATTGCTCACGATATGACCACAAAATTTGATTGAGGGGAAAATGCTTTGGGGTGTAAACAAAGCCAATTCCTGTGGCTTCAAAGACCTGCTGGGTTTGTTCTAGTGTTAAACTAGTCCAATCTATTCCTAAACCTTGCCAAATTTCGATTAAAGGTAGACCGTATTTTGTTGGTAAACGATCTCCTCCGTGCATAATTACAGGTTGTCCCGCAGCAGCTAATAGTAAAGCCGTAATCACATTAATCGGTGCAGTGCGAGTTCTGCCATCATAGGGTATACCTAAAATAATTACAGGTCGTCCTATTGGTTGCAACTTCGGACCGAGTTCATAGTAAGCGTCTAACATCCCTGCTAATTCTGCTCCCGTGGGACGTTTAATGCGGTGAGCAATTAAAAATGCACCAACTTGTACAGGTGTAGCTTCATTTAATAACATCATTCTTGTAGCAGTAGCCGCTTCATCACGGGTTAAATTTTCTGATGTGTGATTTCCGCTACCTATTTTCTGGATAAATTCTCTAAATTTAGTCATTAGTCAGTTGTCATTGCGGGAATATTATTCTTGACAAGTTGCCAAAAGTGTTGTATGGGAGGAATCTGGAGACGGTCGTGAGTGGTTACCATTACTACCCGACGAGTCAAACCAGAATTATCGGCTAAATTGCTATTTTCGGCTAGGGGACGAACCGCAAGGGTAGGATCATTTCTAGATTCTATTAATGCTGACTGGGGAAGTAAAGCAATCAGTTCTCCTTGACGAACTACTCCCCGAAAGGCCTCTAAGGTATTTACTTCTAAAGCCGCGCTGAGTTTGGTTGACTTACTTTCAAATTTATCCTGAATGAGACGCTGCATCCCATAACCTTCTTTAAATACTACTTGACGATAGCGAACTAATTCTAACCAAGGGATAGATTCATATTCAGATAGGGGATGATTAGCTGCGACTAAAACCTCTATTGGTTCATCGTATAGCACTTCTACCACCATTTCCTTGCCTGTAATTAAAAAGCGATTGTGCATAACAATAGCTAAATCTACTAAACCATCTTTGAGAACTTTCAGCGAGCGATCGCTTCCTAAGGAAGTTACCCGCAATTGTACCTCTGGGTAATCATGGCAAAATTTTTGTAACACTGGTGGTAGATAAGAAGCACAAACAGAATGAATGACTGCAATACATAATTCTGGTTGCTTTCCTCCCATTAAGTCCGTTAACTCTTGTGTAGCAGATTCCCATTCTTGACAAATTTTCTGGACACGAGGGAGTAAGCGTTCACCGCCTAAAGTTAATTTAGCATGGGTACTGCGGTGAAACAGTTCTACCCCCAAATTTGCCTCTAGTCCCTGAATTTGTCTACTAATGGTAGATTGGGTAACACCACATTGTTTTGCAGCTTGTTGAAAACTGCCAGTTTGTGCAATCGCCAAAAAGGCTTGCAACTGCTCTAAACGCATTTTGATTTAGCCTGATGATACATGATAAATTTAACGGACTTCACTAATTTTCCGTATAATTTTAATTTAACTAATTTTTAATTCAGTATTTACTGAATACAAATAAATTAGTGGAAATACTAGCTAATAAGTGATCAGTTACTCTGATAGAGAGAGATTATTGAAAAAGGGTTTCCGTCAGAAACCCTGGAGGGTTTCTGAACATCTTAAACTGTTTTCACGAACACAGAACCAGCTTCGATCTTTGTTTGGTAAGTTTTCAGGGGCTTTTTAGCAGGACTCCGTTTGAGTTTACCATCACGAGCAAACTCTGCACCATGGCAGGGACAGACAAATTTATTTTCTTTTGCTTTCCAGTCAATGGTACAACCTTCATGAGAACAAGTAGGATTAACAGCGATTAAACTTTTAACATCTTTCGATGTTCCCACCACCAATACTGCACCAATTGGCGAATTTTCCGCCAATAATTGACCAGTTTTGTCTAATTGTGCCACAGTACCCACCTTTTGCCAGCCTTTTGTAGCAGTATTAGATGTAGAACTAGGTGCTGCGGTTGTTTCAGGAGAACAAGCCGCAATTGCTACAGGTAGGGAACTAGCTAAAAAACCCAACCCCACCCAGTTGATAAAGTCACGACGTTTCATAATTGCTTTTAATAATACCTCATTTATCACCAGTTAATATATTACAGCTATTACAGCAAGTTTAGCTTTCCTTAATGTCTGTACTTCATAATACCGGGAACTGCTGTAATACCGCCAAAGTAATCCCAGTTTTGCATTTTAATATCTTAAGCTGTTGTGCATTTAACTTGTATAAAGTGGATAAGCAAGATGTCTATGCCACAATACCTAAAAATATTTAGGTTATACAATTTAGCCGCGTAACAGCTTAGTCCAATCAAACAACCTTAAAGCTTTTATTTCCTTTTTTAGAAGCATTTATACATGAGATAAATTTTCATCATCATACACAAAATCGTAGAAATTTATACAAGCTCATCTAGAAAAACACACTTCTACTCCATGCAATTAAAGCAACTACTATATCCGTTTTTTGCAAAAAAACTTGATTTTAGTAACCTAGTATACGAATTATTCTAAAAAATCGCACTAAGTTATCAATATCGCAACTGTTACAAACACAAACCAGGAAACTACTATCAGTTATTTCCCCAAAGTGGTAAATACAGAAGTGATGAAAGGGTACACAGTTAATTAAGTCCTGTCTGCCAAGAAAAGACTATGATAGATACAGCAGCTACCACAGAAAAACTGAATAAATTCGAGAAATTCAAAGCCGAAAAAGACGGACTCGCGGTTAAGAACGAAATAGAGCAGTTCGCCCAAATCGGTTGGGAAGCAATGGACGAAAATGACCTTAACCACCGCCTAAAATGGTTAGGTGTATTCTTCCGTCCAGTGACCCCCGGTAAATTTATGATGCGAATGCGGATACCTAATGGTATTCTCACTAGCAATCAATTATCGGTTTTAGCAGAGGTAGTACAGCGTTACGGTGACGACGGCAGCGCTGACATTACCACTAGACAGAATATACAACTACGCGGCATAAAAATTCAAGATATTCCAGATATCTTTAATAAATTTAACAAAGTCGGATTGACTACTATCCAATCTGGAATGGATAATATCCGTAATATTACAGGTGATTCTGTAGCTGGTTTAGACATAAATGAATTATATGATACCAGAGAATTAGTCCAGCAAATCCAGGATATGCTGACTAACAACGGTGAAGGTAATCCAGAATTTAGTAATCTTCCTCGGAAATTTAACATTGCAATTACTGGGGGAAGAGATAATTCAGTTCATGCAGAAATTAACGATTTAGCCTTTATTCCCGCTTTTTTGACAAATCAAGAGCAAATACCAGTCTTTGGCTTTAACGTCATTGTCGGTGGTTTATTTTCCGCAAAACGTTGTGAAACCGCTATTCCTCTAAATGTTTGGGTATTACCGGCTGATGTTGTATCATTATCCAAAGTCATTGTCGAGATATTTCGAGATCATGGTTTACGCGCAAACAGACAAAAAGCCCGGTTGATTTGGCTACTCGATGAGTGGGGTATAGAAAAATTCCGCACTGAAGTAGAAAAGCGTTTTGGTAAATCATTATTACCCGCAGCAGCGAAAGATGAAATTGACTGGGAAAAACGGGATCATCTAGGCATATATAAACAAAAGCAAGCGGGATTTAACTACGCAGGTTTAAATATTCCCGTGGGAAGATTATCTGCTCATGATATGTTGGAAATTGCGCGGTTAGCGGAAGTTTACGGAAGTGGAGAAATCCGGTTTACCGTCGAACAAAATATCATTATTCCTAATATTCCCGATAGTAGTTTAACAACATTTTTCACAGAAGGGATATTAGAGAAATTTGCAGTTAATCCTGGTTTATTAATGGGATCATTGGTATCATGTACCGGCGCACAATTTTGTAATTTTGCCTTAATAGAAACTAAAAATCGCGCCTTAGAAATGATTAAATCATTGGAATCTGAATTAACTTTATCACGTCTGGTGCGAATTCATTGGACAGGATGCCCAAATTCCTGTGGACAACCCCAAGTAGCAGATATTGGCCTCATGGGAACTAAAGTCCGTAAAAATGGGCAAATGTTAGAAGGTGTGGATATTTATATGGGTGGAACAGTGGGGAAAGATGCACATTTAGGAACTTGTGTGAAAAAGGGTATTCCTTGCGAAGACTTACAACCCATATTAAGAGAAATACTAATTACTCAATTTGGGGCAAAATTACGAGAACCAGCAATAGCTTAAAACCAAAAATTAACCTCATAAACTAGATATTAAATCATCTGGCTTTATCAGTGGTTGATAAATCATCAATTTTGGCAATTTAATCATTGTCAGTGAATTTTCATAACCAATATTTCAATTATTTTGTGAGCAAAGAAAATGCTAAAAGGACTATTTTCGCTTCAGGGACGTTATCGAATTTTACATCAGACATGGTTTGCATTTTTCTTAACATTTGTTTGTTGGTTTAACTTTGCACCCTTCGCAACCACAATTGGTAAAGAATTAAATTTAGCACCAGAACAAATTAAAACCTTAGGAATTTGTAACCTAGCATTAACAATTCCTGCGCGGATTATTATTGGGATGTTATTGGATAAATTTGGTCCAAGAATTACCTATTCCCTATTATTAATTTTTGCCGTTATTCCCTGTTTAGCAACAGCATTAGCCCAAGACTTCAACCAATTAGTAATTAGTCGTTTATTAATGGGGATAGTTGGTTGTGGGTTTGTCGTTGGTATTCGCATGGTAGCCGAGTGGTTTCCTCCGAAAGAAATGGGAATTGCTCAAGGTATTTATGGTGGTTGGGGTAACTTTGGAGCATTTGGATCAGAATTTGCATTACCAACAATTGCAATTGCAACTAGCTTTTTAGATGGTGGTTTATCTAATTGGCGTTTAACGATAGCATCAACAGGAATTATTACCGCAATTTACGGATTATTCTATTATCAAAGCGTGCAAGATACACCCCATGGTAAAGTTTATCAGAAACCCAAGAAACATGGCTCATTAGAAGTAACTTCCATCAAAAGTTTTTGGGCGATGATTGTTTCTAATTTTGGTTTAATATTCGCCTTGGGTTTATTAGCTTGGCGCTTAGAACAAAAGAAAATTCATTTTCTCACACTCAGCCAAATGTATATAGTTTGGATTTTCTTAGCAGGATTATTTGCTTATCAAACTTACCAAGCATATCAAGTCAATCAAGAATTATTAACGGGACAAAAAACCTACCCAGCAAATCAACGTTATCAATTTGGACAAGTAGCATTATTAGAATTTACCTACATTACCAACTTTGGTTCAGAACTAGCAGCGGTTTCCATGCTACCTGCATTCTTTGAAAAAACCTTTGGCTTAGAACACGTTCTTGCTGCAATGATTGCATCTATTTATCCGTTTCTTAACTTATTTTCTCGTCCCAGTGGCGGTTTAATTTCTGATAAATTAGGTTCGCGTAAATGGACAATGACCATTATTTCCGCTGGGATTGCAATTGGTTACTTAATGGCACATTTCATCAACAAAGATTGGCCTATTCCCCTCGCAATTGCAGTCACAATGTTTGCTGCTTACTTTGCTCAAGCTGGTTGTGGTGCAACCTATGGAATAGTCCCATTAATCAAAAAAGAAGTAACCGGACAAATAGCCGGAAACGTTGGTGCTTACGGTAACTTTGGTGGCGTAGTTTATCTAACAATCTACAGCTTAACAGACCCATCAACCCTATTTGCCACAATGGGAATAGCCGCCATGATTTGCGCCTTTATGTGTGGATTCTTCCTCAAAGAGCCAAAAAATTCATTTGCATCTGATAATGAAAATGAAGCAGAAATAATTAATCATCAACCAATTTTAATAGCAGAAGAATAAATATCTCACACAGAGGCGCAAAGGTAAGAACATAAACTCTGCGTCTCTGCGTCTTGAGCCTGCAATAAAAAATCCTAAAATCATGAATGAATTTACTAAAACACTTTGTCCTTATTGCGGTGTCGGTTGCGGTTTAGAAGTTTCTCCACCAGCCCAACATGGAAAAGCCACAAATCGAGATGATCAAGGAATTCCAATTTGGCGAGTTAGAGGTGATAAAACCCATCCTTCCAGTCAAGGAATGGTATGTGTTAAAGGTGCAACTATTGCTGAATCTTTGGATAAAAATAGATTGTATCATCCTATGGTACGCGATGCTTTAAATGAAGAATTTCGGCGTGTAAGTTGGAATGAAGCTTTTGATATTATTACCCAACGGATTCAAACATTGCGATTAAATCAAGCCACAGATTCTATCTGTATGTACGGTTCTGGACAATTCCAAACTGAAGATTATTATATTGCTCAAAAGTTACTCAAAGGTTGTTTAGGAACTAATAATTTCGATGCTAATTCCCGGTTGTGTATGTCTAGTGCGGTATCTGGGTACATTCAAAGTTTTGGTTCTGATGGTCCTCCTTGTTGTTACGATGATTTGGAATTAACTGATTGTGCTTTTTTAATTGGTACAAATACGGCGGAATGTCATCCAATTATTTTTAATCGCTTGGAAAAATATCATAAAAAAAATCGTCGTGTTAAAATAATTGTGGTTGATCCTCGGCGCACTCCTACCGCAGAAACAGCCGATTTACATTTAGCTATTCGTCCAGGTACAGATATTGATTTATTAAATGGTATTGCCTATTTATTAATGAAATGGAATTATATAGATACGGTTTTTATTGATGATTGTACTAACAATTTTCCGGCTTATGCGGAAGTAATTCGCCATTATTCACCGGAGGTTGTCGCTAGTCGTTGTAGTATTAGTGTTGAAGATTTAGAAACTGCTGCTAAATATTGGGGTAAATCAAAATCTGTACTTTCTTTATGGTCAATGGGTGTTAATCAATCTTCAGAAGGTACGGCTAAAGTTAGAACTATTATTAATTTACATTTGATGACCGGACAAATCGGTAAACCTGGTGCTGGTCCCTTTTCTTTGACTGGTCAACCTAATGCTATGGGTGGTAGAGAAGCGGGAGGTTTATCACATTTATTACCCGGTTATCGGTTAGTAAAAAATCCACAGCACCGCGCAGAAGTTGAGGCTTTTTGGGGTTTAAAAACGGGTCAAATTTCCCCTGTTCCGGGTTTGACTGCTTGGGAAATGATCACTGGTTTGGAAACTGGAAATGTGGGTTTATTGTGGATTGCTGCGACTAATCCTGCTGTGAGTATGCCAGATTTAGAACGCACTAAAAAAGCTTTATTAAAATCTCCTTTTACTATCTATCAAGATGCTTATTACCCAACAGAAACATCAGCTTATGCTCATGTTTTATTACCTGCGTCCCAGTGGGGTGAAAAAACTGGAGTTATGACTAATTCGGAAAGAAGGGTAACTCTATGTTCGGCTTTTCGTGAACCACCCAGGGAAGCAAAAGCTGATTGGGAAATTTTTGCAGAAGTGGGAAAAAGATTAGGTTTTGCTGATAAGTTTAATTTCCAAAATTCGGCGGAAGTTTATCAAGAATTTGTCCAGTTAACTCGTCAGCGTCCTTGTGATATGTCGGGTTTAAGTCATGGGTTTTTAGCTGCACAAGGTCCAACTCATTGGCCTTATTCACGGGGTAGTAATTCAGAAACTAAACGTCTATATACTAATTTACGTTTTCATACCCCTGACGGACGCGCTAGGTTTGGTGCGTATTATTCTCAAGGACTCGCTGAACCACCTGATCCTAACTATCCTTTTATATTAACTACTGGTAGATTATACGGTCATTGGCACACACAAACACGCACTGGCAGAATTGAGAAAATTCGCAAACTACACCCCCAACCATTTATCGAAATTCATCCCCGTGATGCTGCTGGTTTAGGTATTATTGATAATCAGTGGTTAGAAGTGCGATCGCGTCGTGGTACAACTAAGTTCCCTGCTAAAATTACAAAAGCTATTTCTCCCGGTACTGTCTTTGTCCCTATGCACTGGGGTAAACTGTGGGCTGATAACGCTGAAGCTAATACGCTTACTCATTCAGAAGCCTGTCCTGATTCCCTGCAACCAGAATTAAAGGCCTGTGCTGTGCAATTAATCCCCATTGCTGTAAAATCTAATGTTAAAAGTTATCAACTTCAATCGCCCCCATGGTAAGCTCTTATCCATACACTAATTTAACTGATAACTAATTTAACTCCTAGGCGATTATCAATCGTTATGATTATGTTTTTAAATATTCTGGAAAACAGAAAAGTTTCCCACTAGTTTAAAATTAAGAAACTTCAAAAACTTTTAATTGGTGAATTTTTAATTTTTAATTGTTTATCCCATAGATAAATCTAGGGGATTTTTGTTTGATATTTTCTTCCTAATTTTCAACAAGGAGCGCCCAATGAGAAAGTTAATTAAGGATTTTCTAGGACTTGCCAGCGATAAAAATTTCATGCACATAATTGAAACTGTCGAGGTAATAGTTTCAAAAATCCTATCTTTATTGATGATAATAGTAATATTTGCTACACTTTTTGACTTGGGAATCTTTATTTTTAAGGAAATATTTTCTTTAGGAGAAAATCATTTTAGTCAAACATTATTTAAGATTTTTGGCTTATTCCTGAATGTCTTAATTGCTTTAGAAATATTAGAAAATATCACGGCTTATCTGAAAAAGCAGGTTTTACAAGTCGAGTTAGTGATTGTTACTTCTTTAATTGCTATTGCTCGAAAAATTATTATTCTTGATTTGAAAGCTACTGAGGGTATAGAAATTATTGGCTTAGGTATTGCTATTCTTTCCTTATCAATTAGTTATTTGATAATTCGGAGTAGTAATTCTAGAAAGGAAAATTAAATCAGGACTATTCTAGAATACTCCTTAGGCTAGTAGTCGGGGATCTGACATCCTGGCTTATGCAATTTTTTACTATCACCTATTTGCATATTCTTGTGTAAATTCTGTTTTGATTTTGTATTTTGAGTGGAAACAAAGGGAAGGTTAGTGAAGCTATAGTATATTTATTTAGCAATGGTGCAGCTGTAGAGCTAAAGTACAAAATAGAAAACGCCTAGCATTGCTTTAGCCCTCAGCCACGCTCCCATAAAGCTAGAGAATCTGTTTAGACACCCTCACTAACTAGATGACAGGCAAAAAAGTAGGGGCAACCCCCCGTGGTTGCCCACAGAATGCATTTCTGCGGCTGGTGGCGAAAACGACTGCGCCACGCGAGCTATCGGTTGAAGTTTCAGAGTCAGTATCTCGCTACTGGTTGCTTACTGGCAAAGAAATGGTAATTGGGCGTGACCCTAGCTGCCAAATTGTCTTGGATGCCATGATATACCGGATGGTATCTCGTCGTCATGCGGTAGTTTCCAGTGTTGAACAAAGGAATGGCTATTATAAGTGGATAATTTGCGATTTGAATAGCGCCAATGGGACTTTTGTCAACGGAGAACACTTAGAAGGATGTCAAGAATTACTTATGGGCGATCGCATTTCTCTGGGTACTGATGGACCACAATTTATCTTTGAGTATGAGATTACTCCTCCACCAAAGATGATAGACCTGAATAAAGCTACAGTATTATCCTCTGTTAATAAACACAATTCCTCTTTCAAGCAAGATTCTGTCAGCTTTACACAATTATTTCCGATTATTTCCACTGGTAAGGATTTAACCCGGAAAGCTTACTTAATACCAGGAATCTTGACGGTATTTTTTGTCGTGCTGATGTTTGCTACCGTAGGTCATCCCCAAGCCAATCAAGTAATTGTAGGATCTTATATCGCTTTTGCGGCTTACTACTTTGTTTATCAACTTTGTGGTAAACCTAAACCTTGGTGGGTACTTATGGCTGTAGCATTGAGTACAATGTTAATTTTACTCAGTCCTCTGTTAGATTTATTCATTAAAGTGTTCCGGGATATCTTACCTGGCTCTTTGAACCCTGGATCTCAAAATGAGATTACCTTTACCGAATTACTAGTACGGATGTTTTTTGGGGCGGGATTAATGGAGGAGTTGCTAAAAATATTACCAGTATTAGTAGCATATCTGATCGGAAAATTATTACCGTCACCCTGGCGAGAACGAATTGGGGTTTGGGAACCTCTAGATGGTATTCTCTTGGGTACGGCTTCTGCTGTGGGTTTTACTTTACTGGAAACTCTTGGTCAATATGTACCCTTAATTTCGGAAAATTCTGGTCAGTTGGTGGGTTTACAGCTACTAATTCCCCGCATTTTAGGATCTGTGGCTGGACACATGGCTTACAGCGGCTATTTAGGCTATTTTATTGGTTTGGCTGTGTTAAAACCCCTGAGAGGAAAGCAAATTCTCTCAGTAGGTTATTTGAGTGCCTCTGGACTTCACGCTTTATGGAATGCTACAGGTTCTATTAATGCTTTTTTGTTGGTAGTAGTTGGTGTTTTATCTTATGCTTTTTTAATGGCTGCTATTCTCAAGGCACGAGTATTATCACCAACCAGATCACAAAACTTTGCTACCCGCTTTCTTGATCCAAAATAAACTATGGAGGGTAAAATCAGGGTCTAGGGTTAGATTTTGAAAGATATTCTAGAGCATAATTAGCGATCGCTAAACTAATTTTAGCTTGTTCTATTTCTGATAAATTAGACCAATCTCGATTCTCCAAGTTTTTGATTACAGATGTCAATTTATCTGGTTCACCACTTCGCATATAATAAGCAAAAGGACGGGCTAAAACTAATAGATCGTCTCTGTCCCAATTGGGTAATAAGGTTTGTACACATTCTACTAGTTTCTCACTGGCTGATTTTTCCACCATCAAGACGACCGTAGCTTTTTGCGCGATCTTTGTGAGTAAGACTTCAGGGATCACCGAAAAAGCATTTGACAAAGCTTGTTGGAGATCATTAACTGTATTATTCCTAATATTTTCACTTTCAACCACAGTTTGTCCCCAAATTTTATCTAAATTATGATAAAAATTATTTGCACTTTGTATCAGTTCTATTTCTGAGAAATCCTGCCAGTTAAACTGTTGTTCTAAATCATCAAAATAAGCCTCTGAGGCTACATCACCCGGATTCCATGGGTAAACAGGATCTTCAGATGCTAGCAGTGCTTCTAGTAGTTCTAAATCGAGAGCATTAAAGTCGTTAATATTTTTCATTTTCCTGTCATTATTCATTCGGTCTTGTTGATAGCTACAGCCTCAAGAATTAAGTTTTCGTATTAATTCAATAATTTATTGATATTATTCACGAATAAATTCCCAAATTTCACCCTTATTGCTGCCAAACATTAACTGCATTCCTGATGTTAAAGGTATTTCTTCCCGCAGGATCTGTTGCCAACCCTTGGGGCTTAAATACCAGGTAGTTCCATAAGTAGATACATCTTGCAGGTAATAAATTGTACTCAATGTATTTTCACTCAGGGTAGTTCGGCATAAGATTTTCGCGTGGTGTCTAGAAATATAAATTTCCGGGATCACAATATCATTATCCCTGGTGCGGCCAATGCGGGTGACTCCAGGTCCTAATAACCAAGTTTTCCCTCCGGGTGAGAGCGATCGCATATAAGCTGTATTTACAGGTGAATATATGCGAGAATCGGGAATTTCTGTAATTCCTTCATCTACACTTTTAATCAGTTTTCCGTCAAAATCAGGATGGAGGTAGAGAACTGGTAATGTCCAAGCTGGTTGATTGAATTTATACAGTGTTAATAATTCTTGTCTCGCGGTTGCTACTGCTTCATCAATGAATTTGCCCCGTCGTAGTGCTTCCGCAAAAGCTTTAATAAAACTATGACTTTCTGTATCAGTAATTTCATCAAGCATCCCTAATACAGCAGGTACACCATGGCGAATCAGCACCTCTGCTAAACTACTCGCAGGTATAACTTGATCATTGATTGCTGCTGGTCGCGCTCCCCAACAAGCGTTAAAAACTCCCAGTTTTACACCTGTACGAGTGAGGACATGAGCTAATTCTATGCCATTAATTTTGTCTCCAGTTCCTAAAAATAATAAGCCTCCATCTGGGTCTGGTAGTCCGTGTCCCGCATAAAACAAAACATTATAAGCCTTGGTTTCTAACTCCTGAATTAACTCTGTCCTAGTAGGTTGTATCAGTGTTTTCATTGTACAAGGTGCATATTCTGAGGCGGTTTTTCCCACAGGACGATCTTCTAATAAGATCTTTTTCAGTAAGGACGCTTCCTGATCTAGTTGTAATTTATGATCACGTCCTAACACAACCAGAATATTTAAAGCTTTATCAGTTCGTAAATGTGATAAAGGTTCAACTTCATTGCTGGTACGACTAAATAAAATATCCTGGGTTAGAGATATAGCCGGTTGTCCGGCTTGTGGCTGCATAATTTCCCAAGGTAAGGCAATTAGTTCAGGATCACGAATTTCCAAACGAAAGCGTAATTGCCTTTTTTGCCCCGTAGCCATACCCCGGCTACGTTCCCAACTACTAAGAATCACTCCATCAAATACCCACTGCCATAATTTGATGCCCAAGGATTGCATTAAACGAACACTGTAAGGACTGGTAGTTTGACCTTCAACTGCTGAAATTTCAGCTAGGGGTAAGCTAACTGATGGAAAAGTTGAAGCATGGGTAATATCTAGGGGACTATTACTGGCAAACATTTGTCGCCATTGTTGCCAAACTTGATTAAGTTCGGCAGAAAAAACACAATCACGGAGAACATAGCCACTGGGATAGGGAGCTTTAACTACCCAAATGACGAAATTATCCGTACCAGTATTGACTAGACGGGCGATCGCTAAATTCAGACCGGACATGGCTTGGGGGAACTAAATGTTCAAAAAACAGATACAAATATTCTAGGCAGAAAGGAAAATTAGACAAGCAAGTATTTTTGCCATGGATAATATTTATTTTTAGACAATATAGTGTAAAATAGTTTCGTTTCTATCATCACTCAAGTTATCACTATTCGCCAATTTTACTAACGAAAAACGTTAATAACTATACATACATTAGCATGACAATTACAGTTAAAAACCCTAATAGAGTGCCGATTTTAAATAGTGCGATCGCCGATCAAAATGCTAAGGTCAATTCTACCTTCACATTTACACTGCCTTTTCCGACCTAGACGCAGTTAATCCTTATAAGAACCTGGTGATCTTTGGTGACAGTTTATCAGATACAGGTAACGCCTACCAAGCATCAGGTAACACCTTTCCACCACCACCTAATTATCAAGGTCGTCTTTCTAATGGCTTAATTTGGATTGATTACCTGGCACGAAATTTACAATTTACAGACCAATCAATTGAAAACTTCGCCTTTTTGGGGGCAAATACAGGGGTAAGCAACACTTTTGGGCAAATCACCGTACCTGGCTTACTAACACAAATTCAGCAATTTAAAACTTTAAATACCGCCACACCCGTGGGTAAAGATGGATTGTACGTAATCTGGGCTGGTGCTAATGATTTTCTGAATCTTGCCACCGATCCTACTCAAGCTGTAACTAATGCAGTTACTAATATTAGTAGTGCGATTACAACGTTAGCAGAATTAGGTGCTAAAGAAATTGTTGTTGGCAATTTACCAGATTTGGGTGCTACTCCTTTAAGTATTGCTAATAATAATGTAGATAATGCCAGATTAATTTCTATTGGCTTTAATGCAGCTTTAACCCAAGCTTTAACCAACTTAGAACCAGTCCTCAATGTTGATTTATCTTTAGTAGATATCTTTGGTTTGAGTGCAGCATTTCAGGCTAATCCTGCTAGTTACAACTTTACTAATATTACCCAACCTCTAATTACAGCCACTAATCCAGTTGACCCAAATCAATACGCTTTCTGGGACGATTTTCATCCCACGACAAAACTTCATCAATTAGTCACGGGTACATTTGAAAATACGCTGCTCAATAATGGCGTAATTCCTGATTTGATTAAATATTCAGCTACTTTAGCTGATGGTAGTAATTTACCAGACTGGCTGAATTTTAACTCTACAACTCGAACCTTTACTGGTACTCCTAAAACAGCAAATATAGGTCAATTAAATGTCAAGGTGATTGCTACAGATAAGGACGGAGCGAATGTTAGTGATATCTTTACTCTCTATGTAGGAAACGTCAACAATGCACCTACTAACATCACCATAAATAATAGCAACATTGCCGAAAACCAAGCCATTGGTACAGTGGTTGGTAATCTTTCCACTACAGACCCAGATACAGTAAACACCTTTACCTATAGTTTAGTATCAGGAACAGGTGCAACTGATAATAGTTTATTCACTATTACCAATAATCAACTTAAAACCAACGTTGTCTTTGACTTTGAAGCCAAAAACAGTTACAGCATTAGAGTCAAAACCACAGACCAGGGTGGGTTGTCCTAC
>NZ_APIZ01000346.1 GCF_000426925.1 Dolichospermum circinale AWQC310F | reverse complement strand
GGAACAGGGAACAGGGAACAGGGAACAGGGAACAGGGAACAGGGAACAGGGAACAGGGAACAGGTGACAACGGACAACTAACAACTAACCACTGACAACTGACAACTAACCACTGACTACTGACAACTAACCACTGACTACTGACAACTAACCACTGACAACTAACCACTAACCACTGACAACTAACCACTGACAACTGACAACTGACCAATGACAACTGACAACTGACAACTGACCACTAACCACTGACCACTGACCACTAACTAATTACGAAAACGTCTGAATTACTGACATTCGCTGAATTAGCCATTTACCTTCTTTGCGAACTAACTCATAGCGAACACGCAAGTTTTCATGAGAAGACTTTTTTTGTCGGCTATTTTCATAGAACTGGGTAACTTCTTGTACCGTAGCGTCTACAGATACATAATTTTTATCCGTGCCTTTTTTAGAGACAGATTCCACTTTTACATCATGTTTATATTGCCGATAGCGTTTATCTTCTTGTTCTTGCCGGGCTAATGAACGCCATTGCGATAAAACCTGACCGGTTAAAATTTTGTTTAAACCATCAATGTCATGATTTTCCCCTAAAGCTGCAGCTTTGGCAGATAACCAAGTTTCAATTACTTCCTTTGCGGTCTTATTTGTTAGTTCTTCGTCCCTTGGTTCAGGTTGGCCGTTGGGGTCAGGAATGGTTATCGGTGGTTGATTTAGTTCTATTGCTAACTGTTCTCCCTGTAATGACGGGTTGGAAAAGAAGATATTTTTGACCAATTCCACAGTTGTTGATACTAACAACGAAAAAACTACTACTCCTCCTAATGAGAAGAACACCATCCAAACTAAGCGTGTTTTCGGATCTAGGCTACTGAGGAAATTAGTTTGAGACTGTAAAAAACGTTGTGGAATGTTATTGGTGCTGGGTTTGCGTCGTCTGCGCCTTGGGTGCTGGTGGTTTGTAGCTGGTTTAGAAGTGTGATTACCTGGATGTGATTTGCTGCTGGAGGTGGCCGCTGTTGGTGTTACGGGTATTTGTGATCCTCGGTTAGCTACACTTCCATTGGTTGCAGTATGATTCCATCTCGTCATGGAAATCCGGCTAGGTTCAGGTTCGGGTCGGTGGTGTGTTTCTCCGGTTTCACGAGCATGGTGACGGAAATGATTAGTATCTGGCTGGGGAAAGGATTGAGGATTGATCACTGCCCGTTCAGTTGTTTGGGCATCTGTAGGCAATGATTCTAAATAAGCCTGTACTTGTCTATCTGCAAAATAATCTTTTAAAGCGGCTTTCTGTTTTCCTAAATCACGAAAATGGGGAAATACTTCCTGTTGTAACCATTTTTCAGTGTATAAACACAGTCCCGGTAACAGGTCGGGTGAGTCTTGGGATTTTTCTCGAATAAACGCTAAAGCTTCATATTCTTGACTTAGTTCTAAAACACGGGTGGCTTCTTCGGTTTGTCCCATCAGCAAAGCACAAAGAGATTGTTCTAAATGTACATCTTGGCGTTTTGCTAATTGCATTAACATTTGCTTGGCTTGGCGAATTAAAGCTGGTTGTCGTTGGGCAAAACCTCTGGCGATTAATGAGTATACTGCTAAATATGTAGCAACGGCTGAAGGACGTTTACTTTCTAATTCAAAGAGTTTATGCTGTTCTGATACTGTTAAAAAATGCCGAATTTGCTGGATAAATCGCAAAAAATCATCTATATTCAAACCTGATTGATCATTGCCACTGCCATCAATGCCGCCACGATCTTCTAAAATAGTTTGTAATAATTCTAGTCCTTGTTGGCGTTTAGCGACCTGTTCTTTTGGCAGTGCTAATAGTTCTAAAATTCGGTAAGGACGGAGTTTGTAAAGATCAGCCGTCATTTCGGCGCGAACTGT
Organism: Dolichospermum circinale AWQC310F; assembly: GCF_000426925.1. GTDB lineage: Bacteria > Cyanobacteriota > Cyanobacteriia > Cyanobacteriales > Nostocaceae > Dolichospermum > Dolichospermum circinale. The sequence goes on along the minus strand of NZ_APIZ01000346.1, from coordinate 1,391 downwards.
GGGAAATAATCCTTCCCTGGCCAATAATTCTTCACCTGTTTCTAAAGAAACTGCCGCATTTTCATAATTACCTTGTTGCCATTCTTCCCGTCCTAGCTCTAAACAAGCTAAAGACACAGTGAGGATAATATCTGGTAAGTCTGGGTTTTCGGGAATTTCGGCTTGAGTGAGACGATTACCTGTTTTAACACCAATTTTACCATGTTTATTGACTAAATGCGGACGACCAAGTTTTAATACCAACTCATATTCTCCTAGTTCTTGGAGAATTAACAAAGAACCAACAAATCGGTCTGGGCTGATTTCGATGCTGAGAGTTGAAGGATGAAGATGTTGGGAGTTAGTCTCTGTGGGAGATAGGGGTAATGGCGCTTGATCAGCAGTTGTGTTATCAGTATAGATATGAGATAGATAAAGCTCATCGTAGGACTTGCGTTTTTTAGCATCTAATAAAACCATATAAGCTTCTGAAATTAAGTCTTTGCGAGAAGATATAGCCGTAGTTGAATACTCCCGTCGCGGTAGTTGGACAATGCGATCGCTGTATGCCTGGCGCAATTGTTCCTCAGTTGCCGCTAACGGTAATCCCAAAATTCTGTAGTAATCGAGCGGAATTCGCACAGCTTACGTCCCCTGCACTGTGTTCTCGTAGCATCTCGTAAAAATTAACATAATTCGCCTAGAGCATACTAGGCTGTCAAAACCGTCTCATAATCATAGCTTTATTAATACCGTGTTGATCTAGCACTATAGGTGTAGATAGTAACAGATATCTTATTTTCTGCCCGATAATTTTATTTATATCTTAAATCGGAAATTTTTGACTCATAGTGATATTTTATTGTATTGGCCTAACCCACTATACCCTAATTTTTAGACCATCCATTCGGAGGCACGTTCACCCAAATCAAGAGGAATGCTAACTGCTTTACCGAGACGGGGACGCTCTTTAGTATCGGTAATAAAAGTTTCTACTTGTTGTGTTCCTCCTAAAGCATGGAGATAATTAGCAATGCTGTCAAGATGATCTTGGTAATCGCTTTCGCTCAAGGGGAAAGAAGCTTGGCCTTGGTACTTCCACATGATTTGTAAGAAGATTTTACCCTGGGTGCGGCGAAATTGGACATCATAGGGCTGTCCCCATTTATTAATCAACAGTTGGCGTAATTCTTTTCCAGTCATAGTAATTTTGGATTTTGGATTTTGGATTTTGGATTTTGAATTTTGGATTTTGAATTTTGGATTTTGGATTTTGGATTTTGGATTTTGGATTTTAGATTTTGGATTGGGGAGTATGAGAAAAAATCATCTTCCCCTCTCCTCCTCTTTCCTGTTCCCTGTTCCCTGTTCCCTGTTCCCTGTTCCCTGTTCCCTGTTCCCTGTTCCCTGTT
>NZ_KE384710.1:3122-3346 GCF_000426925.1 Dolichospermum circinale AWQC310F | reverse complement strand
TGCTAATTTGACATCTAAAGTTCCACCACTGACGGAAAGATTACCATTACCGTTGATTTTTGCTCCATTATTGAGAGTATAAACTCCACCACCAAATCCCAAGGTTTTACCGCTAGTTAAGTTGAAGTTACCACCATTACTAACTCCTCCTCCCGTAAGGTTTAAAGTTCCTGATTCAACATTGACTGTTCCTGTATTATTAAAAGCAACTCCAATAGTGCCTA
>NZ_KE384710.1:0-3112 GCF_000426925.1 Dolichospermum circinale AWQC310F | reverse complement strand
CAACTCCAATAGTGCCTGTTCCTGTGGTGGTTTTCTTGAAAGTTCCAGAGTTGTTAAATGTGCCTACACTAGACCTAGAATTATAAATGCCTCCAGATTGCAATTCATAATTAGCAGAATTGTTGAGAATAGCACCGTCATTGAAATACAAACCATAGTCATTTTCGACGATAGTTCCTGTATTGTTGAGTTGAGTATTTAGAAACTTGGAAGAAGTACCACCAAGTGTTAATGTACCTATTTGAGTAATAGGAGTTGCTGATGATAGAGTTCCATTATCCCAAAGAGTACCATTTAAGGTAGTTGCATTAACCCAGACGAAGTTGTTAGCCATGATAGATTTGCTCCTAATTTCTAGAGTTTTTTGTTCAGAAAATAGTTGTTGCTGATTCTAGCGTAAACCAGTTTAATAAGGTTTAATAACTGGATAAATTTTGATAGCGATCGCTACGCCCGCCGTAGGCATCGCATTATACCCACCGGAGGCGATCGCTCACACTACCAGCTATCGGATACTAATAATTAGGTCGCCGACACTGAATACTAGGATCTAAAAGCCGAGTAGAAAGGCACGACTGATATATGAATGAGTCATTACGCATCTTTTGCATATCCAGTTTAGACTTTTCAATTTTACCAAAGGACTTGATAATCCCATTTATAGGATACGCCTATAATTTGGCCTAGCTGCAACGGGAGTGCTGTGAATATTCCAACCAAATGTAGAAACTATGAAGCTATTAACTATCAGCAATTTATGGAACTTTTTCATGGTAATGTCCTTAATTACTAAACACTAAAACAGAGTTTTTGCAAATTAACAGATTAACAGACAAGAAAAACTTATAGACATGAGGTGGGATTGAATAAAAACCCCAACCCCATATTACCTAACTTACGGACGATGGCTACGCCCGCTGTTTTTTACTTGCATAGCTCCCCAATTACAGAAGGAGAGCTTAGGCACTTAGATAAAGAAGCTACTAACAGCAATAGTACCCAAAGCTGGTAATGTACCACTGTATCCTGTGATATTCACCAATAGGTCATTACTAGATTGGAAGCCAGCCACACCATCATTAATGACTAAATAAGTCCCCGCAATACCAGAAGTGGTGACACTGACTAAAGCTGCACTATTTACACCTAAAGCCTGATTACCAGTTAACGCTCCATCAGCATCAGTAAATACACTATTGACCACATTTGTTAAGGTAGTGTCTGTACTATTAGCAGCGCGAGTGAAAGCAGTGGGAGCATTCATAGCTACACCCAGGGAAGTCAACAGGTCAATTTTATCAGTGCCAATGGCAAAGTCGGTAATTCGGTCTGCTCCTGATACTGGGGATTGTCCAAATTGGAAAACCAAGATATCGCTTCCTGTTCCACCTGTGAGGGTGTCTGCACCAGCACCACCGTTAAGAAGATCGTTACCAGCACCACCGTTAAGAGTATCGTTACCAGCATTTCCTGTGAGGGTATTATTGCCACTATTACCTGTTAATGAATTGTTACCTGCATTCCCAGTACCATTAATAACAGCTGTTCCTGTTAAGGTCAGATTTTCGATGTTGGGGAAAACCGTTAAATCAAAGGTAACAGAAGATTGAATGATATCTGTTCCTTCTCCTGAGTTTTCAGTAAGGGTATCAGTAGTGCTATCTACGACATAGATATCATTACCTAAACCACCAATTAAGGTATCAATGCCAGCGCCACCGTTAAGAGTATCGTTACCAGCATTTCCTGTGAGGATATTATTGCCTGTGTTGCCAGTGAGGCTGTTGTTGAGGTTATTGCCTGTACCATTGAGGTTAGCACTTCCCGTAAGCGTAAGATTTTCAAAGTTATCGGTCAGAATGTAGGAAATAGATGCGTTAACTAAATCAGTTCCCTCACTGGGGTTTTCTACTACCACATCACCCGCATTATTCACAGTATAGGTGTCGTTGCCCGCTAAACCTATAAGACAATCAACATTTATAGTACCACTGAGAGTATCATTACCAGAAGTGCCGAACACTGGGAGAGTCGGTTGACTACCATCATCATTTAAAATGATGCCTGTGGCACTGCGAGTACCGATAGTAGCTCGGGAGGGAGTAGACAAATAAACCGTAAAAGTTTCGTTGGATTCAATGGTGCTGTCTCCTCTGACCCGCACTCTTATTTCCTTGCTGGTTTCTCCTGGTAAAAAGGTGAGGCTTTCTCCTGGTGGCATTGCTCCACCAAAAAAATCGGTGGAGTTAACGGGGTTATTACCAGACGGGGTAATAAACCAATCTACTGTGCTTGTACCACTAGTGTCTCCTGACCGAGTGACAGTAAACACAAATGGCTTCTGATCTGAGTTGCCCTCCGTTTGTATGCTAGATGTACCAGTGATGTTTAGGACAGTATTACTAGCGACATACTTGAAATAGCTACCAGTGAGGTTAAATTGCAATGGGTTGATTAAACCCTGGGTATTTTCTAAAACAGCAATCAGTTCATCAGGTTCGCTATCAGGCTTATTGATGTAGAGGTTAATGTTATTACCTGAAACTGTGGTCGTATAATCACTACTGGAACCCAAAAGCTGAATGATATCTTCCAGGGGATTAAAGTCTTTGATGATCAGGTAGTCACTTGTACCAGCAGTGGTACGATTATAGTCATCATAACCAATCCATGTGACATCGCCCAGAATAAAAGTGTCCTCTCCTGTTCCCCCAGTGACTGTATCTACAGTCCCTAACCCTGGTTTGGCGACATTGGGATTTACTGGTATGATAGTATCACTTCCATCTCCACCCGCGATATTATCATTTCCTTCACCCCCGATTAGGGTGTCATCTCCACTGTAACCTCTGAGGTAATCTGCATATTGTGTTCCTGTTACTTGAAACACTTCTACGTTATTGTAGTTTAGTAATGGCTGAGACCCATAATACAATCTATGCCATAAACCTTCAAAACTATTGGTATAGGTGTTAGTTACTCCATAACCACCGTTTCCTAAATAGGTAAAACTGGCACTGCTATAATCCACAATCAGGGTGTCTGTACCTCCCCCAGCGTTAATGCCACCATTGCTGACCAATAAATTACCAGTGGCAATTATGGTGTCATA
>NZ_KE384709.1:468-3688 GCF_000426925.1 Dolichospermum circinale AWQC310F | reverse complement strand
TAATAATTAAAGCTTTCTTAACAGAGCTTGATTAAAGAAATGCTCTCCAGAAATGGGGGGCATTTTTTTGTGGGTTAGTTAATGCTGGTAGTTGCATAATGTTTGACCTTTGATTACTGAATTTTCGGGGTTATGGTGCTACTTTTATTTAAACTTTATAGGTGTTGGTGAGTGAAAATATGAATTTTTCTCACGCAGAGGCGCAGAGGCGCGGAGTTTAAGACATATAGCTTATTTATTGGAGTTAAAATCAAGCGATCGCTCTTGGAGAAGAATCAGGGCGATGCCTACGGCGTTCGCGGAGCATCTCGAAGAGAAAAAAAAATATTGCCTAATGCCAGAGGTAAGAGTACGTAGGGGTTTTCAGAATAGGTTAGGTAATGATACTATCACTTTATTTTCTGTAACCTTTAAATGTTACAGTTTACAAGTCTCCACGCGAGAGAAAAGAACAAGCCAAAACGGGAACGTTTTAGCACCTCATTAGTTGCTATCATTCCGAAAACCCCTCCAGCAATACTCAAACCCACCAAACCAGACTTCTTCCACCCCCCTATATTTACTTTCAAACTCTTAGGGAGGTGTCCTTCTGGTGCTTTTATGTCAAAAGTAATATCAGTCATATCACTGTCATCCAACCAGTAGCCTCCTTTTATCCATCCTACCTTGTCAGCGAAGGCATCCCAGATTTTCTCATCGTAGGTTCTTGTTCCACCTAAACTTTGATAAATCCGTTTCTGCACAGAAAACCCGAATCTACCATTACTGTATTTTACCCACAACTGGTCAATGGTGCGGAGGTCTTCACAGGGAAAATTATCAATATCCTCAGTAGATAAGTGACCTTTCTTTCCCCACTTCCCAACCGCTAACATGACCCTTGCTGTTTCCTCGTCTGCTTCCTTCCACTTCCCCGCAGCAAGTAAATCTTGCAGTTTTCTATAGTCCATTCCTGCGGCTGACTTTAATTGTACCTCTGCCGCTTGTTCTTTTGCTTGCTTTGATGTTAATACTGCTAAAACTTCTGTGGCTGATTGATAACGTTTAGCAGGAATAACCTGTAACATGGTTTCTAATACAGTTGTTAACTCCTGACTTAAAGAAACATACTTTTGCCATTGCCATTCCATTTTTAACGCAGGGTGTATTTAATCTTTTTTCATCTACTGCTTGAAATGTTCTGCCAAAACCACCTTCACCAAGAAATTTAATGGGACGATAACGATCATCTAAAAGGATTTTACTCCCACAGTTTTCACAAAAGCTAGTACCCTGGGGATTTTGATAAAGACAGGTGGGATTAAGACATTGACTCATGGTAGATAGTGGGTATGTCTAGGGATGATTATACTATACCAGGAAACAAGATAGGCGGGGAAACCCCGCTGCTACTATTCCTGTTTCATCAAAGAGAGTTCAATACAATCTTCTCTGGGCTGTGTCATGCTAATTTCTACATTAGGTCCAAAATATTTGGTCATTTTTTCTTGCTTTTGTTGCCAAGCATCAAAGCTAATTAATGGCGAATCAAATTCTAAAATGAGGGTATAAGCCCCATTGATTTCGGTTTCTCGTAAACCTGTCACTATTGGTCTTGAATCGTCCGTGGGACTTAAACCTAAATAAGCCAGGGCTTCGTCTAAATGGGCTTTTTGTCCATAGCAGTAGCGTGTGATGTCTTTACGGATTTTAGTTTGTGTGACAGTTGCTTGTTGTTTTCTGAGTGCTAAAATTGATGATGTGGTGGCTTGGCTGAAGGGTATGGGTTTGAGTTCATTAGCTTTGAGAGCTAAACCTCCCAATAGCAGCGGAAAACCATAGAAAAACCCCACTAAATTGAGGGTAGCGTTATCTGCAAAATAGGCAACAAAACCTGTAATAGTGAGTATACTACCGATTGTTAAACCAAGTGTTCCCAAAGAAATTCCGCCCAGCATAATTTGAGATTAGTATAATTTATGTTTATTCTTAGTTCTATTATCATCCCTGATTAGGGGCAAATTGACACAGAAATTAATATTCTTGTTTTTTGCGTTAACTTTAGATTTGAAGTGTTTAAGGACTGGAAGTAAAAAATGGATATTCAGACAATTAAAGACCGAATTAGCGCAGTTCAAGCTAAACGTGAACGGTTGCTGAGTTTACTCGAACAACCTAATTTAGGAACGTTAAGGGTTGATGTTAATCAAGCTCTGGAAGAATTAGATGATCTACTGGATGAATTTAAACGCACTGTTCCTAATGAATGAAATAATTAAGCAGGTTTAATAATAAAAATTAGCGTCCGGTATGTGTTATGAACAATATACCGGACGCAATTTAGTTTTGAGAAGAATTGATTATTGTTAATAGACTGACGAGGTTGATTTTTTTTCTTGTGAATAAGCTGTACTGCATTTAATTTGTATAAGTTTAACAGGCAATTTGTATAAGTTTAACAGGTAATTTGTATAAGTTTAACAGGTAATTTGTATAAGTTTAACAGGTAAGATGCCTGTTCCACAAGAGTTAACAATATTAGGATTATACAATTTAGCTGCACATCAGTTTAGGAAAAATACTGAACCTGCTGTCCTAACTGTCTGACTAAGGTAATGAGTTCTTTTGTACGAATATCTTTTTTGCAAATTTTATCAAATTTATGCTGAGTTTGGTTTTGCTGAAAAGATGTTTCATCTACAGATGAATAAGCTAAAATCTGAGTATTTGGAGATATATCTTTAATGTAATGAGATGCTACCCAACCATCCATAATTGGCATTTGTAAATCGAGAATAACGACATGAGGTTGATATAATTTAACCATTTCTATAGCTTCTTGACCATGAGCAGCTAAACCAACAACATGAATATTTTCTTGAGTAGAAAACACTAATTGTAAGCTTAAACGAGTGAGTTCATGATCATCAACTACGAGAAGATCCAAGTTAGAAAACTCAGGGGACAACATTAACATTCCAAAAAAAGAATAAATGTAAATTAATACCAATTTGAGAAATGATTGTCGCAGGTAAAAAGTTGTCAACTTTGTGCTGATTTAATAATTTATTGACAATTTAAAATCCCAAATGGTATGAATTTTTATAGTCTATGATTATTAGTAAAATAATTCACTCTATCTTATGGATGAATTTTAGTGATGAAAAAAATATTTTTATGCAAAAAAAAGATTTAGTCATGTCTTTTTTGCATGATGATTTTAGGAAAAATTAAAAATTAG
>NZ_KE384709.1:0-458 GCF_000426925.1 Dolichospermum circinale AWQC310F | reverse complement strand
TAGGACTTACGCAAGATTCATGGAATAACGAACCACAGAGGCACAGAGGTCACGGAGAAATGAGGATTTGAGAGATATTTTGCGTAAGTCCTGATTAATTCAAAATTAAATTATTTGTTATTACGGATAGTTTGTAAAGCATAAATTGATATAGGAATAATACAGCACTTCCCGGTGTTATCAGGTACATATTTAGCGGGCAAGATGCCCGCACTACAAGAGTTTCATGATTCAACTTTGTACTTCATCATATCGGAAACCGCTGTATTTGATTTTTGATAGCTTGCGTGGCCTAGACAAGACTCAATAGGTATCAATTCTGTCTTTCTTCCTGTGTTCCCTGTAACCTCTTCTCTGTTCCCTGTAACCTGTAACCTGTACCCTCTTCTCTGTTCCCTGTTCCCTGTTCCCTGTTCCCTGTTCCCTGTTCCCTGTTCCCTGTTCCCTGTTCCCTGTTC
>NZ_APIZ01000341.1 GCF_000426925.1 Dolichospermum circinale AWQC310F | reverse complement strand
CTTCGCCCAAAATTTAACATATTTTGGGCTATTTTTATCAGGCTTTTCTTAACATTCAACACTTCTGCACAAATTTCTAATTATTTACCAAGAGTAAGTTCCTCCTTTTTTCCTAAAATACCTTGAGGTCGCCAAATCATTAACACCATTAAAATTAAACCAATAAACATCACCCGAAAAGCACCAATTCTTTCTACATCTAAAGGAACAATTTTCGGTAAAAATTCCCTAGTTAAAGAGTCATAAGCAAAGTAAATAACCGCACCTAAAATTGTGCCGACATTATTTCCTGCACCACCTAAAATTACCATAATCCAAGCGTCAAAGGTAAGTTGAGGTTGAAAATTATCGGGATAAATTGCTCCTAATTGCCAAGCAAAGAACGCCCCCGCAATACCAGCAATTGCACCGCCCAACATTAATGATTGTAGTTTATAAGAAAAGACATTTTTACCTAATGCTTTGGGAATTTCTTCATCTTCACGAATAGATTTTAGCACTCTTCCCCAAGGAGATAGGACTAAAATTTCTAACCGCCAAAATATGAAAGCTAAAATTAACAATGCCAACAACATTAAACCGGCTTTGGGATTATAATTGTATAATCCAATTATACCAGAGATATAAATTGCTAGAGCTAATAGTCCTAAAGCAATTCCTACTATCAATCGGGAAGTAAATTCTTGTTTAAGGCTGCTGTTTCTAATGGGATTATTATTTGCAGAAATTTGAGCAGTTCGTATCCAATTCCACAAAGAAAATAATGTGATCCCTGTCAATAAAGTTAACACGGCAATCATCACCAAGCGGAAAAACAAATTTGGGGTTGTTGATAACGGTATGACATAACTTTGCACACCAAAAGAGCCAGATATCCAATCTTTACCTACAGGTAATTCCTGATTATTTACTATTAATCTAATTAATTCCCCTGTACCAATGGTAACAATTGACAGATAATCTTCTCGTAAGCGGAGAGTCGCAAAACCTATGACTAAACCCAATAAAGCGGCGACAATTGCTCCAACTACAGCCGAAAGCAATAATGGTACACCTTTAAAAGTTAATAATACTGTTGTATACGCTCCTAAAGTCATAAAAGCAATATGACCGAAGTTAATTAAACCCGTAAAACCCCATTGTAAATTCAGTCCTAGCGCAAATAGCGCGAAGGTTGCGGTAGAAATAGCTAGAAAAATTAGATATTCAATCATTAGCTGGTCATTTGTCAGTGGTCGGTGGTTAGTGGTCAATTGTCAATTGTCAATTGTCCGTTGTCAAGTTTTGCGTATCATTAATTACGAAAGCATGAGCTATAATAAGTATTAAGACTAACAGTAGTATAATATCATTATCTGTGCTTCTATTAAAAACTGTATAATACAAAGCAGGGATCACCAAAACCATACATTAAACTTATGTTTGACCAACACTTTATTTGAGATTTCCCTCTTATGAATGCTCAGGCACTTTGGCAACGATACCAAGATTGGTTATATTTACACGAGGGATTAGGACTGTATTTAGATATTAGTCGGATGCGCTTTGATGATGCCTTTGTAGCATCATTAAAACCTAAGTTTGACAAAGCGTTTGCGGATATGATAGAACTGGAAAAAGGTGCGATCGCTAATCCCGATGAAAACCGCATGGTAGGTCATTACTGGTTGCGAAATCCAGATTTAGCCCCCACACCGGAACTAACTCAAGAAATAGTTCAAACTCTAGAACAAATCGAAGCTTTTGCAGACCAGGTACACACTGGTGCAATTCATCCTCCCAAAGAAAGCCGCTTTACAGATATTATCTCTATCGGTATCGGTGGTTCGGCCTTGGGTCCCCAATTTGTCGCTGAAGCCCTTTCCCCAGACTTCCCCCCCCTACAAATTCACTTTATTGACAATTCCGACCCCGCAGGTATTGATAGAGTTCTATCCCAATTAGGAAATAAATTGGCTACCACTTTGGTATTAGTAATTTCCAAATCTGGAGGAACTCCCGAACCCCGCAATGGCATGATTGAGGTAAAACAAGCCTATACAGCCCAAAAATTAGATTTTTGCCAATATGCAGTTGCCATTACTGGACAAAATAGTAATTTAGATCAAGTGGCAAAATCAGAAAACTGGTTAGCCCGATTTTCCATGTATGATTGGGTGGGTGGACGTACCTCGGAAATGTCCGCTGTAGGGCTGTTACCTGCGGCATTACAGGGCATTGATATCCGTGCTATGCTATCGGGAGCAAAGGACATGGATGATGCCACTCGCGTCCCTCATCTCAAGGATAACCCAGCCGCTTTATTAGCCCTGGCTTGGTATTTCTCTGGAAATGGCAAAGGCCAGAAGGATATGGTGGTTCTCCCCTACAAGGATAGTTTGTTGTTATTTAGCCGCTATTTGCAACAACTGGTTATGGAATCTTTAGGTAAGGAAAAGGATTTGGACGGGAAAACCGTATATCAAGGTCTTGCAGTTTATGGTAACAAAGGTTCAACAGACCAACACGCCTATGTCCAACAATTACGGGAAGGTGTACCTAATTTCTTTGCTACCTTGATTGAAGTTTTAGCAGACCGTCAAGGAAAATCCCCAGAAGTTGATCCCGGTGTCACCGCTGGTGATTATCTCTCTGGTTTCTTGTTGGGAACTCGTCAAGCATTGTATGAGAATAACCGCGATTCCATTACAGTCACTATTCCCCAAGTTAATGCCCGTACGGTGGGCGCATTAATCGCATTGTATGAGAGAGCAGTAGGTTTGTATGCCAGTTTAATCAATGTCAATGCTTATCACCAACCTGGTGTAGAAGCTGGTAAAAAAGCCGCTGCTGTGATTCTCGATTTACAAAAACGAGTTTTAGAAGTGTTACAAACCCAGAGGAAAGCACTTTCTATTGCTGAATTGGCAAATATTGCCGGTGCTACTGAGGAAATTGAAGCAATTTACAAAATTCTCCGTCATTTACATAGTAATCATCGGGGTGTGGTGTTAACAGGAGATCTAGCTAAACCTGGGAGTTTAACTGTTTCTTTGGGTTAATAAAATTACCTTTGTTCATTAAAATCAGATCCCCGACTTCTTCCATAAGTCGGGGATTTTGTTTTTTGTTTTTTATTTTTTGTAATTAGTAGCTTGGTTTAAGCGTAGCCCAACATTCATTTATCATTTATTGTTGATCTTAGGTTTTCTCCTGTCAAACCAACTTACTAATAAACTACATAATCAGACGTTGATTAAAATAACCAGGAGGTAAAAAACATTGTCGGAGAGAGTATTTTTCATCATTTATATCTTCATCCCATCTCACAAGCCCCGTTGGTTTATTAATATGACAAAATGGTGGTACAAGTCCCCAACTTTCAGCAAGACCTATCCAGAATCCAGTGCAGATTCCAGCAATTACTGGTGTAAACAAAACTTGTCCGGTGGGGTTAAAAATCCCCACTTTTGAGGATAATTTTATTTCTGTTAATATCCATCCTAAAGCTTCTATGGAAAAGTAATAATCATGTTGTTTAGCAATTTCTAGAAACTGCTGAGGAGTTTTAGACGATAATAACTCTTCCCGCAAAGTTGGTGTTTTTTGTGCTATCGCCAAAAAATCCCAAATTTGTTGTTTCGTAATCATCACCCAGACGATTTCTTCTTCAGTGAAAAAATAATTATTTTCTGCTGCTACTTGGATAAACTGCGCTAAGTTATTAGTTTTTAGGAGATGGTTTTTTAAAGATGGTGTTTGCTCTAATGCGGATAAAAAGCCAAGAATTTTTTCCCACGTGAATAGATTAAAATTCTGGTAATTTTTTACTTTTTCTTTCCAGAAAGAGTAACTGTCTTCTCTGTAAAAAAAATCCCAAATCTGATACATTAATTGCTCATCCTATAGTGCTAAATTAGATAAAATACCTCAATGATTTACAAACCAAACCGGTCACGGGGACAGGTAAGATACCCATCCCACTTAATTAACTCATTAATTAGAACAAATACCGATACTTTTTCGCTAACTAATGCTAACAAATACATAAGTTGAGATTGTCTCTCAACCAAGGCGT
>NZ_APIZ01000340.1 GCF_000426925.1 Dolichospermum circinale AWQC310F | reverse complement strand
AACAGGGAACAGGGAACAGGGAACAGGGAACAGGGAACAGGGAACAGGGAACAGGGAACAGGGAACAGTAAAGACAGAATTGATACCTAATGAGTCTTGTATGGCTACGCCACGCAAGCTATCAAAAATCAAATATTATTCCTATAATACCTATCACCTACCACCCATTACCTATTACCTATCACCCATTACCCATTAGAACATCCCTATATTCTTTATTATTTATTATCCGTCGTCATTTTTTCCTCAAGAGGTTTAAAAGTCTTTTTAGTAGCACCACAAATAGGACAACTCCAATCATCAGGAATATCCATAAAAGCTGTACCCGCTACAATTCCCGAATCAGGATCACCAATAACAGGATCATAAATCATGCTACATTGTCTACAAATCCATTTTTGAGTGTGAGGATCTTCACTTATTACTCTGGTGACAGTTTCTCCACCATTTAATACTTCTAAGGCCTCAAGATAGCGATCTGCATGATAATTTTCAATGAATTTGAGTAACCCAAAACGGTGGGCTGCGGTGCGAAATGTCTGAGCATGATCACTAGATTCTTGAGCTTGGTTGAGAAATTCTGCCGCTGCTAAATCATCTCGATCTTTTTGGGCAGCGGCCGCAAATTGGGGATACATTGTAGTGTATTCATAGGTTTCACCTTCTATGGCTAAAGATAAACAACGAGAAATTATTAATCGTTTTTGTTCATCATTTAAAGTAGCGGCATTTTTAACTACAAGTTCAGGATGTAATAATTCAAAATGTGCGAAAGCGTGTTCAGTTTCTTGATCTGCTGTTTCTTTAAAAAGTTTTGCTAAATCGGCAAAACCCAATTGACGCGCTAGTGCTGCAAAAAATAAGTATTTGCGATTTGCCATTGATTCACCAGCAAAGGCAGATTCTAAATTTTGTAGTGTGGTAAAATTTGATAAATCCATAATTTTGAATGCCTGGGAAGTATTTTTTTATGTCTTGGTACAGGATTTGAAAATTGGCTCTTTTCACCAATTTCTCAAGTATTCATAGAATAGTGATCAGCCCATTTTTAATGATCCAGTTTTTTCGGCTATTTCAGGATAATTATCAAACTCAAAATCTTTAATCCTGGTGTAATTGCTTGAGGCGGTTCAGGAAATTATAAACTGGGATAATAGATAATAAATATATTTTTTCAGGATTTAGTGTATTCAAATGTGGGTTAATTTCTGGGTCTTTTGGTAAATCTGGATTGGTTATAAATACCAGACCAAAAGATACTGAATTTGTATGATTAGTGTTGATAATTCTATCACCTCAAACCCATCAAAACTAGATGCCAAGACGTTTTTTGCCTCTTTGATTTCTACTCACCAAGAGATTTTCAAGAGATTTTATTTTTCTAAGCGCACCGCATACCACTGTAAATATTTTCCTGGTCCAACATCTAAATTACAACTTGTATTTAGTAAATATTGTGCTTTTTCGGTGACAGACTGGAATTTTTGTACATCCGGCGGTAAATCATGATCAGGAAGTTGTGATACAATTTCCTCTAGTTTTGTTAATAACTCAGCCGCTGTGAGAAATTGTTCTGGTTGATTTGTTTCCAAAACCACGAAATCGTCCTCTTGATACATTAATGAATTTGGCATTTTTGGTAATGGGTAATTGGTAATGGGTAATGGGTAATGGGTAATGGGTAATAGTTTTACCACTGACAACTAACTAATAACTAATAACTAATAACTAATAACTACGATGGATATACTGGCAAAGTAAAATGAAACCAGGCACCACCGTGGGGAGATGAATCCACCCAAATTTGACCGTAGTGAGCGCGGATAATGCGTTGACATAAACAAAGACCAATTCCATATCCATCTACGTTTTGATCACGTTGGAGACGGAAAAGATGCTCAAAAATGCGATCGCGGTTCTCTTCAGGAATACCAGGACCGCTATCACCAATACTAAATTCCACTTTTTGCGTGGTGCGATGTAGTCCCGACAAACTAATAATACCACCCACAGGTGTATATTTGATGGCATTATCTAAAAGATTAATTAGTGCTTGCCTAATTCGGTCCGGATCTGCATACACTAATGGTAAATCTTGAGGAATATCTGTTTCTATAGTTTGGGATTTGCTCATATAGCGATCGCTCAATTCCTCTAACACCTCTAAACACAGTTCCCCTAATTGTAACCTTTGTGGTACAATGGGCAACTCTGTATCTTCACCAAACCCTACTTGCAAAAGATCAGCAATCATCCGATCAATAATCCGTGTTTGTGCGCGGGCTTGTTTTAATAAATGCAGTGCCATCCCTGGTTTTAAGCGGGGAAATTCCCCTGTTTCTGGATTGTAATTAGATTGAAGAGTTTCAATAGCGATCGCCGCAGCCGTGAGGGGATTGCGTAGATCATGGGCTAAAATGGCAATGACACGGTTTTTAAACTGTAGCTGTTCTTGTAGTTTCTCCTTTTCCTGCTTCAGCCGAAAAATTTCATCTGAGAGTTGAATCAATGCAGATGAAGTAGCAACAGAATGTATGGTATGCTTAGATGATATTAACTGGCTATTTTCATCCAGACGTTCTTGTAAATCCTCCTGTAATTTCAAAAATGTATCCACTGTGGTTTGCCAACGTGGCCACCAAGTTTTTAACTGCGGGATGATATTAGTACCAGCGATGGTTTGTTGTGGTTCTGGATGAATTTTCACCAAAGCTGGAGTTGCTATTAACTTAAAGTGTTCCGCTAAATAAGGCTGTTGTTCAACATCAATAAGTTGTAATTCAAAATTATACACAGCCTCTAATTCTTTTAAGTAAGCGCGAATTTGCTGTACTTGTTGTCGAGACTTAGGTCGTCCATCAACAAACAGCAACAATTGGAGTGGAGCCTCAGAATAGATAGGCTGATCCTGGGAAACTTGCATGACATCTTGTTTCAGCACTGGTAACAACCTGGCGACGCTTTACAGAAAATAAAACAGAAAATAAAATGAACTAACGTTGGTTCATAGCCGTTGTTTTTTCCAATTTAATATCTATTTTAGATTTTTCCTACTGTAGTCCGATCTCGGTTTTTGACATCAGACGAATTTTTGCGGAATTTTGCGGAATTTTACCTTGATTTTTACACCTATTAGCCCGAATTTGCCACTAGATGCCCGTCAAATCGAATTTGTCTTTTACCTGTTGTTAAAAATGCTAGGGTAGAAGGTGAAAATCAATTTGTGATTTCTTTGTGTTTTTCCGTAACTACCCTGCTGCTTTCTTGAGTTTAGCTGTTTTACTATCTTCCTTAACAGCTTGTACCAACAGTCCATCTGCCAAAAACCTGGAACAGTCATTGGCTGCCGATCCTCGGCTGCAAAATACTCCTGTTCCCTTTGCTAAACCGACTAGTCAGCAAGTAACACCAGACCCAAACACATCAACAATTAAGTTACCGGCTGATTTTCCGCCAGATCTTCCAATTTATCCCAATGCTGAATTAAAAGAAGTTACACCAGCTAATTCTGAAAATAAAATCTCTATTCGTTGGCAAAGTGCTGATCCTAGTAATTTAATTACCAGCTTTTATCGTCAACAATTTCAGGCTCAAAATTGGCTTGTCCAACAGCCAGAAGACGATGTGCAGGGTACTTTTACAGCCCGACGTAATGATTTACTCATTACTGTGACAATTCAGCCACAAACTGTCACCAAGGCTGCACCTAATCAACCCCAAACGGCGACGAAATTATTAATTGAATATTCGTCTCATTCCCAAACTACAGCTACTAATTCAGTCACCTCCCCAGATAATCCCCAATTTGTAGGTCCGGTATTGCCTAAAACCAATAATACCAAAATAGTCACCCAACCAACTAGCAAATCGGAAACTTTAACCACCTCAGAACTTATTGATATACAGAAAGTACCCCCGGAATGGCGATCGCATATACAAGATTTAGCATTATTAGGCGTATTCTCTAGCGACCCCAAAACCACTCAAGAATTTCTACCTAATAAAATTATCACCCGTCGAGAATATGCTCGCTGGTTGGTTAATGCCAATAATACCATGTATTCTAATAATCCAGCCAAACAAATTCGGTTAGCATCCCCTAGCACTCAACCAGCTTTTAGGGATATACTGCCTCAAGATGCTGATTTTCCCTTGATTCAGGGATTAGCAGAAGCGGGTTTAATTAATAGCACTTTATCAGGAGATGCAACAGCGGTTTTATTTCGCCCTGACGCGCCTTTAACGCGAGAACAATTACTATTATGGAAAGTTCCTTTAGATACCCGCCAAGCCTTACCTAGTGCTAATTTAGAAGCTGTTAAACAAACTTGGGGATTTCAAGATGCAGGTAATATAGAACCAAAAGCATTGAAAGCCATTTTAGCTGATTTCCAAAATGCTGAACAATCAAATATTCGCCGCGTTTTTGGCTATACAACCTTATTTCAACCGAAAAAACCCGTAACTCGTGCAGAAGCAGGTGCAGCTTTATGGTATTTCGGTACTCAAGGTGAGGGAATTTCAGCGACAGAGGCCTTAAAGTTGAAAAACTAAACCAATAACTCAACTTGCTAGTTATCTAGTTGAGGCTGGTAATGGGTAATTGGTAATGGGTAATTGGTAATGGGTAATGGGTAATGGGTAATTAATTGGTAATGGGTAATGGGTAATTGGTAAAACGAAAGGTAAAGTTACCCAAAACCTGTTCCCTGTAACCTGTTCCCTGTAACCTGTTCCCTGTAACCTCTTCCCTGTTCCCTCTTCCCTGTTCCCTGTTCCCTGTTCCCTGTTCCCTGTTCCCTGTTCCCTGTTCCCT
>NZ_APIZ01000339.1 GCF_000426925.1 Dolichospermum circinale AWQC310F | reverse complement strand
TCCCTGTTCCCTGTTCCCTGTTCCCTGTTCCCTGTTCCCTGTTCCCTGTTCCCTGTTCCCTGTTCCCTGCTCTCACAGACAACTTTTTCAGTAAGCCCTAATTAGTACCAGTAGAACGTAATGCCATAGACATAATAGTTTTTTGGGAATTGGCTTCTGGACAGTTATCACCGGGGCATCTTTGGATATAATTACCATCAGGTTGTAGTTCCCAAGCATGGCGATTATCTGCTAACATAATTCCTAATATTTCTTGTAGATCTTTAGCAATATCTTGGTCTTTTATTGGTGTAATTACTTCCACGCGCCGATCTAAATTACGACGCATCCAATCAGCACTACCAATATATATTTCTTCTTGACTATTATTGTAGAAGTAATATATGCGAGAGTGTTCTAAAAAGCGGCCAATAATGCTAATTACACGAATGTTTTCGCTCAGGTTTGGTATTCCGGGACGTAAACAACAAATACCGCGAATAATTAGGTCAATTTGTACGCCAATACGAGAGGCTTCGTATAATGTAGAAATGATTTGTGGATCAACTAGAGCATTCATTTTCGCAACAATTCGGCCGGAAAATCCATTTTGGACATTGGCAATTTCGCGGTGAATTAATTCGAGAAAGCGATCGCGCATATTCACAGGTGCTACCATAATTTCTCGATAGGATTTTTGACGAGAATAGCCTGTTAAGAAATTAAATACATCTGTTAAATCTGCACCCAATTCTTCCCGACAACTAAATAAGCCTAAATCTGTATAGAGTCGTGCTGTTTTCTGATTATAATTCCCAGTACCAATATGTACATAACGACGCATTTTATCTTTTTCCCGTCGCACTACTAGAACTATTTTGCTATGGGTTTTTAACCCTACTAAACCATAAACAACATGAACACCCACTCTTTCTAAACGTCTTGCCCAATAAATGTTATTCTCTTCATCAAATCGTGCTTTTAATTCTACTAATACGGAAACTTGTTTGCCATTTTCTGCCGCAGTAATTAAAGCATTGACTATCGGTGAATCCCCGGATGTTCGGTAAAGGGTCATTTTGATGGCTAGAACGTGGGGATCATGGGCAGCAGTAGTAATAAAGCGCACAACTGTACCGGAAAAGGATTGATAAGGATGATGCACTAGTAAATCTTTTTCTCGAATTACGGAGAAAAAGTCTTTTCCTTCTTCTGGTTCGTTGATATCAGTATCAATACTGGGTTCTCTAAGTCTTTGTAACCGGAAGGGAACAACAGATTGACGCGGGGGATCTTTGAGTTCTGGTAGGGGTAATGCGAGAAAATATATTAAATCCCGCAGTGCTAAAAGACCATCAACTTCATAAACATCGCTTTCAGTTAATCCTAAATCCTGTAAGAGACGAGAACGTACTAAGGTGGGGGTTTGGGAGCGAATTTCTAACCTGACAGTATTTCCTCCCATGCGACGCTTGCGGAGTTCTTGTTCAATAGCTAGGAGGAGATCATCTGCTTCGTCTTCTTCCAATTCTAAGTCAGCATCGCGGGTAATACGGAAAGGGTGATATTCTTGAATAATCATTCCTGGAAAAAGGGATTCTAAATTATGGGCGATCGCCTGTTCTAAAGGAACTCCTGTCCAGTGTATAGTGTTATAATCTTCCTGGGTTGCTAATTCTGGCGGTATGGGCAAAAATCTGGGTAAGACTTTGGGAACTTTGACTCTAGCAAAAAACTCCTCTTCTGTTTCCGGATTTTTGACCACCACTGCTAAATTTAAACTGAGATTAGAAATGTGGGGAAAGGGATGACTAGGATCAACAGCTAGAGGAGTAAGAACGGGAAAAACCTGTTCCTGAAAATAATTGTCTAAGTGATTTCGCTGTTTTTGATTCAATTCTATGTAATCTAAAATGTAAATTCCCTTTTGGGTTAAAAGTGGCCGCAGAACTTCCTCAAATTCTGCGTTGTGTCTTTTCAGTTGGGGTTTGAGATGTGAACGAATATCATCTAGTTGTTTTTGTGGTGTCCGTCCATCAGGTGTTAATAAATTGACAGTGGCTTCTACCTGTTGTTTTAACCCTGCTACTCGCACCATGAAGAACTCATCTAAGTTAGAACTGAAAATAGCCAGAAATTTCAGCCTTTCTAATAGGGGGGTTCTAGGATCACAAGCTTCATGTAATACTCGGTGATTAAATTCTAGCCAACTTAACTCCCGGTTAATGTAGTATTGTGGATCATTTAGATTAATAGAGGTATTATTTTTTTTTGATTTCGCCATGATCATTTAGATAAAGTAGATATTGTTTATGAAGTATGAATATAAATATCTTAATTGTTACTGCATAGATTTTTACAGTTCCTGATATAAAAACTTGAGCAAATTCTTAATTGAGTATTTCTATGTATAAAAATGTATTTTATATATAAATAAATATTCCCCTAAAATAATATAGCGGTATGCACTTGAATGAGATAGAGAATTTAACCAAAAACCATACACAGAAGGACTTTGACCTCTGTTTCCTGTTCCCTGTTCCCTGTTCCCTGTTCCCTGCTATAAAATATAAAATTCTGAGTGTAAAGAGTTCCCTCCAACCTCCCAGACAAATTTTTGTTACCAACCATACATATTAATTTTATGTCTATTTACCTATTTCAAGCGACTCGTCGTCGGTTAGCGATTTGGTACACGGCTATAACTGCAATTTTATTATTATTATTTGCTAGTGGCGTATATTTATATGTTCACAGTACATTAATTGAAAGAGTTGATGATACATTATATCATGTAGTGGAAGTTGTCGAGCGTTCCTTAGTCATTGAAGCCACAAAAATTCAACCTAATCAACTGCGAGTAAATGTAAAATCTAGTTTTCCTAATAATGCTGAAAACGCCGAAGATGATCGCATTGAGTTAGAGTGGTTTAGTCCTAATGGTGAATTATTGTGGTCAACTTTTTCGGAAATATTAAATATTCCTATTCATCCTAATCTAAAAGGTGAAACTGTGCAAGTAGCAAGCAAAGGAGGATGGGGAGAATCTGCACAATTATTAAGACAAGTTACCAAAAGAATAGAAAGAGGAAGACAGGTTTTAGGATATTTACGAGTAAGTCATCCTTGGTTTGAGGTGACAAAACCTAGCCGACAATTAATTTTTGATTTGGCTTTAGGAATTGGTTTAATGCTATTGTCAGTAGCAGCTAGTGGTTGGTTTTTGTCGGGTAAAGCCATGAAACCTGTGGGAGAATCTTACCAGCGTTTAAAACAATTTACTGCTGATGCTTCCCATGAATTAAGAAGTCCTATTGCTTTAATTCAAACTAATGTTCAGGTGGCTTTGGCTGATTTAGATTTAGTCAAAGAAGAAAATAATACTCTTCAATATCGTCAACAATTAAAAATCATGGAAAGACTGACTCAACGCATGGGGAAGTTAGTTAATGATTTGCTATTTTTAGCTAGACAAGATAGTGGAATTAACACAGATGTATTTTCCCCTTGTCCTCTTGATGCTTTATTAATGGAAGTAGTGGAAGAACAACAACTTGTAGCGAGGGAAAAACAAATTAATTTGGTTTTGAATTTAGTCGCTTCTCCTGGGACAGAAGTTAATCCTGAATTACAAGAAAATTGGTTTACTCTCATCGGAAATTGGGAGCAATTAGTCAGATTATTTACAAATTTGATTGGTAATGCTTTGCAATATACTCCTGTACAGGGAGTCATAAAAGTGGAGCTAGAAAGAATTGAAGGGATAAATCGAGTTACAGGAAGACGTTGCACCAATTCTCATTTACAAATTAAAGTTAGTGATACGGGAATTGGTATTCCTACGGACGCACTACCAAAATTGTTTGACCGCTTTTATAGAGTTGATCCGGCGCGAACACATATAAGCGAAAAAGGCTGCACCACTACAAATACTGGTTCAGGATTAGGATTAGCGATCGCTCAAGCCATTATTGCCCATCATCAAGGACAAATTCAAGTAGTCAGCACACTGGGTATAGGTACTACTTTCATTGTGATTTTACCCGTAAAACCGCCAAATTCGGAATTAAATTGACAACGGAACAATGACCAATCCATCTGATTTTGTTAAGCTATGTGATAGTGTCGCGTGAGATTAGCCTAAAGATGCCAATATTCGGACTAGGAGGTGGTAGTGTGCCAAAACACATTCGGTTAGTTTCTCTTTTAGTTGCTTGCAGTTTATGGAGTATTCCCGCTTCTGCTCATGCTCAAGCATTTATACCCCATACAGTGCAAATTAATCACGCACAGTTGGAAAAGCAGGGTTTGAATTTTGCACGGGAGGCGGCTCAATTAGCTCAGTTTCAGCAAATTGAACCAGCATTAATCAGAGCCGAATTGGCGGTGAAACTGGCTCCGCAGAATGATAAAGTCTGGTGGTTGCTAGGGAGTTTGTATTTACAAACTAAAGAATTTGATCAAGCTATTACCACACTGAATAAAGCCCAAAAACTCAACCCCAAAAACGCTGAAGTGCTGTTTACCTTGGGTTCAGCCAAGTTTCAAAAAAAAGATTACCAAGGAGCAATCACCGATTATCAAGCAGGTTTGAAATTAAAACCCAATTATTCGGGAGGGTTATTTGATTTGGGTAATGCTTATTATATGCTAAATAAACTACCCGAAGCGATCGCTCAATTCAATTTGGCTGTCAAACAAGATCAAAAGTTTTGGCCAGCAATTAATAATATCGGCTTAATCAAATATCAACAAGGGGATATTTCCGGGGCAATTCAGCAATGGCAAACGGCAGTTAAGATTGATAAAAAAGCCGCAGAACCTTTATTAGCTTTAGCAATAGCTACCTACAATAAAGGGGAAATCCAGCCAGGGGTAAAAATGGGAGTATCCGCACTCCGCATTGATTCCCGTTATGCTGATTTAGATTTTCTCAAAGAGAATCTTTGGGGCGAACGGTTACTTTTAGAGGCAAAAAAATTCTTAGAATTACCGGAGGTTAAATCAGCATTACAGGAACTCAGAGAAGCGCCAACGCCCTAACCAAACAAAAATCCAGCCAGCAGAGGCCAGGAGTAGATAAGATTACCCATGACCTAATTATGCTTGTGGTAAGAGTCCTAAAATTTGGTCAACAAACTGTTGATGATCAACTACAGGCTTAGAAATGTAACCATCAGCACCGCTTTGTTTCAAAAAATTCTCTCGATCTCCTTCCATTGCGTGTGCTGTCACTAAAATCACTGGTAATTTAGCCGTTTGTGGGTCAGATTTCAACATTTGCGTAATTTTGATCCCATCAACGGACTTACTTTGGTATACACTACGGGACAGAGACACATCCATTAAAATTAAGTCAGCCGCTCCTGACAGGGCAATTTTGAGAATCTCTTCCACATTTTCTGTATGTTTTACACTCAACCCCCCGCGTTTAGTCAGAATTTTAGAAAAAACGCGAGCATTAATTAAATCATCGTCGACAATTAGAACTGTTTTCATGAAACTTTATACTCATAGAGTTAACACTTGGGCAATGTCTGTTGTATTTTTAATAATCTATAAGCTACAAAGATCCCATCAAGGATAATACTACTGCTTTTTATGTTCATGACTATTAAGATTGTGTGAGTATTTCTATTTAATCCGTGATGGTAAATTGCGGGGTATGTTATCTTTTAGCGACTGTTATGTAGTGAAAATTCAGGGAAAATTTAGGGAAAAACCTCATGGCAAAACAGTTAAACCTTCTCTCTAAGGGACAGGTAATCACCACCGCCTTGCACACCGAAATGCAACGGTCATACTTAGAATATGCCATGAGTGTGATTGTGGGGCGAGCTTTACCAGATGTCCGTGACGGCTTGAAACCAGTACATAGACGTATTTTATATGCTATGCACGAACTGGGTTTAACGCCAGATAGGCCTTATCGAAAATGCGCCCGTGTGGTGGGAGATGTTCTAGGTAAATACCATCCTCATGGTGATCAATCAGTATATGATGCTTTAGTACGCTTAGTACAAGACTTTTCCAGTCGTTATCCTTTACTGGCAGGACATGGTAATTTTGGCAGTGTTGATAACGACCCACCAGCAGCAATGCGTTATACAGAAACCCGTCTCGCTGCTGTGGGACAGGAGGGAATGTTAACGGAAATTGCTGAGGAAACTGTGGATTTTACGGGTAATTTTGACAATTCCCAACAAGAACCAACGGTACTACCGGCTCAATTACCATTTTTATTACTTAATGGTTGTGCGGGAATTGCTGTAGGAATGGCTACAAATGTCCCTCCCCATAATTTGGGGGAAATTGTTGATGGTTTAATTGCTTTAATTGACAATCCTGATTTAAGTGATGAAAAATTATTTCAACTAATTCCCGGTCCTGACTTTCCCACAGGTGGGGAAATTGTTGATCATGGGGGAATTAAAGAAGCCTATACCACTGGTAAGGGGGGGATTATCCTCCGGGGTATAGTAACAATGGAGGAAATTCCTGCCACTAGGGGAGGTAAACGTCGCACAGCTTTAATAGTTACAGAATTGCCTTTTCAAGTCAATAAGGCTGGTTGGATTGAAAAAATCGCCGATTTAGTCAATCAAGGTCGTTTACAGGGAATTTCTGACATTAGAGATGAAAGTGATCGGGATGGAATGCGCGTAGTTATTGAACTTAAACGCGATATAAATCCCCAAGAAATGCTTCAAAATCTGTATCAGCAAACAGCTTTACAAACGAATTTTGGCGCGATTCTATTGGCTTTAGTTGATGGACAACCCCGCCAATTAAGCTTACGACAACTATTGCAGGAATTTCTCAAGTTTCGAGAACATACTCTCAACCGTCGCTACAGTTATGAATTGGGAAAAGCAGAAAATCGGGTTAATATCCTCTCAGGATTACTCAAAGCTTTATCACATTTGGATGATGTCATCACTATATTACGGCAAGCTGCCGACGGAAGTACAGCCAAAATGACACTTTGTAGCCGCTTAGATTTGAGCGATTTACAAGCGGATGCAATTCTGTCCATGCCATTACGTCATCTCACCAGTTTAGAACAGCAAAACTTACAAGAGGAATTTGACCAACTTAACCGGGAGATTAGCGTGTTGCGGAAATTACTGGAAGATAGACAGGAATTACTCAAAGCTTTAAAAAAGGATTTGCGATCGCTCAAACGTAAATACAATGATCCGCGACGCACCAAAATAGTTAACACTAAAGAAAACCCTGTTTCAGAGGAGAAAGGTAAAACAGGAGTCGGGAGTCAGGAGAAGAAAGAAATCAGAACAGAAGTTGCAAAACTGGCCGCTGAAGAAACGATTTTAGAAGTCACGCAACGGGGTTATGTGCGCCGTATTTCTCCTAGTAGCAAAAAATCAAAAGGGGAAAATGGGTTGTTAGACCATGATTTCATTATTCAAACTGAATTAACTAATACCCACAAAGACTTATTAATCCTTACCAGCAGTGGTAAAGTTTACCCCATTACCGTGGGAGATATTCCCGTCACTACAGGACGTGCAACCAGGGGAACACCATTAATTACCATGCTGACCAATACTGCCCAGGGTAACACAGAAGGTGTCATTAGCCGTTTCTTGCTCCCAGAAAAACCCGAAACCCAGGAAATGGTGTTGTTGACCAAAGAAGGACGTATTAAACGCCTATCCTTATCAGAATTTGTGAATCTTTCCCGGCGAGGTATGACAATTTTAAAGCTGAAGGATAATGATGAGTTAGCTTTTACTCAATTCATTACTAGCGGACAACATATAATTTTGGCGAGTTCTAGCGGTCGTTTGTTGAGGTTTCCCGTTAATGACGAACAACTACCAATTATGGGTCGCGCTGCTATGGGATTACAAGCTTTCCGCCTTTTAAAAAATCAGCAAATGGTTGGTTGTGTCAATCTTAATCAAGATCACAAATTATTACTAGTGACTCAAGAAGGATTTGCCACTTCAATATCTTGGCCTGCTAATCAGTTGAGGGTTGCAAATCGGGGAGATTTAGGTATCCAAATTTTAAAATTTCATAACAAAACAGACAATTTAGCGGCAATGGTACAAGTAAAACCAGCGAGAGAAGTCGCACTCATGACCAATAAAGACCGGGTAATTCGGGTATCTGTGGATATAATTCCTAGCTTCAGCAAAGATACTAAAGGTGAAAGTATTTGTCAACTCAATCGAGATGAGAAAATTATTGCTGTGGTGG
>NZ_KE384708.1:4032-9789 GCF_000426925.1 Dolichospermum circinale AWQC310F | reverse complement strand
AGAGCGAATAATAGTAAAAGTTTCGCTCTTTCTTCTGCTAGAATTTAGAAAATGAAAACGCCCTGCTTACCAAGGGGGGTGAGGGGGGATCTAATCGAGAAATAAACCTGAATATTTGTAACTAGCAACTTACGTTAGTAGTTAGTCACCCTGAAAATGCTGGTGTGGGTAATCATGTCAGTTATAAAATCGCCGAATATTGGTAATTACATAATCTTGTTGTTCAGGTGTTAAAGAATAAGCTGAAGGTAAAGAAATTCCTCGTTCATAAGCTTGGGTACTGACAGGATAATCTTGATTGGGATTATGCCATTCTTGCTGTTGATAACAAGGTTGTAGATGCAAAGGACAGAAAAACTGCCGAGTTTGAATGCCATTTTTTGCTAGATATTCTGCTAATTTAGCCCGTTGATCCGTATAAAATGAAGTAAACCAGTGAACTGGTTGACAACGAGGATCTATAGGCGTAATTTCTAGGTCAGAAATATCTTTTAGCTCGGCTGCATAATGCTCATAAATCCCTTGTTTGCGTTGAATAATTGCAGGTAATTTATGTAATTGGGCAATGCCGATCGCCGATTGCATTTCTGTAATTGAAAAATTAAATCCAATATGTTCATGCACAAAAGTTCCACGATGATCTCGACCATGATTTTTGAGACGACGGCAAGATTGAGCAATGCCATCACTATTGGTTAAAATTATACCTCCTTCACCGCAAGTAATAGTTTTATTGCCATAAAAAGAAATGGCACTCACATCTCCCTGAAGTCCAACATGATCTCCTTTAAACTTCACGCCAATAGATTGGGCTGCATCTTCAATTACTTTTAAATTGTGATGGGTAGCAAACTCAGTAATTTTTTCCATATCTGAACTCTGTCCATACAAGTGAACAGCCATAATGGCTTTAGTGCGCTCTGTAATTAAAGCTTCAGCTTTGACCACATCTAAACCTAGATTATCTTTTTCTATATCACAAAAAATAGGTGTTGCTCCTGTCATAATAATGGCGTTAGAAGAAGCAACAAAAGTTAAATCTGGAACAATAACTTCATCCCCAAAACCAATTCCTAACGCCTTTAATCCACAGTAAAGTGCTGTTGTGCCATTAGAGGTAGCGATCGCATATTTAGCCGATGTTAATTGTTTAATACCTTCCTCAAATTCTTCGGTTAGTTTGGACTCTGTTAAATATGTAGATTCAATAACACGCTTCAGCTGTTCAAGTTCACTATTGTCAATCCAAGGTTCAATTTGAATAATTTTGTATGCTGCCATAGGAAGTATGAATTTTAATGAAAAACACTTCGTAATTATATCACACATACAAGAATAAAAATCTTTTTTGTATAAAAGGACAGCAACCCTAAATTTAAGGTTTTATGACATCAAACCCACATTCCGCACCCCCCGGTGTCACAATCAGTAGTTTCCGATTTTTGAATCCCTTAAAGGATTATTTTTATACAAAAAAATCAAAATTTAAAATTTAGATAGCGATAGCAAAGCGCTGCTGCCAGCAGTTCGCCAATATCAAATCCCCAAACGACCATTGTTCGTTGTGTGACAGTTTAGGGTGCGGAAGATGGGATCAAAATCCTTATGACTTAAGGGTTGTACAATTCTTAACATTGGAAGTGATCCCTGAAATGGCCCAAAAAATCGTTCGGAATTTATTTTTGCCTGTCATTGCTGATTGTCCGTAGCCTCTCCCGAACAGGAGAGGAATACGAATTCTCCATTTATTGTCATGAAAAATACAATTCGTTGCTCCGTTGACTGGAAAATAATGTCTCTAAATCTTAATCCCCAGCCGCACTTCCTTATCAATGCGGATTAACATTGGGCCAGGAACTTCACGGAAATAATCATCCGTAGCTTTGCGCGATCCAGCCCAACAGCCATAATCATCAATGATCAGCACACCTCTTGAGGAGAGTCGAGGATAAAGCTGCTGAAACTCGAAGGCTGTGGATTCATACCAATCGGTATCTAAACGGAGAACAGAGATGGTTTCTGGCTTAGTCGTTTTTAAGGTTTCCAGAACATCTCCTTGCACAAAATTAATTTCAAAATCAAAATTATGGACTAAGAAAGCTGCTTGAACATCTTCCAATAAAGCGTAACACCAACCAATGTCGTCTCCATATTGCTCCATCATTTCAAAGCCAGTACGTCCATATTTATCTACATCAAATTCTGTGGGTGTTGGCATACCCTGAAATGTGTCATAGAGATATAGCTTGCGATCGCTCACGTTTCGCGCTTTCAAAATCAAAGCTGCCAGTAAGGCACTTCCACCTCTCCAAACTCCGCACTCTACAATATCACCTGGGATATCGCGATCAAGAACATAGTTCACCGATGTATACAACGCAAAAAGTGCTTCTACGCTGGTCATTGTATACGGACTTACTTGCTCAAATAAATTCATGAAAACCGGATCTTTGCCCATATCTGGCGTGATCTGATCTTTCATGGTTGCTTGGTGTTTGCTGGAGAAAACGATCGTGCGCTCGTTAGTAATCATAATCAAGACAAGTGGAAATAGTTTTATAGGTTGAGGATTGCAAAGCCTTCGCAATTATACATTACGAAATAGATGAATAGCTCATCTTTTTTCCTGGGTTTAGGCTGATTACGATTGATAATTACGCTCAATAATCAGACCTTCATTTCCTCGTAGCTCAAGGGTATTGCCCAGGTGTCCTCCTTGACGATCCATGAATGTGGAAAGGAGAACTTTTGACTGGTTACGAAACTCCACTGGTAATACCCATTCCTGGTATTGTGAACTGAAGTTCAATGCCACAACAATCTCTGAAGTCTGGTAAAAGCGACGATAGCAGAAAAGCTGTGATGGTGAGTATAAAGAAATGTAGTCACCAAGTTGTAGTGCTGTTTGTCTCCGACGCAAGTGCAACAGTGCGCGGGTTAGTGAGAGAAATGAGCGGGAGTCCTGCTGTTGTGCTTGGACATTAATATTTCTGTAGTCATGAGTGATAGGTAGCCATGGCTGGACTGACTCGGAACAAAACCCCGCATTAGCAGATCCATCCCACAACATCGGCGTACGTTCGGGATCGCGTCCAACTCCAATACCGGGAGATTTTTTTTCCCAAGGGTCTTGGATATGCTCAGAAGGAATCCAGCCATCCTCCATTCCCAATTCATCTCCGTAGTAGAGCGTTGGTGTCCCACGCAGGGTGAGCAATAGCATCATACCGATTTTGGCTTGAGCAGTACCAATTCTACTGGCGACACGATGCTTGTCATGATTACCCAATGACCAATTAGGCCATGCACCATCAGGTAGCAGCCTCTCGTAACGCTCAACAACTTCTCGGACGGACTCTGCACTCCATTGAAAATCAGATGACATCAATTCTGAGTTAAGTGGTAAATGAAATTCGTCATTTGCGCCATAGTGCTTAACGATTTCTTCTAACGACTTATATAGTTCAGCAATCAAAAGGCGTTCGTCCTTATGCGTACCGTAGGTATCGCCATACCCCTCAACTAGCGTCCGCAGCATCCGATTAAAATCGTGAATTTCCGGTATATTTTTGCTGAAGACCTCAAACAAGCGATCCGATGGTTCCATGGCCGGATGCCAGTCGGGATTCACTGGATTATTCCGAAACTGAGGATCTTTCAAGGCACGATAGGCGGCATCAACGCGAATACCATCTACACCTCGCTGTAACCAAAAATGTAGTACATCTAACATTGCCTGTCTAGCACCAGGGCTACGCCAATTGATATCTGGCTGCTCCTTGAGAAAAGAGTGTAGATAGTATTGCTCTGTGTTGTGATCCCATTCCCAGGCTGAAAGTCCATCAAAGCGTCCCAGCCAGTTATTGGGAGTGCCACCATCTGATTTAGGATCTTTCCAGATGTACCAGTCTCGCTTGGGATGAGAACGCGAACTGCGAGATTCAATAAACCACTGATTCTGATCGGAAGTATGGGCGGCAACAAAGTCAATTAATACCTTGAGATTGCGATCGCGCAAATATCCTATCAAGCTATCTATATCTGAAAGAGTTCCAAACATAGGATCAACATTTGTATGGTCGCTAACGTCGTAACCAAAATCGGCCATTGGTGAGGGATAAAATGGTGTCACCCAGATTGCATCTATGCCCAGCCATTCTAAATAATCTAGTCGTTGGATAATGCCACGGATATCACCGATGCCATCCCCATTTGAGTCCTGAAAACTACGTACATAAGTCTGATAAATAACAGCAGACCTCCACCAGGGAAAATGAGTCATTAAGGCCATTACGTTTTGTCATCATCACTACTGCTATTTAATTTACCACGAACTCAGGTAGTTTATTAGGTTTATGGTTAATTATTGGTATTTTACTTTCAGGGTGTTTAAAGTAATTTATCTTAGGACTTACGCACAAGTCACTGAAAAACGAACCACACAAGGTGCAGCGTTCACAGAGAAATGAGGTTTTGAGAGATATGCGTAAGTACTGTATCTAAGGTGAGCGACATCAGACTGAAAATTGTTAATTTTTTAGGACTTACGCAAAAACTATCCGAAACTCCTATTCCTCTGTGTTCTCTGTGTCCCTCCCATCTAACTCTGGAAACAGTTCCCTGTTCCTTGTTCAGAAACTCTGGGAAAATGATGTGAAATTAATTACTTCTTTGAAAAAGAATATGAATAATAAATTAGTTGAAATGACCAACTTCCAAATATTTCCCAAGTTCTTCATCCTCGTAATTGCAGTATTTCTAATTTTCACTATACTAGTACACTGCGGCGTAAGTGAATGAACCATTTTCAAGCCTTGTAATCCGTCAAATTTTCCGAGCTTTTAATGGTTATGTTATTTACGACAACCTGTACTAGTTTTGTTATATATTATTCTTTCTTCCTCTGTGTTCCTCAATTGACAAAAGATTTAGAATATAAAGAACTGAATTTGAGCAAAGTGACTCAAAAAACCGTAAACCAAAATGGGGAAGTCCCACTTTTTTAGCAATACTACCTATTACTCCCTGCTAGGGCTACATCCCTCAGCATCTGTAATTGATATTCGTCGCGCTTATAGAGAATTAAGCAAAATTTATCACCCTGATACGACGGAATTACCTGCTAATCTTGCTACTACTAAATTTCAGCAAATTAATGAGGCCTACGCTACCCTCAGTAATCCCGAACGACGCTTAAGCTATGATTTAAAAATTGGCTATTCCCGTTTTGGTGTCATTCAAACCCCAACTGATTTAAACCGTCCAGTGTCTCGTGGCCATGACTGGTCAAAATCAGGTTATTTAGATGCCACGGATCGTCCCCTGTCTTCCGGGGAAATATTTGTATTATTTATTTTGGGATTGACCATTGTTGGTTGTATGCTATTAGCGATCGCTATTGCTGTTCTTCGTGGGGAAGTAATCCTCTGAATAACCACCTCCCACTTCTCAACTAAACAATATTTTTCCATAATTTTAAATTGCTTATGCTTCCCTCCCATACACCCTTATATAGTCATCCTTTACCACAAATCGAACAGTGGTTAAAAAACCAAGGTTGTCATCAAGACGAAACTCAGCTACATTGTTGGCATATACAACGATCTAGTTGGGAAGCAGAAATTTGGTTAGACACTGAACAAATTACAGTCCGGTATCTCCAATCAGGAGAAAATAATCAAGATATTCAACGTTCCTTTAAGTATTCCCTGAGTCGGGAAGATATCCAAGCAGCGGTTTTTTCTGGTCCATAATCTA
>NZ_KE384708.1:0-4022 GCF_000426925.1 Dolichospermum circinale AWQC310F | reverse complement strand
TTTTAGATTTTAGATTTTAGATTTTAGATTTTAGATTTTAGATTTTAGATTTTAGATTTTAGATTTTAGGATTTATTGTCAATCTAAAATCACCAATTTACAATCTAAAATTTTCAGACTTTCCCAAACCGTCGTTCCCGCTGTTGATAAGCAGATAAAGCCCGATGGAACTCACTGCGGTTAAAATCCGGCCAGAGAGCATCACTAATATAAATTTCTGCATAAGCCATTTGCCAAAGTAAGAAATTTGACAGGCGCATTTCCCCACTGGTACGAATTAATAAATCTGGATCTCCTATTCCTGATGTATATAAGTGACTTTCAAATAATTCTTCAGAAATTTCTTCAGGCTCTAATAAACCTTCTTTAACCTTTTGAGCGATCGCTTGACAAGCTTGTAAAATTTCTTGCCTACCGCCATAATTAGTAGCTATTGTAAAGAGAATACTACGATTATCCTTAGTTTCTGCCATAGAACGGGAAATTTCCCTCTGAAGTGCCTTTGGTAAAGCCGATAAATCACCCACAAACTGAATTTGCACATTTTCCTCCACCATTTCCCGCAATTCTTGACGCAAAACCCGCTGGAATAAAGTCATTAAAAATTCCACCTCTTCCTGTGGTCTTTTCCAGTTCTCCGTCGAAAAAGCATAGGCCGTTAGTGCTTTAATCCCCCAGTCCTTACAACAGTGCAGCAAATCCTTAAGAGCATTGACACCAGCTTTATGACCCACAATTCGGGGTAAACCTTGGCGTTTTGCCCATCGTCCATTACCATCCATAATCACCGCAACGTGCCGGGGTAGTAATTCTTGTTTTAAATCAGGGGGTAAATATTGCAATTCAGTTGGTTGTGTTATCATTTTTTATCTTCAGAAGCGGTCGTATCCCTGCCGGGAAGTGAACTACGCGTAGCGCGTCGTTGGTGTAGCCCCTCATAGATCAGACGAGGTAATCTAACTAATCGAGAAATTAATTGTAGTGACTGACCACCAAGCCGACGAACTAAACTTAAAATACCAGGTGCATGAGCTTCCCGATCTACAGTTGGGGAAAATCGAGCCTCTAAAGACTCTTTGAGCTTTTTAATAGTTAGTGGTCTATATAAAGTTCCTCTTTCGGCTAAGGAAATAGAACCGGTTTCTTCAGATACAACGACACAAATACAATTTTCTACTCTTTCGGTAATTCCCATTGCTGCCCGGTGGCGTGTTCCCAACTGGCGGGAGGCTGTGCGTCCTGAAAGTGGTAAAATTATTCCTGATGATATAATACGTGAACCACGAATTAACGTCGCTCCATCGTGTAACAAGGTTTTGGGTTGGAAAATAGTTTGGATCAGTTCTTTAGAAACCTCAGCATTTAGCTTTACCCCCGGCACGGAAAAATCTTGTTCTTCAATAGGTCTTGTAGTTTCTAAAATTAGTAAAGCGCCAATGCGATTTTTCGACAATTCTTTAACCGCATCCACAATTTCGTCAATTACACTATCCGACTTAGGAATTGCACTAGCGTTATTCACAAAACACTGCCAAAATTCACCGCGCCCCAATTGTTCTAAAAAACGGCGAAATTCTGATTGTAGTGCCACAGCCATAGCCACAGCACAGCCAATCACCAATTTTTCTAGGACAAAATTTAGCAGAGGCAATCCTAATTTACTACTCAGCGCCGAACAGAGCATTAAAATTATAAACCCTCGTACCATCCATAACGTACGCCGTTCACTAATAATTACTAGGATTATGTATGTTAGTGCCAGCACTAACATCATATCCAGAGTCCCAAGGAGCAAGGACTGTGACCAATCTCCCAGGTTTATCAGCCATTGCTTCCACCAATCTCTCATGACATCTGGATTCTTATAGTCATTGTCAACGGACTATTTAAGTCTTTCTGGTAGGCAATCTTGTCGAATCAAGTCAAGATAAGTTTCTCGCTGCAAAATTAAATTTGCTTCGCCATTGGCCACCACCACCGCTGCCGGTCGGGGAAGACGATTGTAATTAGATGCCATACTGTAATTGTATGCACCTGTTCCCATAACGACCAGAATATCATTGGCTTCAGTTTTTGGTAGTTGGGCATTTTTAATCAGAATATCCCCTGATTCGCAATGTTTACCCGCTAATGTCACTGTTTCCGTGCAGGGAACAGACATTTTATTAGCAACTACCGCCCGATAAACTGATTGGTAGGTGATAGGACGAGGATTATCTGACATTCCGCCATCAATCGCCACATAAGTGCGAATTTCGGGAACAATCTTACTAGAGCCAACAGTATAAGCAGTAACACAAGCCGTAGCAATGAGCGATCGCCCAGGTTCACAGAGTAATTTTGGTAAAGGCAGATTTTCTGATATACAAGCCGTTTGCACGACCTCACAAATCGCTTTTGACCATTCTTCAATGCTTGGTGGATCATCAGATTCTATATATTTAATCCCTAAACCACCACCAACATTTAATTCTGTAATTGTCAATCCGTGTTTAGCCGCATCTTTTAACCACTGCACCATCACAGCCGCTAAATCTCTATGTGGTTGACGTTCAAAGATTTGTGAACCAATATGAGCGTGTAAACCAACACAGTTTAGACTAGCTTGTTTACTCACAAAAGCAAACACTTCCTGTAAATCATTGGGATCAAAGCCAAATTTACTATCTAAGTGTCCGGTACGAATATATTCATGAGTATGGCATTCTATCCCCGGAGTCAAGCGTAGCATAATCCGAATCGGCGCGGCGGCAGAATTTTCTGTTTGCTCCCCTCCTATCTTCACCAACCTATATAATTCATGCCAGTTATCTGCAACAATAGTACAACCAGACTCAATTGCTAAAACTAACTCATCATCAGACTTATTATTCCCATGTAAGTAGATTTTGCTGGGATTCATACCAGCATTCAGCGCAGTATAAAGTTCTCCACCGGATACCACATCAATTCCTAACCCTTCTGAGGCCACAATGGCACAAACTGCTAAACAATTCCAGGCCTTAGAAGCATAAAGTACCTGAGATTCTCCTTGATAGTATTCTTTAAAGGTATTTCGATATTGTCTGCAAGCCGTCCGCAGGGTTTCCTCATCTAAAATATATAAAGGTGAACCATATTGCTCCACTAGGGTTGTTACGTCGCAGCCACCGATTTCCAGGTGATCATCATGATTAACTCTCGCTGTCAGGGGTAAAAGTTGTTGGTTAGGGGAAATATCAGCAGTATTGTCATTTATTGGCTGTAAATATTGACGGCCAGAAAATTGAAGTTCGACGGGGTAAGTCAATGCCATAATTACTTAAAATCGTGTTTGTGAAAATTCAGAGAATGACCATAAGTCCTCATTCCCAGTTTACCCTCTCATTGCTAATGGGTAATAGATAATTGATCATTGATCATTGGTAATTAGTCATTAAAATTCCTTAATCCTCAAAAATCGTGATTTCATCAGACTTAAAAATTCAACCTTTGACTAAAGACAATTTAACTGCGTTACTAGAACTAGATAAAGCCTGTTTCCACGGTTTGTGGACCATGGAAGGCTATCTACGCGAGTTAGAAAGTCCTAACAGTCATTTTCTGGGTTTATTTTCACCTTTTAATGACTGCGAACTCTTGGGAATGGGCTGTTTTTGGTCAATTTTAGAGGAAGCACACATTACAATTTTGGCTGTTCATCCCCTGTATCATGGTCAAGGGCTAGGAAAAGCTATATTATATTCTCTACTGCGAACTGCTACTGATATCGGTTTAGAGAGAGCCACCCTGGAAGTCCGTGATTCTAACCACGTTGCTATTTCCCTGTATCAAAAGTTTGGGTTCAAAACTGCGGGACGACGACGGGGTTATTACAAAGACAACAATGAAGATGCTTTAATTCTTTGGCTTTCTGAACTACAGCAGCCACATTTTCTCAAAAATCTGGATCAATGGGCAAGTTTCATGAATTCACCGATACTTTTTCGCTAACTAATGCTAACAAATACATAAGTTGAGATTGTCTCTCAACCAAGGCGTAT
>NZ_APIZ01000336.1 GCF_000426925.1 Dolichospermum circinale AWQC310F | reverse complement strand
TTGATTTTCCGCAGCATCATTAACGGTAACAAGATTACCACCTAAAGTAACCGCTTGTGCTTGTGCTTGCTTCCAAGTACCTGCATTACTCAAGAGGTAAAATTTGCCATTATAGGTGAAAATAGAAGCAGTAATAGCAGAGGTAAAATCACCAAAAATCTGGTCATTTCCTCCCCCACCATTCAGGGTATCATTACCGGCATTCCCTATTAGTGTATTATTGCCATCATCTCCAGTAATTGTGTCATTATTGGCTGTACCAATAACGTTAACAAAAATAGTATCATCACTGGTTGTACCTGTGAGGCGGGCTGCTGCTGCTGTTCCTGTAATAGTCGGCATATTTTTATGTCTTTTTGTAAAGCTTTGTAGATATTTATAAACTTACTTTGTACTGTTATTTATTGTCAACTAGTTAAATTACTGAAAAAAAGCGGCTTTTATCAAGAATGACTTGTAATTTTTTTTATCTTAGATATTGCATGACACAAAAATAGGACTTAAATAAAATTTTTGTGACACATTCTGCTATTCTTACAGGATAATACCCAAAGGTGGTTTTCTTTTCGCTGCGTAATGGGTAAATCCTCTCAAATCAAGGGCAAATATACGCATCAATAAAGTTGTATTTAAAACAAATTAATTTTATGTTGTAAATGTATGAATAAATATATAGGACTTACTGAAAAACTTTTTGGGTGATATCACACCGTGCTATGAGGGCTTTGAGCCGCAATTCTTGTAATATAGAAAGATGATGATTGCCTCCGGTACAGGAACGGTAAGTATGATCATCGTTTTACAGCCATTTTTAGGTAAATGAACCGCATTTTAATCAAAGTTTCGCGCCAAGACGCAAAGGAGCAAAGGAGTAGATTAATTCAGAGTGTGGTATAAATACATAAAAAATGCTGTAATTAATTATGCAGAAATTTTCTCGTGAAGTTAAATTCACAGCGAGAAAAAGTATTGAAAATCAGGAGCAGGTAATGAACAGTTGTATTTTGATGGCGGAAATTTATGATAATCCTCAACTGCGTCATACACCAGATGGGTTGGAAGTGACAGAAATGATCGTTCATGTGCCAGGAACAAAACCGGATGATCCAACTCATCCTTTAAAAGTTGTAGGTTGGGGAAACTTGGCAAAAGAGATTCACCAAAGTTATCATCAAGGCGATCGCGTTATTATAGAAGGGCGCTTAAGTATGAATACAATTGATCGCCCGGAAGGATTTAAGGAAAAACGCGCAGAATTGACAGTGCAAAAGATTCACGCCATCGGACAAGGTACTTATACCAGTTCACCAGCAGCAGCAGTAACTCCCGTAGCGCAACCAACCTACAGCCCGACGAATTATGAATCAACCCCCCCATCAGCCCCTGCTGAAAAAAATGAACCCCAGGTAACAGCCACTCAACGGACATACCAACCCGCACCGGTGCAGTCTCCTTCCCCTGTAGGAGTTACAGCAGAACCCGATCCTGATGATATCCCGTTTTAGTGGAAAGGGTTTTAGGAAAAGCACATTTAATTCCCGAAAATGTTGGTCGTCCTCTATTAAGCTGTACTGTATTTAATTTGTATGATTCTAGCGGGCAAGATGCCCGCACCACAATATCTAGCCAGATGAAGATGATCAAATTTAAATGGGTAACAGCTTACCTCAACCCCCACTGACTTCACCCCATTCCCGAATTGCTGGAAATACGGATGAATAATCATCTTCTGGATAAGACATTTTCATAGTCGCGTGTAAGATTTGCCTTACACCCTCAATACTGCTGAGATTCAAACCCAAGGATTTAGCTTCAGAGATAAATAAATCTATTTCTTTGATCAGTTGTTTTGTCGGTAAGTTAGCATTATTATAATTACCATCTAACATCCGGCGCAAATTTTGATCAAAGGTGGGAGCATAAAGTTTACTTTCGCGCAGAATTTGCATAAACAAATCAACATCAATACCTTGCAACTGGATAAAAGCCAGACTGAGAGCAAAGCTAGTTGTCAGTGAAGCAATGAGTTGATTGAGTGCTAGGGTGAGGGTAGAAGCAGTACCCACAGGTCCTATGTATACAGGATTGTCTCCAAAATGTTGGAGGAGTGGGAAATGACGTTGATACTGTTCCTCCTCTCCACCTACCATGACGATTAATTTGCCAGTTTTAGCTTCGGGAATACTACCGAGGACAGGCGCTTCTATATATTCGCCTCCAGCCGCAACTACTGCATCTCTGATTTCTTGGCTTTCTACGGGGGTAATTGTCCCCATTTGAATGATGCTGCGTCCTGATAAAGTATGCCAAGAGGTATCTGTCAGCAAGACATGATAAATAGCTGCGGCGTTAGAAAGCATTAGGACTATACAGTCAGCAGCGCGGATGGCTTCCCGCGGTTTTGTCACAATTTCCGCCCCTGCTGCCCGTAGCGGTTCTAATTTTTCTGGGGTGCGATTATAGGCAATTAGCTCTATATTGGCTGCTAATAACCTTTGAGCCATCGGTAGTCCCATCAATCCAGTTCCCAGAAATGCCACCTTCATGTTTCACGTTCCTTAGTCAATGGTCAGTTGTTATTTGTCAGTGGTCAATTGTCAGTGGGTACGGATAATTGGAAGAATTTATTACCCATACCTAATTAATTTTGACTTTTGACTTTTGACTTTTGACTTCCGCGAAGCGGTACTAGCCTCCAGCGGCAAAAGTCACCATAATAATCACGGAAAGTAAGATGCCGGGAGACAATAGAGTTACTAGCACTAACAGATCATGAGCAGTCATAATTATTTTTCTGGGGTAGATTTGTCATTTGAATGTCATCTCTGTTATGCTAGTCCAAACAAGACTGATACAGAATTGTTAAAGAGATTTTTAATCTTTCTCCTTAATCTCTACTTTGGAATCTCTACTCTGGTACAATTAACCCCTGGAGTGGTTGTGATGCTTCTTGTGCAGTTAGTCCTCGACTTTGAACCAAAACTCCAAAATTGCCTAGTCCCCCTGGATTAATTAATTGGTGTAATTCTTCCCGTCGCTGTAGCAACTGTGATATTGGTTGCTTTTGGGAGGAGAGAGCAGCTAATCTTTCACCTATTCCCAATGCCATTAAAAATAAGCCTTGCTGCGTCCAACCAACTTTTTTGAGTCCACACCTTTCACCCCAGGATGATAAGGCTGTAAAGTCAACATGGGCGGTGATATCTTGTCTGCCAATATTGATATAAGGATGATCATGGTGACGATGTTGGTAGTAGCATTGGAGAGTTCCCTGATTTCGTCTAGGGTGATAATAACGATGTGCGGGGTAGCCATAATCAATTGTTAACACATAGCCACGTTGCAAGCAGTCTGCTACTATACCCAACCAGTTCAAAGCTGCTAAATTAATTTCACTGCGATAGCCATTTTCATAAGTATTTGGGCTTAAATCAATTCCCACTAATTTAAAATACTCTCCTAATTGTGGTGTTGATGGTTCTGCCATGATTTCCATAAATATAGGTAAAGCAGAATTTTCTTCCTCCGGTTTTTGCTCAACAGTAACGTAAATTTCCCGTAATTCCCCCCCATCTAAAATAAATTGATGGACTGGAAAAGCATCCACTAATTCATTGGAGAAGAAACAGCCAATAATGGAATTGGGGGTGATTTCTTCCAAGTTACACCAATCTACAGAAAAATCTTGTAACCGTTGTTGTTGTTCTTGTTTTAAACTTTGTGATTTTTCAACAATAATATATTTGACCGCTGCAAAAAAGTCTGGGTATTCTTGCTTTGCATAGTTGAGTATATGGGAGGCTAATATGCCTTGTCCTGCTCCCATTTCTACCAAATTAAAAGATATGGGTTGATCTAAAATCTTCCACATTTGATAAAATTGCCTGGTTAGTAATTCTCCAAAATCAGATCCTAAACTGGCAGATGTGAAAAAGTCACTATCTCGAAATCCAATTTTTACAGCATCACTGGCATAATAGCCATATTCTGGATGATATAACACCATATCCATGTATTCCGCAAAGGTAATTCTTTGCTGAGAATTAGTAATAATACGATCAGCTATAGCTTGACATAGTAGCAAATGGGAATCCATAAAATTTACAGTTGATGATTAACTAATAATTCTTTTAATATACACATATTCAGACATTAGATATATCACCTGTTGTGTTCCCACTCGTAGATATTCAACCTTTGCATTCAGGTTAATTTGTAATTGATATAGCACTTTGTGTAATGGTTTGGCACAGCAGATGATCTAGTTTTTGTGGATGAAATGGAAGTATTTTTCTGTATCTTTTTCCCAGTCTCGGACATATCTCGTCTCTGACTGGGAATGCTTTTAAGAGGCTCTGGCTCTTGTTTCATGGCAGGGAGCACCTTATGTAATTACTTCCCACACCACAGAGTATGGGGGGGAAATAAGGAGATATTGGTGCGAAAAATAATTCATACCGCCATGACTCAACCCCGAAATTCTTGACAATATACCTACGTACCAATACCCAAACGTCCAGCTAAAGCGGGAGTTAATGGTAAAAGAGTAGTAATCATTAAAAACAAAGCCAAAAGACATAAAGCGGCTCTAGCATCATCTGGTTCGGTAATTTCATTGAGACTAGGACGTTCTAAATCCCGTTGTAAAAACAGAATCAGAATTGCCCAATACATAGCCAAGGGATTACCCAGGGATACGATAGCGAGTAAAACTATGGTCACAAAAGTGGTTCTACCTGCGGTTTTGCGACCATAAATAGCTTGTACAATCCTCCCCCCGTCCAATTGTCCAGCGGGCATGAGATTTAATGCAGTAATGACTAATCCTAGCCAACCAATAATCACCAAAGGATGAATATTGACTACAGGGGAATGTAGGGCAGAACCGAGGACAACCCGCGCTAAACTACCGACTAAAATAGAACCTTGGAAAAACTGATTTGGTAATTGGAATAAACTGCCGGGGTGGGAAAGCAACAACCCTACCACCAATAATAACAGGGAAGTAATGCCACCGAAAGCAGGTCCTGCCAAAGCAATATCAAACAAAGCATTCCGGTTAGGGACAAGGGACTCAAACCTAGTAATTGCCCCAAAAGAGCCAACTTGCACCGCTGGTAAAAAGAACGGCCAACTTAACCGTACTTGGTGACGACGTGCTAACAACCAATGTCCGACTTCATGAGATATGAAAATGACAAATAAACCCAAGGCAATAGGTAAAGCTTCTGCAAAACGTTCGGGGTGACTGAGTAAATCAAAATTCTGTAATATACCTCCCACTTCTAGACTTGTAGCCATGGTTGCTATCAACAAAATCACTGCAAAGACTTTTTGTCCTAATTGAGTCCGTTGGGGGTCAGTGCGGCTAGGGAGAACAATTATTACTGGTTTACCGTCAGTATTTTCTACCAAAAACAGCCGATATTTATCATTTAACCGTTCTTGCAAACTCTTCGTTAAGCGGTTGTGAACAGCCTCTGGTTCTCCGCGCAAATTACCTTTAAAAACTACTCCTTCTTGGTAGGGAATAGTTTCCGTAGCGAAAAATGTATCAATGCCGAAAATACCGCGAATTAAGCTTAAATCAGCTTCAGGTATGGGAGTCGGTTCTGACTGTAATTCTACCACGGCTGGGATATTTTTATCGGCTGCTGATGAACTTTGAGCAGCGAGGCGCTCTGTGGCTCGTTGCTTGAGAATAGCATCTTGACCTGCTTGGCGCAACTTTCTACCCAGGAAAATATACAATCCAGCGGAAACTATCACTGAGAATAAGATCCCGACAATGTTAACATAAATCCCCAGGGCAAATAATCCAAAGAACAAAAGCCAGGGAGTCATTAAAACGACAGATTGTAACCAGGCCAAGATTCCCAGTTTACCAAAGGGTCTGGCACGATAAAAGCCCCAGCCTAAAATGCCGGACGCTATCAGCACAATGGCTGCAATTATAGGAGTTTCCGATGAAGTCAACATCTCTAAACCTTTGCTATTGAGACCGAAGCTAGTACCGCAGTGCGGAATTAAAAATTAAAAATTAAAACTTAAATAAAGCAGATTACACAAGCTTTTGTCAAATTTTTAATGTTTGGTTGACGACAGCCTTTGTGTACTAGAACAAGTCTGTTTTTTGTTTTTTATAAATTTTACCATATTTTACCGTTTTTGAGGATAAAATCAATAAATAAGTTAAGTAAGTTTATTTTTGTTTATTCTTTTCTGATCAAACTGCGTTGTGGTGACACGACACACAAAAGAATTATATAATTAATTGTCACACAAAATTATAACTTATCGTTAATTTTTTGTTGGTAGTCAGGGCTTTAGCCCTTATTTTGTTGATGTAGCGTCTGGGGGAGAGGACTAAAGTCCTGACTACAATCTCAGGAGAGGACTAAAGTCCTGACTACAATCTCAGGAAAGGACTAAAGTCCTGACTACAATCTCAGGAAAGGACTAAAGTCCTGACTACGATTTAGAGTTTAAAGAGTTGACAAAATACAATTTTTATGTTATGAAATTCGGCATAGGAGCAGAGTGTTAAAACATCCTCTAAAATTCTGATACTGTCTGAGGGGCAATAATTTCTCTAGAACCCATTTTTAAGATTATATCCTGATCGGTAATCAGTTCTTTGAGTTCTTTAACTTGTAAATTCATTTTTTCACACGCTTGGCATAATTCTTGAGCAAATGCATTAATATTATCTCCATAACCACACTGGTAAGCAGCGGCTTCTATGCCCTGGTTAGCATTTGCTCTGGCACAATTTACTAGTTCTATATCATGTAATGGTTGTGAAGATACCATAAGTGGATTTTTTATTATTTATTTATTCTTATTTGTAGATAATATTAGTTATTAAATATTTATTTATCTCTCTCTGGTCTGAAGTTTTTAGTAATTAAGTTACAAATTTTTCGGTGGAAGTCTGTAGTTTTTTTAACGAACCACTCCAGGCACAGAGAACACAGAGGTGGAGGAAGAGGAGATTTTTATCTCTTAATTTATTTGTAATTTATTTGGGATTTATCTTGAATTAAGTTACAAAAAGATACATTAACGATCGCTATTGATGCTCTATCTTAGGGTATATTATTAAATATAAATCGGTGATCATATTGGGATGGGGATATGGTGACACTAAATATTGATAATATTGATAAATTTCGTAACTTACAATTAACATTACGCGATCGCTGGAAAACTAGCGAGTTATTCGACAATAGCGAAGCGGATATTTTAATTATTCCTTCTTTGAGTATAGATCAACGGGAATTACTCAAGGTAGAAGGCTGTGAACACTATGAGGAAAGATTACTTTTCTCATTAATGCGGTTAAGAAATCCCCGGACTAGGTTAATTTATGTGACATCAATGCCACTGCATCCCAGTATTATTGATTATTATCTGCAATTACTTCCTGGTATTCCTTTTTCTCATGCTCGTCATCGTTTATTACTACTTTCGACGTATGATGCTTCTTTAAAACCTCTAAGTCAAAAAATATTAGAACGTCCCCGGTTATTGGAAAGAATTCATAAAGCCTTGCGGTTAGATAAAGCTTTTATGGTATGTTATAATTCCACATTTTGGGAATCGGAATTATCTCTAAAATTGGGTGTACCTTTATATGCTGCTGCACCAGATTTGCAAATTTGGGGAACTAAAAGCGGGAGTAGACAGATTTTTCAAGAAAGTGGTGTACCTTTTCCAGATGGTAGTGAACTAGTGAGAAATTGCGAAGATCTAGCTAATGCTGGGGCTGATTTGTGGGAACGTCAACCGACATTACAAAGAATGGTAATTAAGTTAAATGAAGGGTTTTCAGGAGAAGGAAATGCACTTTTAGATTTAAGACCAATAATGAATTTTGCACCGGGGAAAGCTGATCATAATCAAAGAGTAGCAGCAATTAGCGATCGCTTCCTAAATTTACGTTTTCAATCCTCACAAGAAACCTGGGCAAATTTTTCTCAACGTATTCCCGAATTAGGTGCAATAGTGGAAGCTTTTATAGAAGGAGAAGTCAAGGATTCTCCCAGTGTACAAGGTAGAATTACACCCACTGGAGAGGTAGAAATTCTCTCTACCCATGATCAAATATTAGGAGGACCAGACGGACAAATTTATATAGGTTGTCGCTTTCCTGCGGATGAAAATTATCGCTGTGAATTACAGGAATTAGGCTTAAAAGTCGGCAAAAAATTGGCGAAAAAAGGGGCTTTAGAAAGATTTGCAGTGGATTTTGTTACTGTTGACAAAGGTAATGGTGAATGGGATATTCAAGCCATTGAAATTAACCTGCGTAAAGGAGGAACAACTCACCCATTTATGACTTTAAAATTATTAACTAATGGTCGTTACGATTTAACCAATGGTTTATTTTATAGTCAACAGGGAAGACCTAAATATTATATTGCTACAGACAACTTACAAAAAGACAGTTATCGAGGATTATTACCGAATGACTTAATGGATATTATCGCCCATTATAGACTACATTTTGATAGTGGCACAGAGACAGGTACGGTATTTCATCTCATGGGTTGTCTTTCCCAATTTGGTAAATTAGGATTAACAAGTATTGGTGATTCTCCCCAAGAAGCGGAAGATATTTATAACAAAGTTATCAAAGTTCTTGATCAAGAAACTAGCGATGATAATAATCATGCTATATTCGCTGATGACAATTTTGCCATGAATGGGGATGGATATAATTACTAACTGAAATACTAACTGAAATATAAAATTATGACTTGAGAAAATTTCCAAATATTTCCAAATAGAAGTATGTGATACTAATTTTATGTTAGACTGCACAGAATAATCATCATCCCTATTTATCTGCGTTTATCTGCGGTCAATTATTCTAGAAATACAG
The DNA here is from genome assembly GCF_000426925.1 of Dolichospermum circinale AWQC310F. GTDB lineage: Bacteria > Cyanobacteriota > Cyanobacteriia > Cyanobacteriales > Nostocaceae > Dolichospermum > Dolichospermum circinale. The sequence continues at coordinate 2,482 of NZ_APIZ01000336.1, read as the reverse complement.
CGGTTTCCGATCTGATGAAGTACAAAGTTGAATCATGAAACTCTTGTGGTGCGGGCATCTTGCCCGCTAGATATGTACCTCATAACACCGGGAAGTGCTGTATATTCTATGCAGTTTAATTTTTAATTTTCTATCAAGTGAATATCGTGTGTTCAGTTACAGTTATTATCAGGCAAATTGAGCAATAATAGAGATTAATAAAAGAAAGTCAGAATTAATCAGATCAAGACTTTCAATATTACTACCTAGGGCTTGCTGAAAAAGTTGTCTGTGAGGGCAGGGAACAGGGAACAGGGAACAGGGAACAGTTTTAACTGTCTGGATATCCTCAATTTTCCAAATCCGACAAAGAAAAATGCAATTCATTTTGAAACACCATTAGCCAAAACCTTGCACTTTTTTGTGGTAAAAATCCGCTAAAACCTTTGTTAATAAATGGTTTTAGGTTTATATCGCTAACGCCACGCTACGCTATCAGCAAGCCCTACCTATTACCTATTACCTATTACCTATTCCCTATTTCCTATTACCTATTACCTATTACCTATTCCCTATTACCTATTTCCTGCTAATTATTTCGTAATAAGTAATAGCCCTTTATACAAATAAAATATTATGCTTTATGCTGCTGTTGTATGAAACCTCGAATTATTGTTTGTGGCTTAGGACGTACTGGATATAAGATTTTACGATTACTGAGACAACAGGGTGCTATCGTTGTAGGTATTCACCACCAACCCGTTTCTGGGGAAACTGCTGCTAATGTGATTGTTGGTGAGTTACAAGCAGCTTCTACCCTGCAAGCAGCGGGAATTAAAGAAGCACATACTCTAGTAATTGCGACTACCGAGGATGCGCTAAATTTGTCAATTATGATGCAAGCACGAGTTTTAAACCCGCAAATTCGGATTATTAATCGTTTTTATAATACAAATTTAGGTGAGCGTTTAGATCAAACCTTGTCAAACCATTTAAGTATGAGTGTTGTTGGTTTAGCAGCACCAGTATTTACTTTTGCAGCTTTGGGAAATAAAGCTATTGGACAAATTAAATTACTCCAGCAAACTTGGCCAATTCAGGAGGAATATATTCACGAAAATCATCCTTGGAAAAGTAAAAAACTGAGTGATTTATGGGAAGATCCTACGCGGATGCTAATTTATTATGTACCTGTGCAGGGAAAAATGAATTTAGTTTCTGCGGTTTTATCAGAACAACAATTAAGAGTAGGCGATCGCTTAATTATAGGCACACAACCGCGCATTCGTCAACCGCGTAAATCACTAATCAGAAAACTGGTCAAAATATTTGCCAATATCAGGGAATTTCAGAAGCACGCCCAATCTGTTACTGGTATGGCCATTGCACTATTAGTAATTATTCTACTATCTACATTTACTTATATTTCCACTAAACATAGTATCTCCTTTATAGATGCCTTATATTTTGCTGTGGGCATGATTACGGGAGCCGGTGGCAATGATAAAGTGGTAGAAAATGCACCGGATAGTATTAAATTATTTACCGTTGTGATTATGCTCATTGGGGCGGCGGTGATTGGGATTTGGTATGCTATGCTAACAGATTTTATTCTGGGTAGTCGTTTAAAGCAATTTTTAGATGCGGCCAGAATTCCTGAACGTCATCATTATATTGTTTGTGGATTAAGTGGTATTGGTATTAAAATTGTTCAACAACTGCATCTGAGTGGCCATGAAGTAGTAGTAATTGAAACAGACGCTAATAACAGATTTGTAACTACTGCTAGAGACATGAGTATTCCTGTGATCCTGGCTGATGCTAGTTTCCGTGCTACTTTACAAAGGAGTAACATCAATACTGCTACCTCAGTCTTAGCCGTTACTAGTGATGATGCCACGAATTTGGAAATTGCTCTCAAAGCTAAGGCTTTAGCGCCAAATATTCCTGTAATTGTCAACTATGCTGATCCTGATTTCGCCGGTATAGCGCAACAGGTATTTGACTTTGAAGCTGTACTCAGTCCCGCTGAATTAGCCGCTCCTGCTTTTGCTGCTGCGGCTCTTGGTGGTAGGATTATTGGTAATGGCATGATCGCCGATAGTTTATGGGTAGCTTTTGCGACTGTGATTACACCTATACACCCTTTTTGTGATGAGTGGGTGAAGGATGTAGCTAAGTCTGCGGATTTTGTGCCTTTATATGTGGAAATCAATCATGAAACTGTCCAAGGCTGGGATTTATTGGAAACTATTTTGGCCCCTGGTGATGTTCTGTATTTAACTATGCCAGCTACTAGGTTAAATCAATTATGGCGAGAAGAGGGACGGGGAATTGGGGTTTAGGATATTTTTTATGGCGAGACAGTTCTTCCTTATCAGGATTTATTATAGCAAATTCCCAGCCGCAAGTCAATACTCTTAACTCATAAAATGCGAAAAAAATTGAAAATTATTTGAAATTACAGTATATATGATCTGGGTAAGGTAGAGATAGGCGGGCA
>NZ_KE384707.1:9814-13557 GCF_000426925.1 Dolichospermum circinale AWQC310F | reverse complement strand
CACACTGATCCCTTCCCGAACTCAGAGGTGAAACGCTGCTGCGGCGACGATAGTTTGGGGGTAGCCCCATGTCAAAATAGCTCGATGCCAGGTTTATTTTTTGCAAGTACATCACCCCCTCTATTTATTTAGTGGGGGTTTTGTTTTTTGACGATAGTTCAACGGCTGTAGAAGCGTTGTCAAGAAGACTTTATTTTTATTCTTAAATTAAGATGTTAACAGGGCGATCATCGCCTTTGCGTAATATAGTTATAGCAAACTTGAGTTATTTTGGGCAAATAATCATGAAATCAGCACCAGAATTGCTGACAGATCCATTTTTACAACTACCAACCCCAACAACAGTACAAGTAGTGTGGTTTACCGAGTTTCTTGGTGATCATCATTCAGTTAGCTACGGAGAAAATCTCCAGAAAACTTCCCTAGCCCATACTACCAAACTCAGTCGCACCAGAGAAGACCAAGAATCACGAGTCGGGAATCAGACTCAAAACGGGCAAATTTACCAAAAACCCGTTCAACGTCATATTTGGCGACATGAAGCCGTAGTAACAGAATTAACTACTGGTGTGCGAGTTCCCTATCGCGTTACCAGTGTCCGGGAAGATGGTCAAAGCGTCAGTAGCGAAGTTTTTACCCTGACAACCACTCCCCAACCGGGAACACCATTAAAAATCCTCCTCACCTCAGACCACCAACTAAAACCCATGACGGCCGCAAATCTGCAAAAGGTTGTCGAAACAGTAGGACAAGTGGACGGAGTATGGTTTGCGGGTGATTTAGTCAATGTTTCAGACCGCGCTTCTGAATGGTTTGATGATAATCGAGGTAATGCTCTTTTTCCTGGTTTACAAGGTCACGCTAAATATCAGATAGAACATAATGGAGTTAAGGTCACTTATACAGGAGGGAAAATTATTCAAAATGCACCCATGTTTACTTGTATTGGTAATCATGAAGTTATGGGTAGATTTCAAAGAACAGCAAGTTTAGATGATGAATTTAATGATACTATTCCCCGGGGAATTGCTAAAAAATTATCTGGCGAAAAATCCTTAAAAGATCATTCCTTTAATACTGACACTTATGAGGAAATTTTATCTTTACCTGAAAGTCAACCAGGGGGAAAAACCTACTATGCTGTTAGTTTTGGAGATGTGCGTCTTGTTGTTCTTTATGTTACGAATATGTGGCGTAGTCCTAGATTAGATCGAGATACTAAGGGGCGATATCAAGAAGCAGAAAAAGACTTTAATCATCCAGAAAATTGGGGTTATGGACAAATTATTTATGAACCAATTTTTGCAGGTAGTCAACAATATAATTGGCTAAAACAAGAACTCAACAGCCAAGAATTTCAAGCAGCAAAATATAAAGTTGTCATGTTTCATCATCCACCCCATACATTGGGTGATAATATTACTCCACCCTATACTCATCCCATAGGAATAATAGAATATAATGATGCCGGAAAAATCGCATCCATAAATTATCAATATCCCAAAGATCAAGATTATATTATTCGTGATCTTATTCCCCTATTAGAAACTGCTAAAGTGCAATTAGTATTTTATGGACATTCCCATTTATGGAATCGTTTTATCAGTGCTAGTGGAATGCACTTTTTAGAAACATCTAATGTCGGTAACTCTTATGGTGCTGCTTGGGGGGAAAGACAGCGAAAAATACCAAATAACTATCAAAAAGATTGTATCGCAATTGGTGATCCCAATGGTTTACAACCGATAGTACCAACTATTTCGCCCTTATTAGGAGAAAATGGTCAACCACAGCCTTATATTGCCAGTAATGATATTACAGTTTTTAGCATTTTCGACACAGGAACAGGGACAATTAGTAGCTATCGTTTTGATACGAGAAAACCCGATACTGGAGTTGTTAAGTTTGATGAATTTAAGTTGAAATTCTGATTGTTGTCAAGTTATAGGGTGAGATAGTTCATGGCTAGAGACGGTCTATGGAACGTCTCTAATTTACCTAGCTGTTTATTTAATTTTTCTTGATTGTACTTGTATTTTGAGTAATTTGTTTACCTAATAATTCCACAGCTTTCGCAAATTGAGGATCTGCAAGAGTCCCTAATTTATCCCGTTCACGCAACCATAAATCTTGTCGTTGGGCATCAGTTAATTCTACCTTCACATCTGGATCAATACCATGTTTATTAATATCTTTTCCACTGGGAGTATGATATTTAGCAATAGTTACAGCCAAACCTGAACCAGATTTTAAAGGTTGCACAGATTGCACCAAACCTTTACCAAAAGTTTGATTTCCTACTAAAATCGCCCTTTTATTATCTTGTAACGCCCCAGAAAGGATTTCACTAGCACTGGCTGAACCTTTATCTACTAATACTACCAAGGGCTTATTAGTCAAAGCCGAGCCATTTGCTACTTGTTTATCTTGCGTACCCTGGCGGTCAATAGTAAAAACAATTGTGCCTTTATTCATCCACATTTGGGCAATTTCTATACTCGCATATAGCAAACCTCCGGGATTACCACGTAAGTCTAAAATATATCCAGAAACCTTTTTAGCTTCTAGGTTTTGAATAGCATCTTTCATTTCCTTACTAGCATTAGCACTGAATTGATTTAAGCGAATATAGCCAATATTACCCGCTGGAGTTTTCTTTTCCGAATAGCGCACAGGATGAATTTCAATTCGCGCTCGTTGGATATAGAATTGTTTTTTCTGGCCATTACGTAAAATCGTCAGTTTCACCTTAGTTCCTGCTTTGCCACGGATCAGGGCTACTGCATCATTTGTATCCATTCCTTTGGTGTTTTTACCATCAATTTCCAGAATAATATCTTTAGCTAAAATACCCGCTCTAAATGCCGGTGTATCTTCAATAGGAGCAATGACAAGCAGTTGTTTAGTTTTTTCATCTTGACTAATAGTGATACCAATACCTGTAAGTTCTCCAGAGGTATCAACTTGTAAATTTTTAAATTCCTCCGGGTTCATAAACCGTGTGTAAGGGTCTTCTAGCTTCTTCAGCATTTCCCGGATGGACTTATAAGCCTCCTTCTCATCAGTATAGGACTTGTTTAAATATTCCTTGCGTACAGCTGGCCAATCTATCTGATTAAAAGTTCCATCTACGTAACGATAGTTAATAATCTGCCAAACTTCATCTACTAAATCCTTGTGACTGTCTTTAAATGAAGCTTTACCAATTGAATGAATACCAAGACTAGTAACAGCGATTGTAGAAAGCGTTACCACTGTAGCACTTAAAACCAGCTTACTCTTTGTAATTACCATAATGACAGCTGTGTCAAAGGAAAAAAATATATGTCAAGTATGACTAATCTAACACAATGATTCGTAATTAGTAATTGATAATTGCTAATTAGTCTTTATTTGCGTATATTGCTAGACTGATGAGTAATTAAGAAGCACGGAGGCTAAGTAATAGAAGCTAGGAAATAGTAATTCCCAATTCGATATTTTATGCTAGTGAAGCACTTACAGCCAGAAGACTTGACAATTCTTCATAATTTAGGCAATTAATCTGATGGTTTTAACTTTTATTGATGGTCAAAACCTTTTTGTTGAATTTAAAAATCAAGGTAAATTAAATGAACCACAAATCAGAATTATCCAGGACTGACGCAAGTGTCACAAAAAATTATTATATCATTTGTTTGTAGTCAGGGCTTTAGCCCTGATGAGTGTTATCATAGTTTCTTGAAGATAGGACTAAAGTCCTA
>NZ_KE384707.1:3309-9721 GCF_000426925.1 Dolichospermum circinale AWQC310F | reverse complement strand
TTGAAGATAGGACTAAAGTCCTCACTACGATTTCATTTGAAGATAGGACTAAAGTCCTCACTACGATTTTATTTGAAGATAGGACTAAAGTCCTAACTACGATTAGATCCATAGTAAGACTTATGGCCTTAGCCTGAAAGTTCGTTATTAAAATTTAGGATAGTGAAAAATGTATCAAATAGATCCGCCACTTTCTCCTAAAGCAACATTACCCACAATGTATGATCTTCCTAGTGAGGATTCGGAGGAACCTGGTTTGCCAGATCAATTTCATGTATTTCAACCACAACTATTAACAGACACATTTTGTCCTCCTAACTATAATTGGCAGGAAGTATTTACAGGAACAGACATAAATCTCTATTATGATTTGCGTCATACCTCATGGTATAAAAGACCAGACTGGTTTGCAGTTTTAGGAGTGCCATATCTGTATGAAAATAGAGATATAAGATTAAGTTATGTAGTGTGGCAAGAAGCAGTAAACCCTTATATAGTTGTTGAATTGCTATCACCAGGAACAGAAAAAGAAGATTTAGGACAAGGGTTAAGAGATACGGAAAAACTGCCGGGAAAATGGCACGTTTATGAACAAATTTTGAGAGTACCTTATTACGCAATATTTGACAGATACCGATCAAAATTTAGGATGTTTAAGTTAAATGGGGGAATTTTTACAGAAATAGAATTAGTAGATAATCGTTTTTGGATTCCTGGAATAGAATTAGGCTTGGGGGTATGGGTAGGTAATTATCAAGGTGTAACAATGCCTTGGTTACGTTGGTATGATCAAAACGGAAATTGGATATTAACCAGCGTCGAAAAGGAACGTCAAAAGGCTGAACAGGAAAGACAAAAAACAGAAAGATTAATTGCTCAATTAAGATCATTAGGTGTAGAACCTGATTTAGAGTAATAATAATATTATTAAGGGGATGCGGGCAAGACTTGTACTGAGCTTGTCGAAGTATGCCCGCACCACAGTAAACTTTAGTAAACTTTTGGGTATTGTTTTTATTGGCAAGTTCCTAATTATGAAAATCCTAAAATCCTGTAAATCTTCATCCTGAGGAAGAAATCAAAAATCATTTTTTTACCTCTTCCCCCTCAAAAATTATTAACTTTCTTTGTAGTTAGTTTAAAAAAATAAGTAATCTCACAGGGGGACAGAAGTAAAAGTTTGATAAATTAAGGTTCTACCCAACGTCCGTCTGCTTTAATCAGATTAATCAACTCTTCTACCCCTTGGGTTTCTGGAACTTTTTTAATTTCTTCCCGACCACGATATAGAGAAATGTAACCGGGGGTTTTACCAACATAACCATAGTCAGCGTCGGCCATTTCTCCGGGTCCATTGACAATACAACCCATCACAGCAATATCTAAACCAGTTAAATGTTTGGTGGCTTCTCTAACTGTGTGCAGCACTTCCTCTAAATTAAATAAAGTCCGTCCACAAGAAGGACAAGCGACATATTCAACCATTGTTTTCCGCAGACCTAAAGCTTGCAGAATGCTGTAACAAACGGGAATTTCTTTTTCTGGTGCTTCTGTCAAAGATACACGAATTGTATCACCAATACCGTCAGCTAGTAAGGTGGCAATACCGGCGGTGGATTTAATTCTACCATATTCTCCATCCCCTGCTTCGGTCACGCCTAGATGGAGAGGATAGTCCATACCCAAATCATCCATACGTTTGGCCATGAGACGATATGCAGCCACCATAACAGGAACTCGTGAGGCTTTCATGGAGATGACGACATTATGAAAATCCAAAGATTCACAAATGCGGATAAACTCTATGGCAGATTCTACCATGCCTTCTGGTGTATCACCATAGGTAAATAACATTCTTTCCGCTAAAGAACCATGATTTACGCCAATTCGCATGGCTTTACCTTGATCACGCAAGGAAATTACCAGCGGGGCTAAAGTTTCACGGATTTTTTCACCAATTTCGTCAAATTCAGCTTTTGTATATTCGGTGCGGCTGGTATTGGGTTTTTCAAATACATACAACCCTGGATTAATTCGCACTTTTTCAATATGCTTGGCGACTTCTAAAGCGATTTTCATACCATTGTGATGGACATCAGCCACAATTGGTACATCACGATAAGTTTGAATTAATTTCTGTTTAATTTCTGCCAATGCTTTAGCGTGTCCAAGACTGGGGACTGTAACACGGACAATTTCGCAGCCTATTTCATGGAGACGACGAATACCGGCTACAGAACCGTCAATATCTAGGGTGTCTTCATTGATCATTGATTGTACCACCACTGGGTATCCCCCCCCAATAATCACATCCCCCACTTTGACAGCGCGGGTTTTGCGGCGTTTAATAGTGGTATCAAAGGCTGGTTGACTAGATGTAGTTTTGCTAATTTCCAGAGTTGACAGAGTTTGCATAATCTCAACAGGTAGATTTTCTGTAATTAAAATATCAGATTGCCAGAGGTTATACTTCTCAGATTGCCACAATTGGTGGTGTTTTAGGTGATAAATTAGAAAAGTATCCGAGAAAATTGAGAATAAACAATTGAGAATGACTAATTTTTAATTTTTAATTTTGTGTGATGCGGAAAACGATATGATATAAGGCATCACTTCAGTCATCAAAATAATGAACGCGCCATGAAAACAGAAACCGTTCGCACGACGTTAACCATTCCCAGAGAACTCCTAGAAGCCACAGATAAAGCGGTTATGGAAGGAAAAGCTAAAAATCGCAATGATTTTGTCGCCCAGGCTTTACGAAGGGAACTAGCCATACAGAAGCGTTCTGAAATTGATGCCGCATTGGCAGAAATGGCTAATGATCCAGATTATCAGGCTGAAGTCCTCAAACTAGAGGTAGAATTTGCTACAGCCCAGTGGGAGGCGTTGCAGTTAGGGGAATCTCCAAGATGAGAAGGGGTGAGGTGTATGATGCTCGTTTAGAAACGACTGAAGGCTCAGAACAAGGAGGAACTCGTCCAGTGATTATTGTTAGTCGTGATGTGATTAATCTATCCAGCCCAGTAGTTTTAGCAGTACCTTGTACCACCTATCAAGACGGGAAGCGAGTTTACCCCACTCAAGTTTTAATTTTAGCACCAGATGGCGGTCTCAAGAAGGACTCGATCGCAATGGCAGATCAGGTGCGGGTATTATCTAAGACCCGCTTTTTGCGATTACGAGGTGTACTTTCTGAGGTTGTTATGGCACATCTGGAACAAGCTTTGTTAATTGCGTTAGATCTACCGGGGTGATGAGTAATTAAAATTATACTTTATTCCCAGGAGACTTTACCGCTAAAAAGGGGATAAAGCGAAAATTTGCGTGGAGAATTGCGGATTAATAAGTGCTGTATATGACAAAATCCCCGCTCCACGTATTTCGGGAACTTACTCAACAGGTAGATGAAAGTCAGCGGATTTTGGCTGAATATCAAATCATATCCTGATTAAGAAGTGAAAATCTGCGCCAGTTTCCCTACATCATATCGTCAATTTAAAAAAACAAAACTTATACTCAAAATTAAAGTAGATCTGTTGCACAATTGTTTCTGTGGTATGATAAATAGTTTTAGGTTTTATGTATTTTTGGGTGTTCTTTGCGATTGTAAATTCAACCATAGCGGTGTAATTATAACTTTTATCTAAAATTAAGCAAACCTCCAATGATAACATGAAATTAATTCTTTCAGAGGTCTAGTATGTCTGAACCAGTAAAAATATCAAAGAATTTAAAACAACATTCTCCAGAAAAAGACCGAGAAGAAAAATTGATGAATGAGGTGCTTATTTTGATAAAAACTTTAGTTTATAATGAAGAAATCACAATTAAATTGCTTATAGATTGTTTATATGATATCGGTGTCACCAATTTAATTAACCAAAAGTTTCAGTTGGGAACTCTCAATAAAACTCTGAAATTTATGACCAAAATATCTAAACCAGTGGTGAAAATATTGGCTTGGAAATGGGTTAAAAATAATTGTCCTCAGTTGATTACTGGATGGTTAAAAAGTAAAGTTGCATTTCCTAAAGAGGAAGCACGGAAAATAGAGGTGATGGTAGAAAATGAACCTGAAAATATAGCTGCTAGTTCCCAAATTATAGATCAAAATCAGGTCAAACGTCTGAATTTTCAGGTAAAATTGCTAATAAGTCTTTTAATAGCTATGCTGACAATATTTACTGGTAGTTCGATTTGGTTATTAGTTGCATTACAACAATCTCATCTACAAACTGTGGAAAAATTACAAAACCAAGTTAAAACTCTAGAATCTAGTCTGAATCAACATTAGTTATTAAAGGTGAAAAATATCATAGTAGGTGCAGATTTATTTGATGCAGTAAATAGTAAACATCCAAAGTTCAAAGTTAACAAAATTGATATGTTGCGCGTTTTAATTTTAGGTGGAATTGGTGATGCGGTCGAGTTGGCTGCTAAGGTAGCAAATATTCACGGTATTGAGGCGATCGCCTCTTTAGCTGGTAGTACCCGTAAACCTACCCTTCCCCTTGGTAATGTGAGGATTGGCGGTTTTGGTGGTGTAGCGGGATTGACTACTTATCTCCGAGAAATGCACATTGATTTATTAATTGATGCTACTCATCCTTTCGCTGATCAGATTTCTGCAAATGCAGCCATAGCCGCAGAGGAAGTGGGTATTCCGCGATTAATGGTAATTCGTCCACCTTGGGAAAAATTAGAGGGTGATAACTGGTTAGAAGTGGAAAATAATTTGGCCGCAGCAGCAGCCTTATCAAATCAATCTCAACGAGTATTTTTAACAATTGGTAGACAAGAAATTGCTACTTTTGCAAATTTAGCAGAAATTTGGTTTTTAATGCGGATGATTGATCCCCCAGATGCCAATGCCATAGTACCACCCGGTTTGATCATAAGCGATCGCGGTCCCTTTAATTTAGAAAAGGAAGAGGAAATTTTACTCAAATACAATATAGATACTATTGTGAGCAAAAATAGCGGTGGTAGTGCCACATATCCTAAAATTATCGCCGCCCGGAAACTAGGTATAAAAGTTGTGATGGTCAAACGTCCACCTATACCCCCAGGAGAACAAGTTCCAGATGTAGAAAGCGCTGTAAAATGGCTTTTGAATCTGACGGGGGGAGAAAAATAGTGGTGCTTGATTACTGAATCTATACTGCATTAATTTAAATTTATCTAATTAAAGCGGACAGGATGTCCGCACCACAAGAGCCATACCACAAGAGCCATATAAGGATTCTACAAACTGCACTTAGTGGTTTTTTCATTTTCAACATAGTTAATATATAAAACAAATGCACAAACTTCTCACATTTAATAATGAAAAACTTCTCCGTCAAGCGCTTACCCACCGTTCTTATGTCAATGAAAACCCAGGAGAAGGGGAACACAATGAACGCTTAGAATTTCTTGGTGATGCTATACTCAATTTTATCAGTGGACAATATCTTTATTGTCGTTATCCCGAAAAAGGAGAGGATGAATTAACTCGTTTGCGCTCTGCATTAGTAGAAGAAAAACAATTAGCAAAATTCGCCCTTGAAATAGGTATAGAATTGAGAATGAGATTAGGAAAAGGGACAATTAGAGATGGAGGTTTTCAAAATCCTAACTTACTCAGTAGCACCTTTGAAGCAGTAATTGGTGCTTATTATTTAGATCACAATTGTGATGTTGACACAGTTCGCGCCATTGTCGAACCATTATTTGATTCTGCATCAAAACATATTGTTGAAACTCGCTCAAATGTAGACTCTAAAAACCAATTGCAAGAATGGGTACAAAGGGAAGTAACTCTAAATCCTCCTAAATATGTGACAGAACATATAGGAGGACCATCTCACGCCCCAGAATTTATTGCTAAGGTATTAATTGATGGAAAAGAATATGGTGAAGGTAAAGGACGTAGTAAAAAAGATGCAGAAAAAGCTGCTGCTGAAGACGCACTAGCTAAATTAAAAAAACGAGGTTTACTAACTTAATCAATTGGGTATTACTAACGAGGTTCTGATCATCTAAAAACCCGATCAAGATTGACCGGGTTATAGTGAATTTGCAGCTTTCAAATGATTAAAGTAAAGTAAGTGAATCTAAATTACTAAAGGTGGACTTGTGGAAACACAAACACAGCATCTCTACGTCTTTCCGCTCTGGGATTTGGCCTCGCCACTCACAATTGGCTACTTGCCACTTGATCATCAATAATGCTGTAATTTGCTGGGCTGATGACAGGGGACACTAGATCATTCGCCCTTTTTGGTTGGTTTCTTATCTGTTTGGTGTCCTATGGATTTAATATATCATTTGATTTTGCTGGTGGAATCTGTTCTTTACATTTATTAACATTATTAACAAATAAGTAGATTAGCGTTAAAAATTGTCGTTATGACAAGGGAACAGGGAA
>NZ_KE384707.1:0-3255 GCF_000426925.1 Dolichospermum circinale AWQC310F | reverse complement strand
GGGAACAGGGAACAGGTTTTGGGGAACTTTCAGGGAACAGGGAACAGGTTTTGGGGAACTTTCAGGGAACAGGGAACAGGTTTTGGGGAACTTTCAGGGAACAGGGAACAGGTTTTGGGGAACTTTCAGGGAATAGGGAACTTTACTTTTCGTTACTTATGTTGGTTTTTTTCCGTTTACCTACTTAGGTAAAAATCAACAGAGGCGAGGAAAGTGCTTATTTGCGTTTAGTTCCTTTTTGCCAGGTTTGACTATGATGTTGTTTACTAAATTCCGCTTTGGGAAAAAGTCGCTGTTCTATTTGTTCATAACTTCCTTCAAAGTCACATTTACCTAAATAAGGACACTGATGACAATAAACTCCCTTTGTGTAACGTTCTAAATTCTCGCGGTTGAAAAAATAGGGTTTGTGACTAAATGTACTTGCTACCCATTGCCATGACATATTGTTACTTGCTGGATCACCGTCGAGTAAATGTTGCAAAAACCACTTTGCGCCGGCTTGCCATTCCACCCGTCGCCAATGAATAATATAAGCTGCTAACCACATTCTAATATGATTATGGAGATAGCCAGTTGTTCGCAATTCCTGACTAAAGCTGTCCATGCAAACTAACCCTGTAGTTCCAGTGGTGATGTCTTCTGGTAATTTGGCTGTATAGTCTGCGGGTAGATAACCGGTTTTATATTCTTCCTGATTTTGCCAAATCCGGCTTCCTAGTTTAACATATAATCTTTGCCAGTAGTCACGCCAAGCTAATTCCTGAATCAATTTATTAGCATCATTTGGGTTGTCAACTCGTTTGAGTACATATTCTCGAATTTCTCCCAAACTTAAAACACCATGACGAATATAAGCTGATAATTTAGTAACATTACCATCTAAAAAATTCCGTGTTTTTGCATAAGCTACCGGATCAATTTCCCTGAGTGCTTCCTCCGCTGCTTTCCTTCCCCCTGGAATATTACTAACATGATCATCTGCTGCTTGGGGAAACTGTTCCCGCAGGTATGTAACTAATTCACTTCTGTTTTTAAAATCACGTAACATAATTTTCTAGATATGTTTTCTTGACTGTTGTATAATTGAAGTATGATTTAGTCTCACGCCAAGGCGCAAAGACCCAATGTTAACCGCTTGTAAAATTATGGAATACAAATTATTACAAAATGTCCCCACAATTCCCAATTGGTAGTAAAGTCCGTGTGGTGTCCTTACCACCATACCTGAAAACTGCTGAACCTATGCCTATGTTACGTCCTGCTGATGTCATTCACATTGGGGAAGAAGGTATAGTTATTGACTGTCGCCCTGGTGGTTATTGGGGTGTACGCTTTACTAGAGGGGCTTTTCTCATAGATAGCCAATATATTGAAAGTATCGAAAACCCACCGGAATCTGATTCAGATGCAAAATAGGAGACGAGAAGAATGTAAACTTATATTAAGTTATTTTTCTGGTTTAAACCATGATTTCCCGTCGCACTTTTCTGAGCATTTTATTTGCTACTTGTTTAGCTGTGATTAATTGGTTGAATTTTACACCCAACGCTCAAGCTTTAGGTGGTAAATTACCGATAATTAATCAATTAGCACCAGAATTTACTTTACCAACTAATACGGGCAATGGTAAAATCTCTTTGGCTGATTTTCGCGGTCAGTGGGTAGTTCTCTATTTCTACCCTAAAGATTTTACTTCTGGTTGTACTATTGAAGCCCGACGTTTTCAGCAAGATCTATCTAAGTACATTGAGAAAAATACCCAAGTTATTGGTATCAGTGCTGACGATGTTGATTCTCATGCGGAATTTTGTGATTCCGAAGGGTTAAAATTTCCTTTGTTAGCTGATACTACGGGAACAGTTAGTAAAGCTTATGGTTCTTGGATGAATTTTTTCTCTATGCGCCATAGTTTTATTATTGATTCTCAAGGTATTTTACGCGCAACTTTTGTCAAGGTTAATCCTAGTATTCACAGTACGGAAGTTTTAGCCGAGTTAAGCAAATTACAATCTTCTGTTTATTAGAAGTCAGGAAATATTACTTTTTTGACTCCCTCTCTCTGCGGTTTTAGGGTTTTTTATCTAACCGCAGAGGCGCGGAGGACGCGGAGGAGGAAGGAAATTAGCTAGGTTGTTTTGGGATTTTTTAGGATTAAGTTTAAAGCTTTTATAGGAGTGCTAATTTTTTTCAATGAATCATGATCCTTATATTGTTAAACCAGGTTCTCAAATTTCTTTTGTCAAGGATTATAACCCAGGTTATAAGTGTGAATTTCATCAAAAAGGTGATGCTGTCAGAAAATTAAAGGCGGGTATTTTACAGTTAGCTAAGTATCAAGATATTCTCTATGCTCAAAATAATTATTCTTTGTTGATTATTTTTCAGGCTATGGATGCTGCTGGTAAAGATAGTACCATTAAACACGTTATGTCTGGTGTCAATCCTCAAGGATGTCAGGTATTTAGTTTTAAAGCACCCAGTGAAGAGGAGTTAGATCATGATTATTTATGGCGCTCAATGAGGGCTTTACCCGAAAGGGGAAGAATTGGTATTTTTAATCGTTCTTATTATGAGGAATTACTCATAGTGCGTGTACATCCAGAAATTCTTAAAAAACAACAATTACCCATTTTTCCTAAAGGTGATCAAATATGGAAACAGCGTTTTGAAGAAATTAATAATTTTGAAAAATATTTGGTTAATAATGGTGTGATTATTCTTAAATTTTTTCTCAATGTCTCTAAGTCGGTACAAAGAAAACGGTTTTTGGAACGCATTGACTCACCAGAAAAAAATTGGAAGTTTTCTACTAGTGATTTACAAGAACGCCGTTTTTGGGATGATTATATGAATGCTTATGAAGAAGTCTTTAACCACACTAGCACGGAATTTGCTCCTTGGTATATTGTCCCGGCCGATCGCAAGTGGTTTACAAGATTAATAGTAGCAGATATTATTTGCCAAAAGTTACAAGAATTAAATTTACAATACCCAAAAATCAGTGAAGAATATAAACGAAAATTATCGGAAGCAAAAAAGGCTTTAGAAGCAGAAAGTTAGGCTCTTCGGTACTTGTTATGCTAAATTAATAGTCAGTAAAAAGGGACGGGGAACTCTGAGAGGATGTTTTAAAAGTTGTATCCCGTATCATCACATTTTTACCCCCCTTAGTCCCCCCTTATAAAGCAGGGCGTTTTCATTTTCTAAATTCTAGCAGAAGAAAGAGCGAAACTTTTACTATTATTCGCTCTT
>NZ_KE384706.1:11146-14453 GCF_000426925.1 Dolichospermum circinale AWQC310F | reverse complement strand
GGTAATGATACCGTCATTGGTGGTTCAGGTGGCGATGAAATCTATGGAGGAGCAGGTAATGATCTCCTCGCAGGCAACGAAGGCAATGATAAACTAGTCGGTGGCCGGGGCAATGATATCCTCAACGGTGGGACTGGGAATGATGAACTCTATGGAGAAAATGATAATGATATCCTTGATGGTGGCTTAGGAAATGATACCCTCAATGGCGGTAGTGGAACTGATACCCTGAAAGTTGATTATTCTGCCATTACCACCGTCGGAATTAGCACCACCGTTACCACCCCAGGTAGTGGGACAATTTCTGCCGCAGGTAATATCGTCAACTATAGCAACATCGAGAAATTTAACATTACTGGTACAACCCAAGCAGATAATCTCATCGGTGGCAACTTAGATGATACCCTTATAGGTGGAGACGGTAACGACACCTTTACCAGTGGGTCTGGCAATGACACAATACAAGGTGGCAATGGTAACGACACCATTACTGGTGGTACTGGTGCTGATAGCCTAGTAGGTGGTCGTGGGGATGATATTTACATTGTTGATGAATTGGGAGACATTATCACCGAAAGTTCTAACCAAGGTTTAGATACGGTAAGAGCCTCAATTACTTACAGTTTAGCCAGCATTGCCAATGTTGAAAACCTGACCTTGACCGGAACTGCTAACATTAACGCCACAGGAAATGCCATTAACAATATCCTCACTGGCAACAGTGGTAATAATACCCTCAATGGTGCAGCCGGTAATGACCGTCTCATTGGTGTAGACGAAACCAGTGCAACACCAGGAAAGGCAGAAGTTGACACCTTAATTGGTGGTGCGGGACGTGATAGATTTGTTTTGGGCAATGGCAGCAAAGTTTTCTATGATGATGGAGATACAACCAACGCCGGCACCGCTGACTATGCAATAATTCAGGGTTTTAGCGCCAGTGAAGACTTCATAGAATTATCGGGAGCGAAAAGCGACTATACCCTGAATACTACCTATAGCCCAGGCAATACCGCCATTTATCGCAACAAACCTACCGGTGAGCCAGCAGAACTAATTGGCATAATTCAAGGTGTAACGGGGTTAAACCTCAGTTCTAGTGCTTTTATCACCTATTTTGATTACTTCAATGATTTTGAAACCGCAACCGGAACAGAATGGTCAAATCAAACTCGTTCTATCACACCAGTGGGAGAAAGAAATTTCCTGGGTGAATTTGGTAATGATACCGTTAGTTTGACGCTAAATAATCAGGCTAATAGTACAGTTACTCTGGAATTTGACCTCTTTATCCTCAAAAGTTGGGATGGTAATAATAGTCCTTTTGGTCCAGATATCTTTACCCTGAGTATTGCCGGCGGACAAACCCTGCTCAATACCACCTTTAACAATGTCGGCGGAGATCAGGCTTATCCTGGTACTTTTGGTAGTGCAACTTATCCCGGACGCACAGGAGCAGTAGAAAATAATACCCTTGGTTATTGGGGAGGCTATGATTCGGTTTACCGCATCTCCTCCACTTTTCAAGCCCCAAGTAGTAACCTGAAACTCAACTTTGCTGGTTCTGGACTTCAAGACATTGGTGATGAAAGTTGGGGTTTAGATAACGTCAAAGTTACGACTTTCACCACCCCAACTGCTTTATCTGCGGGAACTCTAGCCTTTAGTCGGCCTACCTTTCAAGTCAACGAAGACGGCACCGCTGTAGCTGCTGTGACTGTCACCCGTACTGGGGGCAGTAATGGCGAAGTCCGAGCTACAATTACATCACAAGGACAAACCGCTACAAATTGGGGAGATTTTGACCCTACGGATATTGATGTCACCTTTGGTCATGGAGACACTACAGCCAAAGTGATCACCATTCCTATTTACAACGACTTCAAAGCCGAAAGCGACGAAACCCTGTTATTGACCTTAACAAATGCCGTCGGTGGTGCAGCCATAGGTACACAAAATACCGCCACCCTCACCATTGTTGATAATAATGATGCACCCGTCACATATTATTTAACTAATGCCGGCAGTTGGACAAATGCCCAAGCCCAAGCTGAAGCATTGGGTGGTAATTTGGTGACAATCAATGATCCCGCTGAAAACCAGTTTTTAGTCACTGCTTTTGGTAGTGAATATTTCTGGATTGGCTTAAACGATGTCGCAGCAGAAGGTAACTTTGCCTGGGTGAATGGAGAATCATCTAAATACACCAACTGGTATTACAACCAACCTAATAACTATAACAATGAAGATTACGTCTTCATGAATTATGGTTCAGGAACTTGGGTTGATATCAGCAACAATAATCTTTACCGAGGCATTGTTGAGGTCGTTAATGGTGCATCTACTTTATCCGTAGGGAATGTCTCCATTGATGAAGATGCTGTCATTAATGGTAAAATTACCGTAACCGTCACCCTCACAGGCGTTAGACCCGACAAAACCTTCACCGTTGACTATAGCACCGCAGACGTTACCGCTACAGCCGGACAAGATTATACAGCCACAAATGGCACGTTAACCTTTAATCCGGGAGAAAGTGTCAAAACCTTCACCATTGATATTAACAATGACAGAGTTTATGAAGGTAACGAAACCTTTAATGTAACATTATCAAATCCCACTGGTGGCGCTGTTTTAGGGCAAAATGTCAGCACAATTACTCTCACAGAAACCCCGCCGGTTTTAGCTTTTAGTCAGCCGACTTTTATCTTCAAAGAAGACGGGACTGGTACGACTCAAATCACGGTGACGCGCACAGGAAGTCCAGATAATACAGTCAGTGCCACCATTAGTTTAACCAATGGTCAAGCGGTTGCTCCCGACGATTACAACAATAGTTCCATAACTGTCTCCTTTGCCCCTGGGGAAAGCAGTAAAGTTGTTAATATTCCTCTAGTTGATGACATCAGATTGGAAGAAGAGGAAGACCTAACTTTAACTTTAAGCAATCCCACAAACAGCGCGATTTTAGGCACACAAGCAACGGCAAAATTAACGATTCAGGACAATGACATTAATCAAGGTGTTGTTCTTAATCAAGCAATTCCAGTTATCATTGACAACACAAAATTAAAGGTTAGTAATGTTGGTGCTTTAACAGGGAATTTTGGGCTGTCTTTTAATGGGGTTGATAATTATGTTGAAGTTCCCCATAGTGCGGCTTTGAGTTTGAACACCTTTACCCTAGAAGCCTGGGTTAATCAAACTCAAATTAAAGGTGATTACCAACCGATTATTACGAAACAGAATAATGGCGGCTCTGAACGGAATTATGGTCTATTTATTGTACCGAATGGAAGTCGCCTTA
>NZ_KE384706.1:10403-11089 GCF_000426925.1 Dolichospermum circinale AWQC310F | reverse complement strand
CTTTGAAACAAACCAAGGTTCACTCACTCTCAATCAATTAACTCATGTTGCTGCCACTTATGATGGTGCTAAACTGAGTTTATATATCAATGGACAGTTAGATACCAGTGTTGATTGGGTTGGTACGCCATTGCAAAATAATTATCCGGTTAAGATTGGGCGAGAACTTAATGCCTGGAATCCTTTTGCTGGACAAATTGACGATGTTCGCATTTGGAATGTTGCCCGTACCCAAGCCCAAATCCAGGCTAATTACAATCAACAACTAGTTGGTAATGAAACAGGATTAGCAGGTTACTGGAACTTTAATGAACCGAGTGGCAGCACTGCATTAGATAAAACCATTAATGGCAATAATGGTAATATTATTGGTGCAACTCATGTTAACCAAACAGGTACACCGACTGAACAACTTGCCCCTGCCAATATTATCTACACCGTCACCGATTTACCCGATAAAGGCGTTTTAGGATTCTGCAATGACACAGCCCTGTCTTTTAATGGTGTTAATAATTATGTCGAAGTTCCCCATAGTGCGGCTTTGAGTTTGAACACCTTTACCCTAGAAGCATGGGTTAATCAAACTCAAATTAAAGGTGATTGGCAACCGATTATTACGAAACAGAATAATGGCGGCTCTGAACGGAATTATGGTCTATTTATTGTACCGAATGAAAGTCGCCTTC
>NZ_KE384706.1:0-10346 GCF_000426925.1 Dolichospermum circinale AWQC310F | reverse complement strand
CTTTGAAACAAACCAAGGTTCACTCACTCTCAATCAATTAACTCATGTTGCTGCCACTTATGATGGTGCCAAACTGAGTTTATATATCAATGGACAATTAGATACCAGTGTTGATTGGGTTGGTACGCCATTGCAAAATAATTATCCGGTTAAGATTGGGCGAGAACTTAATGCCTATACTCCTTTTGCTGGACAAATTGACGATGTTCGCATTTGGAATGTTGCCCGTACCCAAACCCAAATCCAGGCAAATCTCAACAAAACCTTAACCGGCACGGAAACAGGATTAGCAGCTTACTGGAACTTCAACAACATCACAGGAAATACCGCCACCGATTTAACCACCAATGCCAACAACGGTACAATTTACGGGGCAACTGTTACAACAGGTAATCCCATTCTCTCCACCGTCACCCCCTTAAAAGTTGGAGATACATTCACCCAAGCGGATATTGACAGTGGCAAGTTAATCTATCAACCCGGTAGTAGTAGTAGTATTCAAGACTTCTTCCAATTCAATTTGACAGATGGTACAAACCCTGTTACCAATCAAACTTTTTTCCTCAGTCATACCGACCAAACCACTAACGGTACAGCCGCAAACCAAACCTTGAACGGTACAGCCAGCAAGGACAAAATTAACGGTTTAGGTGGAGATGACATTCTCAATGGCGGTGCTGATCATGACCTCCTCCAAGGTGGTACAGGTAACGATACCCTCAATGGTGAAGCCGGTAACGATTTCCTCTATGGTGGTGTCGGTAACGATATTCTCAGAGGTGGAACGGGAGATGACAGTTATTTAATTGATAGCACCACTGAGACTATTACCGAAAATGCCAACGAAGGTACAGACACGGTTTACAGCACTTTAACCTTCTCCTTGGCTACCCTTCCCAACGTGGAAAACCTGACATTAACGGGAATAGATGCAATTAACGGGACTGGGAACGCGGGTAATAACGTCCTTACTGGTAACAATGGTAATAACACCCTTGATGGTGGGGCGGGTACAGATACCTTAATCGGTGGTTTAGGGGATGATATCTACATTGTAGATAGTACCACGGACATCATTACCGAAAATGCCGACGGTGGTACAGATACCATTCAATCTAGTGTCACCTATACTATTGCGGCTGCTAACGTGGAAAACCTGACATTAACGGGAACAACAGCAATTAACGGTACAGGTAACGCAGGTAATAACGTCATCACTGGTAACGGTGGTAATAACAGCCTGAATGGAGGGGATGGTAATGATACCCTTAATGGTGGGGCGGGTAGAGATACCTTAATTGGTGGTTTAGGCGATGATATTTACATTGTAGATAGTGCCACAGACACAATTACGGAACAGGCCAGCGCTGGTACAGATACCATTCAATCCAGTGTCACCTTGACTATTGCTACCAATGTCGAAAACCTGACATTAACGGGAACAGGAGCAATTAACGGGACTGGGAACGCAGGTAATAACGTGATTACTGGCAACAGTGGTAATAACACCCTGAATGGTGGGGATGGTAATGATACCCTTAATGGTGGTGCAGGTACAGATACATTAATTGGGGGAACTGGCAATGATGTTTATATTGTAGATAGTACCACGGACACAATTACGGAACAGACCAACGCTGGTACAGATACCATTCAATCCAGTGTCACCTTGACTATTGCTACCAACGTGGAAAACCTGACATTAACGGGAACAGCAGCAATTAACGGGACTGGGAATGCAGGTAATAACGTGATGACTGGGAATACTGGTAGTAACACCCTTGATGGTGGGACGGGTACAGATACCTTAATTGGTGGTAGTGGCGATGATATCTACATTGTAGATAGTACCACTGACATCATTACGGAACAGACCAGCGGTGGTACAGATACCATTCAATCTAGTGTTACTTACACTATTGCGGCTGCTAACGTGGAAAACCTGACATTAACGGGAACAGCAGCAATTAATGGAACTGGGAACGCAGGTAATAACGTCATCACTGGTAACAGTGGTAATAACAGCCTGGATGGTGCGGCTGGTAATGATACCCTTAATGGTGGGGATGGTATTGACACCTTGGTTGGTGGTACAGGCGATGATATCTACATTGTAGATAGCACCACAGACACCATTACGGAAAATGTAGGACAGGGTACAGATATAGTTCAATCCAGTAGTGTCAGCTATACTTTAGCGGACAACGTGGAAAACTTGACATTAACAGGAACGGCCAATATCAACGGTACGGGAAATGGGATTAATAACATTATTACTGGGAATACTGGTAATAATAATCTCAGTGGAGGCGACGGTATTGACACCTTAATTGGTGGTTTAGGCGATGATGTTTATGTTGTTGATACTGCAACGGATATCATTACGGAAAATCTGGGAGGGGGTACAGATACTATTCAATCCAGTGTCACCTTCAGTATTTGGACTTTGCCTGGGATTGAAAACCTCACTCTGACAGGAACAATGGCCATTAACGGTACTGGTAACAGTGGTAATAACGTTATTACTGGTAACAGTGGTAATAACATCCTTAATGGTGGTCCAGCTATTGACACCTTAATTGGTGGTTTAGGTGATGATGTTTATGTTGTTGATACTGAAACGGATATCATTACCGAAAATGTCAATGAGGGTACAGATACTATTCAATCTAGTGTTACTTACACTATTGTGGCTGCTAACGTGGAAAACCTGACATTAACGGGATCAGCAGCAATGAACGGTACTGGTAATGCAAGTAATAACGTTATTACTGGTAACATTGCTAGTAACACCCTTGACGGTGGTGCAGGTATAGATACCCTAATTGGTGGTTCAGGTGATGATATTTACATTGTAGATAGCACAGAAGATACCATTGCCGAAAATGCCAGCAGTGGTACAGATACCATTCAATCTAGTGTTACTTACACTATGGCGGCTATTGCTAACGTGGAAAACCTGACCCTGACAGGAACAGCAGCAATTAACGGGACTGGAAACACAGGTAATAACGTCATCATAGGTAACGGTGCTAATAACAGCCTGAATGGAGGTGCTGGGAATGATAGACTAACTGGAGGAGTTGGAAAAGATACCTTAACTGGAGGGTTAGGAACAGACCGTTTTGACTACCGCACTTTAAGCGATTCTGTTTTCAGTAACTTTGATGTGATTACTGACTTCAATGCTACTGCTGATTTATTCGTCGTTTCCACTGCACCCACCAGATTCCCTAATGCAGGAGTTGTGACAACACTTGATACAACCGGAATTACAGCTAGGTTAACTAATACTGTCTTTACAGCTAACTCTGCTGCTCAATTTACCTTTGGTACTGGTACTAATACTCGTACCTTTGTCGCTATTAACGACGCTACCGCAGGATTTAATGCTACTACGGATGCAATTATTGAGGTGACAGGTTTCACAGGGACTTTAGGATTGAATAACTTTACTACAGCCTTAGTTTAGGAAATCCTGGTTTTAACCTAATTGGTAGTAATTTGAGTCAAGGTAGAGACGTTATATAAAACATATAAAACGTCTCTGCTGCTCTCAAAATTCCCAGATTCAAATTGTTGCTGTTGTCCACCACTTACAGCACTACAAGAGTGTTATGAGGTACATATCTAGCGGGCAAGATGCCCGCACTACAAGACTTTACATAGTTTGGTTTTATTGTGTTAACCTACTTGTGTTAACCTACTTATAAAGTATAATTTTAACCCTAATTTTTATCAATTATAATGAGTTTGTTTCTAGATGTTACACCAGATTTAATTGTAATAGATGATTTAGGAACATCAAATTTTTTGGCTAATAGTTTAATTAGTTCTTCGTTGGCTTTACCGTCTATTGGTGGTGATTTTAAATGTACACTTAAACTACCATCTGCTAATTCTTCAATCTTTTGTTGCTGGGAGTTTGGTTTAACTTTTACTATTTTTTGCATTATCTAAGTAGGTTGGCGTTAAAAATTGTCGTTATGACAAGGGAACAGGGAACAGGGAACAGGGAACAGGGAACAGGGAACGAGGAATTTTTTGGCGCTGCTCTCACCCTTGATCTTTATCAGAAAACGCCGTAATACCCCTAGTGATGCTGGTTGGTCATTGTTTACTCAATGGTTAGAATATTTTGGTAAAGTCTATGGTCGTGTAATTGTATCAGTTGCACCACAATATACTTCTCAAAATTGTTCTATTTGTGGAGAAATAGTTAGAAAATCCCTATCAGTTAGAACTCATGTTTGTAAATGTGGGTGCATACTTGACCGTGAACACAATGCTGCAATTAACATTCTAACCAAAGCACTAAGACAAAGTGGCTATGATTTAAGTACCGTCGGGCGGACGGAAACTAATAACGCTTGTGGAGAGATGACCCTCTGCTCAGACTTGGTAACAAGTTTGAGCAAGGTTGCTCATTGAAACAAGAATCCCCGTCCCTCTATAGGGCGGGGAGCGTCAACTACTTTCCCTGTCTCTATTTTCTTCTGGAGGTTTTAAGTAATCCCTAACATTCTATTTACTTGTTGTAATGCTAGGGGTTTGCGTTCGATATTTTGGAAACATTCAATATTTTTTAGTTGTATGTAAGCAGTTTTGAAATTACTCGTTTTTAATAAAACAATGTCTTGATAAACTGCTTCTTGGGGAATTTTGATTTCTCTTACCAAGTCTTGTAGTTGATTTTGGCTAATAGCTATATTCAAATATTTCAAAAACACTTCTCTTTTTTTGGAACGAACAGTTACCAAGTACCAGTTATCAATGCTTTTTTCTGATGGGTTTGAGTCTATGGTTTCGATTTGTGACATGATTGAATATCTGACTTTTTTGAATTTATTTAAAGAGGAATTTCAAAACCTGATTTGTTTGATTAATTGATCATGGAAATCCTAATCACCCAAATCACAGTTCCGACTTATTTAACCAATATTTGTAAGCTGCATAAGCTAAGGTTACTACTCCTGTGATAATAGCAGATTCATCAACTTCAAATTATGGATGATGCAGGGGATGATTAATTATTCTCTCTTCATAGCCTACACCCAAGCGAAACATTGCACCAGGGGCGTGTTCTAAATAAATTGAAAAATCTTCTGCACCTAAGGATGGTTCTGGTAAAATCTGTACACGCTCATTAGTCCACGCTTCTTCGGCTGCTGATTGTAATAACTGCGTTAGTGTATTATCATTTTGGACACTGGGTACACCCTGACGATAATTAACTTGATATTTCGCATTATAAGAATTACAAACGTTAGCTACTATCTTTTCAATCCAATCTGGTAAATTATTACGGGTTTCTGGATGTAGCGATCGCACTGTCCCCAATAATTGTACTCTATCAGCAATTACATTTGGCGCTCTCCCGCCACTTATTTTGCCAATACTCAATACTACGGGACGCAAAGGATTTTGTGTACGACTAATCGCTTGTTGTAATGATGTAATTACTTGTGATGCAATCCAAATCGCATCTATGGCTTCATGGGGACGCGCACCGTGTCCAGATTCACCGATAATAATAATTTCTAAATCGTCTGCTGCGGCTGTTAACGCACCATAACGAATACCAATCGAACCTGCGGGAATAGAAGGAAAAACGTGCAACCCTAAAATGGCCGCAACATTATTCATAACTCCATCTTTTACCATCCAATTCGCACCTTGAGCTATTTCTTCTGCTGGTTGAAATATAAACCTCACTTTTCCCCCCAATTCTGAGGCAATCTGGGAAAGTATCATCGCTGTTCCCAAACCTACTGTAGTATGAATATCATGTCCACAAGCGTGCATAACTCCGGAAATGCGAGAAGCATATTCTAAACTTGTACGTTCTTGAATGGGTAAAGCATCCATATCAGTACGAATTGCCAGTATATTATCACTAGATTGTGTCCCTTTTAATTCACCAATCACACCTGTTCTGCCTATTCCCTCTTCTACGTGCAGTCCATTGGCAGATAATACACCAGCAATAAAAGCAGCGGTTTGATATTCTTCTCCGCTCAATTCTGGATGTGCATGAATATGTCGGCGAATTTCGACTAATCGAGATGATATACTTGTTGCTAATTCTTTGATTCTGTTTAGCATGGAAATAATTATCATGTAATTAACTGATTATTTCATCATAGAGAAGTGTTTGCACCTAAAATGCTACTGACGTAACAAGAAAAGTTAGAAAATTTGCTACTTAAGTAAATCTCAAATATAAAGAAATAATTAAGAATATACAAAAATTATATAAATTGTTATTACAGAACTATGCAAATGGGAACAAAGAGTGTACATTAGTGTCAACTTGAGTATACCGAAAGATTTATAGTCTACCAATTATGAGATACCTCTGGTTCACCACAAAATGAACTAGGGGTATCTGTGTTTTCATTCAGCGTCAATAGGGAGAAGTTAATTTTTAATTTTTAAAACTTACCCAAATGTCACAAAATCAATAATTTTTTGTAGTCAGGGCTTTAGCCCTAATTTTAGTGAATAATTGTAGTCAGGGCTTTAGCCCTAATTTTATTCGCGTAGTGTCTTGAATAGAGGACTAAAGTCCTCATTACAGTCCTGATTACGATTAAAATACAATCGAGGACTAAAGTTAAAGTCCTCACTACGGTAATCAGATGGATTTTTAATTTTTACCTCCAACCCAACCAACGTAAACAAGGACTAATTAAGTAATAGCTGATACTTAAAGAAAAACTAATTAAGATACTCACAAGACTAAAAAAACCTAGAGGTGAAAATATATCAAACCCTTGCGGTTCTTTGGAAAAATGAAATAAATTTAGTCCTAATCCTAAGTTAGTGAAAACACTGATCAAATTAGCACTAACCAAACCAGAAATTACAGTATAAACTATTTTATGAGTGCGAATACCTAAACCTAATGTCAGTATGGGAAGTGATATCAAAATCCATATTACCAAGTTTTCACTATGACTTTGAGTGGGAATGAATTGACAAGCTATCCAGCCTAAACTATAACCAACAAAACCCATTAAAGCAGAAACGAGAAACCGTCGCTTTTGTCCAAAACAACCTGACAAGCTTAGTCCCCAACCTGTTCCCAAACCTGCAAAAGCGTAGACTATGGTTTCTGCGGCTATGTAAGGTTGATTTTTGACTAATGTTGGTAATTGATAGGCTAGTAATTCTAGCCAGCGATCGCCTAAACTGCTATGATAAGCCAGAATACAACCAATCATAGTGGCTATTCCTGTGGAAATACTAGTCAAAATCATTACCCAAAAAGTCACCAAACAAGCAAATAAAAACTTAAATATTCCCCGAATAATAAATAAAGTTGTATTACCTATAGCTTGGAAAAATTGAGTGACTAATTTTACTAAATATTTACCAGTGCGGGTAAATAATCCTTCCTGTGGTAATGGGGAAGCAATGTTTAATAATCTTTTGTGAATAATACCTGCGTGTGCTGGACGCGATCGCACGTCCTCCTGTACCATTTTATCTAGCAAGTCTGCTAAATCTGGTTTAATCTGACAATAATTACGCCACCGTAATTTTCCGGTCAGACTGTCTTCCAATTCAGGTGGATATTTACCCGTTAGTAATTGAATCATAGTCCGTCCCAAAGCATAAAAATCTGCCCCAGGACCGACATTACTACCATGAATTTGTTCTTGAGGACTATAACCGGAGGAGTATAGGCGCGTGGAGGTAGAATGGGATTTTAAAACTGAACCACTAACTTGTTTAGCGCCCCCAAAATCAATTAGGACTAACTTATCATCCTTGAGGGGTTTAGCGGGTGTAGAGGTCCGTAACATTAAATTAGAAGGCTTTATATCTCGGTGAATAATTTGGCGCTTGTGTAACTCCTGTAAAATCTCTATAGCTTGAATAAACCAACATAAAACTAAATCTTCTCGACAACCTTGGGGGGAATTTATTAATACTTCCTCTAAAGTGTAGCCATGGATTTTTTCCATCACTAAACATGGTAATTCAAGGGGTTGAGGGTTGATCAAATTAACTTGAAAATACCCATCATTGTCAACTTTTGGCACGCCGTCGCTACGGAAATTACTTAAAACTTCCGCCTCTTGCATGAACAATTCAAGGGCTTTGGCTGAAGTATCTACAAGCACCTTGAGGACTTTTTCTGTTTGTGTCTTTTCATCCCAAATTGTATAAATTTGAGCAAATCCCCCTGATCCTAGTGGTTTAAGAGGGAAGTAACGTTCTAACAAATGCAACTGTGCGCCACAACTGTTACAAAATTTGTTTCCCCAGGGTTGGGGATAAGGACGTTGACAATGAGGATTTATGCAGTGAACCGCACTCTGAGTTATCTGGGTCAAAACCACGAAAATACAAAGGCTGGATTGATTTTAGCGTCTCTTGAGGGTTATGGATAGGGTTAAATCAAAATCATGGAAAAAAATTGACATAAACACAGACCATTCAAATCAATTCAGATTAGGAATGATGGGTCTGACCCCCTATTAATTATCCGGTCAAATGTAATTTTAAAAGATTAATAATCAACGACGAAAAAATTTCAGAAAAATGCCAAATTGGCAACCATGGTTAAATAAACCAGGCTACATTATATGAGACAAGCAAAAACAAGGGATTGTTAAGAGATTGAATCAACTAACATAAATCTCTTGTAGAGATTGTCTAAAAAATCAATAGAATTAGTATTTGCTGCATAGGAATACCTGCTAAATATAGGCGTTATCGTTAACCTGCAAATTACCCCCCTAATTAACGGGTTTCGTCTATATGAATAAATTCCTAAACGCTTCAGCAGCAAATGGTAGAGTGGGAGAGAAAGGCGCTTGGTAATGCCTCCTCCCACTCTCTTTTTTTGGGTAGTTTTTCCTCACATAGAATTGGTATTACCCAATAACCAATTTAAATGCTGTGGTAATAATGTTGCTAAATCATAGTTATTGATTATAGTCTTTCTGGCGGCGGCACGAATAGGAATCATATCTGGGGAATTGTCTAAAGCCGCGTTGACTTTGTTAGCAATTTGTTGGGGAGAAAAGAAATCTACCAACAGTCCATTTTTACCATCTTCAATTACTTCTAGAACTGGTGGAGTATGAGAAGCTATTAATAAACATCCTGTGGACATGGCTTCTAACATTGACCAGGATAACACAAAAGGACGGGTTAAATAAATATGGGCTGAGGAAGCTTGTAAAACTCGGAGATATTCATGATAAGGTAGTCTACCAGTAAAGTGTAATCTGGATAAATCTAAATCTAACTTCTCTAACATTAATTGTTTATAGGTTTTACCATCTGGTAGAGTTTTTCCATAAGCTACCCTATCTTCCCCCACAACTACAACATGACAATTTGGTCGTTGTTGTTGAATTAATGCTACTGCTTCCATGAACTGAGGAAAACCGCGATAAGGTTCCATTCCCCTACCTACATAGGTTACTAATTCTGTAACTTGAGAAAGGTCAAGATTAATGTGGGGTAAAACTAATTTAGCATTTGACTGGGGTTGAAAAAAATTAGTATCAATCCCATCGTGACAAACACTGATTTTACTATGATATTCCAAGGGAAATTGTTGCCGTTGCCAATGAGTAGGAGAAAGACCACGATGACAATTATATAAATCAATTAAAATCGGGGCATTTTTCACACGAATACGACATAAATCATCTGCATTTAATGGTTCACTGGGATCAAAATCAGCATCAGAACCGCGACCATGATAAAACCATTCAAAAAAACATAATAATTTTGCTTTGGGGAAAATTTCTTTCATAAATAATGTCGGACCCCAACCAGAATGACCGTAAATTATATCTGGAATAAAACCTTGTGTTTTCAGGTTTTCTGCCATTCGATATACAGCTTGTCCAGTGATCACTGCATTTTCTAAATTACGAACATAATGATGGGTTTGGGGTGCAGCTTGACGGGAAGGCTGATAAATGGCTTTAAATACACCGGGTATTGTTCCTTCCTGACGATTAGTGCCAAATACAATTTGGTAATTGCTATCTTGGGATAAAGCTGTCGCTAAATGGCGAAATTGAGCGGGAAAGTTGGGATGTAAGAATAAAATCCGTTTGGGAATTGTCGCAGCATTTTTCATACAGGTAAATACTTATCTTTGAGTCAATGTGATACTTATTTTATAATACATTACTGCCATTTTATTTTGATCGTGATATAGGAATCCGGTTTGATTCTGTGAATTTACTTGTGTGGTCAGGGAACAGGGAACAGTGAACAGGGAACAGGGAACAGTGAACAGTGAACAGGGAACAGGGAACAGGGAACAGGGAACAGGGAACAGGGAACAGGGAACAGGGAACAGGGAACAG
>NZ_KE384705.1:157195-178971 GCF_000426925.1 Dolichospermum circinale AWQC310F | reverse complement strand
TAATATATCAATGCTGCCAGTTGTTGTCAAGGGGTTTTCAAAACTTTTTTTTAAATCGGGTGAATTTAATGGTCGAAAGCTTGTGGGATAAGGGATTTAGGTTGGGTTGAGGTGGTATGAGCATTCTAGAAAGATATGAATAACGCCGATAGTCCTTTGCGCTCAATACAAGTTAGGAAAGGAATGATTTAGCAGCAAAGGGGTTAATCGCAGTGCTTATGAGATTAGCTGATGCTCATTGATTTTCGCCACTAGGTCCGAGCAGTTGAGGTTAATTATTTATTTGGAGGGCTTGGGGGGAGAAGTTTTTTGTAAATTTAGTGAGGCTTTATAAAGTTGTTTTTGTAAGGTGGTGTTTTTTTGTTTTTCTAACGTGATTTCATTGAATCTTTCAACTGTGATAAACTTTTTCACTATTTGTTGAGACTGGTTACAGTAATTTACAGCGATATCTTTTGCTTTACCGGGTAGTGCATTGACGCTTGTAGGATCATTACAGATTACTTGGGGAATGTCTTTGCTACCAATGATTTTTTTGATTTCTTCAAAGGCTTGTTGACGGACTGGCTCCATTTCTAATACAGCTTTTACATAGTTAGTTAATTCTGTATCGTTGACATTGAAAGTTTGAGCAATTGCTGGGGAATTGAAGCTAAAAGTCCCAGAAATCAGACTTACAGTGGTAATAGTTGCCAAAATCAAAGGTTGAGAGAGAATTTGGTGTAACCGATTGGTTAAATGAAGACTGTAAATTTTAATCATAACATGGTAGATGACTAAGTGACATAGACAGAAAATCAAGAATATGATAATGGGTTTGAATTATTTTCTGATCCAGAAGTTCCGGTCAAGATGGAATCCGTACTGTAAATGACCTAAAAATTAACCCCGTAGTCAATCTCTGTAGAGGGGGAGAGGGAGAGACTTAGAATCTAGTTTCTCCTCCAGGAACAGTAAAATTATTCACCATTTTGGGTATATAATAATATATACTATGGCGATGGCAATATCAGTTACCTTGGCATATTTGACACATTTCGATAACTTTAGTTTGTAGTGTTGAAGTTTCGGATGCACCTTGCTTGAGGCTTACTTCCAATTCTAATAGTACAGGTAAGGCCAAGATGAGTTGGTTTAATGGGAGAGACTTTACTTCTTGCTGTATAAAATATATTCGTTTAGGGTTAATAATTTCCGCAAATTGAGCGATCGCTTGCGGGTTGCGTTCACCTGTTTCCATCATCATTTTCACTAATAACCAGGTGCGAAATTGACCAATGAGTGTGGCAACTATTCGTAGTCCAGGTTCGGCTGAATTACTGAGATCATTTAATATTCCTAAAGCTTTTGGGGTATCTCCAGTTCTAATAGCTGTTGCCAATTGTAGGGTATTCTGAGTAGTATTTCTGACTAATTCAGATACTATATTTACATCTAAAGGTTTGCGACTACTTTGGATATAAAGACGTAATTTTTCGAGTTCATTGTAAAGAAGACGGGTATCATTACCTACTGATTCTGCTAATAGTTCGACGACCAGGGGATTTAATTTTAGTCCCACAGTTTGAGCGGCCTGTTGAACTGATTGAACTAATAATTCTGTTTTCCAGGGAGGAATGAGGGGAAATTCACAAAATGTGGCAAATTGTTTGAGGAGTTTTGTACTTTTAAGGCGTTCATCTGGTTTGTTGCGACTGGTCAATAGTAAAGTGGAATCTGGGGGGATAACTTTAACAGTCCGTTGTAATTCTGCTAGGATATGATCTGGGCAGTTTTGACTGATAGTTGTGTTAACGAGCCAGACGAAACGACCACCACCACCGAATGGAGGAGTCATCACTTGATTTAAAGCTTGGACAATAGAATCTGTTTGTTCTGGGGGAAATGAGGTATAATTAAAACTTGCCCATAGGGGGTCAAGAACGCGCTCGCGCAAAATTACTATGGCTTTTTCCATAGCAAAATCATCTTCACCCCAATAAACATAAATTGGCATAGCAATTCAAAATTTAAAATCAATTTAGTCAAATCGAGTAATTTTCCCTACAATCTATCAAAAGAGCGCAAGGTGATCAAGATTGGACGACAACTACCAAACCTATTTAAACCGGGTAGCACGCATGACGCTACCAGAAGCCTACAAAACCCAAATTCAGCATATTCAGGAATCTTCTAAATTTAGGGTTCATGGTGGGGTCAGGGAAGCTGCTCCTTTTCCCGGTTATACCCTAATTACTCCACCCGCAGAGGAAGATACAAATAACGCTGCTTTCTACAGCCAAATACAAGCCTATCAACAGCAACTACTAGAGCTACCCATTAGTGGTGATTTGATTGTACCGGTTCCTGCTGCTAGTTTTCATCTGACAGTGGCGGATTTAATTTGGGACAGTGCTTTTGATCATGCTTGTAAAAAAAATCCCCAATTCGCTGAAGATTTAAATTCTCAGTTAGCTGAAAGGTTTCAACAATATCAACAGTTGATGACAAAGGGATCTCATTCCATCTCTTGGCAAATGTTAGGATTAATTGTTATGCCTAGAGCTATAGGTGTGTGTTTAGTACCCAAGGATAAACGTTCTTATGAGGAAATTATTCAATTCCGGCGGATAATTTATCAAAATCGCAGATTAATGGGTTTGGGTATTGAGCAACATTACCATTTTACAGCCCATATCACCTTGGGGTATTTTGGTGAAATTTCACCGGAATTAGACCGGGTAAAACTCAGTGATACACTTGCTGATTTTAATCAGTCGTTGTCATTAAATATCCCAGATTTCCTGCTTAATAAGGTGGAATTGCGAAAATTTGACGACATGACTCACTATTATCGTCAACCAGACTGGCCGAGTTTAGATTTTTAAAACTAGGGGCGAATATAATTCGCTACTACACAACTAAAATGCGTCGGCGCAAAGTATAAAAACCAAGTAGCGAATATAAATCGCTACTACACAAATAAAACCCGCCGACGCAGACTAAGACAAGACAAATATGTCAAACCCTTGTCTGTGTATAAAAACCTCAGTTAATTCGCTAAAGGTATGGATATTTGCAGCCTAGTTAACTGTGGTGTGGCTTTGTTTTTGGTCGGTAAAGGTAAAATTTCTAACTTTCCTCCCATTAAATCTATCAAGGTTTGATTGAGTAAAAGTTTCATTCCTGGTGACAGAACTATATTTGTCTCAAATATCGGATTTTCCCCTGTCATTAAATCCATAAATTCACTGATAATTACAGCATCATTTGGTATATCTAAGCAAATATTTACAAAATTAGCCGTGGACGATAAATGACTAGAAAGATAAATATTACCTGCTTCCATTTGCTCAATTGTACTCTCTATTAAATTGATTAATATCTGTTTAAGCCAGGGGGAATCTGCGAAAATGTAAATTTTTGGATCTGGTGGTGATAAAGTAAAAGGATAATTACAATTGGCTGCTAATAAATAAGTTGATTTATAAACTTCCTCTAAAAATTCAGCTAGTTGAAAACTGTGAATATCTAATTTATTTCTCCCAGATTCTATTTTGGAAATATTCAGAATTTCATCAATTAGTTTTAATAATTTGAGAGATTTTTGATGAGCTTGACCAATAAATTCCCGTTCTTCTTCGGGATTTTCACACAAATCTGCTAAAATTAACTGATGTAATCCCATTATACTACTCAATGGCGATCGCAATTCATGACTAATTCTGGCTAAAAACCCTGCTTTAAACTGACTCATTTCCTGGGCTTTATAGTATGCTAATTTGGTTTGCTGCAATTCTTGCAAAAGTTCAGTTTCTCGATGTTGTGAAGCATTTAAAGCACTAATGGACGAAGATTCAGAAGATTCTAAAAGTAACCTATAAAAACATAAACCTATAGTTATTCCTATTCCCAAATATAGCCAATTACTAAAATTCATCATCATCTAATTTAATACTACCTTGTCTTAAAATCTGCCAATCTTTCCCTGTCCATTTAGCAACGGTGGAAGGGATTCCTAAACCTTGATATTCTACTGATTCTAAAGTCAGAACCTCTGGAAATTGAGATTCTATTTCTGCTTTTTTTTCCAAAGCAGGTTGACCTGATAAATTAGCACTAGTTGTAGCCATTGGACCTGTTTGCGCCAAAATAGTTTGAGCAACTTTATTATTTGGGACTCTAATACCAATGGTAGTTAAATCAGCAGTATTCATCACTTGGGGAATTTTGTCACTAGCTGGTAAAACCAAAGTTAACGCACCTGGCCAATACTTATTGACAACTTTCTGCCAAATCTGGTATTCTATCTGACTACCTTGAACATAATCCCACAAATCTTCAGCAATGGCCGCCATCAAAATCAATGGTTTATCCAAACTACGCTTTTTAGCAGTATAAATCAATTCGGCTTGTTGCGGTATGGTCGCTAATGCGGGGACTGTATCTGTGGGGAAACTGATTAATTTTCCAGCTTTAGCAGCTTTGATCAGGATTTCTAGGGAAACTTCTGTCATATTTATATTTGTAAGTGAAAGTATGAATTGTGTTGCGCGCAAAGTCGCAAAGGAGCAAAGTTGTAAAGTTTGAGATTGTAATTTTTCTTTTTTCTAGTCTAATTCAGTCAGACTGATTTTTAATACAGCTTTTTCGCAAGCAATGAAAATTCAATTTTTGCTCAGGTTTGTGATTTTATTGGGTTTAGTGGAGACAATAACGGCTTGTGGTGTCCTCTCTACTTATGCTAATGATCAGTCTGATTCTTTACCCGCACTCACAATGAATATTAATAGGCATTTAGTAAAAAAAGTAACTCTTATCGCTAGGGAAGAAAATTTACCACCTTTGGGTGTTCCTATTGACCCTCAACGGAATATTGGCTTTGCTTCGGTCTTTTTACGTTTGGAAAATCCCCAATTAACTTCTGTCACTGTCACGGTTACTAAAGTGGAAATTCGTAATTTATCAAATGAAGAGTTACAAAGTTTTCAACATTTACCCCATAAAATTCAGTTAAAACCCTTAGAAAATTCTGAGGTGGTTTTGCAATTGACTAATAAAAGTGGTTATATAGGTAGGAATCAAGTTAAAGCAATTGTTACCTATCAAATAGGAGATGAAACCAGCATAGTCGAGTCAGAACCGGTTGAAGTTAGCCGTTAAGCTGTTCTCAGTCTCAATATACATATCAGCACTTTTAATTGTCGCATAACATCCTAAAACCCTTTAACTCCTGTAAACCTTGATTTAGACATTTTTACGAGCTACAGCAAAACGCTCAATTCCGGCTAAATCAGCATGAATGGAAATATT
This sequence comes from Dolichospermum circinale AWQC310F, assembly GCF_000426925.1. GTDB lineage: Bacteria > Cyanobacteriota > Cyanobacteriia > Cyanobacteriales > Nostocaceae > Dolichospermum > Dolichospermum circinale. The sequence continues at coordinate 173,679 of NZ_KE384705.1, read as the reverse complement.
ACTATAACTACCATGATTTTCTAACAATTCTGCCACGGTTTCTGCCTGTCCCGCCATCATTTCCACCAACCAAACGCCACCAGGACGCAAATAATCGGAGGAAACTGTGATTAAATGACGAATATGGTCTAAACCATCTTGACCACCGTCTAAGGCTAAATGTGGCTCGTGTTTAACTACTTCCGGTTGTAAAGTGAGGACGGTATGACTGGGAATATATGGCGGGTTTGATATCATACCACTAAATTGACCTTTAAGAAATTCCAAGGGTTGCCACCAAGAACCGTGATAAAATTGAATTTTGTCCCTAAAACCCAAATTTTTAGCATTGGTTTGGGCTACTGTTAACGCAGCAGCACTAATATCTACAGCATGAATTGTGGCATTTGTCAATACCTCAGCTATGGAAAAAGCGATCGCTCCGCTACCAGTTCCCAAATCCGCCCAGTGTCCTGCTCTCATGTTATCATCAGCAGCAGCGATCGCTAGATCAATTAACATTTCTGTTTCTGGTCTGGGAATTAAGACTCCTTGGTTAACCGTGAGTTGAAACTTGCGCCAAGATGTCATACCTGCTATATACTGCACTGGTAAACGATCATTTAATCGCTTTTGCCACAATTGCTCTAATTCTGTTAAAGACAATTGTATGGGGATTTGCTCCCAATTCTTAAAAGTTTCTAAACGCAGTGCCAATCTGTCTAACTTCGTAATTGTTTGTAATAGCCAGTCTACTTCCATTGGAGGTATATCCGATGCTGTAGCGGCTTTAATAGACGCATTACGCCACATCCAAAGTTCTAAACCAGAAACTACTTGATTTGGGTCTAACATACTGGATATTACAGGTAAAGATGATTTGGCGTTGCGTTATGGTAGTATGAGTTATGTTTCGCGCCAAGACGCTAAGGAGCAAAGACGCAAAGTTGGAGATCAGACGTTTTCTTTGGGTATTCAGTGGAAAAACCATATCTTATGATTTCCATTACACAATAGGGTAAATTAGTCAACCATTAAAAATCTCTGGTTTTTTATACTCCAATTTATCAAAGACGGTTACAATGATTATGGGCTGGGGATTATTTTTTCTTTTGTTGGTTTGGAGGTAGAGAACGAATAAATTCTATTGACTCTCGTGAAGGAAACAAGAAAATTTTACTAGTGTTGGGATCTTTGCTTTCAGTGAGTGTTTTAATGACTCCATCTAAGTCTAATACTTGAATTTCTGTATTCGCTGCTTCCTGTGGTTTAGCTTTTTTGAAGTCTTCTAAAAGCGCCACTACTTGTTCTTTATCGAAATAGAACGGAATGTAACGTTCATTACTTTGGGAAACGGGAATTGTCAAATAGTTATTTCCCTGTTTAAATTTCGGTACAAATAAAGGAACACCATTAAATTGCTGAACAGGTTTCCCACTGGAAGTCAAAATACTTTTAGCTGAGTCCACTTGTTGTTTTGTGGGTACTAAGGTAAAAATTACCTCGGAATCTTTTTTCTTTTTATTTTCTACTAATAATTTGTAGTAATCTCCTAGAGAAATAGGTTTGACTTGAATGGTATTGGCTAATTGGGGATTCTCTTTTTTCAGCTTACCTTCCAGGAATTTTTGAGCATCTTGTTTACTGATAAAAAAGCCTATTTGAGAAATAGTTTTGGATTGGTTTTTTCTGGAAATAACTACAAATTCCCCTTGAGGATTAGCAAGGGTAAATACTGGTACTTTTTGTAATGTTTTTACTACTTGCTCTTGTGGTAACGCTAATGCTTGGGAGTTATTTATTCCTGATATTCCCGCAAATATCACACTCCCCGCAATACCTAAAGTTACGCCCCAACGAACTAATAATTTCATGATTATTCCTCACATTAATAATTTAATTAATGTCAATAAATATACAAATTGTTGTATTTATATACATTAATCGTTTTTAGTTATATAGCAAGCCATTTAATTTCTGACAAAAAACCCATGGTAGCTATTTAGAATCAACTATCAATTGTTAAAATGCGATTTTATCAAACTTTTTGGTGGTGATGATATGATCACCCAAAAGCTTTAAAACCTATTATATGTCTTTTTCAGTGATCATGACGTTTTAGGGGAATAGGGGGAAATGTTTTATAAGACCCATGACCTATTACCCATGAACCCATGACCCATTATGAATTACCCATAGCCTATCTTTTACACCTGACTGTACAAAAGATAACTATAAGGTTCTTCCAGGGATTGAACGGTACTGGATTTTATGTTATCTAAATAACGTACTAATAACTTAACTTGTTGAGAATTGGGACGATAGGAAAGATTACCTTGTTTTTCAAATAGAGGTGATATACCGGAAGACAGAGAAGCTATAGCGTTGTAGTCAGGATTTTGTTGGGAGTTATCAGTCAGCCAAAGGTTGTCTGTAGCAGTGGGAATTAAACCTGGGGGTAGTTCACCTTCCAGGAAGGCTAATAATCGTTGTTGACAGATACGGGTATTGATACCACGATTTTCAAATAACTGCAAGACTTCACCAAAAGATAAAGAACGTTCGGGTAATAGTTTCAGCAATTCAGAAAATAAGAAATAATCTGTGTATTGTTGCTTAGGTATGTCTAGAACTTGGGGATGTAAAGGTAACATGACTAAACCTAATGCCACCCGACTACAATTGGGAGTACCATTTTCACCAAGATATAAGTCTTGGATAATCTTAGCATTAGGCAGTTTTTGCCGCAACCAACGGTTAATAGTACCCACACCGGCTACACCACCGCCAATAATAACTTGATTAATAGCTCCGGTGGGAATATCACGGGCTACTAATAATTTATTCAGTTCTCGGTTCAGACGACGGACAAAGGGGACAAAAACTTGACTTTCTAAATCTCGGCGTTTTAATATCCAACTCTGATCAGCAAATTCTAGGGTAAAGGTTTCTTGATGCTGTAAAATTAGCTTTAAGGCCAAAGCAGCATCTAATAATGCTTGTCCCAGAATGGAACTTTCTAGACACTGCTGGAGACGAAGCCGCGCTTGTGTATCTGGTTCTCCCACTTTAGGTAATGTCAATGCTTCTAAACTCAAACTAGAAAATTGCATTTCATCTAAACCGGGAATTGAAGGTTGCCAATGCCAAGGATTAATATTAGCAGATTCATGATCATCTTGTCCAGCTTGGCGAGGTTGACGGGATTTCGGTGGTAGTAGTAACTGACAGATAATATCCTGTTCGATGCCCTTCCCGGCATAGGCGAAACTGTGAAGCATGAAATCTTTGTGTGTTAGTTCTCCCAAATTTGCTGGTATATCTACTAGTGCCATTTCTGTAGATATTGCGCCAATGTTGATGGCTAAAGTATTACCAATCACAGGGTAATCACTAGTTTTTAAAGGTTGTAAACCTTGATTTTCGCTAATTTGGATAAATTGGCCATTGACACTATCTAATTCTGGTAGTACAGTAGCGATCGCTTCCTCGACAAAAAAGATTTGTTGAGGATGGGAGACAAGTTGACTGGTAAGAATTGCTTCCCGGATATTAAAGCGATATTGTTCGCTCCAATTAGCAGGACAGGTACAAATTACACCAGCAATATTTTTAATCACTTTAGAGAAAGTTGGTATATTCATACCCACAGCATTAGCAATTAAAGCGGGTGTGGTGCTGGTTTGACTGGACTTTAAAGTTAACAGTAGTTTTGAGAGTGATCTGATGATCCAAATTAATGGACCTGCGGAAAATTCATTTAATTGTAACATTGGTTCCCATTTTTGGCGTTCTTGCTGGTAGGGAACTGCTATTTGTAAATAAGGCTTTAATTGTGCTGAATAAAGATGATAGGGAACTGATGATTGGGGTAAGGGTGATTCTCCACTTTTTTCCTGATTAGTAGCTACATTTGTAGGTAAATAAACTTCAGCAGGTAAACGAAATGATTGCTGAAAATCAGTATTGCTATTTGGGTTTTCTGCTGACCAATAAATTGGATAAACTACTAATTTGGAGTGATTTAATAAAGCCGCAGAAATTCCTGTTGTTCCTACATCAATTCCTAAATACCAAGTAGAATTTAAAGTATCGTCTGGAGGAACATCATTATTTTCGCCATGGGTTGGGGGCTGAATAGCAGTGATTGGAGATTGCTGACTAGTAATTGAGGCTGGGGAAAAATCTTCTTTTTTATCTTCTATGTTTGTTACAGTTGTTAAGCTTGAATTTACTTCCTGGTCAAAAACTTCAACATCTAAATTAGTTGCAGATTTCTGATCATAATTTAATGGTAGATCAAAATTATCCAATAAAGATACTAAATCTCTTTCTAAAGCTGTAGAAATAGTAGAAATATAGTTATCAAAACCCAAATTCTGATTTTCATTTTCCGTGGTTGTTGGTAATGTCACCACAGAGGTATCTGCTGGATTAATTTCTGGATTATCCAATAGGTTTGATGTTTCTGACGAGATTTCTTCATTGCTATTATCAATCAATAAATCAGTTAAAACTGTAATTGTATCTGTACTATTTGGTTCTAATTCAATTGTGGCTTTACTTTCTTGAGCAGTATCGGAAATTATTGTTTGATCATTGTATTTTTGATCGTCTGGTGATTCACTGGTTGGAATTGACAGCAAATCCTCTTGTGGTTCTGCTGGGATAGAAACTGTTAATAAATCATTACTAACAACTTCAGAAGTGATGGATAAATTGCTATCTTCTCCGAGCAGAGGGTCATGATAAAATGATAAATTTGCTGGTGAAGAAGTTTGAGGATTAGAGAAACTTGCATAAAGATCATCTACTTGATCAGAACTTGTTAAGTCTAACTCCTTTGCAGATTTTGATTGTTCCTGTAATAACTCTGTTTCCAGAGAAACTGATGTTATTTCCTCTACAGAAGTTACTCCAGACAAATCTGGTATTTTCTTTAATTCTTCCCACCCTGGATACTCTGCTATATCAGGGTTGACAATAGAAATTAACGGCTCACTAATTAGGGATTGCTGTTGTAAATATTCAGTTAAATTATTCAGGAAATTTGCCATTAACTGTTCACCTTGCATCCCCTGACTGTGCATTTTTGCTAGTGCTTGGGATAGGGAATGATAATAGGTGTTAATATTCCGTTCTAGAGCTTCAAAAACAATATTTACAGTTCCATCTAAGGAAAGCAAACGTTGATCTAAATTACGTGCTAAATTTGCTAACTGTTCTACCCGTTCTGCTGATTCTAAAATGGGTTGAATAGCAGCAGTAATAGCTTCTAAATTCTGTTGATTAGGATTAATTATAGGACTAGCGTTTAATTTTAAATGCGCGTCCAAGCGACTCATGAGGACTTCTAGGAATTGAGAAATAATCTGCTCTTGGTTTACGAACTGCTGACCAACGGAACGGTTTTGCAGTTGCTTTTGTTCTAATTGTCTAATTTCCTGGATCAGACTGGCTCTTTCTGCTAATAGTCTTGATAATTCCGCTTGTAAGGGCTGAAGTAAAACCGTCAGTTCTGGTTTGATTTCTGTTGAAATCTGATTTGGTTCTGATGGGGTTAACGTAGACTCAAAGACGGTCGAGGAATGACTCTGTTGGTTAAATTGCGTCAACAAAGATGAAAACGGTTTTGTGTCCGATGGTTGATTTGTTTCTGCTGGAATTTGATCCTCTGATACTTGATCCTGGCTGAGTTGAACTAAAAAGTCATGTACTCGTTGTAGAATCTCTTTTTCCCTTGGTTTTTGGTGAGACAGGAATTTAGAAAGACCTTGACTACTGTGGGACAGTAAGTGATCAATATCTGCAATTAGTTGCTGAATTTCATCAGTATGGGAAGTCACGTTAATTTACCTGAGTGAAAATTGGATGTTAATGTGTAAAGCTTGATAAGTACGGAAGTTAGTTGGCTGAAACCTACTTAATTATACATTTATTCTTAAAGGTGGTACGGTGCTGTTGATTCCTTGACAATTATGCCATAATTGCTAAATTTTTGTGATATTTAATCTAGTAGAACGCTAATGGTAAAATACAAGTTCTTTGGTAGGTTTTTGCGCTATATTAACATTGATTAATTACCTCTAATATCATGTCCGCCCAATCACTGACGATATAGTTCATCATTGTATTGCCTTTTCCCAATTACCAATTACCCATTACCAGCCTCAACAGATATGATCAGTGTTCAACCGGACATGATCTAACATCTAGATAAGTAAAAAGCCACACACACAACTATTCCTGAACAGTTTTGGCAAAACTATAGTTTAATTTAATCACCTCCCCATGAGTATTGTTGATTCCCTACCAGAAGAACCAGAGGCAGATCCATCTCTTGCATCTCCTACCCAAAGCCAATTACAGTATCAATGTCTCAATGTTGATAGTCCTTTAAAAATGGTGGAAACGGCTTTTTTAGCTAGTACGGCGAGTTTAATTTGGTTTATTAATTTTTACTTCCCTCTAGGTCCAGTATTGCGGGTACTTTTTCCTATACCCATCGCTTTAGTATATTTACGTTGGGGTAACCGTGCAGCTTGGATGGCCGCAGTCACTTCTGGTTTACTATTGGCTGTGTTAATGGGACCTGTTCGCAGTTTGTTATTTGTTATGCCTTTTGCCCTTATGGGTGTGCTATTAGGGGCTACTTGGCATCGTCGTGTACCGTGGATTGTTTCTATCATTTTAGGGACTTTGCTGGGGACTGTAGGCGTGTTTTTTCGACTGTGGTTTTTATCTCTGTTATCCGGTGAAGACCTGTGGGTTTATGTGATTAACCAAGTAACAGAAATTATTGATTGGATTTTTTTACACTTGGAATTATTGACAACTCCCAATTTATTATTAATTCAATTAGGAGCGATCGCTTTAATTGTAATTAATAATTTTATGTACTTATTTATAGTCCACCTTGTCGCTTGGTTACTCTTGGACGCTATTGGTAATTCTATTCCCCGGCCACCACGTTGGGTACAGGTATTAATGGATTATGATTAATATATACACACAGGTAGCTCTTGGGGAAGCATGGCTGCATCGCTATCGAGGTAAATTACCAATATTTGCCTGTATTTTAGGATTCACGGAAACTGGTTTAATTCCCGGTATTTCTGCGGCTGGTTTAACTCCAGAAGACCGCCAATATACGGCTTGCGCTGATGCAGAATTTCTCTATCACGGCGCTGAATATTACCCTAAGTATCCCTTGCCTCCCCTGACTTCGGGTGCGTCTCCTGTGCTGATTTCGCGGGCGGTGGTGGCTAATTTACACATCCCTGTTTACTTGTTTAATGCGGGATTGTTACATATTCCACCAGTACCATTAATAGATTTAGGTGGTATGGCCGCCAGGTGTTTAAGTCAGGGTGCAGCTATGGATATAGCTACGGTTAAACAATTGTTAACAGAGGGATTACGCTGGGGTTCTCAATTAAGTTATGATGCTGCTAATAGTTATTTAATTTTAAGTGAGTGCGTCGTCGGGGGAACAACAACAGCTTTAGCTATTTTAACTGGGTTGGGTATTGATGCGGTTGGTAAGGTTAATAGTAGTCATGCTGTGTGTAATCATAAGCAAAAATGGGATTTAGTACAGACTGGATTAGCTAAAATATCATCTTCAGTTGATGCTTTAGAACTTGTAGCAGCGGTAGGAGATCCAATGCAAGTGGTAGTAGCGGGAATGGCGATCGCTGCTAGTCGAAAATGTGGGGTATTATTGGGTGGAGGTACGCAGATGTTGGCGGTATATGCTTTAATTCAAGCGATCGCCCACACATACTCTTTATCCTGGAAACCGGCAGAAATTGTCATTGGTACAACCCGCTGGGTAGCGGAAGATCCTACCGGTGCAACAATTGATCTAGCCCAGAGTTTCAGTAAAAACAGCATTCCTACTTTATTAGCCACAAAATTGAGTTTTGCTAATTCTCGATATCCCCAACTTCAAGCTTATGAAAGGGGTTTTGTGAAAGAAGGTGTTGGTGCTGGTGCGGCCTGTATCGCTGCTTCCTTAGGTGAAAATTGGCAGCAAAATCAACTGTTAGCGGCTATAGAAGCGGAAATGGAACAACTTAGCAGCAACCAAAAAACTCAGCAAGAAACTAAGAAATCCTCTGTCTAAGTAACTGTTCTTCTAAGGCTGCAATACGGTGATAGGCTGCGGTTAACTGGGTTGTTAACCGTTGGATTTGAATTTCTGGGGTTATTTGTCTATCTCTGGCTTGATAATTTGCGTCCGAATAGACCATAGAATCGGTTAAAACATCTTTATGCTCCAATTCTTTGGACTTATACCCTTGAGGCTGTTTCTTTTCTAGATAATGCTCTATGGCTGGTAATTCCTCCAAAGATGAATCTGACAAGGCTTGGGATAGCCGCATATCCAACCTGGCAATTATTTCATAGATGGCATTAACTTTCTGGGTTAAGGTGAGAATCTGTTTTTCTAGTGATTCCATTTAAGACCTACATCGAAAAATAAAAAATATTTGATCTATGTTATTCACCTTACTGACGATTTTAGCTATACTTATGGATTATTTAACTTTTCATGACTTTTTGGCTGATGGCAATGATTTATGTATAGAGATAAATCAATAATATTGATAAGTTAATCTAGGGTTAATTAACAGCTTGGCATAAAATTAAGCAGTCAAAGAATCAATTACGACGGGTAAATTTTGAAGATAAATATATTCAATCTCTCTTGTGAGAAATAGGCGATCGCATTAATAAACATTGAATACAGCCTTAGCTAGAAATTGTGTTATTATGTGTTGTTACAAGTTTAACTTGTTTAACTTGAAAATAGCGCGGTGTGGTATTAACCATACATAATGATGCAATAACAGAACTTACGCAACGAGAAGAGGTAGAAAAAAAGTCCACCTGTGTGGACTAATAAAAAATTCAATATTTTCAACCCACCTAAGTGGGTTTTGTTTGTGTAGATGCGATTTCTCACCGCCCTAATTGCTAATGATGATGGTGATGATGAGTCATAGCTGAATGTGAATTAACAGCCATTCCTTCTGTTGCCATTAACCCTGCAATATGTACATTTGCCCATTCAGCAGCCATAGCTAAAAATTAGGGGTGATCATTCACACAAGCCATTTGTAAATAATCTACATCTGGATGTTGTTTTTCCAAATCATGAATAATGTGGTGAACATCTAACAAAGTTTCATGATTTTCCGTTGCAAAGCCAATAGGCATAAATAGAATTACCTTTGCACCCAATTGAATCAAATTTTGAGCAGCTTGGGTAGCATTTGGTTGTGTCCATTCAATTAATGGAGTATCATGATTCAACCAGCCTACAGAAATCAACGGATAATTGTTAATTAACTTGTTTCTAACTAACTCGTACATGGCTTGACTTTCATCAATTCCCGACGTAAAGCCTTTGGCTTTGTGGGGACAACCATGATTCATGAGGATAATACCAATTTGCGAAGGTAAATAACCTGTAGCCAAATCAGTATGAATTTTTTCTTCTACCAAATGCGCCATTAAATCAATATATTTTGGCTCATTATAGAAGGAAGGAATATATCTTTGAGCTTTGATCCAATGTTCATCACCATCAGCTAATTCTACCAGGGCATTATTCACTTGTTCAATGGCAATACCGCTGGTAAAAATGGAATCAACCACCAATAATGGATAAATCAGCAGTTTGCTAAAACCTTGATTTTTAATTTCGGCTAAAACTTGATTTGGTAAAAAAGGAGCGCAAAAGTTAAAGGCTTTGAAAACTTGAACACCACTACCCCATTTATGTTGTAATTCGTGTTCAATACCTGCTCTTTGTCTTTCAAAGATGGCATTGTGTGGGGAGATAAAATCGTGGTGTGTGTGTCCCCATTCATGACGATCAAATAATGCCAAAAGCTTGGCTAAAGGGGGATAAATCCAAGTAGGAACAGGAGCGAATTTAGCAGTCAGTAAATTTAAAGCTTGTTCGTTATAATTAGCAAAATCTTCGTAGCTCTCAACTTCGCCATAGCCCATGAGTAACACGGCTACACGGTCTTTAGTGGGTAGATGCTCGTGGCTATGGGTAGCGTGCAGTTTTTCCGGGGTTACAACCACAATGAGTTCCTCAAGATAACCAAAACAAGGAGAGAACCCTAGAAGGTCCCTAGATTATTTCTCTCACTTTGTAGCATGATATCCTATCCAGGGGGATAGGATAAATATCAACACAAAAATACACATCTGAACAATCAAACTGCTGATTTCGGTACAAACCAAGGCTAGATTTGTCCTCAATTGATATTCTACACCCTGGTACTTCAAACTCCTAAAATTAGTTGTATGATATTTTGATGTTTTCAAGACGAGTTATATTAGTAATACGCCCCGACTATGCTGTAAGTTAGACTAGCAAGCACTAATGAGGTGATAATTACATAAATAAATTCTCTCTCTAACAAAAAAGTTAATAAAGAGATAATTACACGCAAGATAGGGACAGCAATTAGTATTAACAGTCCTAGTTGAATGATTCCCTGAGAACTACCCGCAAAAGCGGCATTGACTACACCTGTTGGTGAGTGAAATTGAGATTTTGTACCTATAAATACTTGATATTCAGCAATATCAGAGCCATGATTAATTAAGTATAAAATACCCCCAGATAATACTATAAAACTAGCAATTAAAACTCCGTACATAAGTAATTTGCTGAGTAAGTATTCTAACTTTTGTTCAGTTGTTGATTTTGTCAGTTTTTGATTGCTAACAACTTCATCATGATAATTTTGTACTGTGTGAGTCAGGTATTGTTCTTTTAAATGTTGAAGATCAGAATCTTCTTCCTCCGGTTTAAAAGCGAGGTTTCCAAATTCTGTTTCCATATGTGTTGAGCAAGTCCACCGAAAACCAGAATTTAATTTATACATAATTACACACTCCCTAGTAGACTGTTATAGACCATTTTTAATGCCATTAATACTAACACAAAACTGAAAATAATTCTCAAAATCTGGGTTTTAGCACCCATTAAGATTCTCGCACCCAAAAAAGCACCTGGTAATACTCCTAACATGACTGGCATGGATAAACCCGGATCTATATATCCATGGGTTAAATAAACACCGGAAGAAGCTGCGGCTGTCACACCAATCATAAAATTGCTCGTAGTAGTGGAAACTTTAAAAGGGAGACCCATGGCTTGGTCCATAGCCAAGACTTTGAATGCTCCCGAACCAATTCCCAATAAACCGGAAAGCATTCCAGCTACTAACATAATACTGAACCCAGCAGGTAAAGCATAGACCTGATAGGGTATTACACGGTCATGACTGGGGTAAGTACCATTAAGTTGCAGATATTCTGCTAAAGGATCTGGTGCAATCATTTCTGTTTGTTCTGGTCTGGGCCGTTGAGACAGATATGCTGAATAAATTAGCACAATTGCTAAAATTAAGCAAAGTATTTTTACTGGCACGTGGACTATCAGCAAAGCACCAATAAGTGCGCCAATAGTGGTGGCTACTTCCAGGAACATTCCTAAGCGTAAATTGGCATAGCCTTTTTTAATGTATGTAGAAGCTGAACCTAAGGATGTGGCAATTACTGATACTAATGATGCACCAACCGCATAGCGAATATCAACACCAAAGACGGAAGTTAATAATGGAACTATGACAACTCCACCACCTAAACCCGTTAATGCACCTACTAAGCCGGCGCTAAATGACCCCAGCCAAACTAGTAAACAAAATGCTAGTATGCTCAATTTTAGGCCCTCTTTTTTCAATCTATTTTCTCAAGACTGGTATATCCATAAGACAGCTATAAATTGCGTCTTTTGATTAGGCTACAAAATTTAGAATATCATATTTTCCCAATTGACTATTTATACTATTTATTTAGTTTTATGAAGAATACAATCCCACATAACTGTAGTTTCTATGATCATCTCTACTATGCAATATCATCATAAAAATATGGATTAATTTATAGAGACTGGCACTAGACTTTTGATAAGTTTAATGTTAAACTACGGTAAATCAATCTAGTTTTAGTGTTTTATGCAAATTTGCAAAATCACACCATGGATTTTCACCAAATAAAAAAAGTGATCCTTCAATACTTTCACATCACAACTAAAACACACTATTAAATAGGAATATGGACTACTTATTATTACCCATTTTTAGCTTTTTTATTGGTATGATTGTTGGTATAACAGGAATAGGTGGCGCGTCTCTCATCACTCCTATGTTGATTTTTTTCTTTCACGTACCGCCTTCTATTGCTATCAGTTCTGATGTTGTAGCCGCTACATTAATGAAAGTAGTAGGGAGTTGGAAACACTGGCAACAAAAAACCATTGATGTAGATTTAGTTAAATGGCTGGCAATGGGTAGCGTTTCTGGTTCATTGCTGGGTGTAGCAGTTTTATACCAACTGAGAAAGACTGGAGAACATCACATAGACAGCCTGTTACTACGGTTATTAGGAGTAATGATTGTTACAGTTACATTAACAGCATTAATACAAATGTTTTTAGTGACTTTTTTTCCCAAAATCAATTTACCCGAACTGCCACAATTAAATGTAAACACCAATAAAGGACGTTTGATTACCGTAATTATTGGCGGAATTTTAGGTTTCTGTGTGGGTATGACCAGTGTTTCATCAGGTTCTATTTTTGCGCTGGTTTTGATGACATTTTTCCGGTTAGAAGCTCGTAAATTAGTGGGTACAGATATTACTCAAGCAGCAATTTTATTAATATTTACATCTTTGGGACATCTGACATTGGGAACTGTTGATTTGAATTTAGTAATCCCAATTTGGATTGGTTCTGTTCCGGGAGTGATTATCGGTGCGAAACTTTGTGAGATTATCCCTCTGCGTCCACTAAGATTTACTATTTATGGGATTTTAATGATGGTAAGTTGGAAATTAGTTGCACAAACATAATTACCCTTCGTCCCTCTACATTTTAATTTGTCTTTAAAGTGCAATAGATTAACAGTATTTGTTTATTGGCTTTGCTGAAAAAATGATGGTAATCAAAATGCAGAAGATGACGGAGTAATTGTTAATATTAGTAATGATGAAAGTTTCAAAATTTAGTTAACCATTCATTTTCATCACCTCTTGCTAAATGTAATACATGGGACTATTTTGGCTGCGAGTTTCTGTTTCCTGGTACAAATCCTGGAGTGTATAGCCACTTAAAACCTCTATTGAGGCAGTATTAGCTTTTGCCCAGATTTCTAAAATCAAGGCTTTCTCCAGGGTGCGAGTCTGAGTGCTTTCTTTTTCCTTTCGTTCCCCCTCCACTAAGGTGACAATTTCTAGCAAAGTAATTTGCCACGGGTCATTCATTAACACAAAACCCCCTTTAGAGCCGCGTTGACTCTGTACCATACCCGCACGTCGCAATTGAGCGAGAATTTGTTCCAGATAGCGTTCTGGTATGGGTTGTTTGGCTGCTATCTCGTTTATCGTCAGAGGAACTTTTTTATCATGATGCTTGGCTAGTTCTAACAGCGCTAGGAGTGCGTATTCTACTTTTGCAGAAAGCTCCAGAAGAGCATAGTTTTGGCTATTCCAATCTGTATTCAGATGACTACTCAGATTACTACTGTACATTGATGTATTTATAGGGGTTTAACCGCAATTCATTTTTATTTAAGTGTCAGATGTGATGGTATCACACCTATAATAAGTAAAATATCACAACTCTATCGGAATTATGGTGATTATGGACAAAATTCTGAAAATTGGTTACAGCTATTCGATATTGCGGTTATTAACCAGTTAAATGCCTGATTTCTACACTCTGTACGGGAATTACAGCCTCTAAATACCACTCTCAGTCCGAAACTGGGGAGGAGATTAAGGTACTGAAAATAACCCTAATGAACAAATAATCCGCGCTTCCTGTCGATGTTAAATCAACTTCTCCATCATCCTCTTTATCTAAAAAACCCGATTTTTCGTGATAAAGATCAAGTATTTCCTGATCAGAAAGACTATCTTCAAAAAATGCTTCATCTGTTCCCACCACATTCGCATTTTGTTGTAATCTTTCACTTAATCTCCCTCGTAAATTAATTAATTCTTCCACTCCCTCCGCAGGTAAAAACGAATAACAGAGAATTTCTGAGGCTTTTTGGCCAATTCTATCTACTCTACCAATTCTTTGAATTAAGCGAATAATTGCCCAAGGTAGGTCATAATTAATAATTATCCGACAATCCTGTAAATTTTGACCTTCACTTAAAACATCGGTAGCAATTAAAATTCTAATTTGTTGTTCCTGGAGAATATTTTGTTTATTACTTTCTGGACTAAAACGATAAGCTAATGCTGTCGGATCATTTATTTTTCCTGTCACTAATGCGGTTTGAGTGATATTGGTTTTTTCTAAACACTCCTGTAAATAACGCGCTGTATCTGCAAATTGGGTAAATATCAATATTTTCTCGTTTTCATGAGTTTCCGTGATTAATTTTTGCAAAGTTTGTAATTTTTGATCTTGTTGATAATTCCATTCTCCACAATTATGTAATAACTTCAATAACGATAAAGCATCTTCGCGGAGATGTTTTTTTAATTCAGATTTGAACAATCGAGAATCTAACCATTTAAACCGTTTTTGGTATTTATTTTGATAGAGTTCATAAATAGCCTTTGCTTGACGTTTATATAATGATGCTAAAAAAGCATTGCCACTACTTTCTAATCTTTTAAATAAATTCGTGCGACAAAAACCCATTAACCTTCTACCACCACGGGATAAACTATTTAATATCTGTTGTTGTACTGCTGTGGGAGGTTGTTTATATTTATCTAAAGTGTAATTTCCTAAACCATAACGGGGTAATGATAAAGAATTAATAATTTCTACTACCTCACCAGAGTATAATTTTCCATAATTATCATCATTATTAATTGTAAATTTAGCAGTTTTCGGGATACGGGTAGGAAAATAAGAACGAGTACCATTAGGAAATTGTAAATATTTACGTTCATTTATAGGGTCTGTATCAGCATAATTATTTTTAATGAAACTGCGGGTTCTTCTAATCCTACCACATCACCAATCAAAACACCACCACGACGGTTAACATAATGGGCAGCAATTTGTACTGCTGCTGCTTGAAAAGGGAATAATTGAAAATCATAAGGTATAGTATATTGACTTAAACCATCTCGCGCTTCTTGAGAGAGATGATAAGCCATTTTCAGATAAACATAATAGAGAGAAATTAAGTTTTCCCTTGCCCAACTTTCATCTATAATTTCTGCCAATTTATCAGAAATCTCTATACAAAATCTATCTTCCCAACGTTCATTAAACCAGGTTTGTAATTTATTGGTTGCATCATTATCTAGGATATCAACATTTAATTCTCCTTGGGTTGATAAACCAGAAAAAGTTAAATTACTACTTCCTAAAAAAACGATCGCTTTTAAATTATGATGGCTTTGAGGCATTAAATAAAGTTTAGCATGAAGGGGATGACGTAAATATAATTTAACTATTACTTTTTTAGATTTTAATTGTGATTTCAGTCTTTTTAAACCCAATTCATCATCATTATTTGGTTTTCCGATCATTAATTGTTGACTAAATTCCTGGACTATGCGTTTTGTCAGCTTATTTGTGTCACCTTGGGATATGGGTTTAGGAGATATTCCTAAACTTAACATTTGGTTAAGTTCGTCTTTGGGTAATTTCTGCATTCCAATTAATAAGCGACAACAGTTATCTTCTCCTCCGGTAAATTGTTCTATTTCTTCCTGGATTAATTTCCATCCTTGTAAGTTGAAATAACCTACACAAAAATCTGCCCTATGGGCATCTTTTAGGCTTTCTTTGAGTTGGGGTAGTAGTTTTTCGTTGATATTATCAAAAATGTGTGGCATAGTTTTTTATATTATTAGTTATTTGGTTAATTGTCTGAATCAGGATATCCAGGATTTTAGGATTTTCAGGATGGGATAAATATTGGATATTATGCCACATCATCAGCTTATAATCTAAAAAAGAGTTTTATTGATCAAGAAAGTCCGCTAAAAATTCTGCTTCATCTTCTTCTCCCCATGTTCCTGCAAGATAATCTAAATCATGATCAGGATAAGAATTAGATACATTTTTTTCTGATTTTTGTAATGTGCTTTTTGATGTGTCATTTAATGACAACATACTCTTTCTTGTGTTTTTCTTCAATTCTTTAAGTAATTGATAAAATTCATTAAGTTGATCTTCTGGTAATTTATCAATTTCTGCATAAATCAATTCTTTAACAGTCATGGTTTTTACTCCTGTTGCTAATTGGGATATTATAACACATTATTTATATTATTTATATATTTATATATTTATATCCCTGTATTTATATCCCTGTCTTCTATACTTCTAAAATATAAACTGACATGAGGATATTGACTTTGATACCTTAACCAAGCAGTAGCAATTTCAGGATTTGCTAATAAATGCTTTTGTTCCTTCTCAAAAGTCT
>NZ_KE384705.1:133009-157185 GCF_000426925.1 Dolichospermum circinale AWQC310F | reverse complement strand
AATATCCATCTTATTCTTAGTCAATAAATCACTATATTCTGCAAAAAACTCCTTAGCTTGTGGTTTAAAAATCTCCCAAGGAGGATTACCCAAAATAATATCAAAACCACCCTGAGCAATAATTTGATCAAAATGATAACCCCAATGAAAAGGTTTTAATGCTTCCATATCAGCAATATTTAAAACCCGTTTAACAGGTTTACCCTTTAACTGCACTTCCTCATACTTAATCTTTAAATTACGAAATTCATCTAATAACAGTATTTTTTAACTTGACCGCGATTGAATTTCATAAAATGCACTCCTGGGATAAATCTGGTATAAACATAGATAATCTAATGTGATTATTATAGTGCTTCAGTCATAAACATATTAAATTCTTGTGGTGCGGGCATCTTGCCCGCACAAATTGTACCTCATTCTAGTTAAATGTGCTGTACCTTTTATCTGAAATTTTATGTGAGTTTAATTTCTGATTTCAAAACAGTTTGATCATCAGTATGTGAAATCTGAAAATCGAGTTTTTTACATACTTGCTGCATCACTGAATTATCAGCTAAGATGTCAGCATAGATACAGCAGATTTTCTCATTTTTACCAACTTCTAGTAATTTCCTGAGTAATTCCGTACCCAAACCTTGATATTGAAACTGATCACTCACAAGTATAGCAAATTCCGCACTTTTATTTTCATGTGATTTACTTAATCTTGCTACTGCTAATATTTCCCTGTTTTTTGTTTGAGGATTTTGGTATTCTGCAACTAAGGCCATTTCTCGATCATAGTCAATAAAACACATCCTGGTTAGTCTTTCATGGGTAATGCGTTGACTCAATTTAATTAAGTGGAAATAGCGGAAATAGACACTTTCTGCTGATAGAGTTTTGTGAAATTCTACCATTAATGGTTCGTCTTCAGGACGAATAGGACGAATAATAACTGGTATACCATTTTTCAATTGCCAATTACTAATATATTGACTAGGATAGGGACGAATTGCTAATTTTGGTAATTGATTTTCTGTCAGATCAGGAGAATGTAAAACTATTCTCGCATCTAATGCAATTAATCCTCTAGGATTTTCTGGAGTTGGAGGAAAAGCTAATAATGGATTAATATCAATTTCTTTAATGTCAGGTTGTTCTATGACTAATTGACTAAATTCTACCATTAATTGTTCAAGGGCAGAAATATTAATACTTTTGCGTCCTCTGACTCCTGACAATGCTTGATAAATTTTTGTTTGTTCCATCATCCGTCGTGCTAGGGTAGTATTAAGAGGAGGAAGTGCAAGGGAACTGTCCTGAAATATTTCTACTAGTTGTCCTCCAGTACCAAATAATAATACTGGTCCAAATTGGGGATCTAAACTACTACCAATAATTAATTCATAACCGTCTGTTTTTATCATTGGTTGTACAGTAACACCAAGAAAATCTTCTGCTTTTCCTTTCTCTTTTACTGATGTTTCAATATGCTCATAAGCAAGTTTTACAGCTTCCCCATTTTGTAAATTTAACTGCACACCTCCCACATCAGTTTTATGGGTAATTGTTTGAGAATATAGCTTTAAAACCACGGGATAACCAATATTTTCTGCACATTTGACGGCTTGGTCTGCACTTTTAGCAATGCAACCAACAACTACAGGAATACCATAAGCAGCTAAAATTTCTTTAGATTCAAATTCCGTGAGAATTGTTCTTTTTGCTGTTCTTGCAGCTTGCATAATATTTGTAATATTAGCACAATTACGAGTATTAACATCACAAATTAATGTTGGTAAAACCGGAGTTTCATAAATACCGCGCAGGTTATAACTCGACTTCCACATATAACTAAATACCCGCGCGGCTGCGTCAGGATAAGCATAAGTGGGAATACCTTGACTATTCAGAATTTGTTCTCCCGCAGCCACATCATTACCACCCATCCAACTAGCTAAAATCGGCTTATTAGACAGTTGCGCGTAGGCTTTTAATTGTACTGCAATTTGGGTAGGATCTGTCATAGATTGGGGTGTTAAAATTACTAATAAACCGTCACTATTGGGATCTTTGGTGACAATTTCTAAAGCTTTTTGATAACGTTGAGGGTCAGCATCTCCTAAAATATCAATAGGATTATTATGACTCCATTGTGGTGGTAAAATTTCATTTAAAGAGGTCATTGTTTCGGGGGAAATAGTTGCTAATTCTCCACCATTTTCAATTAAAGTATCTGTTGCTAATACTCCTGGACCACCAGCATTAGTTAAAATCGTCAACCGTGAACCCTGGGGACGGGGTTGTTTTGCTAATACTTCCGACATATCAAATAAATCGGAAATACTATTGACTCGTAATACCCCACAACGACGAAAAGCTGCATCTAAAACAGCATCACTTCCTGTTAATGCACCAGTGTGAGAAGCTGCGGCTTTAGCTGCGGCTGCGGTACGACCAGCTTTAATCACAATTATCGGTTTTGTTAAAGCCACTTCTCGCGCTGCTGACAGAAAAGAACGCGCATTCCCAATAGATTCCATATAAATTACAATACTTTTTGTCTGAGGATCATCACCCAGATAATAAATTAAATCACCCCAACCAATGTCTAACATTGAACCGATAGAAATAAAGGCACTAAACCCAACATTTTCTTTTAAACTCCAGTCCAGAATTGATGTACATAAAGCCCCGCTTTGGCTAATAAAACCGACATTTCCCGGACGGGCTATTTTACTGGCAAAAGTAGCATTTAACCCAGTGATTGGATTCATTACTCCTAAACAATTAGGACCAATAATTCTAATTTTTCCCCCTTGTGCTTGTTGCAGTATTTCCTGTTCTAAAACTAGACCTTTTTCTCCTGATTCCTTAAAGCCAGCAGAAATAATAATTGCACCTTTAATTCCCGCGTCAACACAATCAGATATAATTTTGGGGAGAGTTGGTGCAGGGGTAGCAATAACAGCTAAATCAATTTTTTCAGGAACATCAAATATAGTAGAATAAGACTTAATTCCTAATACACTATGACGGTAAAGATTAATAGGGAAAACAGTCCCTCCAAAGGGATTAGTAATTAAGTTCCAAAGTAAAGTTCGTCCCACACTTCCAGGTTTTTCGGTAGCACCAATTACGGCTACAGTTTGCGGTTGTAATATGGCATCTAAGGGATTAATTCTGCTCACTTGCAAGATATCATGAGCTTTATCGCTAGTTTTTTTAGTAAATATTTCCATTCATAACTCCGAGTGATTTGTAGTTAATTTTGTAGTTAATTTTGTAGTTAATTTTTATATTATATCGTTTCCCAGTCTCAAGTAGGATTTTATCCTCTACCAATAATATTAATTATTTTATTTAAAGCTATATTAATTCCTATTTCTGCTTTGGGGGAAAGAGAATCTCCTAATTCAAAATTAACCCCTGGTACTGTGACTAACCAAGCAGTTGGACAATAACCATAGAGGTATTTACTCAAAGATAAAAGCGATCGCGGATCACCAATATGTCCTAACATTATATTAGATAATATATGAGATATTGTATTAGATTCACTAAGCAATATAGACTTCACTTCCACATTTTCCGATTCTGAACTCATCATAGCATCTACAAAAATTGCTAAATTGACATTTGCTAAATTTACTGCTAATTCTGGAGTAAGTTGGTGAACTGCAAGAGATTGCACATCAGATAAATGCCAAGAATTGATAATATTGGCGACTTTTTGACCAATAGCATCATCACTGCGTAATTCATTGCCATAACCAATTATAATTGTAGTTACGCTCATTTCTATTACCTCCTTTATAAACTTATGTAAATAGGGTATTTATTTTTCGGCTCATCAGTTATATAATACGTTCAGGTGTATTTATAAAACCTGTAAAAATTTTAAATAAATTGCGAGGCTGTTTTATGCCCGAAGTGAATTTTCAAAAGTCAATTAATAGTGCTGCTAAGATTGTAGAAGAATATACAGCGGGAAAAAGAGACTTTGAGAGAGCAGAATTAAGCGACGCTAATTTACAGGGTTTGGACTTAAAAGGCTCTAATTTCAGCTATGCTGACTTGAGCAAAGCTAACCTCAGCGACGCTAATTTGCGAGGATGTGATTTGAGTTTTAGCGATTTGAGTCAAGCTAATTTACAAAATACAGACTTGCGAGGAGCGATGTTGATTTCTGCCAACTTGCGTACAGCTAATTTACAGGGGACGCATTTAGAAAAAGCAGATTATAACCATAACACCCATTTTCCTCCAGATTTTGACCCTATTACAGCAGGTTTAACCATGAGTCAAACATCAGTATAAATATTGATGCGGCTACATTAGCCGCTGATTATTTATACTTATATAAATATAACATTAATATAAATTGTCAAAAATAGGCCACAATATCAATTCAAAACTAAAATAACATATTTTCTCAATTTTTGCAAATTTTAATTTTATAACTCAATTTTTGACTGGAAATACTTTAGTTAAATCTAAAATTAATTCCGGGAAAGATGGCAATTTGACAGACTCATTAGGGAGGATAATTGATTTGTGACGATAGCCGAATTTACCTTGTAGATCTTGATATGGTTGACAATAGCATTCTAAATGATAGGCGATTAAGTTAAAGATCCAATAATCAGAAATACCGGCTTCTGCATATAAAGGTAACTTTACTTCTTGGTCATATTTTAAAGATGAATCAGCTACTTCAATAACTAGGAAAATATCAGATGGTGTAGGATGATTGAGAAAATAATCATCAGGTGTATTTTTAAGAATTGTTAAATCTGGTTCTGGTTCGCTATCATTAATAATAATAGGTTCTTGTCCGCGGATAGTAGCCTTTTCTTCCAGTAACTTGAATAACTCTCTATATAAACGAGTATTACAAACAGAATGTGCTTTACCTTTTGCAGCCATTTTGATAATTTCACCTTTAATTAGTTCAACTCTGTCATCTTCTGTGAAGAAGTCAAGGTCTGCTAGACGGTGATATTCAGTTATAGTAAAGCGTTTAGCAGTAGCAAGAGTCATAAAATTTGGGTAATATGAGTTTAGCTTAAATTATATCATATAAATACAAGTTTCAAGAAGTCGGGGATATAAATAATTAACTTAATCACGGCAAATTTGATTAATTACAGTGCCATTTTTATTTACTACTTCTATTAATAAAGGCATTTGTCCCATAGCGTGAGTAGAACAACTCAAACAAGGATCAAAAGCCCTAATTCCGGCTTCGACACGGTTTAAAATTCCTTCTTTTATTTCTTCTCCTTGGATAAAATGGCGAGCAATTTGGGCAACTGTGCGATTCATTGCTAAGTTATTTTGACCAGTAGCAATAATCAAATTTACTTTTAACATTAAACCGTTTTCATCAACTTGATAATGATGGAATAATGTCCCCCTTGGAGCTTCACTTACACCCACAGATTCCAAGCAATTAATCCCAGCTTCTGCCCGGAGACGAGTTGATAAAATATCAGGATCATCTAAGATAATTTCTATGTGTTCAATGGCTGCTAAAATTTCAATTAACCGGGCATAATGATAGAAAAATGATGATTTAACAGTGCCATTTTCATAACTACGAAATTCTTTTAATTCTGCGTCGGCTAAAGGTGTACCAATATGACTACAAATATTCAATCTGGCCAGGGGTCCAACGCGGTACATTCCACTATCTAAACGACAATGATCACTGCTATCGGGATAACCCAAAGGAAGATAATAAGGTGATTTTAAATAGGAGTCTGTTTGCACCGCTTCACCGATAAATTCATGATAGTTACTGGGGTCAAGTTTATCAGCTACAATATTCCCGGCACTATCAACAAATCGGATATATCCATCATAAGTTTCCCATAAACCATCAGGACTGACTAAACCCATAAATAAACTCGGAAAATTACCAAAAGTTTTAACTTCTTTTTGATAAATTTTTAACAACTTTTTAAACAACTCAATAGCATTAATTACCGTAGATTTTGCTTCAGGAATCCGTTGCTGAATATGGGCGCGATTTTCTTGGGTTAAAGGGTGACTTACGCCACCAGGAACAGCCCAAGAAGGATGGATTTTTTTCCCTCCTAATAACTCAATGATTTCCTGTCCAAATTGCCGTAAACGAATACCACCTCTAGCTAATTCTGGTTCAGCAGCAATTAAACCAAAAATATTCCGTTTTTCTGGTGCGCTATCCATGCCTAATAATAAGTCGGGAGCGCTCAGGTGAAAGAAGCTGAGGGCATGGGATTGGACAATTTGACCCAAATTTATCAAACGACGTAATTGAGAAGCTATTTTAGGGATTTTCACCGCTAAAATCCCATCTCCTGTTTTGGCTGAAGCTAACAAGTGACTTACCGGACAAATACCGCAAATTCTAGCAGTAATTCCCGGCATTTCTGGGAAAGGACGACCAACACAAAACTTTTCAAAACCGCGAAATTCAGTGACATGAAATCGAGCATCATTTACCTGACCTTCATCATCTAGATAGATGCTAATTTTGGCATGGCCTTCAATGCGAGTTACGGGGTCAATAATGATTTTTTTCATATTTTTTTATAATCATAATTTAGTTATTGGTGATCACAGGGAATAGGGAATTGGGTCCGCGCAGACAGACTTTGTTTAGCCGCAATTTAGAATCGCCAGGACTCTAATTCTGGATATTCATCACAATAATCTTCAAAGGCAGTTTTTAGGGGTTTTTCGGCCCGTTGGTGAGCAATTTCGGCTTGTATTTCTTCTACCACATCCCAAGCGGCTGCACATTCTGTGGAATTAACACCTTTTTCTGCACAAACAATGCGAGCTTTTTTAATTTCATCTTGTAATTCTTGTTCTAACAAAAATGAGCGTGGTTGTTCTAAACAACTACTCCGGGCTAAAATGTCAGTTAGGGAAATAATTCCTAATAGTTTACCACTAATTACCGGCGCACGTCGCAGATGATGGTTAGCAAATAATCTGGCTACATATTCTAAACCTAATTCTGGATTGACAACAATACAAGGTTTAGTCATAATTTCATAAACGCGGACTTTATTCGGGTCTTTGCTATAGGAAATTACCTTATAAACAATGTCACTTTCTGTGATAATACCATAGGCATCTTGTTCATGACGACGATTTACAATTAATGCTCTCCAATCTCTAGAACGCATTAAATCAACTGCTTCTTTTGCTGTTGCTGAACTGCGAATCATTGCTACATCTTTAGTCATAACATCAGCTGCTGTTAACATAATTTACCTCCAAGATAATTAAAAATCCAAAATTCAAAATTAAATTAACCAAACTTAATCATTTCTCGGCCGATAATTTCCGGCTTTTCTCCTTTTAATAAAGGTGAAATTGCGGCGCGAATACGATCTGCTGAAGGTGGACAACCGGGTAAATAAATATCTACTGCGACTACTTTATGTACGGGGACAACTTTATTTAATAAGGGAGGAACAATTCCCGGAGAATTAGGGATTTGTTGATGAATATTAGCCGCTTGAATATAAGCTAATTGTAATGCCGGTTCTGCACCACCAGCAAGATTGCGTAAAGCAGTAACATTACCAGTAACAGCACAATCACCAAAAGAAATTATGGTTTTAGTCCGTTCTCTAATTTTGTAAATTAATTCTAAATGTTCTTCATTGGCTATAGCTCCTTCAACTAATACTAAATCTACATTTTCTGGATATTCTTTAATATCAGCAATGGGACTATAAACTATATCTACTTGTGCAGCTAAATCTATTAACCATTCATCTAAATCTAGGAAGGACATATGACAACCAGAACAACCACCTAACCACACCGTTGCTAATTTAATTTTAGTCATTTTTTTTAGATTTTTAGATATTTAAAATTCATGTATTTCTCCCTTTGCGGCTCTGCGCCTCTGCGTGAGATACTAGATATTAAAAATTCCATTGTTTTTTAGTTCGTGCAGTGACTAAAAATTCAATTTTCCCCCGATCATGTTTCATTTCACTAACACTTGAACCTTTATCAAATAAAGCTCCTGTGGGACAAGCATTAACACATTTACCACAAGAAGTACAAGTTTGAGAAGTTCCCCAGGGTTGGTTTAAATCAGTAATAACATGAGATTTTGATCCTCTTCCCGCCATATCCCAAGTATGAGCGGCTTCAATTTCATCACATACTCGCACACAGCGAGTACAAAGCACACAACGATTATGATCAATACCAAAAAGATGATGAGAAGTATCAACAGTTCGCTGGGGAAATTGATATTCTAATCGCAGATGATCCATACCCATTTCTATAGCTAAATCCTGTAATTCACAATTGCCATTAGCAACGCAAACTGAGCAAATATGATTACCTTCAGCGAATAACATTTCTACAATTATACGCCGATATTTCTGCAAGCGATCGCTATTTGTAGTTATCTCCATTCCTTCTATTACTTTCGTCATACAAGCAGGTTGTAATTTATTACTTCCGACAATTTCCACTAAACATAAACGACAAGCGCCCACATCTCCCACACCTGCTAAATGACATAATGTAGGAATATGAATACCTGCTTCCTGTGCTGCTGTCAATAAGGTTTCATCTTCACGAGCGCTAACTAATTCGCCATCTATTGTTAAAGTTTTTACGGACATAATGATTTTCTCACGGGTAATAAGTAATTTGTAATAAGTAATTGGTAATAGATAAAGAACGGTAAAGAATGGATTGCAAATAATTAACAATGTATTGCTAGCAATTAGCAATTGATTATTACCAATAATTAATGACTAATGACCAATGACTAATTGCAAATACTCATCACGAAAATAACGCAAAGTGCTAAAAACTGGATTTGGTGCAGACTGTCCTAAACCACATAAACTAGTATTTTTGACCATATCGCTAAGTTCCTCAAGTAAATCTAAATCAGCCAGTGAACCTTCTCCCTTGGTAATCTTCGTTAATAAACCGTATAATTGCACAGTACCAACGCGACAAGGAATACACTTACCACAGGATTCATCCATGCAAAATTCCATAAAAAAGCGAGCCACATCTACCATATTTGTGGTTTGATCCATAACAATCATCCCCCCAGAACCCATGATTGAACCCAAGGCCGTTAAGGATTCATAATCTACAGGTGTAGCAAAAGCGGAAGCCGGAATACATCCCCCTGAAGGACCACCAGTTTGTACAGCTTTAGCAATACCACCGTCTGGAACACCTCCGCCCATGTCTTCAACAATTTCCTGTAAAGATGTCCCCATTGGTACTTCTATTAAACCCGTATTACGGATTTTGCCGGCTAAAGCAAATACCTTTGTACCCTTGCTTTTATTAATACCAATACTAGCAAACCACTCTGCACCTTTGCGGATAATGGGTGCGATATTGGCAAAGGTTTCCACATTATTAATTAAGGTGGGATAGCCCCATAAACCCGACTCAGCAGGGTAAGGAGGACGGGGATGAGGGACACCGCGTTTACCCTCAATAGAAGCCATTAAAGCCGTTTCTTCACCGCAGACATAAGCCCCAGCCCCAATGCGGATTTCCACTTTAAAATCGAAGGGAGAATCAAATATTTGCGAACCTAAAAATCCCAAGTGTTGGGCTTGACGAATAGCAATTTCTAGCCGTTTAATAGCCAGAGGATATTCGGCTCTAACATAAATATAGCCTTGATTTGCCCCAATGGCGTAGGCGGCGATCGCCATTCCTTCCAAAACTCGATGGGGATCACTTTCCAATACACTCCTATCCATAAATGCACCGGGATCACCCTCATCAGCATTACAAATAACAAACTTTTTTTCAGTATGAGATTTGGCCACAGTCCCCCATTTTAAACCAGTAGGATAACCAGCGCCCCCGCGTCCCCGTAAACCGCTTTTGGTAATAGTTTCTACCACCTCCGTGGGCTTCATTTCCCGCAGCACTTGGTAAAGGGCTTGATAACCCTTAGCCCCAATGTAAGCTTGAATCCGTTCGGGGTCAATTTTACCACTATTTTCTAGGACTATGGGCAATTGGCGACTAAAAAACGGCTGGTTTAAATCACCTGCTTGTAAACTTGTTACTTCTCCATTCAACCCGCGAATAATTTCTGGAGCATTTACCGGTGTCACTTTTTCATACAACTTTGATTCTAGAGGATTTGCCCAATTTTCCACCTGAACCAAAGGTCCTTGACAACAAAGACGCATACAACCCACACCCGTAACTTGCACAGTATCCTGTAAATTCTCGGCTTTGATAACTGCTGCTAAATGGTCTTTAACAGCTTGGGAATCAGAAGAAAGACAAGCCGCAGCAGTACAACAGCGAATTTCCACAGATTTTCGCTCAGAAAGTTCCTTTTCGGCAATTTCTAATAATTCATTTAGTTCCATTTTGCCACCATGCTCCCACTTTTTCGCACACTGACTCTGGGGTTTGATTACCTAGAACCACACCATCCAGGGCTACTGCCGGAGCAACTCCACAAGCCCCTAAACACCTAGCTGTCATTAAAGAAATTTGACCATCTGTGGTAGTTTCTCCTGGATGAATTTGCGTCAGTTTTTCCACTTGTGTTAAAATCTTTTGAGAGTTTTTAACATAACAAGCTGTACCCGTGCAAACCACACATTTATGAACTCCTTTTGGTGCGAGGGAAAACAAATGATAGAAAGTAGCTACTCCATAAACCCGACTGGGTGGTAATTTCAGGCTATGGGAAATATAAAGCAATAAATCCGCTTCTAAATAACCAAATAATTCAGAAGCACGATGGAGAATTTCAATGAGTGCATCTTGTTGATATTGATGACGCTTAATCGTAGCATCTAATATCTTTAAACGCTTATCTCCTGAAGGACACGAAACAGCAGTTCTCATATCTTCCTTGCCCTAAATTCCTCAAACTCTTCGCGCCTCTGCGCCTCTGCGCCTCTGCGTGAAAAAAAATTTATACTTTCATTCACCAACGCCAAAATTATACCAAAACAATGCGATAGCGAGCTTTATTTGCTACCACCCTATCCATGGCTGCATTAATTTGGGAAATCGGTATAGTTTCAATCATATGACACAAGCCATTATGGGTAACTGCGATTTCGACATCATTGCTACCTAAAGGGGCTGGTTCATATTCCCAGGGTTGTAGCTTTTCCCCTGGTTTTAAAGATGCGTAGCCTTGGAACTTTAATTCTACCATTTTGATCATCCTTTGGAAAGACAAATCAGAGTAATTACTGATTACTTACTACTTCTTCCTCTTGTGTTTTAGCACTTACTGGTAAATGTACAATCTGCACTGAACAGGGGGCATGATGTAAAACATAGTTACTTTGACTACCGAGAAAAAACTCCGCCAGTCCAGAACGTCCCCGTCTTCCCATCATAATTAGATCAGCATTCCAAGTTCTAGCCAATTCACAAATCATTCTTCCTGGATTACCACTATTTTGAGTAAATTCCGTATTAATACCTGCTGTATTGGCTTGGCTACTCAATGATTGTAACATCTGCAAACCTTCATTTTTAAATTTTTCCCAGTGTTCTTGGTATAATTTAAAGCTCTCCTCATTCCACCCTGGATAATAGTCAATATTTGGGAAAATCAGGGCTTCAGGACTACCATCTTCTTCATGTGATAAAACGTGCAAAAGCATCAATTCAGCGGATGTTAACTTTGCTAAACATAGTGCTTGATTAAATACTTCTATACCCATCTCCGAACGATCTAACGCTGCCAAAATTCGTTTAAACATATTCACCTCAATATTAAATTGCTCATCAATGATAATGACTATACTCAGCTTTTTAGGTTAATTTTTAGTAAAAATCAGCTTAATTTTCACTATCAATTTTATCCTCAAAGAATTTAAAAAACTTCTGAGGATAGATTTTTAGGTGTTACTGAATTATTAAAGACGTGATGAAATTATGAACTGTAAAGACTTTCTCTTTAAACTTCTTAAAGAAATCATTTTAGTAAAGTCTCTACAGAATTTTTTTCAGGTCTAATATTCACCCTATAAAGAAAATAGCAAAATTCCATCCTATTTTAGATAGATTCACAAAAATTAAAATTTATTTCTCAGTAGCAATAATGTGTAAATCTATATGTTTGTCCCCAATTAACTCCAATAATCGTTCCGTAAAAGAGCGTTTAAAAAATCTTTTCCATCGTGGCTGCCGACTTTCACCAATAACTATCTGGGTGATATGATTAATTGTAGCAACTTCAGCGATCGCTTTAGGAACATTGTAGCTCTTAACATGAAGAAATTCACCAGCAAATTCTCGGCACATTTTCTCACAGGTATCAATATGTAAACTTTCTTCTTTACTGAGAAAACGGTCAGGATCTGCAATAAATAAGGTATAAAATCTGGCGTTCATATAATTTGCCAGTCGCGCTCCACGCCGTAATAATTGAATCGAATTTGGATAAGTAGATACACATACCAAAACTCGTTCATGGACATTGCGAAGTTGTGGGGAAGAAATAGAGGTATTTGCTTCTTCTTCAACGGTATCAGCAACTTCTCTCAATGCTAATTCCCGTAAAGCAATGAGGTTACGACGCTGAAAAAAGTTTTCTAAAGATTGCTGAATTTTATCAGCAGCATAAATTTTACCTTCCCGCAGCCGTTCTTCTAGAGTTTCTGGAGTAACATCAATCACAACAACAGCATCAGCTTCATCTAAGAGAATATCGGGAATACGTTCTCGCACTACAACACCCGTAATTCTAGCTACCAAATCATTCAAACTTTCCAAATGTTGAATATTGACAGTAGAATAAACATCTATACCTGCTGCTAAAATTAATTCCACATCTTGATAGCGCTTCTCTCTAGGTGAACCTGGTATATTTGTATGCGCTAATTCATCAACTAAAACCAATTGGGGAGAACGGGTTAAAATTGCCTCTGTGTCCATTTCCAGAAGGTTGATATTTTTGTGAATATTCGCTTTTTTAGGAATTACCTCCAGACCTTCTGCTTTTATAGCCGTTTCTTTGCGTCCGTGAGTTTCCAAAACGCCAATAACAACATCAATACCCTCTTGTTTAAGTTGATGTCCTTCCTCTAGCATTCTGTATGTTTTCCCCACACCAGGGGCCATACCAATAAATATTTTATGCTTTCCCCGTCGAGAAGGTGAAATATTGTAACTGTTAGGAGGTAAACTAAGAGGTGGATACATAAATTAAATTCAATAGTAATAATTTTCCCTTTTTGTACATTTTTACATATCCATAAAAATAATAATTTTCGTAAAGATTCCCAAGTGTGTATATTAAAATATGAGAGACTATAAAAAATTTTGATTTAAGATTTGGGTTATCAAACCCGTCTTCCCTAAGACGGCTTTTAGTATCATCATATTTTGTGGGAGATTAATCAACCACACCGGGATAAGTCCCGAAAAATTCAAGTGTAGTATCGAGGTTGGCTTTCAGAATATGGAAACATTAGAATTCATCATTTATCCAGACGGTCGAGTCCAAGAAAAAGTCACCGGTATTATCGGTGTCTCTTGTGCTGAAGTCACAGCAGCTATAGAAGCCCAGCTAGGAAGAGTGTTGAGTCATGAGCCAACTTCTGAGTTTTTTGCCACCAACAACACAGAAAATACTGTGACGAATACGCAAACTGTCCACAGCCAATGGTAAATTATCCAACCAATTAATTTTTTTTGATTACAACCCACTATGTCACACTTTAGCCAAATCAAGACACAAATCCGTAATCTAGAATCCTTGCAAGATGCCCTTTCCGCATTGGGAATAGACTGGAAACCTGGACCTAGTGAGGTACGCGGTTATCGTGGTCAAACTCAGTCCGCAGAAGTAACAATTGAACAGGAAAATGGTTATGATATCGGTTTTAGATGGAATGGTCAAGAATACGAATTAGTTGCAGATTTACAATATTGGCAGCAAAATCTATCTGTAGATGGGTTTTTGCGTCAAGTTACCCAAGGTTATGCTTATCAAACGGTAGTTAAAGAAACTACTAAAGTAGGCTTCCAAGTAGCTGAACAACAAAAAAATGAAGATGGTTCTATCCGTCTAGTAGTACAACGCTGGAGTACGTAATGCTTGAGTTTCTGCCGTCACGAGAAGAACAAGAAGATCACCGTTCTGGCTTAGAACCAGAACTGGGGAGTTTTTGGCAAGATATTCCTGAACGTTCTGGGTTAGAACCGGAATTAGGCGGTGTGGTTCGGCAGAAAGGCGTTTATGTAGATGAAATTACTTGTATTGGCTGTAAACATTGCGCTCATGTTGCCCGTAATACTTTCTTCATTGAAGAAGATTATGGGCGATCGCGTGTAATTCGTCAAGATGCGGACACAGAAGAGATAATTCAAGAAGCAATAGATACCTGCCCTGTTGATTGTATCCACTGGGTTGACTATACTGAACTGAAAAATCTAGAAGCGGACAGAAAATATCAAGTAATTCCTATCGCCGGTTATCCAGTACAACATGGTGTAGCCACGACAGAAAAACGCCGGAGGAAACAAAAGTTACAAAAATCTAGTTCTTAAATTACCCACAATTTCCGTAATTACGCCAAACAGCAGGAAAGTAGGTGTAATTCATCAATTACTCCTACTCCAAAATAGCTTTTATCCCTAGTTCACGTCGGTTATTAGTCAAATCTGGTCTAAGTAAGTTCTATTCTTCAAATATAAGAAACATAATAAAAAATATAAAAAATAATAAGTAAAACTTATGAATCGAAAAAAATCTTTTTTTGGGTTGAAACCCATTGACTTTTTTCTCTGGAAGTGATATTTTTATAATGGGAATATATCCCTAAATAAAAATTTTGCTTACATCCGATTATTAACAATATGAACATATTACCACAGCTAACCCCGTCTTAAC
The DNA here is from genome assembly GCF_000426925.1 of Dolichospermum circinale AWQC310F. Classification (GTDB taxonomy): domain Bacteria; phylum Cyanobacteriota; class Cyanobacteriia; order Cyanobacteriales; family Nostocaceae; genus Dolichospermum; species Dolichospermum circinale. The sequence goes on along the minus strand of NZ_KE384705.1, from coordinate 142,307 downwards.
ACCTTTCACTCTGAAAGCGAATTTTAAAAAAATTATGAAATTCTAAAAACGAATAATTTAAACTTATCAATTATTGGAAAATATGCAGAAGAGAGGTTTAAGAGAGTAATGATACATTCTCAGTGCGGTTATAATACAGAAAGTTCAGCTTGAGTGAGGTACACTTTGTGCGGGCAAGATGCCCTCACCACAAGAGTTTTATCATTAATATCTGTACTTCATAATATCGGAAACTGCTGTATTTCTAATCTCACTTGGTTACAGGGATTATAAGATAAACGCAGATAAACGCGGATATGTACCTCCGTGGATTAGGAAATGCTGTCAATTACAGCTGTATTTTGGCTGAGAATGACAACAAAGCGGTGGCATAGGTCTGAAAATAAAAAAAGTTTTCTCTAAAGTTGCACACTTCTAGAAGCAAGAGAACTGTTTCTAGGGAAACAGTAAATTATTAGTTAAGGTAGTTAGAATTTATGGAAATCATGGAAATTATCGAAATCTCCCCCACTACATCTTAACTAGTGCTTAATCACCTGACGAGTTGATATTTACCATTCAATGCGGCTAGTTTTTGTATCCTATTAGACTGTAATCATTTCTTAGTTCTTACTTAACTAAAGGTTATCAATTGAATAATTGTATTGTTAAAAGTTATCTTGGGTATGCAATGGCGTGCCACTATCATACAGATGAATTGGATTAGTTTACTAAAAGCGCAACAAACTGACTTCTTAAACCGTGTCAAAAAACCGAAAACTGCGGATATTTCTCTTTTAGAAAGTCAAGTTAGAGGTTATCACAGTGAAGTCATGGCATTTACGGGGGAGTCATTAACAAAGATTCTCGAATGTTCCCGTCAGCAAGCCGAAATTCTCGCCAAAAATCCGCCACCGATACCACCTGAATATCCTGAATATCCTGATTGGATAATTCCCTTTCCTACCTATTTTCAACGTCAAGCTGAGGATTATCTAGTTCGTGAACAAATTGTAGATCGGATGATGACAGAACGGTTAGGAAAATTGGTGAAAAAAGTGCCACAAGACACTTTAGAAAATATGGTTTTAGATGATGAGGGAAATTTAGATAGTCAAAGTAAATTTACTTATTTATTGACTCATAATCCAAAGGTGAGTATTCAAATTCATGTAGCAGATGGAGAAAGTTTTAACAGCATTAAAAAAGATAAAATCCGTTGGTCTGTTAGTCAAGAAGATATTAATAACCACCAGGTATTAATTTTTCTGTGTTTGTTTTATCCAGCAAATACACAATTAGGATCCAAAAAACAAACTGTGATTACTGGTTTTTTACCCACAAATCAACTAGAATTTCCAGAATCAAAGACTTATTTAAATCCTAGTAGTTTGTTGTATGCAGGGGGATTAAATTGGTATTTACAATCTCTTGGTGAAAAACAAGATGATGTACCAATAACTGATGATAAAACGGTAGTGGAGACAATTCAAACCTTACCATCAGATCATCCAAAAAAGAAAATTATTGGTGATTGGGAATACTGGCAAACATTGAAAGGACATACTAGAGGTATTAACTGTTTAGCCTATGCTATCAAAACTTTGGTAGTCAAAGAAGTAAGGTGTAAAAACGTCAAAACCATCCCAATTTTGGCTAGTGGTAGTCGAGGAGAAACAAAATTATGGGATTTAGCCAAAGGTGAATTAATTGAGACATTATCAGAATATCCTTGGGTGGTTTCTGGCTTAGTAGATGAAGTTAATGCTTTGGCTTTTAGTACCGACGGGCAAACATTAGCGACTGTAGGTGCAGATTCCACGGTGAAAATCTGGCATACCGGGGCGTTAGACTTAATTGATATCCTGTATAAACATCGTGGAGATGTGCGTTGTGTGGCGTTTACACCCGATGGTAAGATGTTAGCAACAAGTGGCCATGATCGCAAGATCTTATTTTGGAATTTGCGCGATCGCCAAGTTGAAAATACGGTATGTTTAGATGATACAGCAGCCCATTCAATGGTGTTAAGTCAAGATGGCAGAACTTTGATTACGGGTAGCTATCGCAAAATCAAAGTGTGGGAAACATCCTCAAAACAAAATCAGAAAAATTCCCAAGATCCACAACCAATATACACCCTAATGGGTCATTCTCACATTGTTAGTTCCTTAGCTATTAGTGCTGATGCTAAATTTTTAGTCAGTGGTAGTCAAGATCAAACTATTCGAGTTTGGAATTTAGCTACTGGAGAATTAGTTCATACTCTCAAAGGACATCGAGATAGTGTTAATGCAGTTGCTTTAAGTCCTGACGCACAAATTATTGCTAGTGGTAGTGCTGATAAAACCATCAAATTGTGGCATTTACAATCTGGGGAATTATTAGGGACATTTACAGGTCATACTCACACAGTGACAGCTTTATCCTTTACTGATTCTGGGGAAATGTTAGTTAGTGGAAGTTTGGATAAAACAATTAAAATTTGGCAGCGAAGTTAAGTGAAAACTATGGTTATGTCTACAAGTTTGTGCCATTTGCAAAACTGGTACAAATTTTGTACCAATAACTACTGTATTTGCTGCCCTTTTCGTAATTTTAATTGAGTACAGTTACCGAACTGGTAGGTTACTCTCACCAGATTTTTTACTAATAAATATAATTATGTTATTAGCGAATAATTAAAAGGTGAGCAAGATGCAAACATTTAATCAACAAAAAGATAGTCCTGCTTGGATTTTTCAAACATGGGCAGCTTTTATTATGTCTATTTCCATAACTACTTCTGGTATTATCAATTTACCCACAGACAACTGGATAAAAGCATTTATGGGCATGGGTTTAGCTTTTTCTGTTGGTTCTACATTTACTTTAGCAAAAACTACCAGAGATTTATATGAAAATAAAAAGTTAATTTCCCGTATTGAAGAAGCAAAAGTAGAAAAGTTGCTTTCTCAACATGATGCGATTATAAAATGAGAACTTTTTCTCATAACTGGTTTGATAAAATAGTAAAAATCAGGGGTTTAGCATTACTAAGCCCCTACTTAATTAATGATGAATAATTATCGCAAATTACATAGAATCTTTAAATATTTGGAAGTACCATAACCTAGCTATATTTCCACAATTCCCCCCCAACAACATTGAATAGAATTGAGGTAATTGAGAATAGACTTAGATCCCATAAAAGCGGAATATAGCTACCAATGATAGAACCGAAAAACATTCCGATACTGATAAGTAATTTATTCACGCTTTCTTTGCTAGTTATCACACACCCAATGTACTTGATTTTATAGATATTTTCTGAAAACTAATTTTGAACATTATCGTTGATAATATAACTATGCTTTCTAGTTACCAATTATGACTATAGCCACTGAACGCCAGATTACACTAGAAGATTTTGTCAAGTTACCAGAAACTAAACCAGCATCAGAATTTATTAACGGGGAAATCCTACAAAAACATAAGCCACAAGGTGAACACAGTCGTCTACAGATTAAATTTTGTACCAATATCAATCAAGTAGCAGAAACGCCAAAGATTGCTTATGCCTTTCCAGAACTACGTTGTACTTTTGGTGGTAGTACCATTGTGCCTGATATTGCGGTGTTCCGGTGGGAGAGAATTCCCAAAACTGAATCTGGGAGAATTGCTAACCGTTTTGAAATTCATCCTGACTGGGTAATAGAGATTCTTTCTCCTGAACAACCACAGAAAAAAGTCTTAACTAAATTATTGCATTGTTCCCGCCATGGAACTGAATTAGGTTGGTTATTAAACCCAGAAGAAGAAAGTGTATTGGCTGTCTTTCCTGGACAAAAAATAGAAATATATGAAGGTGACGATAAATTACCAGTTCTAGAAAATATAAATTTAGAATTAACGGTTAAACAGATTTTTGGTTGGTTGAGTTTTGGTTGAGTTTTAATTCATAATTATCAAAGGCGGGATTTTCCCGCCTGAATATTAAAACTGTTGTAAAAAGCGTAAATCGCTATTATACAAACGACGAATATCATCAATTTGATGTAACACCATGGCAAAACGTTCTACACCAAAACCGGCAGCAAAACCGCTATAAACTTCAGGATCATAACCTACAGATTTCAAAACATTGGGGTCAACCATACCGCAACCCATAACTTCTAACCAACGTCCTTTCCATTGTAAATCTACTTCGGCTGAAGGTTCAGTAAAAGGGAAATAACTAGCGCGAAAACGAATTGGTAAATCGCCAAATATTGATTGTAAAAATATCTTGACAGTTCCTTTCAGGTCTGTAAAAGTCAGTCCTTCATCTATGGCTAAAAGTTCAATTTGATGGAAAACTGCTGAGTGGGTCGCATCTACATCATCTCTGCGATATACTCGACCTGGGGCAACAACTCGAATGGGTGGTTCTTCCTTTTCCATGTAGCGAATTTGCACCGATGAAGTATGAGTTCGCAGTAAATTACCATCTGGTAAATAAAAGGTATCCTGCATATCACGGGCTGGATGATCTGGGGGGGTGTTAAGAGCTTCAAAATTGTAGTAATCTGTTTCCATTTCTGATCCTTGGGCAACGGTGTAACCCATGCCGACAAAGATATCTAGGGTTTGGTCAATAATGCCATTGAGGGGATGAATCCGACCTTGGGGACGGTAAATACCGGGCATGGTGACATCTATGGTTTCAGCCTCTAGCTGTGCCTGAATTTGCGCCGCTTCTAAAAATGTGCGTTGTTGGTCAAGACTGTTTTGAATAGCTTCTTTAACAATATTAGCGATCGCCCCAATCTTAGGACGTTCTTCTGCACTCATTTGCCCCATACTTCGCAATAACGCCCCCAATTGCCCCTTTTTACCCAAATAGTTAACTCTGAGTTCTTCTAGGCGTTCTAGGGTATTAGCAGAAGCGATCGCTGTTTCTCCTTCCTGGCGTAATGCTAAAAGTTGATCCTCTAAATTGTTAGTCATTAGTTATTAGTCATTGGTGATTAGTCATTAGTCTATAGTAGGGAACAGGGAACAGGGAACAGAGAATAGGGAACAGGTGACAGGTAATATTATTTCCTAATGACAACTGACAACTGACCACTGACAACTGACAACTGACAACTAACAACTGACAACTAACAACTGACAACTGACCACTGACAACTAACAACTGACAACGGACAACTAACAACTGACAACTGACATAATGAAATTACTAATTAGCAACGATGATGGAATTTCTGCTTTGGGTATTCGTACCTTAGCCAACACCTTAGCAGCAGCGGGTCATGAAGTGACAGTAGTTTGTCCAGATCGAGAGAGGTCAGCCACAGGACATGGATTAACCTTACTGCAACCAATCCGCGCCGAAATAGTAGAATCTGTTTTTGATCCTGATATTAAAGCTTGGGCTTGTGATGGTACACCTTCAGATTGTGTAAAATTGGCATTATGGGCTTTATTAGATTCTCCACCGGACTTAGTGCTATCTGGAATTAACCAAGGCGCAAATTTAGGGACAGAAATTCTCTACTCTGGGACTGTTTCGGCAGCAATGGAAGGGGTAATTGAAGGTATTCCTAGTGTTGCGTTTAGTTTAACCAGTCATACTCATAAAGACTTTCAACCAGCGGCTAAATTTGCGGAAGTCTTAGTTGCCAAAATTGCCGCCCAACCACTGCCAGAATCAATGTTACTTAATGTTAATGTTCCTCCTATATCCTGGGAAGAAATTGCTGGTGTTACCTTGACAAGACAATGTGTCAGACGCTACGTGGATGTTTTTAATAAGCGAACTGATCCCAGAGGTAAAACTTACTACTGGTTAACTGGAGAGGTGATAGAAAATCTAGAACCACCCCTAGAGTTAAATTTACCAAAGGACATCCCTCTTGATATTCATGCTATTGAAAAGAATTATATCAGCATTACGCCTTTACAGTATAATCTGACCTATGGCTATGGACTGAATCAGCTATCTACATGGGAATTTAACCCCTAAGTTTACACATATTTGATATTTGTCAGAAACATATTTTCAAAAATTAAATGTGTATTTTCTAGAACCTTTGTAGAGACTTGACCCTAAAATGTCATTTTTACCCATTTCAGGTTTATTTTAGCGCAAAGATTGGCATGGGGATAAAGTATTGGGTATTTTAATAACAATCTAAATTCAAACTAAATCCCGGTAAGATATCTTCTCCTAATAATTTTGTAGGTAGATTTCGCAATTCTACATCTTTTCCTAAACGATAAATTTCTACTTCTTGTTGTTGAGGATTTATTAACCATGCCAGTTTTACTCCTGCATCCATATATTCTTGCATTTTCTGATGCAGAGTTTTTAAATCGTCTGTTGCTGACCTTAATTCAATGACAAAATCTGGTGCAATGGGGGGGAATTTGCGTTTTTGTTCAGGAGTGAGTGTTTCCCAACGTTCTTTTTTAATCCAAGCTGCATCTGGAGAGCGATCGCCACCATTTGGTAATTTAAATATAGTAGAAGAACTAAAAGTGTAACCGAGTCCTGTTTGCCGATTCCAAACACCTAAATCAATAATCAAATCTGCCTCTCGATTACCGCTTTCTCCTCCCACTGGTGGCATAATAATTAATTCTCCCGTAGATGTGCGTTCAAGTTTTAAATCGCCGTTTTTTTGACATAGTTGATAAAACTGTTCATCGCTAAAATTAACTGTGTTTAAATTTAGTTTGAAAGCACTGATTACCATACAAATAACCTAGTTAGTGATTGTAATCCTCATATTTTCTAGATCCCCGACTTTATTAGGAAGTCGGGGAACTCAACACTTGATTTCAGGATAACAGAAATTAACCGAAATGTTTGATAATTGCGTCAGCAAATTCAGAACATTTTAAAGGTTGTACAGGTGGTTCAATTAACCGCGCTAAGTCATAAGTAACTTGACCATTGGCGATCGCATCACCTAATCCTTTTTTAATCAAATCTGCGGCTTCTTGCCAACCCATATATTCTAACATCATCACACCGGAAAGAATCACAGAACCGGGGTTAATTTTATCTAACCCAGCGTGTTTTGGTGCTGTACCATGAGTGGCTTCAAAAATCGCGCAGGAATCGCCAATATTTGCCCCTGGACCCATGCCTAAACCGCCAACAATAGCAGCAGCAGCATCAGATAAATAATCACCGTTCAGGTTCATTGTAGCCAGAATAGAATACTCATCTGGACGAGTTTGAATTTGTTGAAAGATACTATCAGCAATGCGGTCATTGACCATGATTTTCTCTTGCCATTTGCCATTGCCGTGGCTTTCCCAAATTGTATTCAGAACTGTTTCTACTTCTTTGACAATTTGGGCTTTTTTCTCTGGTGTTAAAGCATCAAAACCAGGATCAATTTGACGGGCGTTTTCTTCTGCGGAAATATTGGGATTTTTCTCTTTATTTCCTAATATCCAAGATTCCCGTTCTGTAACAGTTTCTTGACGAAATTCCGTAGTGGCCAGTTCATAACCCCAGTCACGAAAAGCACCTTCGGTATATTTCATAATATTGCCCTTATGCACCAAAGTGACTTGTTGCTTATTTTTAGGCAATAACAAAGCGTGTTTAATCGCCCGTCTAACTAAACGCTGAGAACCAGTTTTACTGATAGGTTTGATACCGATACCAGCATCAAGGGGAATTTGCTTTTTACCATGCTCTGATGTAGCAGGTATTAACTCTTCGTTAAGAATCTTGATGAGGCGATTCGCTATTTCACTACCTTGTTTCCACTCAATTCCCAAATAAATATCTTCCGTATTTTCCCGATAAACAATTACATCCAACTTTTCAGGAGTTTTGTGGGGAGAAGGAGTACCCGCGTAATAACGACAAGGACGCACACAAGTATACAAGTCAAAGATTTGGCGTAATGCAACATTTAAAGAACGAATCCCTCCACCAACGGGAGTAGTCAAAGGTCCCTTAATCGCTACGCCATATTCTTTAATAGCCGTCAATGTATCCTGGGGTAAATATTGATATGTACCGTATAAATCACAAGCTTCATCACCAGCATAAACCTTAAACCAGCTAATTTTTCTTGTGCCATTATATGCTTTTGCGACTGCGGCATCCAGCACTTTTTCCGTTGCAGGCCAAATATCTATACCCGTACCATCACCGCGAATAAATGGGATAATGGGATTTTCAGGAACAACCGGTTCACCGTTTTTGAAGGTAATTTTTGCGCCGGTGGTGGGAGGAGTAATCTTTTCGTACATAGTTAACACATTCCAAATAGAAGAAGTTCACCAACTTAGAAGTCAGGAGTATTTATGCTGTCACTCCTGGATCATGTAACTCCTTAGCTGATAAAGTATTGTGGACTAGGATTTCACTAAAGCCACCGGAGGTGATTTTTTCAGATACACATTCCGGGGTTTTCCAACTTTCCCCAAGATTTGGAGTAAACTACTTTTCGCTATTTGTGCTTCATTTTGTAGAATAACCGATAGCAATAGATAGTTTATTCACGCTCACGCTAACACGAGTAATGGCATGACAGACCCAATGATTGTATCAGGCACTACAAATGATCTTGACTCCCTCCGCCAAAAGTTAATCGCTGGGTCCGAAAAAGTCCAACAACAAATCATCCCGCAGTTAGCTGACTTGGGTAATGATGGGTTAGAGATATTGAAGGAATTTTTGCTGAAACGTCGTGACCACCCAGCAACTTGGATTGATGGCCAAGTCTACCAAGTCATTTACAATACTGATGCACCGACAAGTCAGGAATTTCTACAAACTAACTTTCCTGAAGGAATTGTACCTCTAAAATCGGACTGTGGGATCAGTTACAATTCTTTGCAAAAGCTACTTGTAAATCAAGATTTTCAAGCAGCAGACCTCTTGACAATTCAGAAGATGTGTGAAGCAGCAGGTCCTCAAGCAGTAAAGAGAAAATGGCTATACTTCACAGAAGTCGAAAGTTTACCAGTTCAAGACCTACGCACCATTAATCAACTTTGGGTAGTTCACTCACAAGGTAAATTCGGCTTTTCCGTACAACGAGAAATTTGGTTAGGTTTAAATAAAAATTGGGTTAACCTCTGGCCGAAAATCGGCTGGAAGAATGGTAATAACTGGACAAGATACCCCCACGGGTTTACCTGGGATTTAAGCGCCCCTAAAGGTCATCTACCCCTCTCTAATCAACTGCGTGGGGTGCGGGTGATGTCTTCTCTGTTGTGTCATCCTGCTTGGAATAAGTAGGTGTTTTACTATATTTATTTTTGTGGTCTTGTTATTTTGACGAGACCATTCTTTTCTACCATTAAACTGCACACTCTAAAT
>NZ_KE384705.1:84864-132957 GCF_000426925.1 Dolichospermum circinale AWQC310F | reverse complement strand
AGCACCAAATTTTTTCACAGGGTCTATCACCTCAAACCCTTTCCCTATCTTGGTTTCACTTCGCTTGTCGCCCCCTGAAGTTTTGAGTAGCTTGGGTTGAGGTAACGAAACCCAACATTTATTATATTTCTCTTGTGTTTATCATCAAAATCATTCCATAACCTGTTCTATAATCTCTTGAATAACTGCAACAGCAATATCCTCTTGATCAGATTTAGAATAAACTGTTAATAAAATAATATTCGTGGCACTTTTTAGGTAATAAATAAGTCTATATCCACCACTTTTACCCTTTTGAATATTACTATTTTTAACCCTAACCTTATAAACCTGATATTTTTCTCCTAAACCTATAAAACGATCACCAATAATTTCACCTTTCTGTAACTGTAAAATAACGGGTTCAATATCATCACGAATTTTTCGATATCGTTTTGATAATTTATGCAGTTGTTTTTCAAATTCAGGAGAAAATTGAATTGAGATAGGATTTATGTTATTCATTCTCAATTCTCTCCCATAATTCAGAAATAGGCCTAGTTTTTCCAGATTTTACTTCTTCAAAAGCTCTAGTTAAACTCTCTTTGATTTCCTGAATTGGAGTATCATCAACATCAATATCATCTGCTTCTGGTAGGAGAATAATTACCTTAACAGTATTAAAATTATCAACTTCTAAAGGATAATCTAAGGTTAATTGTCCCTGTTGAATTTTTCCAGTAACTTCTAAGGCTTTCATAGTTTCTAGCTGCTTTTTGTTTAACTAATTTTGATGAAGAAAATATTTCTATTACATTTTATCATAGTCCTTCTTTATTTGGTACAGATTACGTTTTTCTTCTCTTTTTATTGCTACTAATGTTTCCATTAAACAAATACTAGGAATGACAAATTGTAAATTATTTGAAGAATCATAAACAAAATCTTCTAATTCTTTGTTTCTTCCTTTGGCAATTGCCATAATTGAATTAGTTTCTAAATAAATAATCATAATAATTCTAACTCCTCTGTCATACCATCAAACAAAAGAGTAAATAAGCCAATTTCCTTGATTTCCTCAATGTAAGGAGGGGTTTCACTTTTCCAATGATAAGCTAAATCTCTTAACCATGATTGAGTTAAAGTTATTAAAGTAGATTGATAGATGATTCCTTCGATGCTTTTTGGATTATAATGTTCTAAAACCTTTTTCGTGTCCAATCTTGCTACTTCTGTAAAAGTCGGACTCTTAAAGATTCTCACGACATTAGAATTAACAAACATTAAAAAAGGAATATGCTGGTATTGTTCCATTTTTAAGATATTAAGATCCGGGGAAGAATACATGGCGGAAAATCTCACATCTATCATTAAAATAGATTTATCATCCTTATCTTTAGCAGTAATTGCTGGTTGAAAATCAATTACAGTTGGAGGTTGTATTTTTAGCATGGTATTTTACCTCTTAATTAGAGTTTATATTTTTTTATTATAAATCAAATTCTTATGATCTTATTTGAATTTTGATGACATCGAATTATCACAAAAAACATCTCATTATATATGATATATCGTTTACCGGTCTAATGAAGTACACACCTACAGCACGTCCCAATGTTATGAGGTACAAGAACCCCACCCCCAAACCCTCCCCGCAAGTGATAAATTCAGTGGTTAAGTAACTAATATTTATGATTAATACTGATGTTATCACTAGATATCAATGTTATAGTCGTGATATTAATTTCAAGTAAGTCAGCCTAGTCCAGTAAATGACAACAGTAGCACTGGAACGGAGGAACCAGATTGTGGGGCGTATTTTTGTCTTGATGAGTTGATTAATTTGCGCTTTCTAGTTCAAAATCATTCTAAAATCAAGTAGAAAAGGGTATCTCTCAACCCTAGCTCGTCAGCTAACTTCGTAGGCATTGAGAAAAGACTGAAGAGACAGAATCATAATCATTAATTATAATTAAATTAATTATAATGTTGTTCTGATCTCATCAGTGTCCAAGGTTGGTACTATCTAATTTAATTTCCTTGTACCCACGCTTAACTCTGCTGAGGTAAAATAAATGATATTGCAACTAAATTTAGCAGCCATTATAGCAGTTGCTAGTCAAACTGTGTGGAGAAAGGCCAAACCGATAATTTTTCAAGACACTTTATTATTCCCAGCCTTAGGCTGTTTGGGAATTATTTTGTTGTGGTGGGTGGTAGCATTAGCTAATCATGAATTAATGCCTACACCACCAGAAGCTTTAATTGCTAATTGGGACTATATTTTACATCCATTTTATGAAAGAGGTCCAGGTGATTTAGGAGTTGGTTGGTTATTATTAGCCAGTTTACGCCGGGTAATATTAGGATTTGGTTTGGGGGCATTAGTGGCCATTCCTTTGGGTTTTTTAATCGGAATGTCTAGACCGGCAATGCTGGCTTTTAATCCCATTATTCAGATTTTTAAACCAGTATCTCCATTGGCTTGGTTGCCCATTTCTTTATCTCTTTTTAATTTAGCAGATCCTTCCGCTATTTTTGTCATTTTCATTACGTCGCTATGGCCAACAATTATTAATACTGCTTTGGGAGTTTCTAGCGTCCCCAAAGATTATTTAGATGTAGCCCAAGTCCTAGAAATGCACCGCTGGCGACAAATTACTAAGATCATTTTACCTGCTAGTTTACCTTATATTTTTACTGGTTTGCGAATTAGTTTAGGCATTGCTTGGCTAGTAATTGTAGCTGTAGAAATGCTCACCGGAGGTATAGGAATTGGATTTTTTGTTTGGGACGAATGGAGTCGTTTAAATCTGAGTTCTGTGTTTTTAGCAGTGTTTATAATTGGTTTAACTGGGTTGATTTTGGATTATGCTGTGGGCAAAATTCAAGAGTTAGTTACTCACCGTCCAGGAGGTTAATGATTTTTGATCACGCAGAGGCGCTCCAGGCGCAGAGAGGTTTAAGAGAATTTTTTAACTATTAATAATTAATATTATGAGTGAAAGTCATTTAAATCGTCGAGAGTTTATTAAAGGAATGGGTGCGACAACTGCGGGAATTATATTATCTTCCTGTGCTGTTTCTGGAGATAGGTCTGCTAACGGACTAACAGAGGAAGCTTTAGCGGTGACACCAGTAGTTAGACCCCAAGATTTAGAGAAACCTAATATTACGGTTGGTTATGTCCCTGTTAATGATTGTGCGCCATTTGCGATCGCTTGGAAAAAAGGATTTTTCCGTAAATATGGCTTAAATGTCACACTCAACCGGGAAGCTAGTTGGGCTACCTCCCGCGACGGTTTGATTTTTGGTCGTCTTGACGCTTCCCCTGTTGTCTCCGGTGCTGTCACTAATGCTAGAATTGGTGCGGAAGGTGCCCGTCATGCTCCTCTATGTGCTGCAATGACTATCCACCGACATGGTAACGCTATGACCATGAATAAGGAAATGTGGGACTATGGTATCCGTCCTTGGTACGAATATCAACAAAAATACGCTGAGGGGGCTTTAGAAGCCTTTGGAAGGGACTTTCGCGGCTATTTTGATCAACAACCCCCAGAAAAGAAAATCTGGGCTGTAGTCCTTAGTTCTGCTATTTATGAATATTTCGCTCGTTATCTTTCCGCTGCTGCGGGTGTTGATCCTCTTAAAGAATTTCGGGTGATCATTGTTCCTCCACCACAAATGGTGACAAATATGAGAATTGGCGCCATGCAAGCCTATATGGTGGCTGAACCTTGGAATACTAGAGCAATTACGGATAATGAAGGTATTGGTTTTACTTTTGCCCAAGGTAAGGAAATATGGCACGGACACCCAGACAGACTATTAGGAGTAATGGAATCTTTTATTATTAATTACCCTAAAACTTACCGTTCTTTAGTAAAAGCCATGATAGAAGCTTGTCAATATTGTAGCCGACCTGAAAATCGTCAACAAATAGCTGAATTACTCACAGAACGTGCTTTTACTGGTGCAAAACCCAAAAAATCAGGTGTTCCTATTACTAAGTTTACCGCACCGGGAATTATTGGCAATTACAATTATGGTGGTTTTGATGGTCAAGACCGCACTATCAAAGCAGATGATACCACAATCTTTTATGATCTTCCTAACACTATTCCCCACGAAATAGGAGAACATTCAACATTTTTATGGCGTTCTCGCAGTCTTTGGTTAATGACTCAAGCAGCCCGTTGGGGACAAATTAAAGCAATTCCTAAAAACGCCGAACAAGTAGCCGCAAAAGGTTGGAGAACAGATTTATATCGGGAAATAGCCACAGAAATGGGTATTCAATGTCCCGCAAATGATTATAAGGTTGAACCTCCAGAAGCATTTATAGATAAAAAAGGATTTGATCCTAGTGATCCTGTAGGATATCTTCATAGTTTTGATATCCGCGCTAATGCTCCCGCTCGATTTTTTATGTCTTAAAAAAAGTTAATTATATCAAGGGTGATTAATCATGGCGTATCCAATTTTAACAGATAATAATACCACAGAAAGACAACGAAACGGATTTTTAGAAATTGAGAACTTGGTTAAATCTTATCCCACCCCAGATAAAGGCAAATTTGTCGTCTTAAATAATATTAATTTAACTATTGGTGAAGATGAATATATTTCTGTAATTGGTCATTCTGGCTGCGGTAAATCGACATTATTAAAAATAATTGGCGGTTTTGAAAAAGCTACTTCTGGTTCTGTGCGTTTAGAAGGAAAAGAGATTCGTAAACCAGGAGCAGAGAGAATGATGGTATTTCAAAATTACTCATTATTACCCTGGTTAACTGTCCGCGAAAATATCCGTTTAGCTGTAGATGAAGTATTAAAAAATGCCAATCGCGCCGAAAAAATTAGCATTGTCAATGAACACTTGGCTATGGTAAACTTGACAGCAGCAGCCGATAAATATCCTGATGAAATTTCTGGAGGTATGAAACAAAGAGTAGGTATTGCTAGAGCTTTAGCAATTCGTCCCAAAATGTTATTAATGGATGAACCTTTTGGTGCTTTAGATGCTTTAACTCGTGGTAAATTACAACGTCAAGTATTAGATATTTGGGAACATCATCGTCAAGCAGTTATGATGATTACCCATGATGTGGACGAAGCAATTTATATGTCAGATAGGATCATTTTAATGACTAATGGACCATCTGCAAACATTGGAGAAATTTTAACAGTTCCTTTTGCACATCCTAGAGATAGAATGGCCATGCGGAACTCAACGGAATATTTTGAACTCCGCAACCACGCTCTTAATTTTCTTGACCAAAATTTTACCCCAGAAGAGTAATAATTGGCGTTGCTGATTTCAGGAGAAAAACACAATTCATACCGCTATTATGCAACAACTAATAATCAATTAACATTGAATAATTCAGTAAAAATAAACTGGGGTGTTTTTTTTGATTATCTATCAGGTATAGCTTTCAAACCTGTAACTTTCAAAACCTCAGTTTTACCTTTTCTGACTGTCAAAGTAGAATCAGCATTACCATTTTCAGTAATGGGTTGTTCTAAAATGTAAGTGTAATTTCCACCTTTCCAAACTGTACGACATACACCGTCTCGACAAACAACTTTACCTCCTGTTAAACTCACACATTTACCATTAGCATTACATCCTTGATAACTTACATTTCCTGTACCATTCACCCCATTCCAAGAGTTGCTATTACTAATAGCAATTTTCCATTTCCCATTACTCAAGGTGTATGAATCTTTTTGGGAAACTTTATTCACAACTTCCATTTTAGTAATGATTGATTGTTTACGAGTTTTTCCACAGGGTTCTGCACTCTGACAATCATTAACTGATTCTACTTTGTAAGTAACGCGGACTTTTTTATTCAAAAACTTCTTCTCGTCACAAATTTCAAAACTCGCGCCAACATTGTGTTGTATTCCTTTATTATCTACTAAGGTGACATAACACATTAAATCACCATTGACTATTTCTTTTACTCTTCCCTCCTTTGGTTGTTGATTTGCACCTTTTTTAGTATTCTTATTTTTGTCTAGGTTTTTACCTACAGGTTCTTTCTTCTGTTCTGTTTCTGATTGTAGAGAATATGCTTGTTTATTCTGTCGTTGAGTTGCTACTAATAGAGTAATTTTCGTTTGATTTTGTGTTACAGTGGCAGCAGCCTCTTCTTTAAATGTATCCTTTAGTCCACTAGCGCAAGCTATCAAAGATACACAGCTAAGAATTACAGCAATTGGGGAAATTGATTTTTTCATTGTGAAATTGCACTATTTGAGAATATTTATGTATTTTAACATACTCCTAATTATGCTTTGCTTTGATATTGATCTAAAATTTTTATATGTCAATTAAGACACTAGTCAAAATTATCCAATCTATCAAATAAGAAATTTATGCTACTGCAACCAAATCAACGAATTAAATTAGATGACTCAGATGATCAGTTATTCTATAGTTACCCCCGCTTTGTCACTCATGTAGATGAGGGTTTTATTCAGCAATTAACGGATTTATATCGTCAGCGAATCCCAGCTAATACGCGGATTCTTGATATGATGAGTAGTTGGGTATCCCATTTACCCACAGATAGAGATTTTGCTCATGTAGAAGGCCATGGACTCAATGCTGAGGAATTAGCCCGAAATCCTCAATTAAATCATTATTTTGTCCAAAATCTCAACATAAATCCTCAGTTACCTTGCTTGGATCAAGAGTTCGATGCTGTTATTAACTGTGTTTCTGTGCAGTATCTTCAATACCCAGAGGCTGTATGTTCCGAAATACACCGGATTCTTAAACCTGGTGGGATAGCAATTATTAGTTTTTCTAACCGGATGTTTTTTCAAAAAGCTATTCAAGTTTGGCGAGACGGTTCGGAAGCTTTTAGGGTAGAATTGGTCAAGGGTTACTTTAGGTCAGTACCAGGATTCTCAACCCCAGAAGTAATTTGCTCAAAGTCAACAACGCCAAATTTTTTACAGTGGTTGGGAGTACCCGGAGGAGATCCTTTTTATGCGGTGATAGCTCATCGTTTAATCTAGTGTATCATTCAAAAGTATCAAAATTGTTGTGATTCCCAATACATTCAATAATTATTTAAAAGTAAATTTTCTGGTTTAATGGTTGATAACACAAGCCTAACTATCAAGGAGAAGCCAAAAATGGTAACAAATCGTGGACGGAGAGTTTTAGCTGCTATATTACTATCATTTGTCTTGCTGACTACAGCTTGTTCCCCAAAAGCACCTAGTCGTTTTGATCAGGTACAACAAGAAAGTACCCGACAAAAAAGCGGACAGGCTGTAGTTAAAAATGCGACTCAAGGTAGCAAATTAAATCAGTTTTTCCCTGGTAGTAGTGATGGTTATGATCGAGTTTATACCCAGGAGAAAAAAGGCTTTTCGGAGGCCAACCTGAAAAAAGATGGTAAAGTAGTTGCTCAACTCGCTATTTCTGATACCAGCAGTATACCGGGAGCAGCAGCAAAATTTGCTAACAGCACTGAGAAAATAGGCGGTTATCCCTCTATACAACTGGGAAAAACTCAAACTTCGGTTTTGGTGAATAAGTACCAAGTCAAGGTTATTTCTAAAGATCCATTATTCACAGCTAATGATCGCGCAATATGGATAGAGAAGTTTAATCTTGATGGTTTAGCTAATTTGAAATAGGTAGCTAACTAATATTCCCGGTTATCTAGTTTAGCTTAGTGATTAGTAATTGGTAATTAAGAAAATTTTTGGCTATTTCCCAACTAGCAATTGACGTGAATACAAAACCATGAATACAAAATAAGGAGATTTTTGTGAGTAAACCAATTTTCCAATTAGTTGATGAACTTCCTACCAATAATTTGACAGTTTCTCTATTAAATGCTTTGGATTTCGTTGCTCCTGGTGAATGGCAAAATACGGTTGGTTTTGTGAATACCATTAAAACTGTTACCGGTGAAACAGACGAGGCTTTAATTCAACAAATTGGTGAAAGAGCAATTTATCTATTTAACGACAAATCCCAAGGATATCAAACCGCGCTCTGGCTGTATCAAACTGTTGACGGTACAGATAAGGTTTTAGGTGCAGCCGCTCTAGCTAATAAAATCGGGGAAAAAATTCCTCTTTTCGGTTTTTTAAATTCTATTACTCCCAAAGCAGACAAAGCCCAAACTATTGATCTGACCTTAAAAATAGTTGCTGAATTAGTGGCTTTTTGTCAAATTAATGGCATTCCTGGAGATAGTATTAGCGATTTTGTTGCTTCTTTAGGTGAGTATGGTGGAGAGTCCCTGATTCGCATGGTGGCATTGATTTGTGTTGATGGTTTAATACCCTTAGGACCTGATTTCATTGACAAATCATTATCAATGCTCAGTCGAATGAACCCCCAAGAGTTACAACAAAATTCAACTTTTAGCACCATCCAAGATAAAATTCCTGGTAATGGTATTGGTGAGAAAATAGACTTTATTGGTAATAGTGTAGATTCGGTTAAGGGCTGGATGAATGGTATTGTTACTGCTAATGCTTTAACAGCCCAAAGTGTATTACACCATTGCCAAGGTTTTATAGACTTTGCTGATGATAAATTAGACTATGTAGCAGCGTTTTTAGATGTGGCTACAAATTACTATGAACACACAGGAACACAAACCTTAGCTCGCCGTTTAATTGAACGAGCAGTAGCGGAAATCTAGCAGTTAATTGCACAAAAAAATAACTTAGTGGGATCATCCTCAATCCTAGCAAGGGTTTGGGATGATCTCAATGGGACTAAAAATTTACCGTTTGAAGCGAGAACGTTGTTGACGACGTTGCTTGTGTCTAGCTATAGCTTTACGCTTTTCTTTTTCTAAAGGTGTTTCAAAGTGACGCTTTTTCCGCATATCTTGGAAAATTCCTGCCTTGGAAACTTCCCGTTTAAATCTTCGCAATGCTGACTCAATACCTTCATTTTCACCTAAAACTACTTGTGTCATTCCCATTCCTCCTAATTCTAAATTAAATGCTTGACAGCCAGAATTGACATACTCCACATTCATCAAAAAGAATGTGGGCTTCTCAGCTACTCTTTTTTGAAGATGTTAACTGAGCCTTAGGACTGTGTGTTCCACAGTTCTTTAATTAATCAAACTAAAATAAAACATTCCAGCAGCATTGAGCCTGGGGCTGTATCTGCTGGATACTCTAGATGTTAATTTTTTTTTAAACAGATTTACTAGCGACGATTACCGCTGACGATTACCGCTACCGCTACGATCACGATCTCCACCGCCACTGCGATTACTCCAACTTCCGCCGCCACCGTTACGAGAGCCTCTGTCTTCCTTGGGTTTAGCTTTGTTGACTTTTAAATCACGACCCATCCATTCAGCACCATCAAGTGCTTCAATGGCTGCCGTTTCTTCTGCTTCTTTTGCCATCTCCACAAAGGCGAAACCCCGTGGACGACCAGTTTCCCGGTCTGTAGGTACTTGCACACGGCCAACTGTTCCGTAATCCGCAAAAGCCCGTCTCAGGTCATCCTCTGTCACCTGATAGGACAAATTACCAACGTAAATCGTCATAGAATAGAGTCTCCCAAATCAGAGAGTGTAGAGAGTTAGATTCGGAGAGACGTATTTAAAAAATCTTAAACCGACTTACTCAACCGAAAATAATCCTTATTTCCCCAAGTATAGCACTACATGAGAATATTAACCCAGAATGGGCAAAATTTCCCGAGAGAATTTATAGCATTGTTAATCAACACTGCCTTAGGTTGAAGTAAACTGTGCGAGAATGTTTTGTGCTTCTTGACACAGTACCTCGTGATTTTGATAATTACTCGCCAGTAACTCTCCCCATTGATGAATGTCGCCGGTATTATATTTTAATGGCGTGCAGTCAAAATGGGTGAACTTGCCACCTGCTTCCGTGAGAATTAGTTCGGGGGCAGCCATATCCCAGTCTTTGGGTGCGGACTTACCGGAAAGGGAAATGTAAACATCTGCTTGCTGTTCAACTATTGCTGCAATTTTGCAACCGACGCTACCAATTGCTTTTTGGTTTTGACAGGGCAGATGCTGTAACAGATATTCTAACCTATTGTTGCGATGGGAACGACTAACAACTAAAATTAGATCTTGAATATTTTTGGTTGCGTCCAGCCGCACGGGTACAGAACCGCTGGCAGTTTCTATAAAAGTCCCACCGCCTCTAGTGGCATAATACAACTTTTGTGTTTCTGGAACTGCTACCACAGCTAACATTGTCTGTGTTCCTTGGACTAGGGCAATATGAATTGCATATTCTCCAGTTTTGTTAATAAAGTCCTTTGTCCCATCTAAAGGGTCAATAATCCATACCCACTCAGAGGGATTTTTTCCCTGTTGTGATTTATAAGTTTCTTCGCTGATATAACCAAAGTCCTCATGACCTAAAGCGGCTTGTAATTGTGACAAGATATATTCACTTACAGCCAGGTCTGCAACTGTAACGGGTTCATTGTCCTTATACTTGACATCTAAATTGGCTTTTTCACCAGTACCATGATAATAACTACTAAGTAAACTGGCAGCACCCCAGCCTACTTGTCGGGTAATTGTTAATATTTCTGATAGATCTTTCATTTGTAGATAAATTTGGGTGTGATTACACAATTAAACAGCAAAAAGACACAAATAAGGTTTTTAATTCAGCATTAAATATTTGCATTTAGCCAATTCCTTGTACCAAAATATTGACAAGCTTTAGCAGCAGTATTAGCAGCTAGTTCTAATGCTTGGACAAAACTATTTTCTAGGATGTAGTGACAGAAAGCACCATGAAAAATATCTCCTGCCCCTAGTGTATCTACTGGCTGAATTTTTGGTACATTGACTGAATCACGGACACCATTAGTTAGGTATTGTATGGGGTTTTCTCCTTGAGTAATGGCAATATGAGGAATGTTAAATTTTTGTAAATAGTTAAAAACATCTTGTTGATTTTGACAGTGAGGAGGATAAAAATTAGCAGAACAAATAGCATAGTCTACAAAAGGTAATATTTCTGCAAATCCTGGTTTCCAACTACCACCATCAATGACAATGGGAATATTCTGAATTTTAGCATTTTGGGCGATAATTTTACTAATGTCCATTTGATGCCCGTCAATTAGAACAATATCAATATTTTCTAAATTTTCTAAAATGCTGGCTGGGATAGAGTTAATATTTGCCTGAGTTTTCATGGCATTAATAGAAATTACCGCTCTTTCACCTGTACCTTGGGTGACAATAATAGAAGATACGGGTGGTGGTGTGTCCTTGTGAGATTCTAAGTCAATAATGGCAACTTGGCAATTTTCTAAATCCCTAGAAATTAGCTGTGTGATCTGGTGAGAACCCAATACACCTAATACTGTAGCTTGGTTGCCTAAATGACTGAAAGTGACAGCGGCGTTTGTTGCAGGTCCTCCTGCTGCTACAGTATAATCAGTAGCGACTAACTTTTGATTATTTTGGAGAGGAGAGTCCGCGAGATAAATTAGATCTAAGGTAATTAAACCGACAAATAAGGCAGATTTAATCATTGGTCAATTTCTGAACTATTAAGTAAATTATAAGTAGATTATAGGAGAATTTATGAATTTAACTAGCCATGATCATGATTTTTATGCTTGGACTCAAGAACAAGCACAACTATTAAGAAAGGGACAATTTAATCAAATTGATTTTCGTAATATTGCTGAAGAAATTGAAGATATGGGACGTTCGGAAAAACGAGAATTAGAAAGTAGATTAGAACTACTACTTATGCACTTACTTAAATGGCAGTTTCAATCTAACTTGCGTTCTCGCAGTTGGCAATTAACTATTAAGGAACAACGTTTACGTTTAGAAAAACTTTTGGCAGAAAATCCTAGTCTTAAATCTTTTTTAGCTGATTCTTTAGAAAAAATCTACCAACTGGCTATGATTAGTGCAGAACGAGAAACTGGACTATCTTCGTTTCCCGAAAGTTGTCCTTATAGTTTAACAGAAATTTTTACATCTGAATTTTTACCTGACGATATCATGTATAGTTAAAGATGTATTATACCATTTACCACTCTACCAAATTACAGCCTGGTCTGCGTTTACCTGCTTTTATCTGCGGTTAATTCTCTATTGAGGTTTTATCATTTGGTAAGGTAAATAAAATTAATCAACCTAGAAATTTTTTAATCTATTGAATTAGTGTGAAATTGATATGCAAACTGAACCAAAACCAGGAACACTTTATATTGTGGCTACACCCATTGGCAATCTAGAAGATATGACTTTTAGGGCAGTGCGAATTTTACAAGCAGTAGATATGATTGCAGCAGAAGATACAAGACATACAGGAAAATTATTGCAACATTTTCAAGTGAGAACTCCCCAAATCAGTTATTATGAACATAATAGTAATAGTCGCATTCCTGAATTACTAGAGTATTTGCAATATGGGAAAGCGATCGCATTAGTAAGTGATGCGGGAATGCCAGGAATTTCTGACCCCGGATATGAGTTAATTAAGGCTTGTATTGATAATAATATTACTGTTGTCCCTATTCCTGGTGCAAGTGCTGTAATTACGGCTTTAAGTGCGGCTGGATTACCAACTGATAGATTTATTTTTGATGGGTTTTTGCCGGCTAAAAGTCAAAAAAGAAAGGAATATTTAACATCTTTACAAGGGGAATCTCGAACTTTAGTTTTTTATGAATCACCCCACAGATTACGAGAGACTTTAGCAGATTTGGCAGAGATTTTAGGCAGCGATCGCTATGCAGTTATAGCACGAGAACTGACTAAATTATATGAAGAATTTTGGCGAGGGACTATTGGAGAAGGAATTGCTAATTATCAAGAAAAAGAACCCCAAGGGGAATATACTCTTTTAGTAGCAGGAACTCCATCTAATAAACCTCAACTCACAGAAGCCGAATTAAAAAATGAGTTATTATCAATGCTCAAACAAGGTATTTCTCGTTCTCAAGCTAGTCGAGAGATAGCCAAGGATACAGGTTTACCTCGTCGCTATCTCTATCAACTAGCTTTGACAATTGAAATGAATTTGTAAAAATGAATTTGTAAATCTGTAATCAGCCCATAATTGGGCTAAATTTTAGAAGACCTGAATTGAGCGTTTTATTTTCTGATAGGTACAATGCCAATATTAAAACTAATACAAACTCGATCTTCGTTGCTCATATTCATTTCTACACCATGTAAAAGCCAACTGGGAAATATTAACATTGTCCCTACACAGGCTTTGTAGGTTATTCTCGGTAGAGTCCATAAGTTAAGCTCTAGAGATGGTGGTATAATCATCTGTGATCCTGGTCGAGGATCGCAAAAAAATATGCCGCCACAATTTTCAGGAGCTTGCAAATAGTAAACCCCACTTAAAATGGAATTAGGGTGATTATGTACAGAATTAGCAGCAAATTTACGATTAATAATTCCCCAACAAGTTGTAATTTTGAGGCTAAATTTTTCTAAATCCCATTGTAGAAATGTGGCAACTTCTAAAACATTTTTATTGATAATTTGTGTGAAGTTGTGAAAGGATTCTCGTTGGTGTAAATCATCTACACTATGCCATCCTAGCATATTTGACCATTGCTCACCTTTACTATCTTGCTGTTGTTCTGTATAGATAGTTTGTAATAAGACAGGATTTAATTGTTGATGATTTTCTACTGGAAAGTGCCAAATAGATGTGGGAAACCAATCATTTCTAGAACCAGACATAATTTTGATTTTTGACTTATTTTTGATATATTTTTTTACTTAGGTCTTGCTGATAGCGTAGCGTGGCGTTAGCCATATAAACCTAAAACCATTTATTAACAAACGGTTTCGCGGATTTTTACCACAAAAAAGTGCAAGATATTGGCTAATGGTGTCTCAAAATGAATTGCATTTTTCTTTGTCGGATTTGGAAAATTGAGGATATCCAGACAGTTAAAACTGTTCCCTGTTCCCTGTTCCCTGTTCCCTCACAGACAACTTATTCAGCAGGCCCTACTTATATAGAAGATAAGTATCATGGAACTAAGGATTTTAGGAGTGTGAGGACTCCAAAATCCCCAATTATTTGATAATAGCTAAAACTAGCGCAATGCTGGTGGTAATCGTGGTCTACCTGTGGAAATTGCATAGTTAATGACTAACAGTTGCAACCATAATCCAGGAAAACGAGTTTCTAACCAAGATTGACTCCATTTTAAAAACTGTGGTAACCATGCTCCCAAAATAACACTAATTAAAGCATGACGGGCAAAGTTGAAATAATTGCCAAGCCAACGCAATAAATCCTGCCAACCTGCTAGTTGCCAAATCCACAATAGCAATGGTGGATTTTTGCTCGCTGCTTTCAATGCTAGACGGTTAAAGGTAAACCAATCACAGCGATCTTTAATGAAATTATCTGCCACTTCTGGGGTTTCATCTACTAATAATCCAAAGAAAGTATTCAACATGGAATTTATCAGTTGGGGAGGGATAAATTTCCCAGTGGGAACCATCATTCCCTTAGAAAATAACCACATTACAGCCACATTACTTTGATAAGCACGAATTTTATTTAAGTAATCAGAACTCAATAAATCATGCTTGAGAGCGGTATTTAATAGGGTGGTCAATCGTTCTAAATTACGAACTAAAGAACCAAAACCAGTAAACACTAGAGGAGATTGAAGAGAAGCAGCATCACCAATAGCAATTAATCTATCTACAGCAATTTTGCGATCGCTACTACTTGTACTAAAATGTCCTGGTATATAGCCAAAAGTCGGTTTTTTCCAAACCAATTTATCTAAATCACAACGCCGATATTCTGGCAAAATTGTGAAAAAGTCCTCATACATTTCCAACAAAGAACCCGGATTTTTGGCATTTACTTCATGATAGTGAAATAGATAAATTGTGAGTTCTTTCTCAGATCCAGGAAACAACTCCCAAATTAATTGTCTTCCGCGAGAAATGTCCCCATGACTATAAAGAACATCCCCATATTCAGAATCCCATACTCCAGGTTCAAAGCCGTTTTCAATTACTGCTCCCACGGTAGGACACACACTATCAAAGGCTCTACCACCATTTAATTGCCAAGCAATGGGTGAAGCGGTTCCCATGGCATCTATCAATAAACGTCCAGTGACTTGGTTTTGATTGCCGGTGGGCAAATGCTTGACATTAATACTTACTTGTGTAACACTAATATCAACTCGCAAAAACTCGGTTTCGTCGGAAATATCGCCACCAGCAGCTTTAAGTTTTTCTCCACATAATGCCAATAACTTTTCTGAATCTAAAGCTATATTTAGAACGGTGGGCGTGTGGAGGACAGGTGCTTTTAACTTAGAGGGGTTATTAGCATCAAAAAACTTATTAAACCCGTCTTTATACTCTCTAGAAATAATTGTTTCTAGTTCAGCATTTGTTAACAAACCCAAATTGATTAAACTTTGGATTTCATCACGGGAAATATTCCATTCTCGGTTCATTCTCCCAAAGGGTAATCGTTCCACTAACAGCACCTTATAGCCCAATTTAGCCATGACTGCTGCATGAATTGACCCCAAAGCCCCACCAATGTAAATGATGTCATATTCAGGACTAGTTTTCTCTTTTTCCTGGCTGTTTCCTTGATAAAATACGACTTGACGGGGCTTTTGAGGATTTTTCACCCCTTCTCTCCACTGTTGCTCCCACCAGTAAACCCGCTGGAGGTGATATTCCCCATTAGTCATTTTTTGGAAATATTTGACAGTTAGGGGATAATATGGTTCTAGCTGTGAAAAAATTGACTTTTGGGCATCAATCACAGGTGGTTCTGGATAGCAGTTGGGAAAGCGGTTTCTAATTTCCTGGGTGAGATGTTTGAGAATGAGTCTCTCACGGGGAAAGGGTTGTTCTCCCCAACGGAATACTTTCAAATAAGTCGTCCGCTGTACCGACCAAACAAATACAGACAGTTCTACGTCTCTAGAAGCGGTATTTTGAATCGCTATTTTTACACGAAAGCCGTTTGGGGTGATGTATTTTTCCCCATGTTCTAGAATAAAATCTCTTTGTAGCCACTGAAGTACGGATATTGTATCAGGGGTAGGAATTTCTAAATAAAGAAGTTCTTGCATTTTGTCCTCGTATTCCTCGTAAATCTACTCACCTAGACAGAGTTAAAAAAGGCAGAAACTAGGTTAAACTCTGCCCTAATTAGTTTCATAAAGATTCCATGAAGAATTTTAATGATTAATCAAGTTTATTGTTCATATTGTAAATTTTGTAAACATAAGCCATGAATTATCCTATCCCAGACAGTCCCCAAGAAATTTCTGCACTGAGAAAACAGCCAGTTGATGAAGAATTAGTAGCTGCGGTAATCGCTGGTGTAGTTAAAGTTGTTCGTTCTCAGGGTCAGTCTTTAGACCAATTAACCGCTCAGGTGTTGGAAGATGACCCGATGTTAGATCAACAACAAAGACGCTGGTTAAGTAAGTTGGTTGCCCAAGCATGGGAGAATTTTCCCTAAGAGGATCAATACAATTAAACTGGCGGTTAGAAACCGCATCTACACATACAAAACCCACCTGAGTGGGTTTAGAACCCTTATCATAAACTATAAGGTATATGTGAAATTTTCCACTAACATACCAGGAACTAAACTACCTCCTAATTGCCGATTTTCGTAAGTTCCGACTTCGGGAATAAATTCTTGGAAGTTGGTGAAATCAACTAAATTTTCTGCTCCCCAAAAACGATAGAGACTTTCATCAAAGCGGAGATTAGCAATGGGGGCAATTATTTCGCCATTTTCTACCCAAAAGCAAGCATAACGAGTCATACCTGTAATTCTGCCAGATGGGCGATCGCTCCAATTCAAATAATGTAAATTAGAAACATATAATCCTGTATCTAAACTGGGTAAAATCTGCTCAAAACTCAAATTACCGGGGCTGATTTCTGGAGAA
Source organism: Dolichospermum circinale AWQC310F (assembly GCF_000426925.1). Lineage (GTDB taxonomy): Bacteria > Cyanobacteriota > Cyanobacteriia > Cyanobacteriales > Nostocaceae > Dolichospermum > Dolichospermum circinale. Next base: position 116,018 of record NZ_KE384705.1, on the reverse strand, counting down.
CGTAAAGTTTCTGAACTATTCGCACCATTAGCTGGTTTATTGTATTCCTTTGCTGTGCGAGAATTAACTAAACTATTAATTAAAATACCTTTTTCAATTAAAGTTAATTCTGGTGCAGCCATTTCTCCCAAATTATTAAAGCGAGGAACTAAACCACTTTGAAAATTTTCTTTTAAAGTGAATTTTGGGGAAAGTTGTTTTTCTTGACGGGATAAAGCAGCTAAAGCACTATTACCTTGTTGAATATCAGCTTCACTGATAGCACCCCAGGAAAGCATACCTAATAAATCGGCCACCGCAGCGGGAGCAAAATAGGTTTTGTATTGTCCTTTTGGTAATTCTTTAACTGGACGAGATAGGATTTCTAATTGCTGTTTCCCATCATTTATTTTAGCCAAATAAGCAGATTGATTCCATTCACTACTAGCAAAAGTTCCCTTTACAGCTTGTCTTGATGCCATAAATAAGGAATAATTTAAATTAAATGAATCAGTTGTAAACCAGTGTTTTTGTCGAGTAGAATCACCATAACCTCTGATGACAATTCCTCCCGCATACATACCAGTAAAATCTAAATTATTCACAGTTTCCAAAATCCTGGGAACTAATATTTCTGGAGTTAATAATTTACCAACATTAACCTCTCGACTGGTATTATTTCCTGATGGTAAGACCAAATAAGGATCAATTGGTAATAATGGTAATTCATCACGTAATTCTTGTAAAGCTGTATCAGCTAATTCCCAATCTATTTCCCAATTATTTGTCCAGGGAAACTGACGAAAACTACTACGTTGATTAGCCATTAATGTCAATTGAATCGAACCATCATCAACATAGCCTGTCTGTCTAACTTTAGCAGAATTAAACCGGGTAAATTGACTGCTTTCGCTGCTAAGTCTGATGGTAAAATGTTCATGCTCGGCTTTTTTAATCAGTAGAGTTTCCAGAAGTTGATTAAAGGTTTTTTCTAAAGTTGATAATTCTTCAAGTTTCATGGTTTAAATTGTATCTGGATCAATATTTAATTCTCGCAATTTTGCTGCTAAACGTTCGGCTCTTCTAGCTTCCCATTCTGCTCTTTGGGATTCTTTTTCGGCTCTTTGGGCTTGTATTGCTGTTTTTCTAGTTTCTTCTTGGGCGGTTTCTTCTGGTGTAGGGACTAACTCTCCTGCTGGGGTAAAATACCTTAACAGACCTTGGTTAATTCCTAAGTATAAACCTAACTGCTCACTCCATAAATGTCCTTTTTCATTGGGTTCTAAAGGTTGATATTTTCCATTTGTTAAATAAAAACCTGCAAATTCTAATGTATAAGGGTCAAACCAAAAATAATCTGGGGTGCGGAAAGTATTTTGATAAATTTCTTTTTTATATTCTTTATCAGTATTGGCTGTACTGGGTGAAAGAATTTCTAAAATGAAATTAGGATATTTACCATCTTCTTCCCAAACTACCCAACTTTTACGGGTTTTGCGTTCAGTTTCTAGGACAACAAAGAAATCAGGACCGCGGAAATATTCTGATTTTTTTTGGTTAGGACTATAGTAAATAGTCAAATTTCCCGCAGCATAGAAATCATATCTATCTTTCCATAACCATTTGAGACATTTGATTAAGAGCATAATTTGCTCTAGATGTAGTTCTGTTTCCACGGTCGGTTCATCACTATATAAATCACTTGGGGGAAATATTACATCTGCGGAGATGTCTTGTTGTGATTCTAATTCTTGAGCAATGATCATATTGATATAGCATCAAGTAGTTACTTTTTTATTGTAGCAATTAATTAAACTTTTGCCAATACTCCAGGGAATATTTAAGAGAGATAGGACAAAATATAATTCATTAACCACCACCAAAAACCTCCACATTTGCAAATGCACAAACTGGTGAACCATGGCCTACAAAAATCATTTGATTTGGTTCTCCTTTACCGCAATGAGGCGCTCCATAAATTTGCCAATTGCTATTATCTCCAACTTGAATTAAACTATGCCAAAATTCTGGAGTAGTGGCACGATAGTTAGGATTTCGCAGGGTTTTTGTCAATTTACCGTTTTCAATTAATTTTGCATATTCGCAACCAAATTGAAATTTATAACGTTGATCATCTATTGACCAAGAACGGTTAGATTCCATGTAAATACCATGTTCTATGCCGGCGATAATTTCCTCAAAGGTGGCGTTTCCTGGTTCTAAATTCAGGTTAGCCATTCTATCTATAGGAGGACGATTCCAGGAACAAGCCCGCGCACAAGCAACACCTGGTAAATTAGCTCTGGTTTGACTTTCTAAACTGCCTAAACCTCTTTGCAAAATCCCATTTTTAATGATATATTCTTTGGTGGCTATTGCACCAGTATCATCAAAACCATAACTGGCAAATTCACCTGTTACTGTAGGATCAAAGGTAATATTCAGCAAAGGTGAACCATATTCTAATTTACCAAAATCATCTTTGGTAACAAAGCTACCCCCAGCATAGTTGCGTTCATCTCCTAAAATGCGATCAATTTCTAAAGGATGTCCGATACTTTCATGAATTTGTAGCATCATTTGGTCTGGTGCTAAAACTAAGTTAGTCCGGGTATTTGGACATTCTGCTGCTGTTAATAATTCTAAGGCTTCTTCTCCAACTTTTTGCACTTGAGTCCATAAGTTATCTTCTTGGAAGAGTTCCCAACCTCCTTGATAATAGTTGGCTTCTTGTCCATTGTTAGTGCGTTGTTGGACGATTTCTCCATCTTGGGCTATGGCGCTAAAATGATTTCCCAACGTGAGAATTTTTTGATATATTTCTGAACCGTTGCTACTGACAAACCAGGTTTCTTTTTGATGTGTACTGGTTCTGGCTGTTGTTTGCACGATTTTATCGTTAATTTTTAGTCCCTGACAAATCCTAATTAGTAAATTATTTATTTCTCCAGGACTAATAGTATTAAATGGTTCTAAATATGGTGATTGATATTCACCAACTACTTGAGGACGGATATTTTCACTAATTGGATATATCCACCATTTTCTAGCTGCTAATGCTTGTTTATAGGCGATTTTGGCAGCATTTTGTAAACTAGAAATATTTAAGGAATTAGTAGCAGCATAACCTAAACAGCCATCAACCATCACTTCTATCATTGCTCCCATATTCAATGATTTACCATTGCTTTGAGGTAAACCATCACGCACATAATGGTGTGCAGAAGTTGTTTTAACGGCTCTAATTCCTACCCAATCGGCTGGTATATTCAAATTAGCGATCGCTTTTGTTAATTCGGTCCACATAATTGCAATTAAAAGTTAAGTAGGTTAACGTTAAAAATTGTCGTTATAGCACTAGGTAAGAGGTAAGGGTGAAGAAGTTTTCAGTGGTTTTACTTTTCTTGACACAGTTTGATTTGATTGTGTTGACCTACTTAAATTACACTAGCCAAATGACACAAAACAAAAAATTATCATCTAGATTTTTTGTTATTATACCGTACTGATGCAAATCGCACTATTAATATAGTCGTTTTTTAGGTTAAAATAGACAATACACTTTAATCAGGTGATTAATCATGACAAAATCTACACCGCAAAGGGTTGTCCGTCGTGGTCGAGTATTTCCCGAAATTCAGTGGACCCAAGAACAAAAAGCTCAGGAAAAAGCCAGAAGACAGGCTTTTTCTGATCGTTGTTGGGTAATTTTTGAGCGGTTAAAACCGGAAATACTTGATAAATACTATGGTTGGTATATTGCTATTGAACCTGATAGCGGGGATTATTTTATTGATCAGGATCAAGAGGTAGCTAGTAAAATGGCGAGAGAAAAGTATCCTCATGTTATTCATCATATTTATGGCATTAATGAAACGGGAGTTAGTGGCAGAATATGATTGAGGGTAGATTTGGAGATAAAGGTCAAATTTATTTGGAAATTGATTTAATTGATGGAGATAATTTCAGTTTTCCTGTAGAAACAATGTTAGACACAGGATTTACTGAATATTTAGCCATGAATAAACAAGATGTACAAAGTCTTGATTGGCCTTTTTTAAGACAAAATAAATTAAGAACTGCTCAAGGAGAAACTGATTTTGATGTTTATTTGGGTAGGGTAATAATAGATGGTCAAGAGTGGGAAATTCCTGTATTTGCTGGAGATGAAATTCAGGAAATTTTACTGGGTTCTCGATGGTTGAAGTTGTTTGTTTTAGTTGCTAATTATGGTGAAGATAGGGTAAGTTTAGAGTTAAATAAATGAATTTTAAATAATATTTAATAATATTTGTTTAGATCGAAAAAATATCAGTAATTTAAAAACATACCTCTTTACAGACAAATTCGATACCCAGTGTTATCCTGATTAATGTCTTGGTGTAGTTATTTTTGATGTATAAAGATATGTAAAGAAGTTAGTAATTTTTCAAAATACTTAGTATAATCAAAATTTAGCTAAACTTTTATAGATCAATCAAATGAGTCAATTTACTCGACCCAAGCTTGCTAATGGAAAGCAACCTGATCAGAATCCTCAATCTTTACAAAAGCAAGGTAATGATAAAACTATGACAAGTCCAATTCAAAAAATATTTTTCGGTTGTCCTGGTACTGGTAAAAGCTACCAAATTTCTAATGATGATCTTGGTGGAGTTGTTAAAGAAGAGTTAGGAATTGATAAAGATGTTCATGCTGAGAATCTTATTAAAACAGTTTTTCATCCCGAATACACCTATGGCGATTTTATGGGAAAATTAATGCCACAGACTAATAAAGATGGAAATGTTTATTATCAATTTTATGAAGGTCATTTTCTAAAAGCACTAGGACAAGCATACAAAAACATTATAGATGCAAAGGAAGGAGAACTACCTCAAAATGTTGCCTTGGTAATTGATGAAATTAATCGAGGTAATTCTTCAGCAATTTTTGGTACAGTTTTTCAACTTTTAGATCGATTAGATCAACCTAAAAATGGTATTGAGAAAGGTTGGTCAGCTTATGGAATTAATATTTCTGATTTAGAATTTAGAAAACTTGTAGAACTAATGGGGTTTACAAATGAAACAGTTGATTCCAATAAAGATATTGTGTATAAATATCAAGATAAAGGAAGTCTTCAAGAACTAGTCCAATTTCCTGATATTTTTAATAAAATCCATATTAAAGTCCACAAAAGTAAAGCAGTTGGTAGTTCAATTCGTATTCCTCCCAATCTTTCCATATTTGGAACAATGAATACTTCTGATAATTCTATCTACTTTATGGATAACGCTTTTAAAAGACGTTGGGAATGGGAATATGTAGATTGGAGTCAAGATGATGATAAAAAATTAGATACTGTCATTTTAGAAGGCTATGGAAATGGTAATTTAAAATGGAAAGATTTAGTTAAACAATTCAACGACTTTATTAAAGATAACCATAATTCTGTCAGAAGTGGAAGAATAGAAGATATGCAGATAGGTTATCGTTTTATAAACACAGGTAAAGTTACAGAAGATCAGATAAAAAATAAACTGATGTTTTTTATTTGGGATAGTGTTTTTAATCGAGACAAAAATCCACTTCGAGAACTGTTAGGATTTGACAAGAATGATAAACAATTGGTAACTTTTGGAGATTTTATTAAATCTCATAAAGAATTTGTTGAAAAACTTTTAGACTATAAACCAAAATGATCTAATTGATAATCATCATAATTTCCTCTCTATTCAATAATGTTGTTGATGTATTATGTGGGACTTTTCAAAACTCAATCTTAAAATAACTTCAGACTTTGTAGGTATTAAATCTGAACCTGAAGGATATGCTTTTTATTTACCAAAAGGTCTTGATGATTTTATTGCTAAATATCAAAATGAAACTAATTCTGAGGATAGTAGTAAATTTAACAAAGTGCGTGATTTTTTCTTTTTAATGTATCGAACATTAAGAAAATTTGATCGTGATAATGAAAATAATTCCAGAGTTACCAGAAAAGATGCTAAAAATGAGAAAAATCAAGATCAACCAACTTTGAGTACAGGTGGTATTAGCTTAGAATATGAAGAAGAAAGTGAGTGTATTTTATACAGTAAACTTTCTATGATTGAACGCATATTAGAAGCTTATGATGATTTAGCTATTAATTCTATTGAAAAGAAAGTTAGACGTAGTGAAGAAATAGACCATTCTAAAATATATAAATATTTAGATCGAGCTATTTATCTAGATAATGGAGCAATTTATATTGATGTCATGGACTTACCACGTCCGATGATAAGTTATGAAAGTACCGATATAGTTAATCTTTATTGTTTTATCCTGAATGAAATTATTCAACAATTACAGGAAGATGTACCTGATCATGTTTATGGTAGAAGTCAAGATATTCAATTTCTTTCCCAACGATTTAGAGATAATTATTTAACTATTAATCACTCTCTTTTTGCTCAAGATACTTTTGAGGAAACTATTACATTTTGTAAAGAAGCTCTTGATAATATAGATAGAAATACTCATTATAAAGATGCTGATTACTGGGGACTTTATGAAGCGATTGAGATTTTTTTATATGGAGGATTAAACCCAGATTTAGATGATGGTGATTTTTGGGGAATACAAGGAGAACAAGGTTTTGATAAAGTTTGGGAAGATATGTGTCAAACTTATTTCTTTAAGAAAAACTTTAAGCGAGATAAGAATGATTTTGATAATATCTGTTTTGCAGATACTGATATTCCAATAGACGGTTATAAAAATGATAGAAGTAAAAACCCTCAATTTTATAGAGCAGCAACAGAAGAAAATAGAGTTGGTTGGTGGGGTTGGGGTAAAGATACAGAATTGGACAAATCTGGTAATCAGTGGTTATATCAAAAAGGATATCCAGAAGTCAACCATCTCAATACTGGTGAGGGATTATCTTGGAGAGAGGTATTCTGTATTGAATGGCATTTAAAAATTAGAACCTTTCCTAACTTACAATATCAAAGAAATAAATCTGATAGTAGTGAATTCTTACGCCGTTATCCAACACCTGATCTAATTTTAAGAGAAAAAAGCAACGGTTCTGAATACTTCAAAATTATTGACTTCAAAAATATTGATTTCAACAAGTATGAATATTATAGAAATAAATCTTTAGAAGAATTAGAAAAGACGGATTCAGGTCATAGCTATAAAGTAGCTTTAGAAAAACAACTTGGTTACGAATTAGCATTACAATTAGCTTTACAGCGAAAGTTTCCTAATATTCTGATACAAAACCAATTTTTTATTCCTTTTTATTTTACTGACAAAACGGAATATGATCAAAATTCTTTGGGAAATATAGAATCTAGATTTAATATTAGAGGTATTAAAATATTTAAAGGAGATTTTGAGGTAATACAAAAGGTATATTTAGGAATTATTGAAGCATCAGATGTTTTAGTCCGTTCGGAAAATTATTCTCAGCAAATTCGTCATAGTAACCCTTCGAGAAAACAGACAGAAATTGTTTTGCTAGAAAATCAAACCTTAAAAAGTGATTATGTTCCTTTAATTTCCTTTCAAAATGAGAAGCAAAGGAAAAGTGCTACACGTTATATTATTGAACAAGTTGAAAAATTCTTTGAAGAAATAAAAAAAGAAATAGAAGTAAATATTCCTAATCTTGTAGAATCTTACTTTCCCTATTCAGAAAGTATTATTCATCAAGAATTTAACACAATTTATGAAGAATTTAAGACAGTAAAAATAGATTATTTTTATGATAATTTATTTTATGATTTAGGTGAAAAAGAAGAAGATAGAGATCAAAATGGAAAGTTAAAAATGAAAACCAAATGGTGTATTACTTTTGATATTAACTCTACTCCTATTAAAGTTCCTAATCTGACAATACCGAACTCTGATTTACCTCGTAAATATGGAACTATAGATATTGTTGGTACTCCAATTCTTTACTATATTTATTTTACACTTCCAGAAATATTAGATTCCATTATGCCAAAAAAAACCATTTTATCAAGAAGAAGAAACTAAGTTAAAAACCATTCCTAAATTGATCTCAAAAATGGAGAAGAAAATAAAAATTAATGCTGATGTCATTTATAATAGAATTATAGCCTAGTAGTAGAGGTGAAACAATGACCATTGAACAAGCAGTTTTAGAAAACCTGCGAGAGTTACCAACCGATAAACAACAGGAAGTTTTAGATTTTATTCAATTTCTTAAACATAAACTGTCACAAATAAAAGAACAAGTACAGGAAAAACCATTACAGAATAAAGGAGATAGCTTTTGGGAAGGGGTTTTAAGGTTTCGAGAAACAATTGAAAGAGAAGGAATTGAATTTACAGATGAAGATTTTGCTAATTTAAGAGATCGTAGTCCAGGACGCGAGATTGATTTATGACAGTTCGCTTTTTACTAGACTCTAATATTATCTCAGAACCGAGTCGGCCAATTCCCAATACTCAGGTTTTAGATCAATTAAATCGCTATCGTTCAGAAGTAGCAGTAGCAAGTCTTGTTGTTCATGAAATCCTTTATGGCTGTTGGCGTTTACCAGCATCTAAACGCAAGGATTCTTTATGGAAATACATTAAAGATTCTGTGTTAGATTTGCCTGTGTTTGATTATGATCTCAAAGCTGCAAAATGGCACGCACAGGAAAGAGCTAGATTATCAAAAATTGGTAAAACACCTGCTTTTATTGATGGACAAATTGCGAGTATTGCGTTCTGTAATGACTTGATTTTAGTAACAAACAATATGGCAGATTTTCAGGATTTTGAGGATCTGATAATTGAGAATTGGTTTATTACAGTTGATTAGATTGAGGTAAATTACAGCAGTTTCCGATATTATGAAGTACAGATATTAATAATAAAACTCTTGTGGTGCGGGCATACTATGGCTAACGCCACGCTACGCGAACGGCAAGTGTTACAGTGAGCTTGTCGAACTGCTCAGTACAAGTCTTGCCCGCACAAGGTGTACCTCACTCAAAGCTACTTGCTGTATGATAGAAGGAGACAATATTTGCCATTGAAATTAGACAGGGATTCCGACTTCTGGAAGAAGCCGGGGATCTAAGTACAACAAAACTAACCTGTAATCGTTCCCGTTACAGGTGAACTCGCACTAGCATACTCTTTAATGGGCATTCTACCGGACAAATAAGCTATGCGACCCGCCACAGTTGCTAAATTCATCGCATAAGCCATGGCTGGAGCATTTTCAGCCAAAGCGATCGCACTATTAATTAATAACGCATCTGCCCCCAATTCCATCGCCTCAGCGGCTTGTGAAGGCGCACCAATACCCGCATCTACCACCACTGGTATTTTAGCATTTTCAATAATAATCCGAATATTGGCGGTAGTTTTCAGCCCTTGTCCAGAACCAATGGGCGCAGCTAAAGGCATCACAGTGGCACAGCCAACCTCTTCTAACCGCTTTGCTAACATAGGGTCAGCATTAATATAAGGTAATACAGCGAAACCTTCTTTTACCAATTGTTCTGCCGCTTGTAAAGTACCTATAGGATCTGGAAGTAAATATTTAGGATCAGGTATAACTTCTAACTTGACAAAATTATTATCCTCTTGTCCCAATAATTTCGCCATTTCTCGTCCCAAGCGTGCCACCCGAATGGCCTCCTCCGCAGTTTGACAGCCAGCAGTATTAGGTAACATCCAAATCTTACTCCAATCTAGCGCCTCTCCTAAACCTTCATGTCCTGGTGCATTAGTTTGTACCCGTCGCACGGCCACCGTTACAATTTGACAACCACTGTTCTCGACACTTTGCTGCATTTCCCGGATACTGCGATATTTACCAGTTCCCGTCATTAACCGAGAACTAAAGCTTTTACCGGCAATAATTAATGGTGAATCTTGAATATTTAGATCTGATAGTCTGGGAGGCGTATATATGTCACAAAATGATTTATTTTCTAGCTTGTTTACACTATTAATATTAGTATTAGTGACAGTAGAATTAATGTCCATTGATGTAGTAGTAGATGACACAGCAGAAAAACGGGAATAGTGGAAATTAGGTAAAAGAGGATCTGTTTTTTGTTCGCAAATCAAATCAGCAATTAATGTCGCTGTCACTGGTGCGAGTAAAATTCCATTGCGGTAATGACCAGTAGCCAAAGTTAAATTAGGACAATGACTAGCACCCAAAATAGGTAATTCATCGGAGGTAGCTGGACGAAATCCCCACCAAAGTTCTTGAAGAGGATAATTTTCTAATTGGGGATACAAGCGAATAGCTGATTGTAGTAAACTTTGAATCCCGACTGGGGTATTATAGGCAGTAAATCCCACATCTTCATTAGTTGCACCAATAATGATAGAACGATTGCGTCGGGGGACAATATAAATACCTTCTCCAAATAATACCCTAGTTAAGGGTAATTCATTGAGACAATCTGGGACTCGTAAACTCAACATTTGTCCTTTACGGGGACGCACTGCTAAAGGTAATAATTGATTTACCCAAGCACCAGCGGTTAAAAGATAATGGTCAGCCCGAAATAAACCTATATTAGTCTGAACACCGATCACTTTTCCCTGTTGTTGAGAAATAGCTTCTACGGTAACTCCTTCTTGGAATATAATACCCTCAGACTCCGCCGCAGTCCGTAGAACCTTAATTAAAGCCCGGTTATCAACTTGTCCATCTTCAGGATACCACCAACCACCGACCACATCCTGACCCAAACCTGGTTGATATTGATTAATAGTATCTTTATTCAACCAGTGGGCCTTTCTATCCCCTGTATTTTGTGGTTGTTGATAAACTGGTGCGAGGATACCACAAGGCCAATAACCTGTATTATTTACATCCTTTTCTCCAGTTAATTCTGCTAATTTTTCCGTCCAATTTAAGTATAAATTGCGCGATCGCCGACATAAAGACAACATCGGCTCATGAGTAATATTTTCGGCTTCAGGGGCTAACATTCCGGCGGCGGCGTGGCTGGCGGCAGCAGTAAAATCACGTGAAAGTACAGTTACATTAGCACCCCGTAATTTCAGTTCCAGACCGCAAGCCAACCCGATAATACCACCACCAATAATTAAAACATCATTAGTCATTAGTCATTAGTCATTAGTCTAGTAAATAACTAATAACTCATAAAGGCTAACAAAGGGAGTAGAATTTAGGTCATTGGTCATTAGTTATTTAATTTTGACCGTTGACCGTTGACCATTGATTTTTAACTTAATTTATCTCTAGTTACCACAAAGCCCGAATTGGTTGTTTGTCCTGATTAACATTACTACTGGAATTTGATAGCCTGCGTGGCGTAGCCATGTCACTATCTGTAGTCGCCGTTTCTTTGGTAGAATCAGAACTTTGGTCACTAGTGCTTGTTTCTTGTGTAGTGTTAGAAGAATTACCTGAATTTTCAGTAGAAACATTACCTTGAGCTACATTAGTGCGGCGGTTTTCACTGTTAGAATCATTGCTTTTAATCGTTTCTGACTCATTACTAGAATTATTTTCCGTATCATTACCACCAGCGGCACTATTAACATTAATATTAGCTGGGAGAACACTGGATGCTCTGCGTCCTGTTGGCACGTTAGCACTTTGTTGTCCGCCCATAGGGAAATTAATTCCCAGTAGCGTACCTAGCAAAATTGCTACGCCGCCAGCCATCAAAATCAAGGGTGTCCATCTACCCATCTTGTTTGTCTCCTTTTTAACCTTTTGGTGTCTAAACTATTTGAGAACCTTGACCCCAAAAACCGTGAAATTTAGTCACTTTAACAGTAGCTAAAACTTGAGTTTGAGCAATCAAACCCAAATTACTTGTAGGAGAATGGGGAAGAAGGGAACGCAGAAGAATGCTCAGGTCAATTTACTGCGGACGCTTCGCCTTCTACCTTAACCGCACAAGTACCATAAGTGCCAATTCCTTTCCTCATATTTAACAGGATTTTGGGGATCATTTCCTTTGCTTGTCTTGGGAATGAAAACAGCCTAGAATTGAATTATTAACAACCTTCGATACAGCAGACAGAACCGGTTCATGCTTTTTGCTAAAGGTTTGGCAGAGGAAAAATAAGTACCGAATGGTTTTAGGGTTTCCTGCATGGGTAACATGAGTTAAATCCCCAAGGGGATATTGGCGAAGCTTTGAGACTGGAAGTAGGAAGAAAATATGAAGCTTCGCTACACTTCCTCAGAGCAATTGTTAGCATTTTTGTGTGGCCTGATGAAACTACCAAAATAGCTTTTTGTTGTTTATTGGCGTGCAGCCAAGTTATCTCTCAGGTGTCAGTGTTGAATCAAAGGTTCAACAATTTTTATGACCAAAACTCCCTCAAATCAACTTTGGCTCTATGACACTACTCTTCGGGACGGGACCCAACGGGAAGGACTTTCAGTGTCCATAGAAGATAAGTTACGCATTGCTCACCGACTGGATCAATTAGGGATTCCTTTTATTGAAGGTGGTTGGCCTGGCGCAAATCCTAAAGATGTTGAGTTTTTCTGGCAACTTCAGGAAAATCCCCTCAAACAAGCAGAAGTTGTCCCCTTTTGCTCTACCCGTCGTCCTCATACCAAACCCCCAGATGAACCCATGCTGCAAGCGATTTTGGCGGCAGGTACTCGCTGGGTGACTATTTTCGGTAAATCCTGGGATTTGCACGTTACAGCCGGACTCAAGACCAGTCTAGAAGAAAATTTAGCCATGATTGGTGACACGATTGAGTATCTGTGTTCTCAAGGACGACGGGTAATTTACGATGCTGAACATTGGTTTGATGGTTATAAGCAAAATCCTGATTATGCTTTACAAACCTTGACAACGGCCATGACCGCTGGTGCGGAATGGTTAGTTTTATGCGATACCAATGGTGGGACTTTACCTCATGAAGTTACACAAATTGTTCAGGATGTTAATTGTCATTTATCAATGGCCAATGGTCAATGGTCAACAACTCCGCAAATAGGAATACATACTCATAATGATTCAGAAATGGCGGTAGCTAATGCTCTAGCAGCAGTTATGGCGGGTGCAACAATGGTACAAGGGACAATCAACGGGTATGGAGAACGCTGCGGTAATGCTAATCTGTGTTCTCTGATTCCTAATTTACAGCTAAAGCTGGGTTATAGTTGTATCGCCCAACACCAGCTACATCAACTGACAGCGGCCAGTCGTTTTGTCAGTGAAGTTGTCAATCTCGCTCCTGATGAACACGCACCTTTTGTAGGACGTTCCGCTTTTGCCCATAAAGGCGGTATTCATGTATCAGCAGTAGAACGCAACCCTTTAACCTATGAACATATTCAACCAGAACAAGTCGGAAATACGCGCCGCATTGTCATTTCCGAACAGTCTGGAATAAGTAATGTTTTGGCTAAAGCCCGGACTTTTGGTATTGAGTTAGACAAGGATCATCCCCAAGCTAGACAAATTCTCCAGAGGATGAAAGAATTGGAAAGTGTCGGCTATCAATTTGAGGCGGCGGAGGCGAGTTTTGCCCTGTTGATGTATGATGTTTTAGGTCTGCGTCAACAGTTTTTTGAAATCAATGGTTTTCAAGTCCATTGTGATTTAATTCAGGGGAAAGAAACAACTCATTCTTTAGCAACTATTAAAGTAACTGTCAATGGTGAAAATATTCTGGAAGCTGCGGAAGGTACTGGACCTGTAGCGGCTTTGGATGCCGCTTTGCGTAAGGCTTTGGTCAACTTTTATCCGCAAATTGCTACCTTTGAGTTAACAGATTATAAGGTTAGAATTTTGAATGGAAATACCGGAACTGCGGCAAAAACTCGTGTCTTAGTTGAATCTCGCAATATTCAACAACGCTGGACAACTGTTGCCGTTTCTAAGAATATCTTGGCCGCCTCTTATCAAGCAGTGGTTGAAGGTTTGGAATATGGTTTATTATTACATTTCCAAGCAGAAAACTAGGCTTGAAAGTTGAGCCATAAATGGGTAAATATAAGTAGGTTGGCGTTAAAAATTGTCGTTATGACAAGGGAATAGGGAACAGGGAACAGGGAACAGGGAACAGGTTACAGGTTACAGGTTACAGGTTACAGGTTACAGGTTACAGGTTACAGGTTTTGGGCAACTTTACTTTTCGTTACTTGTGTCGGTTTTTCCGTTCGCCTACTTACAGCGTTTTCCGCTCTGATGAGGTATAAAGTTGAATCATGAAACTCTTGTGGTGCGGGCATCTTGCCCGCTAGATATGTACCTCATAACACTCTTGTAGTGCTGTAGCAGTCCTCGGTGGGTTGTGAACGGATTTTTTTGGAACGAACCACAGAGGACACAGAGGACGCAGAGGTAGAGAAAAGGGAGGTATTGTCGTCTTAGTTAGAATCGCTATGTATCCCGAACTTATTGAAGAAGTCCGGGATATGTATAATTATGTGGAATTAATTTAATAGCCGCTTTCACTCGATGAGGGGGAGACGAGAAGAGGGGGAGACGAGAAGAGGAATTATGCTCTATCTATTCCCTTTGGGACTCTTTAGAACTATATTAATTAGGTAGCTAGTAATCTGTTACAGAATCGGTCTGTAATTTAAAGCTACATACATAAAATAGCCGTTTTTAATTATATAACCTATGCCAGCAAATTCCTGGCCTGAAAACAATACTGATCACGGACACTCTGATCCCCTTGACCTGATCTTACCTGACCTCTCAGAAAATAAAGAATCAGAATACCTACAACCAAAACGATTTAAAGGCCGTCGTGGCAAAGCCGCTCTAGTTTTAACTATAGTCTGGAGTGGGACTATTACCCTACATTTAGTTTCTTGGGGTTCGATATTTATCCTGGGACTGACAACAATACTGGGAATTCATGCCTTGGGGATTATTTTTACCAAACCCCGCGACCATTCCCCAAAGATAGAGGCAGATTTGCCTTTTGTGTCTGTGTTAGTGGCTGCTAAAAATGAAGAAGCAGTAATTGGCAGATTAGTTAAGAATCTCTGTAATTTGGAATACGGTAATGGTGAATATGAAGTCTGGATTATTGATGATAATAGTACAGATAATACACCCCAATTATTAGCAGAACTCCAGCAAGAATATCAACAACTGAATGTATTTAGGCGTTCTCCCCAAGCTAGTGGCGGAAAATCTGGAGCATTAAATCAGGTATTGCCACTGATAAAGGGAGACATTATTGCTGTATTTGATGCCGATGCCCAAGTTACACCAGATTTGCTATTTCAGGTAGTTCCTTTGTTTGAAAAAGACAGAGTAGGGGCTGTACAAATACGTAAAGCGATCGCCAATGCTCCAGAAAATTTCTGGACTAAGGGACAAATGGCGGAAATGTTGTTGGATATCTGGTTTCAAGAACAGCGGACTGCTATTGGTGGTATTGGTGAACTCCGAGGTAATGGTCAATTTGTCCGCCGTCAAGCCCTAGCAAGTTGCGGTGGTTGGAATGAGGAAACTATCACCGATGATCTGGATTTAACTATCCGCTTACATTTAGATAAGTGGGATATTGAATGTGTTTTTCATCCCCCAGTGGAGGAAGAAGGTGTTACCAATGCTACAGCCCTTTGGCATCAACGTAACCGCTGGGCGGAAGGTGGTTATCAACGTTATTTAGACTACTGGGATCTGATCCTCAAAAACCGCATGGGGACAAAGAAAACCTGGGATTTGTTGATCTTTATGGTGACAATGTATATCTTACCAACGGCCGCAATACCAGATATATTAATGGCGATCGCTCGTCATCGTCCACCTATGTTAAGTTCTGTAACTGGGTTATCTCTAGGGATGTCAGTTATAGGTATGTTTGCGGGTTTAAAGCACGTCCATAAGGCTACTCCAAGGCTATCGGAACAGCTTAAACCATCTACCTATTTAGTGTTACTTTTACAAACCCTTCGCGGCAGTTTATATATGTTGCATTGGTTAGTAGTCATGAGTAGCACCACAGCGCGAATGTCCTTCCGACCAAAACGTTTAAAATGGGTAAAAACTGTTCATAAAGGTGTGGAAAAATCAATTTTGTAATTAGGTAATATAGCAATTCCCATGCAAGTTAGGTACAAGAACTCAGAATTAAACGCAGATAAACGCGGATAAACGCAGATAATTTTGTACTTTATTAGACTAGGATTCGCTATCAGGTTAATACTCCCCGGTCTCAGGACACGGGGATTCTTGGTTAAAATAGTTAGACTACCTGTTGTGTAGCGAAGCAGTCCGTAGGTATCCGGTTTAAATGGTTAATAGTGCCGCCAACACAACTATTTTATGCTACTTTTGAGTGGCATTCATTATTGGAGTAATTATGTTTCAACAACTATCACTATTTGAAGATAAAAATAATGATATTACCAAGTGTTTTTATAAAAGCATTGAGGAGTCTGGCTTTAACTATCAAGAAATTGATATAGGTGATATCACATTTAAAGCGGGACAAACTGAGTCAGTGCATAGATGGTATCGACTAACTCCCAGTTATTCACCAAATTTAGTCCGCTTTTTTATTGATTTATTTAAAATTACTAAAAATGATTTTGTAGTTGATCCATTTAGTGGTAGAGGTACAACAATTATCGAATGTCAGAAGCATGGAATTAAGGCTCTAGGAGTTGAGATTAACCCTTTACTTCAGCAAGCAGGAAATAAGTCTCTATTGTGGAATCTTAGTAACATTTCTTTAATTAATAATTATCTTGAAGAAGTATTTAGTGAAATTAAAAAATATGAGACATTTTCACTGGAAGATGTAGTTGAGATATTCAATACTAGAGTTCCAATTATTCATAATGTCTTTCGTTGGTGGAAAATTAATGTTTTAAAAAATCTGATTATTTGTCGTGAGATAATGAGACAAGAAAAATATGATCCCATTCATGAATATATTTGGTTATCTTTGAATAAATCGTGTTTGGATTGTGCCAATATTCACAGAAATCATCCAACTATTACATTTGATGATCATCATCAAAGAGAGATAGATGTTTATTTAGAAATAAGTAATAATCTCAAAGACATCAGGGAAGATTTGATTAAGCTTAACCAAGGAGAAATATTATTTTCTAATTTGAACTCAATTGTACTAGGTGATTCCACAAATAACCTGCAAAATACAATTAATCGCTCTATAGATTTCGTAATTACTTCACCTCCTTATCCAAACCGCTATAGTTATGTTCATCAAACTAGACCTCAATTACACTTCTTAGAACTCTTAGAAGATATTCGTGAAGCCACGGAAATAGACTTACGAGCAATAGGTGGAACATGGGGTAGAGCAACTTCAATTTTGCAAAAGGATTTAATCATAGTTCCTGATGAGATTAGATCATATCTTTCTTACTATGATGAACTTAAAAATCAAAACATTTTAATGTGTAATTATGCGACTAAATACTTTATTGATTTGTGGAAACATATAAGAAGTTTAAAACAGATTGTATCGAGAAATTTTCAAGGTGTTTATGTTGTCGGTAATTCTCGACTCTCAAATGTGGAAATATTTACAGAGGTGATTTTGAGTAAACTTTTTCAACGTGAGGGTTTTGTAGTTGAGAAAATAATTTCCTTCAGAAAAAGGGGCGGTAAAAAACGTTTGTATGAAACAGCAGTATGTATTAGAAGTTAGAGAAAATATTATCAATCTCTTTTTTAAAAGACTTTGAATTTATCTGAAGGAAATTATAAAGATCGAAACCAGTAATAGTGTGAACCAAATTAAAACTGTCTATTCCTTCATACAGTTCCCAACTCTTTGATAATCTACTTACAGGACTTTTCAAGGATGTGTTGCAGAAAATTAACATCACAGGTAGAATTTGATATGACTTCAAAGCTAGGGACATATCATAATCAGCTTGAATTCTCTTAGAGTCACCAATTTGATAGCATGAACGAACCTCAAATCCTATTCCTTCATATTGAATCCAATCTTGAGGAATGTTATGATTAAACTTCTCTTTTTTTATTAATCCATCGGTAGATCGAACCTGATCACGCTCACCAATTTTAACATTTACACTAAAGTGTAGCTCATTATCATTTAAGCCGAAACTTTCTTTTAATAAATAGGTAAATAAATTCTCATACATATCACCGAGTTTACGGTGTAAAGAAGTTACAAGATTCCCTCCCACTCTAGCAATAATATATCTTTCATCATCTAAACCTAAAGAGCCAAAAGCAGGATCATTAGCTATAAATTGCTGAAATTCTTCTCTATTGTTTACACCAGTATAGCTCTTGTAAGGATTAAAATCTAAAACCTTTCTAATATTTGTGATAGCTATATCAAGCAAGTCATTCTCATTTATCATTTTATATTTTATCCAGTTTCTATTTAATTATCAAATAAGTCTTTAACTGTAACTTCAAGATCATTAAAGCCAAAAAATGTAGCATCCGGGTTTTGATTTTAATTAATTCAAAATAAAATATTTGTCTGAATGCTACAATTGGGAGTATAAACAAGCTGATTATCTTCAAGCGGGAACTACAAAATTTTCACTCCCAGCTAAATCAAAAGCCGCGTGAATAACTTGTAAAGCTTTCACACCTTCATCAATACCTACAACACAACTAATTTTAATTTCTGAGGTAGCAATCATTTGAATGTTGATTTGATTTTGTGCTAAAGCTGTAAACATTTTCGCTGCAATTCCTGGTTGTCCTACCATACCAGAACCAACTATACTAACTTTAGCGATCGCACTATCTAATATTACCTCACCCCAATCATATTCCGCTGCGACTTGTGTAAGTTTTTCTTGAGCGATTTCTGCATCTATTTTAGCCACAGTAAACGCGATATCCCGACGGGGAACACCGTCTACCACCCGACAACGTTGGGATTGAATAATCATATCCACACTGATGTTATATTCTGCCAAAAATCCGAATAATTTAGCGGCCATACCCGGACGGTCTGGTAATTGACGAATAGCAATCCGGGCTTGATTCCTATCTAAAGCGACACCACGCACAGCGGGGGCTTGAGGACTCGGATAGGCCAGGGAAGTACAGGAAGAATTGATCTCAAATGTATCACACAAAGCAACTATAGCGCGATCGCAATCTATAGCATCAACTACACAACTCACCTTGACCTCACTGGTAGAAATCATCTGAATATTCACACCAGCGGCCGCCAAAGTTTTAAACATTTGCGCTGCTACCCCTGGTCTACCAATCATCCCCGCGCCGACAATACTAATTTTTGCAGTATCTTTTTCTACTAAAACCTCTGCTTCATTGGAACTGGGATTATTTCTCAATGCCGGAGCTATAGCCGATGATACCGCTTCTGCTCGTTTTAATATTGATGTATTTACTGTAAAAGCAATGTCATTACTATTACCTTCATGAATAGATTGAATAATCAAATCCACATCCACATTTTGCTGAGAAATTTCGCCAAATAACCGGGCTGCTACCCCAGGTTGGTCAGGAACGCGCAATAAAGCCACCTTAGCCTGTTGCATATCAAATTCTATAGCGTCTACAGGGCGAGCTAATTCTAAGTTAATTAACGCCCGATTTCGTCTTGGAGGGGTTGTTACCCACGTTCCCGGTTGATCTGTCCAACTTGAACGTACCACCAAAGGAACGCCATAATTACGGGCAATTTCCACAGCCCTGGGATGTAATACTTTCGCCCCTAAACTTGCCAATTCCAGCATTTCATCACTGCTGATTTCTGTCAATAATTGAGCTTGGGGGACAATGCGGGGATCTGTAGTTAAAATACCTGGTACATCTGTATAAATTTCACAAAAATCTGCGCCAATGGCTGCGGCTAAAGCAACTGCGGAAGTATCAGAACCACCACGTCCCAAAGTAGTAATTTCTAATTGTTCTGTGTTGCTAATCCCTTGAAATCCAGCAACCACAACAACTTTACCGTCATTAATCTGCCGCATTAAGCGTTCTGTTTCAATATGTAAAATGCGAGCGCGGGAATGTTCAGCTTCAGTAACAATGCCTACTTGAGCGCCAGTCATGGAAATTGCTGGTTGTCCAATTTCCTGTAATGCCATACTCAATAAAGCAATAGTAACTTGTTCTCCTGTAGAGAGTAGCATATCCATTTCCCGACGATTAGGGGTTTTAGAGATATCATTAGCTAGTTTAACTAATCCATCGGTAGTTTTCCCCATGGCTGAAACCACTACTACTACAGAATTTCCAGCTTTGACAGTTTTTTCAACTCTAGTCGCAACTGCTTGAATACGTTCGACTGAACCAACAGATGTACCACCGTATTTTTGAACTATGAGCGCCATAATCAGTATTTGATGTATTTATCCTAAGTTTTATTGGTGAACAAGGCAGAGAAACATTAGAAAAAATAATTGTACCGTACAAAAGTCAATTGACAATGGATGATGAACAATTGACAATGGATGATGAACAATTAACAATAGATGATGAACGATTAACAATGGATAATTAAGAATTATTAATTATAATAATCTCTTTAAGTCATGTTTGACATCAATTAATAATGAAATTTGTACTATCACAGAAGTTAACTATTGATTATTTCTGATTGACTACAATTTCACATACTCCTCAGCCATCAGTAACATTATTGACAATAGCCAAAGTAACCATTGCTAGGGAGTAAATACCTAAAAAATCAAGATGGGATCAAGATATGTTGACTGGAAGTAAAGTATACAGCACTGCTGCTGCTAAAATTGATGTGAGGATAAAAAATTATGTGCAATGGGTAATGGGTAATGGGTAATTGGTAATTGGTAATTGGTAATTGGTAATTGGTAATTGGTAATTGGTAATCGGTAATGAGTAATAACTCTACCTCCTTTCCTTTCCTGTTACCTGTCCCCGTGGCGTAGCACCTGTAACCTATTCCCTGTAACCTATTCCCTGTTCCCTATTCCCTATTCCCTGTTACCTATTCCCTGTTCCCTATTCCCTATTCCCTATTCCCTGTTCCCTGTTCTCTATTCCCTGTTACCTATTCCCTATTCCCTATTCCCTGTTCCCTGTTCCCTGTTCCCTGTTCCCTGTTACCTATTCCCTATTCCCTCTTGCTTTATGATTAACAATTCAGATTTTCGCGTTGAAAGAGACTCAATGGGCGATCGCCAAATTGCCAATAACGTTTATTATGGTATTCAAACCCAAAGAGCGATCGAAAATTTCCCCATTAGCGGTATTAAACCTTTACCAACTTATATAGATGCTTGCGTATATATTAAAAAAGCTACAGCTATTGTCAACTCAGAATTAAATTGTATTCCCGCAAACATCAGCAAAGCGATCATACAAACCACTGATGAAATTTTAGCAGGGAAATTACGAGATCAGTTTGTGGTTGATGTTTATCAAGCCGGTGCGGGAACTTCACACCACATGAATATTAATGAAGTTATCGCAAATCGGTCTTTAGAAATTCTGGGTGATCAAAAAGGTAATTATAAACTAGTTAGCCCCAATGATCATGTCAACTATGGACAGTCCACTAATGATGTTATTCCTACTGCGATTCGTATTGGTGGTTTATTGGCGCTTTTTCGCAGATTACAGCCAGCTTTAGAACAGGCAGTTTTGGCATTAGAAGCAAAAGCGGAAGAATTTGAAAATATCATCAAATCTGGGAGAACCCACCTGCAAGACGCTGTACCAGTGCGGTTAGGTGATAATTTCCGGGCTTGGGCTTATATCCTGTCAGAACACCAAAACCGGCTTTATATTGCTGCTTCTGACTTAATGGTATTGGGTTTAGGAGGAAGTGCTGCGGGAACAGGAATGAATACCCACCCGGAATATCGTCAAAAAGTTGTAGATGTCTTGAGTCAATTATTAGAATTTCCCCTACAACCAGCGCCACATTTAATGGCTGCAATGCAAAGTATGGGGGCTTTTGTCAATGTTTCTGGGGCTTTACGGAATTTAGCCCAGGATTTAGTTAAAATATCCCACGATTTGCGGTTAATGGATTCAGGACCCAAAACCGGATTTAAAGAAATCCAACTTCCTCCAGTACAACCCGGTTCTTCGATTATGCCGGGAAAATATAATCCAGTTATGGCAGAAATGACATCAATGGTATGTTTTCAGGTCATGGGATATGATAATGCGATCGCTTTTGCTGCTCAAGCGGGACAATTAGAATTAAATGTGATGATGCCTTTGATTGCCTATAATTTAATTCACAGTATTGAGATTTTAGGTAATACAATTTCTGCTTTAACTACCAACTGTATTCAAGGAATTACTGCTAACAAAGAAAGATGTTTAGTCTATGCTGAAGGTAGTTTAGCGTTGGTCACGTCTTTAAATCCCCATATTGGTTATTTGAATGCTGCGGCTGTAGCCAAAGAATCTTTAGAAACTGGTAAATCTCTACGACAAATAGTTTTAGAAAAAGGTTTAATGACTGAGGAACAATTAGCCACTGTATTAGATTTAGAAAAAATGAGTGAGATTGTTCCATTATAAACAGATAGGGATTTAGTAAGCTGTTACGCAGCGAAATTGTACAATCTTAATATAGCTAAATCTTGTGGTGCGGGCATCCTGCCCGCTATAATTATACAAATACAAATTAAATGCAGTACAGCTTATTGCTAAACCCTGACACCAACTTTATTCATCCTTTTTTATCTGCGTTCATCTTCTATTAAAATAAATCGTCTGCATCAGGTTTATATATCATTTACAATCATCATTTGTTGTGTCTTTTTACCAGTTATGAATTACGAATTATCGCGCATGAATGCAATTCAATCACCAATTATTCCCGTTATTGGAGAATTAATTAAAAACTCTCCGGGAACAATTTCCCTGGGTCAAGGTGTGGTTCACTATCAACCTCCAGCAACGGTTATGGAACTATTACCAAAGTTCCTTGCTGACCCGAAAAATCATCTTTATCAGGCTGTGGTTGGTATTCCTGAATTATTAACAGCGTTAGCAGCAAAATTATCAATATTTAATGGTATTGATATTAATGAAAAAAATGCTATTGTGGTGACTGCCGGTAGTAATATGGGTTTTATAAATGCTATTTTAGCAATTACTTCTCCTGGTGATGAAATTATTTTAAATACTCCTTACTATTTTAATCATGAAATGGCGATTAAAATGGCAGGTTGTCATCCGATATTAGTCCCAACTGATACAGATTATCGCCTAATTCCCCCAGCTATAGCCGCTGCAATTACAGAGAAAACCCGTGCTGTGGTGACGGTTTCTCCTAATAATCCAACGGGTGTAGTTTATTCAGAAACGGCTTTACTTCAAGTTAATCAAATTTGTCGAGAAAAAGGAATTTATCATATTAGTGATGAGGCTTATGAATATTTTACATACAATGGTGTAAAACATTTTTCTCCTGGGGCATTTTTAAACAGTAATCAATATACAATTTCTCTTTTTAGTTTATCAAAAGCTTATGGTTTTGCTAGTTGGAGAATTGGTTATATGGTTATTCCCCAACATTTATTAATGGCTGTAAAAAAGGTTCAGGATACTATTTTAATTTGTCCACCAGTGGTTTCTCAATATGCAGCATTAGGCGCGTTACAAGCTAAAGATAATTATTTAAAAGATAATATTAACGCCATTGCCCAAGTGAGAGAAATAGTAATTAATGAACTTCATAATTTAACTAGTTTATGTACAATTACACCAGCCAATGGCGCATTTTACTTTTTCTTGAAAGTGCATACCAAAATGAATGATTTGGAATTGGTGAAAAGACTGATTCAAGAATATAAAATAGCCGTGATTCCCGGAACTACTTTTGGTATAGAACAGGGTTGTTATTTGCGGGTTGCTTATGGTGCATTATCAGCAGATACAGCAAAATCAGGTGTGGAAAGATTGGTTAAGGGACTGCAAACTGTTGTATCATCATAACCGCAGCCAGAAAATTCATACTCCTTAAGATCATTTTCTCCCATGAGTCAAATAGTTTGGATAGCAAGACACGCTAACCGTCTTGATTTCGTAAATCCAGATTGGTTTTTAACCGCCGAAAGACGGTATGATCCGCCTTTATCCGATGATGGTATGATACAAGCACAGCAATTAGCAAAACGACTGAAAGGGAAAAAAATCGCTCACATTTTCGCTTCTCCGTTTTTGCGAACCATACAAACTGCTCATGCGATCGCTGAAGTTTTGGATTTGGCGATTAAACTAGAAATAGGTTTGAGTGAATGGCTAAATCCAGCATGGATGACCGAAGAACCGGAAAAACTCTCAACTCCAACCTTAGTCAAATTATTTCCCAGAATTGACCCCAGTTATACATCACGCATAGCTGCACAATACCCCGAAACCCATGAAAAGGTGCGAGAACGTTCAGCCCAAACTGCCAGATGTCTATCTACTGAATTTTTTCCCCATGATATTCTATTAGTAGCCCATGGTGCTTCTGTATTGGGGGCAGCAATGGGGTTAGTGGGAGATATCGCTAAAACTGAAGTTAAGGCTTCTCTCTGTTCCTTGGTAAAGGTGGTGCGTCAAGATTCCCAATGGTTGCTAGAACTAAAGGGGGATACTTCCCATTTAACTAAAACTGAGGAATTGGTGCGATTTGTGTGAATATTTTGATCATAAGGGGATTTTTCTCAAATCCCAAGGGACAATTAAGCACAGGTAATTTATTAGCTGATAATTTTTATGAGTTTGCTACTGGCAGGAGACATCGGTGGAACAAAAACTATTTTGCGTCTGGTACAATCCTCAGATGCGGTAGGGCTAAAAACTCTGTATGAGGAGAGTTTTCCCAGTGGGGATTTTCCTGATTTAGTCCCCATAGTCCAAAAGTTTTTAACTACAGCTAACTCTAGCACACCAGACAAAGCCTGTTTTGCCATCGCTGGACCTGTGGTAGAAAATACTGCTCAGTTGACTAATTTATCATGGTTTCTGGATACAGAACGTTTAAGCAAAGAACTGGGTATTGAAAGAATTTCTCTAATTAATGATTTTGCGGCTGTTGGTTATGGTATTTTTGGTTTAACTAAACAGGATTTACTAACTTTACAAGTTGGTAAATACCAATCAGCAGCACCAATGGCTATAATCGGTGCAGGAACGGGGTTAGGACAGGGATTTTTGATTAAACAGGGAAATAGCTATCAAGTCTTTCCTTCCGAAGGTGGACACGCAGATTTCGCCCCCCGCAATCAGTTAGAATTTGAATTGTTGAAATATATTTTGACTAAATATGATATTCAACGAGTGTCGGTAGAAAGGGTTGTTTCTGGTTTGGGAATTATTTCTATTTATCAATTTTTACGAGATAGAAAAATAGCTACTGAGTCTCCAACAATTGGGAACGCAGTCAGAATTTGGGAACAAGAAGCAGGAAAGTCAGAAAAAACTGTTGACCCTGGTGCGTTAATTGGGAATGCTGCTTTAGAAAAAAGCGATCGCCTTTCGGAACAAACTATGCAATTATTTATAGAGGCTTACGGCGCTGAAGCGGGAAATCTAGCCCTGAAACTACTACCTTATGGAGGATTATACATTGCTGGTGGTATCGCCCCTAAAATCCTACCTTTAATACAGGATGGCAGTTTCTTGAACAATTTCACCCACAAAGGAAGAATGGGGTCTATTTTGAGTGAAATACCCGTATTTATAATACTCAACCAACAAGTCGGGTTAATTGGTGCTGCTTTGTCTGCATCTAGGTTATAAATAGCAATAACAGTAAAATCTGCATCTACAACTTCTATGATGATGTAATATCAGTGAAATATTCAGGAGTAGCAAAAAATGATCATCACTGAAATACCAACGCAATTACTAACTAACAATTGGATAACAGCAACTTGGGATGAATATATTCAAGTAATTGAAAATTTTGCTGATAAAAAAGCCAAAAGTTATTATCATCATGGGAAAATGAGGATAGAAATATCACCAATTGGAAATGATCATGCTTGTTACCATAGTATAATTATTTTTGCTGTTAACCTATTTGCAACAATTAAGGGAATTAAATTTAATAGCAAAGATAATTGTACATACAGAAAAATAGGATTTCAAGAAGTACAACCAGATGTTTCTTATTATATTGCTGAAAAAGCAAATGCTATTCCCTATGGAACTGCTATTATCAACTTAGATGTTTATCCTGTACCAGATTTAGTCATTGAAGTTGCTAATAGTTCCTTAGCTGATGATCAAGGGGAAAAACGTCTCATGTATGAAAATATGGGTATACCCGAATATTGGGTACTTGATGTCCAAAATCTCCAGATTATCCCTTTTATCATCGAAAATGGCGAAAGTAGAAGAATTAATGAATCTCAAGTATTACCAGGATTACAGATTTCTTTACTTAATGAAGCATTAAGAAAAACTCGACAAATGGATCATAGTCAAGTTTGTGCTTGGTTATTAAGTCAATTTCAGCAATAATTATATAATTTCATCCTATTTTTAAATAGCGTACTCATAATTTTGGGAATTATGGCAGGACATAGTAAATGGGCTAATATTAAACGTCAAAAAGCAGTAGTAGACGCAAAAAGGGGACATATCTTTACCCAGCTATCTCGCGCGATAATTGTCGCAGCTAGAAATGGTGTACCAGACCCAGCGGGGAATTTTCAACTACGGACCGCTATTGATAAAGCCAAGGCGGCGGGTATTCCTAATGATAACATTGATAGGGCGATCGCTAAAGGTGCAGGTACTTTTGCTGGTGATTCCTACGGAGATCCTCGCTATCACGACCGTTTAGAAGAAATTCGTTATGAAGGTTATGGTCCAGGTGGTGTCGCAATTTTGATTGAAGCCCTCACAGATAACCGCAACCGTACTGCTGCTGATTTACGGGTGTCCTTTAGTAAAAATGGCGGAAATTTGGGAGAAACCGGTTGTGTCAGTTGGATGTTTTCCCAAAAGGGTGTTTGTGTGCTTGAGAATGTAATTAATGAAGAACAGCTTTTAGAAGCTTCCTTAGAGGGAAATGCTGAGTCTTATGAAATGATTGCAGACCAAACATCTGAGGTATTTACTCAAGTAACAAATTTAGAGAAACTCAGCCAAGTCTTGAAAGCAAAAGGGTTTAAAGTAGTTGATGTAGAAATACGCCAGATTCCTGGTAATAAAGTTGAAGTAACAAATATTGAACAAGCGCGATCGCTTTTTAAATTAATTGATACCTTAGAAGGACTAGATGACGTGCAAAGCGTTACCAGTAATTTGGAAATTGCTGATAATTTGATGGTTTTAAGTATGACCTAGTATTTTGTACCGTATTTTGTGCCGTTGCCTTGATTATCAATCGTAATCGCGTCACAATAATAATTAAAACTATTGTAATTTATCTTCACAATGTCTCCCACCCTTCTGACTCCTACCCTTTCCTCTCCCCACTCCCCCACAGAAAACCATTGGGGATATGATTATGATTTAGTCATAGTCGGTGGCGGAATTGTTGGTTTAACCCTGGCTTCCGCTTTAAAAGATTCTGGTTTAAATATCCTGCTGATTGAAGCTAGAATGACATCAGCCGCTGTAGCGAAAGGACAGGCCTATGCTGTACATATGTTGTCAGCAAAAATTTTCCAAGGCATTGGTTTATGGGATAAAATTCTCCCCAATATCGCTAAATATAACCAAGTTCGTCTTTCTGATGCTGATTATCCTCATGTAGTTAACTTCCAAACTACGGACTTAGGTACACCAGAGTTAGGTTATGTAGCAGAACATTACGCACTATTAGCACCATTACAGGAATTTGTGGGAAATTGTGCAAATGTAACTTATCTTTGTCCAGCAGAAGTCGTAAGTACAGAAAATCAGTTAGATACAATTAAGATTAACATCAAAATTAACGAGACCACCAAAACGATTCGTAGTAAATTATTAGTGGCTGCTGATGGTGCAAGATCTCCCATTCGTGAAGCTGCGGGAATTAAAACTAAAGGTTGGAAATATTGGCAATCATGTATTGTAGCTTTTGTCAAGCCCGAAAAACCCCACAATAACACTGCTTACGAGAAATTTTGGTCTAGTGGACCCTTTGCAATTTTACCCTTACCAGAAAACCGTTGTCGCATTGTTTGGACAGCGCCCCATGCAGAAGCAAAAGCCTTATGCGCTTTAAATGATCAGGAATTTTTAGCGGAACTGACTAAACGCTATGGTGAGCAAATGGGTAAATTAGAATTATTGGGGGACAGATTTATTTTTCAAGTACAATTAATGCAGAGCGATCGCTATGTTCTCCCTAGATTAGCATTAATTGGCGATGCCGCCCATAATTGTCATCCTGTGGGAGGACAAGGTTTAAATTTAGGTATTCGTGACGCAGCAGCATTAGCCGAAATCATCCAAACAGCACAGCAAAATCGTCAAGATATTGGTAATATTTCCATACTCAAGCAATATGAACGCTGGAGAAAAAAAGAAAACCTCGCAATATTGGGTTTCACCGATTTATTAGATCGAGTTTTTTCTAATAATTTCCTACCATTAGTCATATTAAGAAGAATGGGATTATGGATGATGCAAAAAGTCCCGATGATCAGAATATTTGCTCTCAAATTGATGATAGGATTAAAGGGAAAAACACCAGAATTAGCTAAACGGTGAAATTACCAACACCAAAAGTAGGGCGCGTCAGATTCGATAACTCAGCCAGCCATAAATCGCCTTTTGATCTCTGACGCACCTGAAAAATTTACCTCTTTTAATAATCTGTTAATAACATCAACCTCATAACTAAGGAAAGTGAGAGATATCATGACTCAAACTTTAGAAAATTCTCTCAATTTAGTAGAAGAAGAACAACATTTCTACCGTCCTGGAATAACTTGGGAAAGTTTTCAAGCAATTCAAAAAGCCTTTGCAAATGTACCAGGAGTGCGTTTATTTTATTGTGAGGGAGTTTTAGAAATCGTGACTATCAGTAAACCCATGAAGCAATTGCATCTTTAATGGGATTGCTGTTAGGACAATATTTTTTAGAACAAGGTATTGAATTTTTCCCCAGTGGAAGTTTTTCTCAAATTATTCCCGGTATAGTTGAGTATCAAACAGAATTAACAGATAGAGAAACAATTTTTGCAATTTTAAACCAAGAACAATGAAAACCGAATTTAGGAAAAGTTTTGATTATTGATTTAGAACAAAAGTAACATCTGTTAAAACAGGATATATTGAATATTGGACTCCCAAACAAATTGACGTACCCAAGCAAATTGAAAGAGTATTAAAAGCCATGAATAATTAAAAAATACTTTTCAAACAATTAGTAGTATAATAATCCAAGATACTAAGGAGTTAATTATATGCAAATAAAACTTAAATCAAAAGTTGATGCACAAGGTAAATTATTGTTACAACTTCCCCAACAATTAGCTAATCAAGAATTAATTATTATTATTACTGATGCTTTTGAAGAGAACATACCAACACCACAAGAATTAGGATATCCTGCGGATTTTTTTGATAAAACTGCTGGAAAGTGGGAAGGTGAGGTTTTAGTTAGAGAAAATTTAGTTGATTGCGATCAAAGAATTTGGGATATTGAATGATGATTTACTTATTAGATACTAACACCTGCATTCAATATTTAACAGGACGTAGTGAAAATGTAATTAATAAATTTAAAATTACTCATCGTGAAAATATTTGTTTGTGTGATGTTGTCAAGGGAGAATTATACTATGGGGCTTGTCGTAGCGTAAAAAAGGAGCAAAATTTAGCTTTATATGAGTTATTTTTCTCTCAATATATCAGTTTACCTTTTGATGGAAAAGCAGCTAGAATTTATGGTGAAATTCGTTCTCAATTATCAAAGTTAGGTACTCCTATCGGTGCTTATGATTTTCAAATTGCTGCCATTGCATTAGCTAATAATCTTATTTTAGTAACTCATAACACTAGAGAATTTCAAAGGGTTGAAAATTTACAACTTGAAGATTGGGAAGTATAGTCTTTGCCATGATACTTATATATCATTTACAGATTTCTCCAAATCTTCCCTGCCAGCCCTAAATAGATTTTTGATATCTGACGCACCTTAACACTATTATTTATTTACTACAAACATTAGTTAAAAAAGAGCCACAATGCCTAACTCGGTAAATGAACTTTTCAACCAAGTCGAACGATTCAAACAAATTCTTGTATCTCGTGCTACTGGCAATTTTGATGAAGGAGACAATGAGGAATATAAAAAATTACGGTTAAACTTGTTGCAAATTCCACGTATCAATAATCAAATGCCTGAATGCGTAAAAAAATGTAGAGATTTAAAAGAGTTTTGGGATTTTGTTGCTTCCAATCTTGGTAAAAGTTATTCAGGAGCTTATCAAGAACGAAGAATGTATCTTCAGAGAGAATTTAATCCTCTTCTAACCTTACTAGAAACTGAAGTAATTGCATCCACAAATAGCGGTATATTAGAAAGATTAACGATGGTTGACTCAGAACATATTCAAGAAGCATGGCAGAAAGCATTAGAACGAAAATCAACGGATATAGATGGTGCAATCACTATGGCAAGAACTTTGCTAGAAAGCGTCTGTAAATATATCCTAGAAAAGAATGGAGTGAGATACGAGTCTGGCGCAGATTTACCCAGTCTCTATCGTCTAACTGCTAATGAACTTACTCTTGCTCCAAGTCAACATACAGAAGAAACATTAAAGCGAATTTTTGGAGGATGTCAGACAATTGTAGAAGGGTTAGGAACACTCAGAAATAGGTTGAGTGATGCTCACGGTAGGAGTATGAATGATGCTAAACCTGCTCCTCGTCATGCTGAACTAGCCGTTAATTTAGCTGGAAGTATGCCTATTTTTCTGATCCAAACATGGGAAGAGACTAGCTTCTAGTTTCGTAGTTCCAATTTTCTAACTGAGAATACAGTTTGATGGTGCGTTACGTTGTCGCTAACGCACCATCAAAAAAGCAATTAAGAAACTTCCGTCTTTTCCTTACCTGCATTCAAAGTCACAACATCTTGCAATCTTTCCTCGTTCCCAGGTTCTACCTGGGAATGCAATCAAAGGGATCTGCCTTATGCTAACATTAATATGAGGCAGAGCCTCATTAACTGTATTCCCTGTCAGAGACAGGGAACAAGTATTTACAGCACTTCCCGATGTTATGAGGTACAATAACCCCACCCCCAACCCCCTCCCCGCAAGCGAGGAGGGGGCTTAAGATGTACTTCATAAGAGCGAA
>NZ_KE384705.1:64022-84854 GCF_000426925.1 Dolichospermum circinale AWQC310F | reverse complement strand
ACCGCTGTAAGTAATTAAACTTCGGCTTTTGACTGATTCAAATTAACCACATCCTGCAACCGAGAAATCACAAAAGACTTCTCCAAATAAGACAACAAACCACCAGCCTTTGGACCTTTTTCTTTATTCAAGAAAGATAGATACAAAGCCTTAAAAGCCATTGGTTGTTGAACCCCTAACTCCTTAGTAGTCGAGAAAATTATAGTTTGTAATTCCTCAGCTTCCCAGTTACCAATATCCTGCAAATTCTCCATCAATTTTTGCAAATAAGCAACTTGTTCCGAATTTAAATCATGAGCTTTTTCGGGAACTTGTTCCAAATAGAGAACTAACTTGTCTTCCTCGTCAGCATAATCTTGTAACCACTTTTTAGCCGCAGCAATTCTTTGATCAATAATTTGTTGATCATACTCATTTAAAGGCTGTAAACTGCGTTGTACAACTTCTTCCTGAATATTTAAACGGGGAACTTGCAACAGAGAAATTAATGTACTAAAATCAAAGGGTTGGAAAGTTTTAATTTCATCCCCTAATTGGGCGTAAAATAAAGACATTAATTCCTCTGTTAATTCAGGAGCATGAGAATACTTATTAATTAAAGTATCGTAATCTCTAAATAACCGAGTAGTAGTTTCATAATTTGGTGCAAAATTAATTACTGTTTTCGGTTGAGTTCTTAACATCAAAAATCGCAATAATTCAGCAGGTAATAAATCAGCAATTTCCCTAGCACTAGAACCCACACCCTTAGAAGAACTCATTTTTGTCCCATTCACAAGAATAAATTCATAGGGAGAATGGAAAGGAGGTTGTTTTTGTAAAACCTTGCGACTAATAGCATTAGCAACATCACGAGAACCACCTTTTTGAGAATGATCCTTCCCGGCCATTTCAATAGTTACACCCAATATATCCCATTTAGCTACCCATTCAACTTTCCAAGGTAATTTACCATGACCATTAAAAGGAGAAACCCACCCGGAATGTCCACAACCTTTTACATAATCAACACCATCGGGTTGACAAGTGTAAAATACTTCTGAACCGTTATAATCTGTAGTGACAGTAGTAGCAATTTTGCCACAATTTTCACAAATAACTTGAAAAGGATACCAATTATTTGCACGTTCAGCTTTACTTACTTCCTTATAAGCTTCCCGCACCAAATGAGCATTTTTGAGGAAAATATCAATATGGGAATTAAGTTTTCCCAAACGATATAAATCACGTAAAAAATACGTTTCTGGTTTAATTCCTAGATACTCAAAAATTTCAAAAAATTCACCAATAAAATACTTAGCATAATCTTCCGCACCGTCACCAGGAGAAGGAACATTACACAAAGGAAAACCCAAATAAGGTTGGAATTTTTCCTTGTCTAAATATTTGGGAACGGTATCTAATGCGTCGTAGTCATCCACACCATATAAGAATTTTACAGGCTTTCCTGCGTGTTTCAAAGCACGGTAAATAACGTCATGGATAACCACACCGCGCAAAGATCCGACATGAACTCGTCCAGAAGGAGTCTTGGAATCATTAACTACTTGTTCACCTACTGCGTCAGCAGCAATTTTATCAGCCCAAAACATTTATCTTTTATAATTTCACAATTGCTCTATTTTAACTGCTGTTATGGCGAATAAAATCATTGTTCAATAAATTAAGAATTTATGTGAATTTAATTTTAAATTTTGTCTGAGTTATTCAATTTAAAATCTAAAATGGTCAGGTAATGATTTATAATCAGGGTTTTATGGACTGTATTCATTTGACGGGGATTCGTGGTTATGGCTATGTTGGGTATTTACCGGAAGAAAAGGTATTAGGACAATGGTTTGAGGTGGATTTGAAGTTATGGGTAGATCTGGCTCAAGCTGCAAAAACTGATGCTATTAAAGATACAGTAGATTATCGTAGTGTTATTAGTTTAGTCCAAAACTTGCTGAAAACATCTAAATTTGATTTATTGGAAAGGTTGGCAGGTGCGATCGCTGATGCTATTCTTGAAGAAAGTAGTCTGACTACCCAAGTACAAGTTACCCTCATTAAACCTGCTGCACCAATTCCTGATTTTGATGGTAATATTCGCATTGAATTGACTAGAAGCAAATCAAATTTGTGAAGTAATATTTTTTGGAGTTGCTGAATGAAGGTATGATTTTTTCTCACGCAGAGGCGCAAAGGACGCAGAGAGTAAGAGTTTAAGAACTAGAATATTTGATTTTCATACCTCAATTCAGCAATGTCCAATTTCTCACGGATGTTTTTGTTTTATATCTTTTGACAAAAATAAACTCCCTCTTCTTGATTTGCACCTTCCCAATAATTTAGGATGATAATATCATATTGTTTGAGAATTTTTTGCAGTTTAGCAGTTGTATAACGATAGGAGAAAAATAATTGAATTTGATCACCATTTTTCCAGTGAATGATTTGATCATCTAATTTCAAATCTATATTAGTTTCTACTTCAAACTGAGCATTAATTCTTGTTAATTCTTGATGGTTTGGATCATCTTTTAGGGAGAATTTAATAGTCCCGTGATCTGGATTTATCCCGGCGTCAACTAACACCGTCATTAACCAATCTTTGGTTAATTCATTATCATATTGTGGCAAAATCTTGTTAATTCCTGTTAGATAATCGTCTCCCGGTGCTAAGTTTGCACTCATGAGTAAAATATCTCCTGGTTGCAGAAAATTACTTAAAATAGGCAAAATTTCATCAGGATAAAAATTAGGAATCATACCAAAAAATGTGATAATTTTTCTTTGTCTTTGATCATGAATATGAAGTATTAAATCATCAGCACAAGGTAAATCGCAAACAATTGGCTGTATAGAGATTTGAGGATAAGATTCCCTAATTTTTTGTCCAGAAATTAAAGCAAGAGATAAACTGACATCAATAGGATAATAAATGATTTCTCTTTCTGTATTCAAGAGATAAGATACTAAAAGATGATCTTTTGCACCACCGCCACAACCTAATCCAATTACTTGGATATTGGTATTAATGTCCAGAAATTCCGCAGTTTTTTGAAAACATACTGCATACGCATTAACACAATCATCATTGGTTCTAGCTGGAGAATAATATTCATGAATTTTTAACCATTTCTGACTTTGTTTAACAGTGTCATAATGAAATTTATGATTGATTTTACCTACAGAAAAGCAATCTAAATAATCTTGATAAATTTTGTTGGGAAATTGACTAGGATGGACATATACTTTTTCAAAGCCGTTGGAGATTGTAGACATAATAGTAAATTCCTTGGTGCTGATGAACCTGGTTAGTTAAATTAGTAGTTATCAGTTATATGATACTCTAAATTCAGCTTTTTAGATCAAGCAATTTTGTGAAAATATCTGATATTATATTAATAATTTCCTGACATCTACAAATTTATGATTGATAAATCTGACCTGAAAACAACGATAAAACCTTCATTAAGTGCGATCGCTCTTGGTAGTAATATAGGAGAATCTTTAGCTATTTTAGAAGGTGCAATTAACAGCCTGGAAAAAACTCCGGGTATTACCATCAAAGCCAAATCTAGTTGGTACAGAACCGCTCCCGTAGGCGGACCATCACAACCAGATTATTTAAACGGTGCAGCTATTTTAGAAGTGCAACTCGGTCCCTATAAATTGCTAGAAACTCTGCTGAATATTGAGCAAGAATTTGGTCGAGTTCGTCAAGAACATTGGGGTCCTAGAACCCTAGATTTAGATGTATTACTATTTGATAACTTGATTTTAGAAGCACCAGATTTACAAATTCCCCATCCTCGCATGACCCAAAGAGCCTTTGTTTTAGTTCCATTAGCGGAAATTGCACCAGATTGGATAGAACCAGTTTCTAGAGAACCTATTTCACAACTTCTGCAAAAATTAGACTGTTCTGATGTGAGTTTATCTATCAAGTTATAAGCTGTTTAAGTAAGTGAACAGAAAAAACCCGACATAAGTAACGAAAAGTAAAGTTGCCTAAAACCTCTTTCCTGTTCCCTGTTCCCTCTTTCCTGTTCCCTGTTCCCTGTTCCCTGTTCCCTGTTCCCTTGTCATAACGACAATTTTTAATGACAACCTACTTATGTTAATTTAAAAGCCCAAAAAATTAACTTTTCCCTGGGAGTAAATACATTGACTGGTACAAGTTTCATCAATTCTCACTGCGACAAGTCCGGGAATTTGGGGTTCAAGCTGTTCATAAATCCATTTAGCGATCGCTTCACTGGTAGGATTAGTTAAACCCGTAGATTCATTTAAATGATAATGATCCAGATAATTTTCCAAGAGGGGTTTTATGTATTTTGATATATCACCATAATCCATAATCATCCCCTGTTTAACACCTGAATTTATCAGTTTATCCCCTGTAACATAGACCACACCGCGCCAAGAATGACCATGTAATCTAGCACATTTACCATCATGATTCGGTAATTGGTGAGCAGCTTCAAACCTGAATTCCTTACCAATTATCCAAGTTTCTAAAAAAGATTCAGATTCCGGTTTTGAAGTCATTATTATATCCCAATAATATCCCAAATTCCCCAATACTTAGATACTTAAAACGAATGCATTGTATCTAACACTGCTTTAACTTTAGGAACTTCATGAGTTCTGAATAAATCTGTTTTTCCTAATGCTGCTAAAACCGCAAAAAATGATTCTGCACTTCTTACTTCTTCCCCAAAATATTCAAAAGCGTGAGGGAGAGCATGACAGACAGGAAAACCTAATTTTCTCAGTCTAAAAGTAGTCAAAAAAGTTTTCATTTGATAACGAATTCGCAAAGAACTATCCTGGAGATTTTTATAATAAAACCCCAAACCAGCATCAACAAAGATTTTTCTCACCCCATATTTAGCTGCTATTTCTATTTCATTAGCAAAATATTCATACATTAATTTTGTTGGATCATCACCAAAATCAAAATCACCAACTTCTCTGACATTTTTACCTTGAACATAACAGATAATCACCCCAGCGTCAAATTCAGATACAGCTTGATAAATTTTCTCACTATCAAAAGCACCCGTTAGATTAATCACATTAGCGCCAGCTTGTAAACATTCTCTAGCAACTTGAGGATAATAAGTTTCAATGGAAGTTAAAACCCCCTGTTGACTCAGAGATTTTAGCACTGGTAAAATTTGGGAATTTTGTCGAATATCCTCAACTCTTTCTGCTTTTGCTAAAGTAGATTCAGCGCCAATATCTATAATATCAGCACCTTGAGCCTTTAATACTAATCCCTTGCGAATAGCTTGTTCTGAACTTAAACATACGCTTTCTCTGTACCAAGAATCATTAGAAAGATTAATCACTCCTAAAATTGCTGATTCGGAATTAAAATTAAATTTTTTCTCACCAATTGTAAATTCTTCTACTTTTACTTGCAGAGCATCATGATATTTTTCATATATTTCATAAATGTCTTCAATCTTCAACATATTTCCAATCCTTTTTTTGATAGACAATAGTTTTTTATTAGCTGTTCACAAGCATTGAGCAAAAATAACCAAATCATCACCACACCTGATTACAACCTCCATCCACCGGAAACTTCTAATACCTGCCCTGTGATATAATCAGATTCTGGGCTAATAAAAAACCAGGCTGCATGAGCCAGTTCTTGTAAAGTTGCAGGTCGCTTAGTAGGTAGTTCAGGTAGAGATTCCTGCAAATCAAAGGAATTTTCTGCTATTCCTGGGGAGACAACATTAACA
This sequence comes from Dolichospermum circinale AWQC310F, assembly GCF_000426925.1. Taxonomy (GTDB): domain Bacteria; phylum Cyanobacteriota; class Cyanobacteriia; order Cyanobacteriales; family Nostocaceae; genus Dolichospermum; species Dolichospermum circinale. Next base: position 79,110 of record NZ_KE384705.1, on the reverse strand, counting down.
GTAATTTTATCTGTAATTAGTTCCTTTGCTAAAGATTTTGAGTAGATGATAATGCCAGTTTTAGCAATTAAGTAAGGTGTGTTAGTACAACGCGCGAGGAGATTTTGCGCACTAGCACAACCAAAATTGACGATACGTCCCCCGTTAGCAGCTTTCAGGTAAGGTAGTGCAGCTTTAGTGACATAAAATGTAGCATGGAGATTAGAGTTAATAATTTCATGCCATTCTTCTACTGATAATTGGCTCGTTGGTCTGTCTAAGTAGTTACCCACATTATTGACAACAACAGATAGACCTCCCAATTCCTCAGCAGCACTTTTGACTAAAAACTCCGCTTGTTCAGGATTTCTTAGATCCGCTTGTAAAGTAACAGTTTTAACGCCGTACTTAGCAGCCTCCTGACGGGCTTGATTACAGGCTTCCACACTCTTATGATAATGAAATGCTACATCAAATCCTTTAGCAGCTAAATCGAGAGCGATAGCCTTACCAATTCCCGATGATGATCCAGTCACCAGCGCTTTTTTCAGCATTATTGTTAGACCTAATTCCTATATAAATTACCAATGTTATTTTCTACAAAATCCTCAATTAACACTTGAGTATAACTATTGAGAGGATATTCCTTTGCTTGTGCGGGAGTCACCCAAGCCCATTCCTCAATTTCTTGATTAGGTGTAATCGTATCTCCCAGTGAAAATGCGTAATAGTTGATCATAATAAAATGGGCAGGTCGCACAAATTCTGAGTCCAGCACTGCTTCTTGTAGCAACGCAAAACGCACATTAGTTAAGTCTAACCCGACTTCTTCCTGAAACTCCCTCAGAAGTGCAGATTCTAGAGTTTCACCCCAATCTACTTTTCCCCCTGGTACACCCCAAGCACCTCGCCACTTCGTAGATTTAACAATTAACACCTGTCCGAGAGAATTGACAACCAGCGCTCCTACAGTAGTCAGAGGGAACTGCTTTTGTACAGATGTTGGTTCAATAGTGGTCTGATACTGCATATTTACCTCCGCACCCCACGACGACTGACTTTTGGCGATACTTAATATTAGTACCGTTCAGATTTTATCAGCAAATGCCTGACTAAGTTCAATTATATTTTGATCTGGATCTTGAATAAAAATCGCTGGTCGGCCAGAAGCACTAGCTTGAAACGGATAATTTTTAGCTGTTAATTCGCTTTTAATTATTTCTAAATCCATGACAGCAAAAGCGATATGAGGATTTTGTCCCCATTTTTCTTGTTGCTTATCGGTGGGTACAGTAGGCGTAACAATCAGATGCAGTTGATAGTTACCAATTTGATACCAGATACCCGGATATTTTAAAGGACGTTCTACTTTTTTAAGTCCTAATATATGAGTATAAAAATACTCAGAACGGTCTAAATCAGTTATGAGAATAGCAGTATGAAGACTCTGGATAATTTTCATAATTGTAGATTCAAGTGAGATAAAAGAAGTCAGAATTAAATGCAGATAACCGCACATACAGCGAATTTCATCCGGGTGGGGTACACTTTTGGCGGGCAAGATGCCCGCACCACAAGATTTTTACAAGATTTTTATTATTAATAAAGCAAGTTCGGCTTGAGTGAGTACACCTTGTGCGGGCAAGATGCCCCCACCACAAGATTTTTATTATTAATATCTGTACCGGACTTGGATTAGGAAACGCTATAATCAATAGACATCTCCGAAAAAAAACTAGACATAATCAGGATTGCCGGGAATCAGTAATACATAAATTACCACAAATTGTCAAATAGTTTTCTCTGAAATCACCAACCCAAGAAAAAATGAGCAATAAAAAAGGTCTGGTTGAGAACCAAACCTTGACTTAAATCCAGTGCATAACAACATCCCGAATTAATTTAACCCGTTTAATCCATTTCTAGCATCTTCCTATGGTATGTGTACAAATATCCTAAAATCTGATAATAAACCATTTCCATAGCCAAAAATAAAGGACGGAATTAGTCCCGTCCGCAAATGCCAAAATGCCAAATGATGACTATTAATTTTTAACTTTCATCTGTGACAAATCTAAAAAATTCGCTAATTTATAGACTATTCGCGCACCAATATTACCATCCCATTCGGCATTACCAACTTCGCAAACATCAAAACCAATAATTTCCCTACCAGTATTGACTACTTCTCGGAATAAACAATAAACTTGTTCTAATTCCAGTCCTCCGGGAACGGGAGTACCAGTATGGGGGCAAAGTTTGGGATCTAAACCATCAACATCAAAACTAATATAAACTTTTTCTGGTAAATGACTGATAATTTCTCGACATAAATCTAGCCAATTTTTACCAGAGTATAATTGTTGTTTAATTACTGGATCATAGTAAGCAATAATGCGCTGATTTGATTGATTAATCATCTCTACTTCATCATCACAAATATCCCGTAAACCCACTTGGACTAACTTGGAAATTTGCGGTATTTTCATGGCATTAAACATAATGGAAGCATGGGAAAATTCAAAACCTTCATAGGCATTTCTTAAATCCGCATGAGCATCAATATGTAAAATTCCCCAGTCATCATATTGAGTAGCTAAGGCTTGAAAATACCCCAAAGGAACGCTATGATCACCACCAATAACAGCGATTTTTTTACCTAAATTTAAAGCTTTTTGACATTCTTTAAATAACCATTCATTAATTTGTTGACAACCATGATTAACAGTAACAAGAGTATCTTTTAAATTTTGAGAATGGGATATTTTTAGACCTTGTGCTAGGCTTTTGATAATTGTTGCTGCTTGGCCACGATAGTATTCATTTCTTTCTAACATTTCTGCGGTATGTCTTTCCAGAAAGATGCCTTGTTGCCAACCTTGAGGATGATCAAAATCAAATAAGTCTATTTGTAAAGAAGCGTCGGCAATTCTTTGTGGTCCTTGTGCTGTACCTTGATGATAGGAAACAGTGACTTCCCAGGGAACAGAAAAAATAATTAATTTAGCTGATTCATAGTTAAATGGTAAACCGAGAAAGTTACCATTTTCTTGAGCAATATCATTAGGATTATATGTTTGTAGTGGGTTATTCATTGCTTGTACCTGCAAAAAATTAAGAACGACGGGCATTTAAACAACACCATTCTTTTTTCTCGTGAATATTAGTCACAATCCAACCATTTTGTTCTAAAGCATTAGCAACAGCTTTTGATTGTCCTATTAAAATACCACTAAATATACCCCAAGTGCTAGATTTAGTAATTGCGGTCATTTCTGGGAGTAATTGAATAATGACATCGGCTAAAATGTTGCAAACAATACCATCTACTGGTTGATCAATTGTTTTCCTGACCGTGTTTACACTACCTTCTAGGGGAATTAAACAATCTGGAGGGATATGATTCAGAGTGCAATTACTAAAAGTAGATTTTACTGCTAAGGGATCATTATCAACGGCATAGACCTTAGTAGCACCTAATAATATTGCCCCAACACCTAGAATACCTGAACCACAACCAATATCGGCAATAGTTGAAGGTTTTTGGTTCTCTGTTATGTTAGAAAAGTGCATTTCTAGGGATTCTAAACATAATTGAGTAGTAGCGTGATTACCCGTACCAAATGCTACACCTGGATCAAGGAGTATGATTAAGCGGTTTGTAGTAGTGGGTAAAGGTAGCCAAGCGGGATTAATCAAGAAGCGATCGCCTATTTCCTCGGGTTGCCAATGTTGTTTCCAACTACTGGACCAGTCTTCTTCATCAATTAAGTGCCAATTTAGCACAGGAGGGGGGAATCCTACGGATATAGCATCTTCACCCAAGGATGATGATAATTCTTGCAAATCTGGTAATTCTGCTTGAAAACTGGGCAAATAAGCCTTAACCAATAAGTTATGGTCTTTAATTTCCACTGCTGTACCACGAGTGCCAAAGTTTTCTAATCGCCAATATATAGTATCTTCTAAATCTGGGTTAGATATGATATTGATTTCCCACCAAGTATTTGCCATAGAATTTGAGATTAAGTAGGTTGGCGTTAAAAATTGTCGTTATGATAAGGGAACAGGGAACAGGGAACAGGGAACAGAGAAGGGGTTTTGGGCCACTTTACTTTTCGTTACTTATGTCGGTTTTTTTCCGTTCACTTACTTAGTAATAGGTAATGGTGCAAAAACAAACCAAACCATCAGAATATAGCATTTTCTAGTCCACTGAAGTAGATTCATAGCTGGGTTTATCTGCGGTTAAATTGCTCATTTTATTTTTGAACATGGAAAGTTTTAAATTCCCGACCTCTGAAAAGAAGTCGGGATCTTATTGTTAGATAATTAAAATGATATTCTAATTATCAAATTACTTAATCATCCTCATCTCATAAATCAAAAAAAATCACAGTCTAGGATTAAAGTGTCACTGTATAAGCGTCCCTAATGCCCGATACTTTCTTAATTTCCTCTAAAATGCCTTCAGGTAGAGGATCATCAATGCTCAAAGCCATCACAGCATCACCACGAACGATTTTTCTACCGACCTGCATACTAGCAATATTGACATTAAAACTGCCCAGGAGAGAACCGAGTTTACCAATGATACCTGGTACATCACGGTGGAGAGTAAACAACATATATTTACTGGGGGGGACATTAATAGGAAATCCGTCAATGTCAGTTAAGTGAATTTCCTTATCACCCAATAAAGCACCAGTTACAGAATGTGTACCTAAAGTACCTGTAGCTTGTAAGTGCAATGAACCTGCATAGTCACGTGCTGAAGCATCCCTAGTTTCAATTACGCGAATACCTCTTTCTTTTGCTTCTATGTTAGCGTTAACATAATTTACCCGTTCGCGGAGGGCTTGGTAAAGTAGTCCTTTGAGAGCGGCTATAATGAGAGGCTGACTTTTATTAGTTGCCAAGTCCCCTTGTAGGGTAACATTAAGTGTCTCTACTCTGCCACCTGTGAGTTGACCAACTAAATTTCCCAAAGTTTCCGCTAATTCCATATAGGGTTTAAACTCTTCGAGGACATCAGGACCGAGTCCGGGAATATTCACAGCGGAACGGGCTGGTAGTCCTAATAACACATCCCTAATTTGTTCAGCCACGTCTATAGCCACGTTTACCTGGGCTTCAGCCGTAGAAGCACCGAGGTGAGGAGTAAGAATGATATTTTTACCCAAACCTAGCAAATCAGATTCACCCAAGGGTTCAGAATCAAACACATCTAAAGCAGCGCCAGCAATTGTACCCTCTTTAATAGCCACAGCCAAAGCCGCTTCGTCTATAATACCACCACGGGCGCAATTAATAATTCTGGTGGTGGGTTTCATTAAAGCCAAAGTTTTGGCGTTGATTAAATTAGCGGTTTCTGAGGTTTTAGGAATGTGCAAGGTGATATAATCAGCTTGCTGGAAGAGCAAATTTAACTCCACTAGTTGACAACCAAGTTGTTCGGCTCTTTCTGTAGAGATAAATGGATCATAGGCTAAAAGTTTCATTCCCATGGCTTTAGCTACGGAAGCAACATGAGAACCTATTTTACCTAAGCCGACAACACCGAGAGTTTTTTTGTATACTTCTGAACCAACATAACTTTTGCGGTCCCATTCACCACGTTTGACTGAGGCATTAGCATCAGGAATATGACGAGATAGGGATAACATCATAGCTAGAGCGTGTTCTGCGGCCGCAATAGTATTACCCTCTGGAGAATTGACAACGACAATACCTTTGCGAGTAGCTGCGGGGACATCAACATTATCCACTCCCACCCCAGCGCGGCCAATAATTTTTAATTTGACTCCAGCCTCTATAATATCTTGAGTGACGCGAGTTCCAGAACGAATCATCAGCGCATCATACTCACCAATGATAGCTTTAAGTTCATCGGGTTTCAACGTAGTTTTGATATCAACTGTAGCCACTTGAGAAAGAATATCAATCCCAACTTGATCAATTGGATCAGAGACAAGAACCTTAGACATAATAACTCGATTTTAGTTAACAGATTGTGCTGTACAAGATTTTTTAGTTTATACCAATTTCATGTAAAGCTGCACAGAATCATGAAATCTAAGTAGGTTGGGGTGAAAAATTGTCGTTATGACAAGGGAACAGGGAATAGGGAATAGGGAACAGGGAACAGGGAACAGTTTTAACTGTCTGGATATCCTCAATTTTCCAAATCCGACAAAGAAAAATGCAATTCATTTTGAGACACCATTAGCCAAAACCTGGCACTTTTTTGTGGTAAAAATCCGCGAAACCCTTTGTTACAGCACTTCCCGGTGTTATGAGGTATAAGAACCCCACCCCCAACCCCCTCCCCGCTTGCGGGGAGGGGGCTTAAGATGTACCTCATAAGAGCGGAAACCGCTGTAATAAATGGTTTTAGGTTTATATGGCTAACGCCACGCTACGCTATCAGCAAGCCCTATGTAGCTTGGATACTTGGATTTTTTAAGAAGTCGGTTATCTGATTTTAGCAAACATTTGTAAATTTTCTTTTCTCCAGATCACATCTCTTTTCCTATTTGTTTTGACTTCTAAAACCCTAATTCCTGTTTTTGGTAATTGCTTTAAATGATCTTGCAATTCTTCCCAAGCAGTAATTAAATGATATTGCACATTATAAGTAGCGCATAATTGGGAAAAATCAATATTTTGGGGAGTAGCAAAAAACTCTTCAAATGGTGGATTAAATTTGGCAATGGGTAGCATTTCAAAAATTCCCCCACCATTATTATTAATTAAGATAATCGTCAAATGTCCGATAAATTTATCGCTAATTAAAAACCCATTTGTATCATGTAATAAAGATAAATCTCCTGTTAGTAAAATACTACTTTGTTGTTGATGTGCGATTCCTAAAGCCGTGGAAAGTGTACCATCAATACCATTTGCACCGCGATTAAAATAAGGTTTAATTCTTAGATTATTCGGTTTCCAGAAAAATTCTACATCTCGCACCGGCATACTATTAGCAATAAATAAAGGTGTTTCTGGTGGCAGAATTTGGGAAATTAACCACGCTACTTTACTTTCGATTAATTCGTCTAGATTTTGCAAATAATCATCAATATTTTTTCGGACTTGTTTCTCTATCTTACACCATTTTTGTAAATATTCATTTTCTGCTAATTTCTCAATTTCTAATTCGCTGCTAATTTCTGTGACTGATATTCTTAAATGTCTGGTTTTTCCATGTAAAGAATCTAGATTTTGATCACAATTATCAATGATCAAACGTTCAGATTTAGTATTAATTAACCAATTTCTTAATTCTTTACTTGTAGGCATTTCTCCAATTTGAATTACCATTTCTGGTGTTAATTCTTTGGCAAGTTTTTCATTTCTGAGGATGATATCATAGGTAGAAATTAAATAGGGATTTAAGTCTGCATAATTTCTCACAGGAGAAAGTCCTTCAGCTAAAACAGGCCATTGGAGAGATTGACTTAATCGTGCGATCGCTCTACAATATTCTTCAGATAGCTGTGTTTGAGCTACACCAGCGATAATAATTCCTTTTTGACACTTGATTACTGGTAACTGATAATTAGTAATTGCTACTGGGCTATAAGCCACTGCTGAAAAAAAATCTGACACATCTAAAGTAAAGTTAGTACCATCGGAAATGGGAGCAAGCGGGTCACGAAAAGGTATATTTAAATGTACTGGACCAAAATTAGGAAATTGACAACGTTCCCAAGCGTAAATAACCGTTTGTCTGAGATAAGCTAACATTTCTAAATTTGCGGAGGGTGTAGCTAATTCCCCTTGCCAATTGGGATAATTACCGTATAATTTTACTTGGTCAATAGTTTGTCCAGAATGACAATTTCTTAATTCTGCGGGTCTATCAGTGGTTAATATCAATAAAGGAACACGACTTTCCTTCGCTTCAATTACCGCTGGATAAAAATTTGCGCCCGCAGTTCCCGAAGTACAAACTAATACTACAGGTTTCCCTATCGCTTTTGCTCGTCCCAATGCAAAAAAAGCCGCCGAACGTTCATCTAAAATCGGCACAGCTTGAATATGCGGTATTTGTTGAGCAAAAGCCACTGTTAAAGGTGTAGAACGAGAGCCAGGACAGATTATAGCGCATTCTAAACCCAAGCGTTTAAGTGTTTCCGTTAATACATAAGACCAAATTTGATTAAGATTGTTAAAATTAAGCTGCATTTTATTGGTGTCCAGACTATCCGGGTCTGTAATTAAACGGAGATTAATATAGATGATTTTGTAGCTTATTAAACTAGGAAACCCTAGATAATAGCTGACGGAAATGCAGTATTGGCATAGTAAATAAACCCCAAGCCAAACCCGTAATCAAACCGAAAGGAGTAACAATATAATTATTAAAATCCCATAAACCGAAAATCTGAGCTGCTAATTCCAAAGGATAGGCCATCATAAACACCGTAGCACAAGCAGCGCCATTTCTACCATATTGACTTAACCAAAAAACACCTTTGCCATCAGTTAAACTATACAAAATCCGAGTTATTAATAAACCTGTCACTGTGCCATAACAGCGCATACAAACCGCCATAATAAAAGGTGGCGCTAACTCCAAACCCATAGTAGGCTGGGGACAGACATGATTACCCATAAAGTAAATAATATCCGCAATACCCGGAAGCAAAAACACACCAGACCCAGCGAGAAAAGGAGCAAGAGGGGGACCAAAAACCATACCAGCTAACAGGAAATCAGCAAAAAAACTCACCCAATTAACTTGTAACCCTCTTAACAAAACTACCCTTTCCATATTCTCTCTGTGTCCTGTGCGCCTCTGCGGTTCGTTTTCTGCAATTAGTTAGTATTATAGGGTAGAAAATACCCAAAATGATTATAAATCATCATTTGGATCTATCCCAATTGCCCGTAAACGTGCTGCTAATTGTGCAGCTTTGAGTTCTGCTTGTTCAGCCCTTTGTTGTTGCTGTTCAGCCCTTTGTTGTTGCTGTTCAGCCCTTAATTTTTGTAATTGGGCTTCTTCTTGACCTACCAATAACAAATTACCATGTAAATCCCACCAGCGCAGCCAAAGTTGTTCAGGATTATTTAAGTAACTTCCTTGCCATAGTCCCAATTCTACACCTAATGGCGCAATAGGATAATGTCCACGTTCGTTAGGCTGGATTTTTTGGTAAGCAAAATCCACCAAATGATAAACCTCTAATTTGCCATGATTAACTTCATAAATGGCATAATAGGGAACACGGATAATACGTTCATATACCCATAATTTACCAGGTTTTTCACCTTCCTGTAACCCCGATAGAGGAGTTGTATCTCGTTCTTCGTCACCATTACCACTAGCTAATTCTATAGCAATTAATGGAGGAATATATTCCCGCCATAATACATAAGAACGACGAATTTTACCATCTAATCTTGGTGCTACATCAGGGACATAAAACCAATCTGGTGCTATGCTACCTTTTTCTGGTGGTTCAGTTTCGCGCCAGTAAATACCACAATCTTGACCTATACAAAATTGTCCGTCGGGATGTAATTTTTGTAAAGTTTGAATTATGGAATCTGTGATGATAATACTTTGGGGATGTTCTTGAAAATTCTTCACGAATGTACCATCAGACTCTGGGAGTTGAGTATGATCAGGAAACTGCGGTGGTATAGCAATATCAGCCAGGGTTTCACTCATACTATTTAAAAGATTGCAGTTGTTAATTTAGTATTATATCAGAGAATAGGGAGCGCGGAATTACTTGTGTTTTATTATAAGAGGGAGTTTGAAAGGTCATGCTGAACCTAGCATAGTGGAGTAAAGCATCTCTGAGTAATAACTCAAACCGTTAATTTTTAGTTCAGATTTACTCCAGTCAGCGTAATAAATTATGACATTTATAGACTTTTCAAATATCCTTTAATCCAATGGATGTAGAAACAGACTCTTGACTTTTCTTTGAGACGAGTGATATGATCATCTAACTCGTTCAGTATCTTACTGAAAAGTGGAGATTCAGGTATTATTTAACAATACTGAATTTTGAATTCAACCCTCATGACATGGGAGAATAACTATGCCAGGTCCAAGTTGGATATTCCGTCAATTTGTTAAAGGTATTGCACAAAGTGCAGGTGCAGATCCTATTACATCTGTTATTATCAGCCGTACTGCCGGGGGACTAAGTTCCCTGATTTTTCACGATCATCACACCCATTTTTTTCCCGATTCAGATGAAATTACTGACAACATAGATATAGATACTGATTACGACCACGACCATTTTGATAATAGTGCTTATCATGATGGCGATGACGATTACTATTCTAATCATCATGTTCAGCCCAGAAGTGGAAGTGATCCTAGTATTATTAGTAATTTAGATCATGTTGACCAGCCTAATTACCATGATTATCCAAGTGGCTATTATATCCACGATAAGGTTATCGTTTCACAATATGGTCATGAGTATACTGTAGAAATCACAGATCATAAATGGGATGGAAATGGATGGATTTATCACGTAAGGTCTGATAATGGTGGCTACGATAACTGGATTCCTCAGTCAGAAATTAAAAGCAGATTGTAGAAATTGTCGTTATAATCAGGCAATCAGCATTTATGACTATTGTAATAATAACAAATTTCCATATTGTATTGCGGGCAAAAGTCCGCAATTTTGCCTAAAAAACTATGCGGTTGACTTTAAGCTACATTAGCAACGTAACCACTAGTCAACTTATCCCACTGCTAAGTTAAAAATATTAAAATTTACCAAATAACTGAATCATAAAATCCCATAATTATTTTATCTGCTGTAATTAAATCAGCCTGATATTTTTTAGCTAAAGCAACAATAACCCTGTCTGCTGGGTCTTTATGACTCCATTCTAAAGCAACACTTTCTAACCATAAATTTTCATCAATGGGAATTATTGTAATCACATCAGATTTTTGTAAAGTTTCCAGATAAGTTGTTAAAGAAACCCCTAAATCTAACTTTTGATTTTTAATTTTAATAGCGATTTCCCAAAGCGAAATAGCAGCAACCAAACCATTTTTTCCTACTTCCATCTTTTCACAAGCTGATTTTGCTTTAAGAGAAAGTTTATCTGGATCAAGACTCCACCAAATTAAGGCACAAGTATCTAAAACAAAAGTCATATTTCGCCCCATTCTTCAGTTGTGGGGGTAGTTATATCTTCAAAATATTTAACCTTACCACGCAGGGTACTAAATAATTCTGTTGTTGAACTTTTGACAGCAATATTTTCTGGTTTTATAGTTTCTATAAAAGTAATTAAAACCTCACTTTCCAATATATTTTTTGGAATCTCAGCTAACTCAATTTTTCCATTTTTATAGATTCCTTTCACAGTTTGTAACATCACTAATCATCTCCTTTTTTTCATGTTTTTTATATTATAATTCTCTGCGACTCTGCGCCTCTGCGTGAGAAAAAACAAAGACACAAAAACGCCCAGAAAAAACCTTTGCGTCTTTGCGCCTTTACGTGAACTATTCCTTTAACCTACATTAGCAACATAAGGACTTGTTAATTTATCCAATTGCTGAAGTAACAGACTGAGGAATAAACCCACATCTGTTACCACCCCTACAGATTCTATTGAACCACGATCGCTCAATTTCGTCACTACAGCCGGGTTAATATCCACACAAACCATCTTCACACCTGCGGGGGTCATATTTCCTACCCCGATGGAATGTAACATGGAAGATAGCATCAAAATCATATCTGCACCTTGGATAATTTGCGAATATTCCTGTTGTGCTAATATCAAGTTCATTTGGGTATCTGGTAAAGGTCCATCATCACGAATTGAACCAGCGAGGGAGAAAGGAATATTATTTTTCACACATTCATACATCACCCCACCTCTAACTGCTCCTGCTTCTACAGCTTTAGAAATACTACCAAACCTGCGGACAGTGTTAATTACCTTGAGATGATGTCTATGTCCACCGCGTACCGCTACACCGCGCTTCATATCTACACCTAGGGAAGTACCCAAGATATTTTGTTCCATATCATGAACAGCGATCGCATTTCCGCCCAAAAGACCTTGAACGTAACCTTCTCTAATCAGTCGTGACAGATGTTCACCACCACCAGTGTGAATGACAACCGGACCAGCAGTGACAACTACTTTGCCACCACTATCCTTAATTTTACGTAATTCCCAAGCCACTTGTTCCACAACTAATTCTACTCGTCTTTCGCTGGAAACACCGGAGGACATGAAGCTAAATTCTTGGGCGTTGCGTTGTTCTCGTGATTCGGCTTTACGGATAGTGCGGATACCCAAGACATCAACTACTACCTGTTCACCAATTTCTAAATCCCGCAATAGTTTACATTTTGCTACTATACCATTACTAGTTTGAGAAATAGCGATCGCTCCATCCATGCGTTGATTTTCCACTTTCAGCCATTGTCCATTTACCCGAACTTCAGTAGGATAAATCGTGCTGACATAGAAATCATCAGGGGCTACACCAGCCTGTAAAACTGGTTCTAATTTAGAATCTCGTTCATCTTGGGGTAAATCAACCGCACCCAAATCAATCAATTGAGATATAATCTCTTCCATGACATCATGGGATGGTGCAGATACCCTGACCTCAGCAGCGGAAGTGCTTTGACGTTGTTCTCCCAAGTTGAATTTCAGAACTTGGAAACTTCCCCCCATTTCCACGATTAAATCTAAAGCGCGGTTAATTAACCCTGCATCTAGTAAATGCCCTTCCATGCGAACCACACGACTTTCTACAGATACATTAGCGTGTAATTCTTCTCTCACAGGTTCAGTTACTCGCAAAGTCAAGCATTTAGCCGCACCACCAGCTTTGAGAAATTCTGTTAAAGGCGTTTCAATGACTTGAAAACCTACTTCAGCTAATCGTGATTTTAAACTATCACTTGCTTTATTCATAATCACGATACTATCAACATTCACCGCATTACAAGCAAAGTTAACAGCATCAGCTTCCATAATAGCGATGCGCTTTTCTGGTGCGACGCGCATTTCAATAACGCGGTTAGAATAGGAATCAAAAGCACCGGGATAATACAGCAAATAACCATTTGCTAAAGGACAAAAACAGGTATCAAGGTGGTAAAAACGCTCATCCATTAAGCGCAGAGAAATCACCTCAATATCCAACCATTTAGCCAGGAATGGGTGAGAATCCAATTCTGACCGAAAACCATATCCAGCCCATAACCAACGCCCTTCCCGGTCTAAAAGCGCGTCTCCAGCGCCTTCAAAGGGGAGGTCTTTGGGTAGAGTGTAAACATTAAAACCATTTTCTGCAAACCACTGTTGAAAATACGGTTCTTCCCCTTGACGTTCTTTATGTAAAAAGCGGCTGAGAACGACATTTTCACCCAAGACCAAACCCGCATTGGCACTGAATACCATGTCAGGCCAGCCTTTTTCGGGAGCGACTAAATCAACAATGGCATGATCTTTAATGACATTGTATAATTTATTCCATTGTTCTACAGCGCGATCGCGTGAAGACTTATGAATATTACCTTCCATCCAAGGATTAATCACGTAGTCTACATCATAATGGTCAGGAGCGCACATCAAAAAACGAATTTGGGAAACCATAAAAATTTTACGAACTTCTAAAATGCTACTAATGTCTTCTGGATACAGAGTTTTGGTGTTACAATTCTGTCAAATCTGCTACTTAATCGCTACCTTGTCTTCTTGGTAGGCTTTACAAGGATATCGTTATTATTCTATAACTGCCAGAGACAATGTGAGAGGTAACGTCACAAAGGTTGTGTTGTAATGTAATATTAACTTGTTAATTGATGGGTGACTCTGATTGTTGGCTGAACTTGCTCTACAATAATTAAATTATAATTAAATTCACGAATGCAGCAAAATCCGATTCCATTAAATGCACCTCATTTTACACGGGAGATGCTGCATGAACGCCGTTGATACTAAAATGGTATTTTCTATTTGGAATATAGGCAAAAAATGAAAATCAAATTCTCTAACTTAGGTAGTATTCAAGAAACAGAGTTAGATTTGCGTCATTTAACAGTAATTATTGGACTGAATAATTCAAATAAAACCTATATTGCCTATTCTACCTACGGTTTGTGGCAGCGTGCTAGAAGCAGTCTAAGCTTACGACGTGATAATAAATCAGAACTAGAACTTAAGCCCGAAGAACACGATAGGTGGTCGCTTAAAATAGATCATAACTTGCTTGATTTTTTTATCATAGATATTGAAAAAACAGCAAAACGTTTTGGAGAAGACAAATATTTTGGTGTACAACAATTTTTTCAGGATTCAAGTCGTAAACTTTTCTCGACAACATCATTTGAAATGATAATTTCTCAACAAGAAGTAGAAGATGCTATCAATCAATTAATTCATAAAGATGCTATTCCTCTGACAGATGAAATTTCTCTTAAACTTACTCGTAAAGAGGATGTTTTATTCTTTGAAATTCAACCTAAAAATGAAGAACTAAGTAAAAATAAAACATTACATTTTACCAATAGATTTATCACCAATAGATTTATCTCTAGTGTTGCAGAAGTGCTTTTTTCTAATATTTTTCCATTTCCTGCTGAACGAAATGCGTTTATAAATATATATAAAATATTGGAAACTAAAAGATATAGAATTCTTAAACAAAAACAAAGAGAGTCATTTATCAACAGTACCTCTGAAGAGAAATTTGGCTTACCTCAACCGCTAATAGCAATAGATATCCGTTATCCACAACCAGTAGAAGATTTTTTAGATTTTCTATCTGAAATAGAACTTCAAGAAACAACCAAGATTAATTCAAGCAATAAAAACGAATTTCAGAAATTAGCAGATGAGATTGAAAAACAGCTACAAAACAAAAATAAAACTAATCTAAAATCTACTAAACTAGGTGGAAAAGAAATTAAGGTATCAGTTAAAAGAGGGTTAGAAATTGACCTATATAACGCTTCCTCTTCTATAAAACAACTTGCACCGTTATTGTTATATTTAAGATATCGTGCAAGTAAAGGTGATTTTCTGGTAATAGATGAACCAGAGATGAACTTACACCCAGAATCACAAGCAAAGTTACTTGAAG
>NZ_KE384705.1:48873-64012 GCF_000426925.1 Dolichospermum circinale AWQC310F | reverse complement strand
CTATTCTTGTTAATCTTGGTGTGAGAATTTTACTCACAACCCATAGTCCATATATTATGGCACATCTCAATAATTTAGTTAATGGTAATCATGAAAATCCTAAAATATTAAAACGTCAATCTTCATCTTTATATCTTCAAGATGAAAGAGCATTTTTACCTATGGATAAAGTAAGTGCGTATGAAATGAAAGATAATAAATTAGTTTCATTAAATGATCCAGATTATGGCATTAGATGGGATACTTTAAGTGATGTTTCTGTAGATATTCAACAAAAGTTTTTTCAAATTTATGAAGCAGGACAAGAAAAACCAGATGAAGAAACAGAAGAATAGTTCTGCTCAAATTCTCAAGGATAAAAAAGATAAACTCGACTGGCAAAAATTTAATTTTCTAGAAAATCTGCTAGTGTTCTGTACCGTACCAGAAAGAAGTGTTCCTAAAGAAAGTGGTGTACATTTTCGGATAAGTTTAGATTCTCAAAATCAAGCTATATGTATTTTGTTTGAAATAGATAGAAGAAATGATCCTCTTATCAGAAATCAAGCATTAAAGCGTCCAGATTATATGTCTCTTTATATTGATTCTAAATCTTTCATTTGCACTATTATTGAAATGAAAGGTAAGAATCACAACTCTTTAGAAAATGGAATTGAACAAATTTTACAATTGAAAGAAATTTTACAAAATGAAATATCTGATCATTTACCAACTAAATTCAAAATTAAATGTCAAGGAATTTTATTAACTCCCTACAATTCACAAATTCCATTTAAAAAAATAGCGGAGTTAGCTGCAAATGGTTTTATTATTTTACCTATTCAATATGATCATAAAGCTGAATTATATCCTTATGTTTCCAAGCTAAATAAGATAACAGATAAATATAATCATCAAGAAATTACTGAATCAATGGCTTTATTGATTGAAGAGATTTTAACAAAAAAAGCATTACCAAAACGTATAGAAGATGACTATTATTCCAGAAATTTTGTAATTAAGAGGGATAGAAAAGGGATTTATATTAATTATTTATTACCAGATGAAACAGATTATATAACTTTATTATCGAATACGAAATTTACCGAAGTTAATATAGAAGAAAATGAATACATGAAAGAGATCATAAAAGAATTAAAGTTACTCAACTTAATAGATAGATTAGCAATAAAGTTTTCAAATACCCAAATATCAAATTATGACAACTAACATAGGTAGTAATCAAAGCTTTAAAACACTATTACAAAGATTAGGAACAGCTTCCGAAAATCAAATTAAATCAGTTTTAGCTGAACGGGAAGTAGTACAACCAGAAGCAGAATTAACTCCTGAAATTCTTACTTCTCTTCAACAAAAAATAGGTAATAACGTTTCTTTGTGAAACCGTGTATATCTTACTTAATATTTACCCTCTTTTTAACTAATTCACAAAGTTGTTGAAAATCATTAGGCTGTTCACAAAGTGGCTTTCTTAATAAATCCTTGACAACAGCATTTGTTGCATCTTTACCAGTTATTCTCTTCCCGTTTCTATCTTCCACCCTAAAATATTCATTAACAACAGTAGCTAGTAGTTATTTAACTCCCATTAAATTTATCCAATTACCACACCCAAGTTCTAAATTTTCGCTCCCTCCATAAAATTCAGTAAGAATCGTATTTAGTTTTTCCTCAAGATTTTCTATATTAGTGTATTGACATAAATCTGCTTGACGTTGCAAAAACTCTGGTATTTTGGTGGTTAAGTTTCTAATTGCATCTTCTTTGTTTTTAAAATCATTAACTTCCTCAAAATTCTTAATCCACTTTTTTTTAAATTCCTCCCTACTCAAATACAGGGGTTTCCGCTCTTATGAGGTACATCTTAAGCCCCCTCCTCGCTTGCGGGGAGGGGGTTGGGGGTGGGGTTCTTGTACCTCATAACATCGGGAAGTGCTGTAAGTAACGGTGGGTTACACCGTTGCTAACCCACCCTACAATAGAAAGAATATTTGCTGTTATGAAAACTTACTTGTTAGGTTGAGGAGTCATCCGCAAATAAGGTTTAATTTCTTGATAGCCTTTGGGAAACTTTTCCTTGAGGACTTCAGGATCTTTCAAAGATGGTACAATCACCACATCTTCACCGTCTTTCCAGTCTGCGGGGGTAGCAACACTGTAATTATCAGTTAATTGCAAAGAATCAATGACGCGCAAAATTTCATCAAAATTGCGTCCCGTGCTGGGAGGATAGGTAAAAGAAAGACGGAGTTTTTTATTGTTATCAATCACAAACACAGAACGGACTGTAACAGTAGCCGCTGCGTTAGGGTGAATCATATCATAAAGTTCGGAAACTTTACGATCTGGGTCTGCCAAAATTGGGTAATTCAGGGTGGTGCTTTGGGTTTCTTCAATATCTCCCACCCAACCCTTGTGAGATTCTACATCATCAACGCTCAACGCGATCGCTTTCACATTGCGTTTGTCAAATTCTGGTTTGAGTTTCGCAACAGTTCCTAGTTCGGTGGTGCAAACTGGTGTAAAGTCAGCAGGATGAGAAAATAGCACTACCCAACTATCACCAGCCCACGCGTAAAAGTCAATTTCCCCATGGGTAGAGGCTTGAGTAAAGTTAGGTACTGTATCACCAAGACGAAGAGTCATAGAAGATTCCCTGTGTTCTCAAAAGATATCTAAATTATACCGTGACAGTATAACACAAAAGACCGATTATCCTATCGGTATGTCGTGGTTTGTAACAAAATTTTAAGTTTGTTGTTTCTGAACTTTTAAGCCAGGTGTTGTTGGACTTGGGAAACTAATTCATTTGTCCAATGGTTAACAAGTTCAGCATTAGCGGCTTCTACCATGACTCTAATTACGGGTTCTGTCCCAGAGGCACGGACGAGGACTCTACCATTATCACCCATGGCGGCTTCGGCTTTTGCGATCGCTTGTTGTATGGGTTGACAATTTTCCCATCCTAGTCGCCGTTCACGATCTAATACTCGCACATTTCGTAATATTTGGGGATAGGTTTGGAAACTTTGATCTACCATTTCTGCTAAGGACTTATTCGCTTCTTTCACCACCGCTGCAATATGTAGCGCTGTTAATAAGCCATCTCCAGTCATA
This sequence comes from Dolichospermum circinale AWQC310F, assembly GCF_000426925.1. Lineage (GTDB taxonomy): Bacteria > Cyanobacteriota > Cyanobacteriia > Cyanobacteriales > Nostocaceae > Dolichospermum > Dolichospermum circinale. The sequence continues at coordinate 60,895 of NZ_KE384705.1, read as the reverse complement.
GCATAATGACTACAAACAATGTGACCTGATTGTTCTCCTCCTAACATTCCTCCAGTTTTCCGCATTTCCGCTTGAACGTATTGATCACCTACTGCGGTGCGAATTAATTTACCCCCTATCTGTTGCCAAGCTCTTTCAAAGCCCAAATTGGCCATGACCGTGGAAATTATCAGGTTATCTGGTAGTTGTTGCTTTTGTTGTAAATGACGACCCCAAAGGTAAAGAATATAATCACCATTCACTGATCTGCCCGTATTATCCACAGCTAAAACCCGATCTGCATCGCCATCAAAAGCAAAGCCTAAATCCGCTTGATGGGCTTTAACAGCGGCTTGGAGAATATCTAGGTGAGTAGAACCACAATTAACATTAATGCGATCGCCATTTGCTTCATTATGTAAACAAATTACCTCCGCACCCATTTCCGTAAATACCGCTGGTGCTAAACCTACCGCCGCCCCCCAAGCTAAATCTAAAACAATCTTCATCCCTTGCAGATTCGGTCCCGACTGTAAAGGTGCTTGTATAGCTTGACTATAATCCTTGATTAACTCCGCACGGTAATAATGTCTACCGCAATTATTTATACTAAAATCCAGGGATAATTTACCACGTAATCCCGCCTCAATTTCCATTTGTACCGCTTGGGGTAACTTACCACCATCTGCATTAAATATTTTAATTCCATTGTCTTCTGGTGGATTGTGGCTGGCGGAAATCATGATTCCACCAATGGCGTTAGTGGTGCTGGCCAGATAGGCTACACAAGGGGTAGGACATAATCCCAAATACCACACTTCTAACCCCGCTGCGGTTAAGCCAGCACTCAAGGCCATGGCTAACATATCACTGGAGTTACGGGAGTCCTGTCCCAGAATAATCGGTCCTGGATAGGTAGCATGACTACTTAAAACCATACCCGCCCAAAAACCCACTTGTAAAGCTAAGGGCGCGTTTAGTAGTTCTCCCACCTGACCACGAATACCATCTGTACCGAATAAAGCATTAGCTGGTAACGGTATGGAATTTAACATCCAACTATTTTCCACCTTTGTCACCAATTCGGAAATACAGCCTTGAGTCTGAACCATTGATGAAACCATAAGTTTAAGAACCCCAGATAATTACACAGGAGAATAGCATTTTTTTTGATCATTCTCGACCCTGGTGAAACAAGATGTCGTTTCCTTGCTTAATGATTTTTAATATAAATTCTCATCAAATAGTTCTAATCTAACCTTTTAATGGGATTTTTTGACCCTTATGTTCAGAAAACTCCAGAAGTTAATTTTTTTACAGTTGAGAATTTTAATATGAGCAGCAATTTAGCAAGCAAATTACGTGTAGGGACAAAGAAAGCACATACCATGGCAGAAAATGTGGGTTTTGTCAAGTGTTTTTTGAAAGGAGTTGTGGAAAAAAACTCCTACCGCAAGTTGGTTGCTAACTTTTACTTTATTTACTCAGCCATGGAAGAGGAGATGGAAAAACACAAACATCACCCAGTGTTGAGTAAAATTTACTTTCCCCAACTTAACCGTAAGCACACCTTAGAACAGGATTTAACTTACTACTATGGCAAACTTTGGCGGGAACAAATTAAATTGTCCCCTGCGGGTGCGGCCTATGTCAACCGTATTCGGGAAATTTCTGCTACCGAACCAGAATTATTAATTGCTCATTCCTATACCCGTTATTTAGGTGATTTATCGGGGGGACAAATTCTCAAGGGTATTGCTCAAACTGCGATGAAATTGGGTGAAGGGGAAGGGACAGCCTTTTATGAATTTGCAGATATTAGCGACGAAAAGGCATTTAAAGCGGAATATCGGCGAAATTTGGATGCTATGCCCATTGATGATACCACAGGCGATCGCATTGTAGAAGAAGCAAATGCCGCCTTTGGTGTGAACATGAAGATGTTCCAAGAATTGGAAGGTAATTTGATTAAAGCCATTGGGATCATGGTTTACAACACCTTAACCCGAAAACGCACAAAAGGTAGCACTGAATTGGTAACTGCTGAGTAATGAGTTAAGAAATATTAACTTTTCTCAACTCATCTCAACTCATCTCAACTCATCTCAACTTAAAATATAGGGCGAAAATTTTAGCGGTGCGGAAATTTAACAAGTAATTATTGATGGTATGCACCGCGCTTTTGATAGTTTAATCGCCGGAAATAGGAGGGATTTTAATACAGAAGATATTTTAGCGACGGTATCGGAAACAGAAAATTAAAGATTTAGAAATTCAATGTCAACGACTCAGGGAGGAATTAAAACAACAATCTCAACAATGTTTGTCTATTTACAGCTTTAGATAATCTAATTACCAATTGGGGTTATACTGTTATTGGGGAAACTTGGGAACAGGTTAATTATAATCCCCAATTACATCAAGCTGATAGTGATGACATTCAAGAGAGGGAATTAGTCTATATCCGTTTTATTGGTTATCAGGATGGTGATAAAGTTCTCTATCCTGCAAAAGTTAGTCGCACTTTACCAGCAGGATTTAATAATAATTAAATGATAATATCGTAGGTTGGGTTAAGCAAAGCGCAACCCAACAATTATTTATTTGATCTCGCGCAAAGAATTTATTAATTGTGTTATACCCAACATACTATTAATTACAGCGGTTTCCGATCTGATGAAGTACAAAGTTGAATCATGAAACTCTTGTGGTGCGGGCATCTTGCCCGCTAAATATGTATCTCATAACACCGGGAAGTGCTGTATCTATTTGTTTTGTTGGGTTTCGTTCCTTAACCCAACCTACTATTAATTATGACAACTGTTTCAATTGATTTTGGTACAAGTAATACTGTAATCAGTATCTTAGAGGCTGATACTCAACAACCTAAAAGTTTACGTTTTCCTAATTTATCCCGTTTGTTTTTGGGTGTCAATCCTCATGGTGAAAGAGTATAATTTCCAGTTATTCCTAGTTTAATGTTTATTAAACCAGGTAATAATATTATATTAGGTGAAGGTGTGAGAAGTCAAAGATTAGGACTTTCTCAAAGTTATCCTCCTGAACGGTTATTTAAAAAGTTTAAACGTGATTTAGCTGGAGATTATCAACCACCAGCGATCCAAATTGATGGTATAAATTATAATTCTGTCTCTATTTCTGAGTTATTTATCCAAACTATTTGGACGGAACTAAAAAAGCAGAAAATCGAACCTAGTCATTTAATTTTTACTGTTCCCGTTGGTGCTTTTGAACGTTATTTAGATTGGTTTCGAGATTTAGGAAAAAAGTTAAATGTTCCAAAGGTATCTATCGTTGATGAATCTACTGCTGCGGCTTTAGGATATGCTATAAAACACCCTGGTAAGTTAATTTTAGTAGTAGATTTTGGTGGGGAAACTCTCGATTTAAGTTTAGTTAAAACTGTAACTAATTCTGATGCAAATAATAGTCTACGCGCTGAGGTTTTAGCTAAGTCGGAAGCATACATAGGTGGGGAAGATATTGATGTTTGGATAGTTGATGATTATTTACGTTCTCAAAATTTAACAGCGGAACAAGTAGGAAAAATTGGTTATCAGAATTTATTAGAAATTGCTGAACGGTTAAAGATTCAATTATCAAAAAATCAATCTGTGGCTGAAAGTTGGTTTGATGATGAATCTTTTATGTCCTATGAGTTAAAAATTAATCGTGAAAAATTAGAGGAAATTTTAGAATATAGACAGTTTTTACAACAGTTACGAAATACCTTAGATGAGGTTTTAGCTTCTGCTTTGCGAAAGGGTATTAGTAAAAATGATATTGAACAGGTTTTATTGGTGGGAGGAAGTTGTTTAATTCCCGCAGTTCAACAACTAATTATATCTTATTTTGGTAAAGCTAAGGTAAAACTAAATAAACCTTTTGATGCTGTCTCTCATGGTGCATTAGCAATAACACAAACCCTCCAAAACTTGTTGTAAATCACTCGTCAACTCAGCTACACATTGTTTAGCAGCAACTCGACTACTTTTATAAACAGGATAACGTTCAGAAACAGAAATTGGTTCACCCACAGTTATCTTCACTTGCTGCTTACCCAATTGGGGACGATTTAAGGTCATATTTCCCTTAATTTTATTAACCATATCCCATAAAAGTAAAGTCATTTCTGCGAATCTTTCCACCGTTGGTTTTTCGCGGATATAAGTTCCAGAAACAGCTACAAAACTCTCAACTAATCTCATGTGCCACATCCGAAAATTTGCTTCTTCAGCAATTCTATCTCCTAAATTTTTCTCAATGGTTGATAATAATTTAATATCCTTAAAATCTTCCCTAAATATGTAATTCCAACCGGCTTGTTCTACCCGTCTACATCTATCATTCCAATTACCTCTAGATGGTAAATCAAAATACTGTTCCGCAATAAATAAAGCAATATTCATCACAGATTGTAAGCGATAAGCTAAAGCCTCATTTCTATCTGTAATTTCCCCATTGGTAATTTTTTCATCTGGTAATTTTTGATGATAGAACTTAGTGTAAAATTGCTCCATTATCCCTAACAAATGTTCAGCTAAACTTAATAATCGGGGATAAAGTACAGTAAAAGAAGTGTCTGTTTTTTCCTGATTTATCAATAAACCACTGGCTGCTTCTAATTCAGTTAATAAATTTGCTATATTATCCCAAGGCTCATTCACATAACTATATTTAATCCCCATTGGTAAAATTAAAACTTCCTCTTCTCTTCCGGCTTTTTGTAAATCCTCTACACACCAAAAACCCATCTGGGCTATACCCGGTTCTAAAGGACTAATAATCTCTGATAAACCATTTGTAGCACCTTCCGGCGCAGCAGCCATGGGAAACCGACCATGAATATACAAATCTCGCGCAGAACGCAAACCAGTCCAGTCAGCTTTACCACGTTGAATGGGAGTTCCCCCCAAATGGGAAATAACCCAACCTACATGATCTCCTGCCCAGAGGGGAATGCCCCGATCATAGATAAAATGAGCATGAGGTGGATATTGTAGCTGTATACCCCCAACTCGTGCTACTTTAGGCAAGATTTGGGACAGTAAATAAGTTAAACAAAGCGGGTCTGCTGTTTGCGGATGACGAAATGCTAACATAAACCGGATTTTACCATCCTGAAATCGTTGATAGCAATTGGCTAAAGTTTCAACGTTGTTTGCTTCAATGTTGCTAATGGGTGTTTTCCACTGCATCCAGTTAGGTAAAACTAAATGTACCAATTTTAACAATAAAGGGTTAAAAGCTGGCGGGATAAATTCTAAAGGTGGTTGGGCTTGATACATTTTATTGGTAATAGGTAATGGGTAATAGGTAATAGATAAACATTTTCTGCACCCTGTTCCCTATTTTCTTCTGACGTGGAAACATTTTAAACCTACGCGATTTGAAAAGTTAGTAAGTAAAGGAAAAAACAATGCGATTATCACAAATGTTATTTGTTACACTAAGAGATGATCCGGCTGATGCGGAAATCCCTAGCCATAAACTACTACTCCGTGCTGGTTATATCCGTCGCATTGGTAGTGGGATTTATGCTTATCTTCCCCTAATGTGGCGAGTTTTGCAAAAGGTTTCTCAAATTGTGCGCGAAGAAATGAATGCTACTGGCGCACAAGAATGTTTATTACCCCAATTACAACCTGCGGAATTATGGCAAGAGTCGGGAAGATGGGATACTTATACTAAGGCTGAAGGAATTATGTTTTCTCTTGTGGATAGAAGGGAACAACAATTAGGACTAGGACCAACTCATGAGGAAGTAATTACTACTGTTGCCCGTGATATGATTCGTTCATATCGTCAATTACCTCTGCATTTGTATCAAATCCAAACTAAATTTCGTGATGAAATTCGTCCCCGTTTTGGTTTAATGCGCGGACGAGAATTTATCATGAAAGATGGTTATTCTTTCCATGCTGATGAGGAAAGTTTGCAGAAAATTTACCGGGAAATGTATACTGCTTATAGTAATATGTTGCGGCGTTCTGGTTTAGCTTTTCGGGCTGTGGAAGCTGATTCTGGGGCTATTGGTGGTTCTGGTTCGACGGAGTTTATGGTGTTAGCAGATGCAGGAGAAGATGAGGTTTTATATACTGAAGATGGTAAATATGCAGCCAATGTTGAAAAAGCAGTTTCTTTACCAGTAGCAGCGGAAATTTCACCTTTTACAACTTACGAAAAACGGGAAACTCCGGGAACTGATAGCATTGAAAAACTTTGTAGTTTCTTAAAATGTTCTCCTACCCAAGTCGTCAAAAACGTTTTATATCAAACTGTTTATGATAATGGTTTAACGGTTTTGGTGTTGATTAGTATTCGTGGAGATCAGGAAATTAATGAAGTTAAATTACAAAATGAATTAACTAAATTAGCTCCTAAATTTGGTGCTAAAACTATCCTAACTTTAACTGTACCAAATGTTGAAGCTCAAGCAACATGGCAAGCTAAATCTTTACCTTTAGGTTATATCGCACCAGATCTTAGTGATGATTATATTGCGGTTAATAAACAGGTAAATTCTCAGTTTGTCCGGTTGGTAGATAAAACTGCTGTGGAGTTAAAGAACTTTGTCACTGGTGCTAATATCAGCTGTTTTCACGTGGTTGGCGCAAATTGGGGCGAGCAATTTAAATTACCTACAATAACCGTAGATGTTCGTAAGGCTAAATTAGGCGATCGCTCTGTGCATGACCCAAACCAAAGCCTACAAACAGCTAGGGGTATCGAAGCTGGTCACATTTTCCAACTCGGTACAAAATACTCTCAAGCGATGGGTGCAACTTATACCAATGAACAAGGGGAAGAAAAGCCTTTAGTTATGGGTTGTTATGGTGTAGGTGTGTCAAGATTAGCACAATCAGCGGTAGAACAATCTTATGATAAAGATGGCATAATTTGGCCAATAGCGATCGCCCCCTATCACGCCATTATCACAATTCCTAACATTAAAGATGTTCAACAAATCGCCGTTGCTGAAAAACTTTACACAGAACTTAATAAAGCAGGAGTAGAAACCTTATTAGATGATAGAGATGAACGAGCAGGTGTTAAATTCAAAGATGCGGATTTAATTGGTATTCCCTTCAGAATTGTCACCGGTCGCGCCATTACAAATGGTAAAGTCGAAATAGTCAAACGCGCAACTCGTGAATCTCAAGAAATAGCCATTGAAGAAGTCGTTAATACATTACAACAATGGATTAATGACGCAATAGCAAGTTAAAATTCAAACCTTGTGGGGTGGGCATCCTGCCCGCCCATGAAGTGCGGAAAATCAGTTGAAACACAATCAAAAGGCTAATTTTGGACTGCATAATTTATTTTTTAATGACTAAGTAGGTTGGCGTTAAAAATTGTCGTTATGACAAGGGAACTCTTAACTCGGAACTCTTAACTGGGAACAGGTTTTGGGCAACTTTACTTTTCGTTACATACAGTAAGTTCAGCTTGAGTGAGGTACACCTTGTGCGGGCAAGATGCCCGCACCACAAGAGTTTTATTATTAATATCTGTACTTCATAATATCGGAAACTGCTGTATAACTTAGGGAGATCAAGCAAGGGATAAAAATTGTTAGCGGGATGCTATTTAAAAGAGATATTTAATCAAAGGTGTAACCAAAAAACCACCAATCCCACAGATAACAACGAGGAATAAAACTTTCCATCCTACAGTTAATGTAACTCCCATAGCTAGTAAAGTCAAAAAAACGAAATTGAGAGTAAAGCTTAAAAAAACAATTGGCGGGGGAAATGACTTTTGATCTTCAAGTTTTTTGATTAACCACAAAATTTCTTGGGTATTTTTAGGTCTGTTTTTGGGGTTATACTCCATTAAATCATCAATGAGATTTTTGAATTGTTCTGAAAATTCTGGTGCTTGATCTCGCCATAATAACACTTCATTCCCAGATAGTAAATCTGGTTTTAAGTTTTCATTATCAGGAAAAATTGCTGTTAGCAAGTGAACAAAAGTACGACCCAAAGAAAAAAAATCAGATGTATAGTTTAATTCCCATCCTGATTGTTGTCGTTCTTGTTCTGGTGAAGAATAGCCTGGTGTTCCAATTATTGTATTGGCTATAGTTTGTCTTTGAGTTTTTTGGATATATTCTTTAACAATGCCAAAGTCAATCAAGACTAATTGACCATTAGGTTTTAACATGATGTTATCTGGTTTAATATCTCGATGCACATAATTCTGACTATGAACATGATCTAAGATATCAATCAATTGTTTTAACCAATCAATAGCTTGTGTTTCATTAGCAATTTTTTGATTTGATCTCAACCATTTACCCAAATCCTGCCCCTCGATTTTCTCCATGACTAAACCATGTAAAATTTCTTGAGTGTGAGGACATGAAAATCTCAGATATCCATCAATTTCTACCTTGGGGATTCCGGGATGATTTAAATTGCTTAATACCCTATATTCCTGTTCAAACAGTTTGAGGATGTTGGGATTACCGGAGTAATCCAAATTTAAAATCTTGATGACTTTATGATCACCATTCACACAATCATCTGCTTCAAATGTCTTAGCAAAACCCCCATCTCCTAGTTCTTGAATAATATAATAACGACCGCTGATAAAATCTCCTGGCTCAATCATAGTTTTTGTCTCTCGTTTATTTTAATAGTTTATCATTTTATAGACAATCTATAGCTTTCTTATAGTTAATCGGCACAAAAACAGCCCCATAGGTCGAACATTCAGTAGGGAGAACACGGAGTATTTGGGAAATGTTTTCTTTCCTATCTCCATTCTCATCAAAAGAAATAGTTCCTGAAGCTCCTCCCGTCACTTTTAAGGTAGTTAATTGCTCCCGTATATCCAATCGTTGTTTTTGCAAAGGATCTTTTATAGACACTTTTTCTAGAGCCTTTGTTAACACCAAGGTAGCATCATGGGACATTGCGGTTTGATCATTTATAGAACTTGTTCCCCAAACTTCTTTAGCTGTGCGGATCACTTCCTGATTAGGACTGGTTAAACGATGCCAATGAGTGATGATCAAAAGGTTTTTAACAATATTTTTTCGATTGAGTATTTGAGTATCATAGAGAACCGATTGACCTCCCATTGGTAATTGATCTTGATTAACATCAATTAAGCTTAAAGTGTTTTTAATACTGTTAGAATTTACCCGACCATCAGGAATGAGAACAAGTGCCTTAGCTCCTTGTTTCTTCACCTCATTTAAGGTATTATTAGCAATAAAGTTAGAGATAGATACATCTCTTTCAATGATCTTATTTGCACCCAATTGATTACGAAATTCCTCAAAAGCAGATTTACTATACGTGCTAGTTGGTGTGTAAAAAATAGCTACTTTTTCTCTACTATTTAATTGGAATAATTGCAATTTCTCAATTAACATAGGAATCTGAATCTTAACACTAGGAACAGTCCGAAAGAAGAAATTTTTTGGATATTTATTACCATCTAAAATAGTTTCACGTAAAGCTGTAGCAGATGAAGAAATAACAACAACTTCCTGGTGTTGATAAACAGGTAAAGCTTTTTGAGTGAGTTCGGATGTATAATGTCCCATAACTGCCACTATGTCATCTTTAGAAATCAGACGTTGAGCTAAGTCATTAACTGTTTTAGGATCATTTGCATCATTAGCAATAACAATTTTCAGACCTGGGTAATTAGTATTTTGGTTAAAATCTTCTTGAACTTTGGCCACACCTCTTAAAATAGATTCTGCGACATCTCGAGCATCCTGATTAATAGGAATAACAACAGCGATAGTGTAACTTTTTCTACCTTTCTGCATCAATTTGGCATTATTCAGGTATATCAAAGTTTCCGGGTTATTTTGATCTTTTTTTCTCTCATTACTAAAAAAATCAACAGCTTGTTGATATTTACCTTCTAAAAAAAATGGGAATTTTTCTTGCGTGAAAAGACTTTCTTCTCCACAGGATAAATTATCATTTAATTCAAAATTTTTGCACCAAGTTGGAGTAATATCTAATATCTCTACTATCTGTTGAATAAATTTCGGGTTAATAATCCAATATCCCCAAGCAACAAAACTGATGAGCAAAGTTAACGATAATCCTCTGATCAAGATTGAGCCTTTACGAATTTTTATGCGGAAATTTCTCATTTTCATTTAAGTTAGCGTTTTATTGATAACGTCTTTTTATATATTTTTTAATTAAAGGATTTAGCACCCAAAGGGCTTCAGATTCTTGTATTTCCCCCTTTTCAATTAAACGAATTTGCCATAGCTTATTGACAGCTTGAATAATTTCTGCTTGAGGAATAGAAGGAAAATATTTAAATATTTGATGCGTTAATTTCGGTTCTGGTTCAGCAGCTAACTTTTTGATAATATTTCTTTCTAAATTTAACAAGTAGGAAAATTGTTTATCTAATATACCAAGCATGGCATCGTGCATAAAAATTGTTCCCTCTAGGAATTTAGGAATTTGACCATTATGGATATTTTTGATAATTTCAGCGGCCAAATTCAAAGCTAATGGATGTCCTTGACAGCATTTAATCAGTGCTTCAATTCCGGGGTCAAAAAGTCCTAAGTTTGCTAATAGAGCTTTGGCTTCTTGATTTTTTAATCCAGATAATGACAACTCATTAATATTTTTTCTGCTCTGAAGTAAATCCATGATACTAGGTTTGTGTATACTAATAAAAATTAAGCAGCTTTTATGTTTTGATTCCCCAATTCTTGACAAAAATTTTTCATAATTAGAGTAATTTTCTTGCTGTTGTGCTGATGCTTCACCATTTGCTGTTACTGCTTCCCATTTATCAAAAATTAGCAAGCAACGATGCTGATTTAAGTGAGTAATTAGATGGTTAATTCTATTATTTGTTCTCGTTTCTGGACTTTTGAATGAGAAATAAAGTTCTATCTCAGTTAAGATCTCTTCCAAATCTGGGGAATATTCAAGACTCTTCCAAAGAACATAATCAAAATGTCTGTAAATATTTTCAACTAACTCTCTTACCAGTGCGGTTTTACCAATCTTACCCATCCCCAAAACCCCCACCACACGACAGTTTTCTGTGACTATCAATCTTTGTAAATCACTCAGTTCTTGGGAACGTCCATAGAAATCACCGAAGTCTGGTGCTTCATGCAAATTTATGTGTGATCTGTGTGGTATTTTTGAAAAATAGTTATTTTTTTCTACTATAATTTCTTGCTGATTTTGTTGTAAAAGTTGTGTTAAAACTAACTTGCAATTCTTTTTATTAATCTCTGTTTCTGTCACTTCCCGCAAGCGTTTGAATAATTTGGGAGCTTTTATATTCGCTATGGTACTTAATTCATAATTCGGAATATCATCACTCATTTTGCTGTAAGATTTTCCTGCTAAAGAATATTTTAAAATTGCTTCTTCACAAGGATCTAAATTTAAATCTATTCCTTTTAAGCGTTGCACCCAATCTTTTAACAGTATAACAAGTTCATCCATAGTCCAGTTCTCCCTCCACAGAATATTCTGGATTGTATCTTAATTTGCATTAATTTTATTAACTTTATTAACTTTATTAAGTTTATCACTTAAGTAACTTAGTGATGACAATCAAATGGCCGTCATAGATACTTTGTTATATCAGGACAAAAAAAGAGGTTGCTATGGTTTACCAACAGTTAATGACTAATTTTGATGATCGAAGAATCTCAGCTTCCCCAGTTGCGAAGGTCAATAGAGAAGATGATACTTTCGGATTTATACAAGCACGACCACGATTATCACACAGAATTTCCTCCTTTCTTACTAATCACACAGGGGATGATGATCCTATTGTCCCACCTAGTTAGATCAGACATTTGCGAATAGACCGGGAATCAATTCCCAGTCTATTAACCGTCAGAACCTTCTACCACTTCTCATAAAATCCGTAACATCCAGTCAGCGGAATTACCATCATGGTAATTTCATTACCTGATTTCCTGGAGACTACTTTGCAAAAATCCCTCAAGCAACTATACCTCATGTCGGAATTTATGGAAAATTCCCGAAAATTC
>NZ_KE384705.1:47635-48810 GCF_000426925.1 Dolichospermum circinale AWQC310F | reverse complement strand
GAAACTCTTACCCTCAAAAGACTCTGCGCCTCTGCGTGAAATAAAATCATACTCTTAATCAGCAACGCCGAAAATTCTTACCCATTACCTAATTTTCGTTGTAATCGTTGACAAAATTGATATATTTCCGGTAATCGGCTATAAATTGCTGATGCTTTCAGGTATATTTTATGGGGTACTGCTGGAGTCCCTGAGACAATTTCCCCTGGTGCTACGTCTTTGTGGATACCAGTTTGAGCCGAGGCGATCGCCCCATCTCCAATTTTAACCTGATTGGCAATTCCCACTTGTCCAGCTAAAATTACCCCATTTCCAACTTTTACACCTCCAGCCATGCCTGCTTGACCTGCTATGGCGCAACCAGCACCGATTTTACTACCATGTCCTATCTGGACTAAATTATCAATTTTGGTATTTTTACCAACTCTCGTTTCTCCCACTGCGGGACGGTCTATGGCTGTATTACAACCTACTTCGACTCCATCCTCTAAGACAGTATAACCAGATTGTTCCATTTTTAACCAACCTGTGCGGGTAGGAACAAAACCAAAGCCTTCTGCACCAATGACAGCACCGCTATGAATGACGCAATCTGCACCAATTAAACTTCGTTCATGAATGGTACAATTAGCGTGTAGGGTGGTACGATCGCCTATTTTCACTTCTGGATAAATAACGACATTGGGGTGAATTACGGCCAAATTGCCAATTTCCACCCCTTGAGAAATGACGACATGAGGACCAATATAGACATCATTCCCGATGTGGGCTGTGGGGTGAATAACTGCGGTAGGATGAATTTCTGCACTAGGATGGTATGGTTGATAAAATAGAGCGATCGCTTTGGCAAATAGTAAACGTGGTTCTGTAGTTGTTAACCATGCAATACCCCTGGCTGTTGCTTGGATTTGCAATTTTTCGTCTTCTGGTAAAATCAAGGCACTTGCACCAGTAGAATCAATTAAAGACGCGAATTTTGTCCCTTCTACATAACTCAAAGTACCAGATTTAGCTTCATCTATGGCAGCAACTCCAGTAATTTCTAAATCCTGATCTGGTTGTATGGTCAGGCTTTCAGCTTTAACAGCTTCACTAAATTGGCTGATGATTTTACTTAATTTCATAATTATTTACTAAAAAATTTTACAGTTTTTTGTCTCACGCCAAGCCAGAAA
>NZ_KE384705.1:43934-47580 GCF_000426925.1 Dolichospermum circinale AWQC310F | reverse complement strand
GGGCAGGATGCCCGCACCACAATATCTAGCCATATTAGGATTGTACAATTTAGCTGCGTAACAACTTACAGCAATTTCCTGGTCAATGAACCAGAGTTTTTTGTCTCACGCCAAGACGCCAAGACGCAAAGGAGGAAATAGGTTAATTGTCTTGTGTTGTTTTGATCATGGACTGACCAGCTAAATATGCGGTTGTCCAAGCGCTTTGGAAGTTAAAGCCACCAGTGATGCCATCAATATCTAATATTTCCCCTGCAAAATGCAAGCCCGGTACTAATTTACTTTCCATTGTTTTAAAGTTAACTTCTTTGAGGTTGATACCTCCACAGGTGACAAATTCTTCTTTAAATACACCTTTACCTTTAATTAAGTATTCTCCCTGAGATATTTCCTGGACTAGCTGATTTAAAGTTTTATTAGATATGGCTGCCCAACGATCTTCTATAGTAATATTGACGCGGTTAATCAGATATTGCCAAAGACGATGAGGTAATCCTACACCACGATGTAAGGCGATCGCTTTTTTTCCCCATGCCGATTTTACATTTAAAAGTTTTTCTCTCACTTCCTCCTGTGATAATTCGGGCAACCAATTGATTAATAATTGACATTGATAGCGGTGGTCATGGAGAATCCTCGCACTCCAAGCGGAAAGTTTCAACACTGCTGGACCACTTACACCCCAATGGGTAATTAATAGGGGTCCTGTTTGTTGTAATTGGTTTTTACCTGGAAGCAATAACCGTAAATTTACAGAATTAACGCTAATTCCTGCTAATTCCCGTAATTGACTATCTGCAATATTCAAGGTAAAAAGAGAGGGTACAGGAGGTTCAATTTGATGACCTAATTCCCTAGCGATTTTATACCCAGCTAAACTACTACCTGTAGCCAAAAGTAAGCGATCGCATTTTTTACTTTCTCCTGATTTGAGGAGAATTTCAAAACTGTCATTTTTGCGGGTGACAGCAGTAACAGGTGTGCCAATGCAGATTTCTATTTTAGCCGCAAAAGCAGCTTTAATCAAACATTCCGCAATAGTTTCCGCTCGATCTGTAATGGGGAACATTCGCCCATCAGCTTCAGTTTTTAAGTTTACCCCATGAGCCGCAAACCAGGCAATAGTATCTAAGGGTTGAAAACGGGTAAATGCACCTAATAAGGCTTTACCACCTCTAGGATAATTCTGGACTAAACGCTGTGGTTCAAAACAAGCATGGGTAACATTACAACGACCTCCACCGGAAATTAGCACTTTCGCCAAGGGTTGACGACTGGCTTCAATTAAAGTAACATGAGCTTGGGGATTAGCTTCAGCACAAGCGATCGCACCAAAAAATCCCGCAGCCCCACCACCAATAACGACAATTTGCAAAGGTAACAAAATCAAAAATCACAAGTTTCTGTAACATCCAGATCCCCAACTTCTGCAAGAGGTTGAGTATCTGTCTCCATATTACTCTTCATATAACTCAAAGTCATTTTTTTGGGCGGCACAAACCGGACAAACCCAATCATCTGGAATATCTTTAAAAGCTGTTCCGGGTGCTATACCGCTATCTTCATCACCTATTTCTGGGTCATAGATATAACCACACACCTTACATATATATTTTGTCATTTTTATACACCTTAATAATTAATTCAAAAACATTAATCTGTGACAGTTGGGGTTGCTGAATGAGAATGATTGAAAAAGTTAAGTTTGTTTGCTAATTTGGTGTTAAGGGAACAAATTCACCCCAATTTCAGCCTTGATGTTCATAAGGTGGCGATAAGTACCACGACAGAATTAATTATATATTAATTATCTGCTAATTCTGAATTACTAAAGGATTTCAGAGCAAATTTTTGTGTAATTATTTTGTCCAATTACTTAACAACAACTTTCCTTCGACCGTTGACATTTGTAATAACACTAGTGAAAATATCCGAAACACATAAGTTATGAGTCATCAAAATTTCCAGAATAAATCTATCAAGTTTGCACAAGCATCCCTAGCTGCGGCTGCACTAATGATAGCTTCTATTGGGCCTGCCTTTGCCAATGACCAGGATAAAGTTAAAATTGTAGGTGCAGGATATGGTGGTAATGGTTGTCCTGAAGGGTCTGCTAGCGTCAACGTTAGCCCCGATGGTCAAGAGCTAACCCTTCTATTTGATAAGTTTATTGCTGAAGGGAATAAATCACAAGAATCACGCAAAAGCTGTAATTTGAGCATTCCTATTCAAGTCCCCCAAGGTTTTCAAATCTCCCTCTACGATGCTGATTATCGAGGCTATATTGCTCCCAATACGAGCGGGAAACTAAGAGCAGAATACTTTTTTGCAGGTCAGCGTGGCCCGGTTTTTTCCAGGACATTTAGAGGCGAAACTGACTATAATGTTCGAGATCAATTAGTGACTGTGGGTGATGTTTGGTCAGCCTGTGGTGATAGTGTAAATATGCGCGTGAATGCTTCAATGAGTGCTAATGGTCGAGGTATAGCGACAGTTGACTCTTTTGATCTCGCCCACCGTGGTTTAGTTTATCACATTAAATATCGTCAGTGTCGGTAACTAATACTAATTCCTCGCTTTGAAAAGCGGGGAATTGACAACAGATTTCAGGTAAATGAGGTATAAGTTTAAAAACGCCACCATCTCTTTGAACAATAACTTAAAATTGCCAATGCGATCGCCCCGAAAAACAGTAAAGTAATTAAACCACCGGGAAAATTAGTAATAATACCAAAACCTCTGAGTAGAAATAGGGCTACACTTATACCCAAGAGAATACCAAAACCCTGGATTAATTTGCCACTTAAGGAAGATTGACTCACGCTGTTTTCCTCTTAACTCCAATTTACGCGCTGATGCAGAAATTATGATTTGATCATTTAAAATCAACTTTAGACTAATTGTCTGCGAAAAATCCATGAATTTGACTGTAATTAAAATCAAGCGACGTAAATTCAATTAAGGCCAAGTAAAAAAAATCCGTTCATAAGTCGCCAAAATTACTATATCTGCGAGAATATCATATATGTCAAACTCCAATCTTAAAAGGATACCTGATGCCAGCTTACCATTATCAGATATACTCTGGAATCAAGATCAGCAGAGATTATTGATTCAGGGTGAAGTATTACTACAAACGAAATCCCATACTCACTGGGGTGGTGCTGTTACCGCCTGTATGTATATTCCCCTAATTAGATCCCATGTTTGGCAACAAATTACAGATTACCCCCGTTGGGTACAATATTTTCCTGATATTACTAAAAGCGAAGTTATCTCTAAAGGTGATGTTAAACGTCTGTATCAATCTGCACAAAAAGCATTTTTATTTTTCACGGCTCAAGTAGAAATTTATCTGCGTGTGGTAGAAGTAGTAGGACAACAGGTTCAGTTTCGCATGGAAAGAGGCACATTTACAGATTTTCATGCTAATTTAGAACTTAAAGACATGGGTAATGGTACTCTATTAGCTTATACTGTACAAGCCACCCCCAATATTCCCATTCCGTCAATTTTTATTCAACAAGCCATGAATTTGGAATTACCAGCAAATCTCTGTAAAATGCGACAAGTGCTTTGTAATTATAAATAGTGGTCAGTGGTCAGTGGTTAGTGGTCAGTGGTCAGTGGTCAGTGGTCAGTGGTT
>NZ_KE384705.1:40431-43924 GCF_000426925.1 Dolichospermum circinale AWQC310F | reverse complement strand
GTCAGTGGTCAGTGGTCAGTGGTCAGTGGTCAGTGGTCAGTGGTCAGTGGTCAGTGGTCAGTGGTCAGTTGTCAATGGTCAGTTGTCAGTGGTCAGGAAAATACTTTGTCCTTTCCTGTACCACTGTACTCTGTACTCATGTACCCATTCTAACCCGTAAATACTTCTGCGGATAAGCAATTAAACGAAAGACGCTCATTTTGCACATCTACAAAAATAGTGTCACCGTCGCTAAAATCACCCCGTAAAATGGCTTTAGCGATTTGGGTTTCTAATTCTCTTTGAATTGCTCTTTTTAATGGTCTTGCACCAAATACCGGATCATATCCTACTTCTGCTAAAAAGTCAAGGGCAGAACTAGATAATTTCAAAGATATTTTTCTGTCAGTTAATCTTTGTTTTAACCTATCTACCTGTAATTGGACAATATGCCGTAATTCCGATTTTTGTAAACTGTGGAAAATAATTAATTCGTCTAGACGGTTTAAGAACTCTGGACGGAAACTATTTCGCATCGCTTCCATAACCCGATTCCGCATTTCGTCGTAACGGGTGTCATCCCCAGCTACATCAAGGATATATTGAGAACCGATATTACTGGTCATAATGATGATACTATTTTTGAAGTCCACTGTGCGACCTTGAGCATCTGTCACCCGACCATCATCAAGAATTTGTAGGAAAATATTAAAAACGTCAGGGTGTGCTTTCTCGATTTCGTCAAATAAGATCACCGCATAAGGACGACGACGAATAGCTTCAGTTAATTGTCCTCCTTCTTCATAGCCGACATATCCAGGAGGCGCACCGATTAAACGGGAAACATTATGTTTATCCATGTATTCGGACATATCAATTCGTACCATTGCTTCCTCAGTGTCGAACATATAAGCCGCTAAAGCCTTAGCTAATTCAGTTTTACCAACACCAGTGGGACCTAAGAAGATAAAACTAGCAATGGGACGGTTGGGGTCAGAAAGTCCAGCGCGAGAACGTTGGATAGCGTCTGCTACAGCGGTAACAGCTTCCTGTTGACCGACAACAC
Source organism: Dolichospermum circinale AWQC310F (assembly GCF_000426925.1). GTDB lineage: Bacteria > Cyanobacteriota > Cyanobacteriia > Cyanobacteriales > Nostocaceae > Dolichospermum > Dolichospermum circinale. The sequence continues at coordinate 42,879 of NZ_KE384705.1, read as the reverse complement.
GATGATGTAACTCGTCTTCTAAATGTAACAGTTTTTCTTTTTCTGATTCTACCAATTTATGCAGAGGAATACCTGTCCATTTAGAAATAATTTCCGCAATATCGGCTTCTGTGACTTCTTCCCGTAATAGTGATTTTCCGGTTTTTTGGGTTTGGGAAAGTTCGGTTTCTACCGCTTGTAATTGGCGGTGTAGGTCTGTTAATTTACCATATTTTAATTCCGCAGCCCGGTTAAGATCATAGTTTCTTTCTGCTTGTTGAATTTCTAAATTTACGCGGTCAATTTCTTCTTTGATGGACTGAATTTTAGTAATAATACCTTTTTCAGATTGCCATTGTACACTGAGAGTTCTTTGATCTTCCTTTAAGTCAGCCAGTTCTTTTTCTAATCTTTCCAAACGTTCACGGGAAGCAAGATCACTTTCTTTTTGTAAAGAGAGTTTTTCCATTTCCAATTGCAGAATTTTCCGGTCTATTTCGTCCAGTTCTTCAGGTTTAGAAGTAATCTCCATTTTCAGTCTAGCAGCGGCTTCATCAACTAAATCAATGGCCTTGTCAGGGAGAAAGCGATCGCTAATATAACGATTAGATAAAGTAGCCGCAGCCACAAGAGAACTATCAGAAATTCTCACCCCATGATGAACTTCATAACGTTCCTTCAAACCGCGTAAAATGGAAATTGTATCAACCACATTAGGCTGATCTACATAAACTTGTTGAAAGCGTCTTTCTAAAGCCGCGTCCTTTTCCAAATATTTGCGGTATTCATCCAAAGTTGTCGCCCCAATACAGCGTAACTCACCTCGCGCCAACATCGGTTTTAATAAATTCCCCGCATCCATCGCCCCTTGGGTAGCACCAGCGCCAACAACGGTATGAATTTCATCAATAAATAAGACAATATTGCCACCAGATTCTGTGACTTCCTTTAATACGGCCTTGAGACGTTCCTCAAATTCACCTCGGAATTTAGCCCCCGCAATTAAAGCCCCCATGTCCAAACTAATCAGTTTACGATCTTTGAGAGATTGGGGAACATCACCCGCAACTATGCGCTGTGCCAAACCTTCCGCAATTGCAGTTTTCCCCACCCCAGGTTCACCAATTAAAACCGGGTTATTTTTGGTTCTACGGGAGAGAATTTGTACTGTACGTCTAATTTCATCATCACGACCGATTACGGGGTCTAGTTGACCTTTGCGGGCGGCTTCCGTGAGATCCCGTCCGTACTTCTCTAGTGATTGATATTTACCTTCTGGATTTTGGTCAGTCACCTTTTGTTTCCCCCGAATTTCTTTGATAATATTTTTGAGTTTGTTTTCATCTAAACCAAATTCTTGACACAGACCCTTGCCAAAACGGTCATCTTTGGCGTAACCTAGTAATAAATGTTCAATAGAAATAAATTCGTCTTTAAATTCTTGACGATATTTTTCTGCCCGATCTAACAATGTATCTAAACTGCGTCCTAAATATACGGAACTGCTAGAACCGGATACCTTGGGTTGACGTTGAATGAATTGATCAGTACGATCACGGACTTTTTGCAGGTTTGCGCCGGCTTTGGTGAAAATCGCACTGGCCAGTCCTTCCTGTTCCAGTAACCCTTTCATCAGATGTTCACTTTCTAACTGCTGTTGCTGATACTGTTTGGCTACATCGGGGGTGTGAGCGATCGCTTCCCAGGCTTTTTCTGTAAATTGATTGGGGTTAGTCGGCTGCATAAGCTTTTAGAATAACAAACTACCGTTTAATAGGATCATTGTAAAAATATTTGGCAGAATAGCTAGATCGGTCTTCACATCTTTAAAATGTAGTATTATTGCCCAATGTGGAGTAATAAGTCGTCAGTTGTCAGTCGTCAGTTGTCAGTTGTTAGTTGTCAGTGTTTTTTATCTGTTCCCTGTTCCCTGTTCCCTGTTCCCTGTTCCCTGTTCCCTGTTCCCTGTTCCTGTAACCTGTTCCCTATTCCCTTTTTTTGTAATTAAGACTTAATTACCAGATTGGACTTGTAGGTTTTTCAGAGGTGGATTTTTCCAGTCTAAAGGATTTAATTATCGTGTCTTCCACAGTTTTCGCAAACTCTGGATAGGATTTGTCTTCAGCGCGATAGGTGAGAATATAGGCTTTTTTATCATTAACAATCCATACTTGCATTTCTTGGAAACTTACCTTGTGGATATTATCTCTGAACTCATAAACTACTTGATAACCTTGTGTTTCACCAAGTTGTATTTGTCCAGATTTGATAATTTTCGCATTTTGTCCTAATGCTTCAATTTGTCCGATAGAAAACTTAGTATAATCTGCCAAAGTCTCCGAATGGAATAACTCATCTATAGTGATAAAAAACTCTGGAGTTAGAAAAGATGAGATCATATTTTTCGGGATAATTCGCGTTAATTTATCTATGGCTGGCGTTTCTTGCCAATTTTTAGGATATTTAAAC
>NZ_KE384705.1:34487-40421 GCF_000426925.1 Dolichospermum circinale AWQC310F | reverse complement strand
TAATCCCAGATTTTGCATATTCTACTACCTCTACTACTTCTACTACTTTAGTTGATGATTGCAAATAACTATTAACACCTATCACACCAGCAATTATTGGAATTATTAAAAACACCGATTTGATCAGTAAAGGTTGTAATGTTTTAAGTTTTTTATCAATAAATGTTTTAAATTGTTTATCAATAATTGTCGGTGGTTCAGTCCGTGGTGTAGTTATTCGATATTCATTTACAGCCGTCATAACTTCTGCAGCTGATTGAAAACGGTGTCTAGGATTAACCTTGAGCATTTTATCTAAAATATTAGCTAGAGAAGGGCTAATAATTTTACTAGCTTGTTGTCGCCAATTTTGGTAATTATTGTTAAGGTAATCAACGGGAGTTGTAGCTGTGAGTAACTCCAGACAAGTAACAGCCAAACTATATAAATCACTAGACGGATAAATTTCTCCTATTCTTCCTTCTTCAGGTCTTTGTTCAGGAGAAGCGTAGACTTTCGTAAAAAAAGGTACGGATTTTTTCATATTTGTTTCACCAGAAACAACTTGTTTCACCGCCCCAAAATCAATTAAAAATAGTCTTTGTGTGGCTGTTTCCCTAACAATATTACTAGGTTTAATATCTCGATGGATAGAATTTTGCTCATGAATAAATTGTAAAACTGGTAAAATTTGCTTTAAAAAATTTAAAATCTCTGTTTCGGAAAAACGACCTTTTCTTCTGAGTTCCTGAGATAGATTTTCACCCTCAATATACTGTTGTACTAAATATTTAAACTCAAGTTCTTCTTGTTGACCAAAAGCAGGAGCGGTAAAGGAAAAATAATCATATAAAGTGGGAATATTCCCGCTATTATCACCTAAAAATTCTAAAACCTGAGCTTCTCGATCAAAAGCTGCTTTGATTCCTTCAACAATTTTGTCAACAATTTCCGGGTTCTTATATTCTTCTCGAATTTCATCAATTTTAATATTCAGTCGTTTGATTACACATTGACGCTGATTCACCGAATCTAAATCAATAGCTTGAAAAGCAGCGCCAAATCCTCCTTTTCCCACAGGTTTAATAGTTTGATAATGTCCTCTTTTCCCCCTTAATATTAGAGGCATTCCACAAGCTTGACAAAATATCCCCGACTTAGCGTGAGAATCTGGAGAGTCAGGAAAACGGTTTTCGGGACTAGGGCAGTGCGGTCGGGTACAATAGTACATGATAGAGGTACAGGATTAATCCATCAAATTGGATTGTATCATAAAATTAACTTCCGAGTAAATATCTGAATATTTTCAAAAAATTAGTATATAATCAGTTATGTGTGTATCAAGTAGCCTTGCTGAATTGAGACATGAAAATCAAAAATTCCATATCTCAAACTCCGCGCCTCTGCGCCTCTGCGTGAGAAAAATTCATATTTTCACTCACCAACACCTATAAAGTTTAAAAAAAGTAGCGCCATAATCACCAAAATTCAGTAATCAAAGGTCAAACATTATGCAACTACCAGCATTAACTAATACCTTAGCATTCACCGCATTAACAGTTACCCTGAGTGTTAACCCCGGTTTGAGTCAAGACATTCCCAAGCAAGAAGTTAGTTTTGCTTGTCGTTCAATTTCTTACCAAGGTAATACGGAAAGAGTTCCCACCACCATGGCCTTCGTTCCCGACAAAAAACCTAACCCTTATGTACCCATAATTGCTTGGAAATCTGACTCTTTTCCCAGTAGCGAATGGACTCCTAAAAGACGCTGTGAACAAGTAAGTAAAAAATTCCAGCAATTTTACCAACAAGGCCGATTAGATTATTTAACTACTGGTAAGTTGAATGGTTTGGGAGTTATCTGTGCGGCTAAACCTGGTGAATGCAATAAAAACAATATTTTATTTAGCGTCAGACCAGGTGTAAATCCCACTACAGTTTTAGCCGAACTTAACGATATCAGAGAAGGTAGAACTTCAGACCTAACTTGGCAAAGTTCAGGTGAAAATACTTACTTAAATCTGGGTGAATATCTCAAAAATATCTCTAAATAACAAAATACCCCACCCTAACCCTCCCCTTGCGAAAGGGAGGGGACAGGATTCCGGTTTCTCACCTTGACGAAGTGACAAAATACCCCACCCTAACCCTCCCCTTGCAAAAGGGAGGGGACAGGATTCCGGTTTCCCCCTTTTACAAGGGAGGATTAAGGGGGGTAAATCACTACTGATAAAAACACTATTTAACTAATCATGAAACGTCAAATCGCTATTATCTCCTGCTTACTGCTGCTACCTTATCCAGTGTCAGCAATAGAAACCCAAACCAAGACAACAAAACTACTTACACAGACCTCACAAAGGTGCAAATTACGACCAGCAGACCCAGAAAACGGTATTTATTCAGACCCACAATTACAAACCATTGCTAAACAAATTACAGTTAGAGTCAGAGACAAAGAAAGAGGCGCTTCCGGGACAATTTTCGCTAGAAAAGGTAACTCTTATTTAGTAGTGACTAATTCCCACGTTGTCAGAAGAATTAATAATATCAATATTATCACAGCCGATGGTCAAAAATATCCAGCTAAAATTTTACCTAATACTAACTTTGATAAATTCGATTTAGCCATAGTAGAATTTACATCTAATCAAAAATATTGTTTACCATCAGAAATTGCTGACAGAATCGCCTCCTTTGATATTAACTTAGAAACACCAGTTATGTCCGCAGGATATGCTGTATCTGAAGATAAATTAGTATTGACAACAGGAAAAATACAACAAATCATCTCCCAACCGAGTTTAAAAGATGGTTATGAAATTGGCTATACCAGCGATATTCAACAAGGAATGAGTGGCGGTGCAATTATTAGTAATACAGGAAATTTAATAGGAATTAATGGGATTAGTTCCTATCCTTTGTCCAATACTGCTTATATTTATACCAACGGAAAACGCCCCACAAATCCAGAAATTCAAGAATTTAGAAAACTCAGTTGGGGAATACCCATTAAAACCGTGTTAGCTCAAGTTAAACCAGAAATTCTCAACGCTTATAATTTACCTATACCAGATATTAAACAGACAATAGCAGAAGTACCATTAACAGGGTGGTTAGGAGAATTAGAAGCAAAAGCTAAACAAATTACCGTCAGAATTGATAGCAGTAGCGGTAGTAATGGTTCAGGGGTTATTATCGCTAAACAAGGAGATATTTACACCGTTTTAACTGCTGCTCATGTAGTTTGTAAACCACCAGATAAAGTAGGACCATGTGAGCCAAATACCTATAAAATCCTCACAGTAGATGGTAAACAATATCCCGTAGAACCAAGCACGATTAAATTAGAAGAGGGGGTAGATTTAGCAGTAGTTAAATTCACCAGTCGGGAAAATTATCAAGTTGCGACTTTAGCAAATTATCCCATAAAAGATGATGAATATATGTTCACAGCGGGTTATCCCAGGTTAGGAGAAAAATCACCTTGGCGGTTCACATTGGGACAGATTTATGGTAAAGAAGAAGGATTATTAGCCACTACCCAATCAGACTTTAACAATAACAGTTCTGGTACAGCCCAAAGTGCAGCTTCCTTAACAGGAGGATATGAATTAGTTTATAGTAGTATCACCTTTGGCGGCATGAGTGGGGGACCTGTTTTAGATTCCCAAGGGCGGGTAATTGGTATTCATGGCAGAACTGAGGGAGAAGCTGCTATTGATAATAATAATAGTAGTAGTCAAGAAACTATCCAATTAGGTAATAGTTTGGGTATTCCGGTGAGTACATTTTTGGCATTAGCTACCCGACTGAATACCCAAGCACAAAAGGTAGAAACCACCCCAACACCAGAACTAAATTCACAAGAAGTTAAGTCTATTCAAACAACGATTTTATCAGTAGATGTATCTCAAAGTAATACTACCGCCAGTCAATGGTTAGCAAGAGGAAATCAACTGTGGCGGTTACGTCGTTATCCAGAAGCAATACAGGCTTTTGATGAAGCAATTAAGCAAAAACCAGAGTTTATTCACCTGGCTTATTATGGCAAAGGTTTGGCGTTAGGTTGGAGTGGAAAAGGTTCAGAGGCTATAACTGCATTAGAACTAGCAGTGAAATTTAAACCTGAGTTTGTTCCTGCTTGGAATTATTTAAGTATAGTCTATAGACAATCAAACCAACTGGATAAAGCCTTAGTAGCTATCAATGAAGCGATTCAACTCCAGCCGAATAATCCTAATTTGTATAATCAGAAGTATGTAGTTCTAAGTGATTTAAAAAACTATAAAGAAGCAGCAGCAGCGATAAAAAAAGCCATTGAACTCAGTCCCCGTGCAGCATTTTACAACAACCGGGGAAATGTCCGTGATGATTTAGGAGATAAGCAAGGTGCTATAGATGATTACACCCAAGCTATCAAGATTAATCCTAACCTTGCCCAAGCCTACAACAACCGGGGAAATGTCCGTAATGATTTAGGAGATAAGCAAGGTGCTATAGATGATTTCAACCAAGCTATCAAGATTAATCCTAACTATGCCAAAGCCTACTACAACCGGGGAGTTGTCCGTGATGATTTAGGAGATAAGCCAGGTGCAATAGATGATTACACCCAAGCTATCAAGATTAATCCTAACCTTGCCCAAGCCTACAACAACCGGGGAAATGTCCGTAATGATTTAGGAGATAAGCCAGGAGCAATAGATGATTACACCCTAGCTATCAAGTTTAATCCTAAGGATGCCGAAGCCTACTACAACCGGGGAAATGTCCGTTATCAATTAGGAGATAAGCAAGGTGCTATAGATGATTACACCCAAGCTATCAAGATTAATCCTAACTATGCCGAAGCCTACAACAACCGGGGAGTTGTCCGTAATGAATTAGGAGATAAGCAAGGAGCTATAGATGATTACAACCAAGCTATCAAGATTAATCCTAACTATGCCCAAGCCTACGTCGGACGGGGACTTGTTTATTATCAACTTGGTGACAAACAAAAAGCCAGAGAAGACCTGCAACGAGCAGCGCAATTGTTCAAGGCTCAAGGGAATACTGCTGCTTATGAAAAAATAATGGATGTATTAAAACAGTTGTAGGGAGTTTCTTTGGTGATGTTAATTGTTATTTTGTCAGAATCAGGATGTCCAGGATTTAAGGATTAACAGGATGTGATTGTGAGATTTTTCCCTCGTTCCCTGGCTCTGCTGGGGAATGCTCACAGGAGGCAGAGCCTCCATTATATTTCCCTCGTTCCCTGGCTCTGCTGGGGAATGCTCACAGGAGGCAGAGCCTCCACTATATTCACTGTATTTGAGGCAGAGCCTCAAACTCCCATTCCCAGCCGGAGTCTGGGAACGAGTTCAGGATTAACAGGATATTTAATTGTAATTGAATGATAGGATTTTGATAATTTTCTATTATTCTCACAGTTACTTTCTTCTTTGCGTCTTTGCCCCTTTGCGACTTTGCGCGAAACATAAAACACAGGAACACACGAAGAGAATATTATTTTTATCCTGAAAATCCTCAAATCCTGGATATCCTGATTCTGACATTTTAATTTATGCTATACTGAAATTAAACTCAATTAACATATTCCTCTGGAAAGCTGCCAATTACCACATCCCACGTAAAAACACAAATATATTGGTGATTTTTAAAGCTATTTCATCTGTTATATTATTACTCAATAGTTATACCATGCCAGCGAAAGATATATACCATAATGAAGTCAAGAACGCATTGATAAAAGATGGTTGGACTATTACAGATGATCCTTACTTTATTAAATATGAAGATGCTGAACTTTACGCTGACTTAGCAGCAGAAAAACCAATTGCGGCAGAACGTCAGGGACAGAAGATTGTTGTAGAGATCAAGAGCTTTGTGGGTAAGTCTCTAATGTATGATTTTCACAGTGCCTTGGGACAATACATACAGCACTTCCCA
>NZ_KE384705.1:32677-34456 GCF_000426925.1 Dolichospermum circinale AWQC310F | reverse complement strand
GGCAAGATGCCCGCACCACAAGAGTTTCATGATTCAACTTTGTACTTCATCAGATCGGAAACCGCTGTAGTATATCGGAAACTTATTCAACTTACTCAACCAGAATATAAACTTTATTTAGCAATTGATGATGTTGTTTATGATAAATTTTTTCAACGTCAATCTGTACAAGCAGTCATCCAAGAAAATCACCTTCTATTGATAGTTGTAAATACAAAAAAGGAGGAAATTCAAAAATGGATAAACTAGAACAGTACCGTAATATCATCAAAAATATATTGATGGAATATTACAAAATGAGTAATCCTCAAAATGTTAAAAATGGCGAAAATGGTGAAATTGAGGCTACTGAACGGTTAGCCTTTGATGAAAAAAGAGATCAATATATTTGGTTTCGGTTTGGTTGGGATGACAAAAAACAAATACAACATATTATCATTTATCTTTGTATTAAAAATGGTAAAATTTGGGTGGAAGAAGATGCAACTAATTTATGTGTTGTTGATGATTTACTATCAGCAGGAATACCCCAAAGTGATATTGTTTTAGGTTTCCATCATCCCAGTAAACGCAGTTTAACAGAATTTGCGTCGGCTTAACGAGGTAAACTTGAAGCCCACCCGGCCAACATAATCCTCTGGAAAGCTACCAATTACCACATCCCACGTAAAAACACAAATATATCTCTGTATAATTTAAAAAACAACAACTTTGCATTAAACTATTAGAAAAGTGCAGTCAAAGTGGTGATATGGCAATTCAGTCAACAGCAGAAACTTTATTTCAAACTGCTTATGAAAGTCGTTACACTTGGGATGAGAATTTTCCTGGTTATGCTGCCAATGTGCAACTGCTACAGGAAGGTGAGGTTTATAGTGGTAAGATTCAGATTGACCCCAGCCTGAATATACAAGTTACAGAAGTCGCAGATCAACAAATAGCAGCAGGAATTGATATTCAGTTACAGGAAGTAGTTACCCGCTATCAAAAAACTAGTTTTTTAGATTCCTATGGTCAACATGAGTTTATTTTAGGTGAGTCGGTAGAAAATGATGGTGTAATGGTTTTTGTCAAGGGTGGGAATACTGATTCTCACTATCAAATCCGTAACCAAAAAATATATCAAGAGGTTCGGGTTATGGGTCGTATGGCTTTGGAGATGAATTATGACGATTTTCTAGCTACAGACTGCGGTTATATCCCTTCTGCTTATCATGTGGTTTTTCGTAATTCGCAAACAGGTGATGTTAATAGCATTCTCAAATTTACGGATACATATCAAAAATTTGGTGATTATTACATTTTGACAAAGCAGATAGTAGCAGAGTATGAAGACGGAAAAACTGAAACTCCGCAATCAATTACTGAGTTTGTTTATTCTCATATTCAGTTAAGTAACAACTGAAAACGGACAACGGACAATTATCAGCCTAAACTAGATCATTAGCAACTCGGATAATTACCAATTTATCAAGAAGTAGGACAGGAACAATGCAATTAACGCTAGAAAATGTAGAAACCGTACTAGATGAAATGCGCCCTTATCTCATTTCTGATGGTGGTAACGTGGAAATTGTCGAATTAGATGGACCAATTGTTAAACTCCGGTTACAGGGTGCTTGTGGTTCTTGTCCCAGTTCGACTATGACTTTGAGAATGGGTATTGAACGTCGTCTCAAGGAAATGATTCCTGAGATATCTGAAGTAGAACAAGTTATCTAAATTACTGGTAATGGGTAATGGGTAATGGGTAATGGGTAATGGGTAATGGGTAAGATA
>NZ_KE384705.1:14352-32667 GCF_000426925.1 Dolichospermum circinale AWQC310F | reverse complement strand
TTCCCTGTTCCCTGTTCCCTGTTCCCTGTTCCCTGTTCCCTGTTCCCTGTTCCCTATTCCCTGTTCCCTATTCCCTATTCCCTATTCCCTATTTTCAACACTATGTCTCATCCTCTGCACGTTGCATTTATCTGGCATCAACATCAACCGTTGTACAAGTCTCCTGAGAATGGCAGTTCTTTGGTGATTAGTCAACAGTATCGCTTGCCTTGGGTACGGTTACATGGCACTAAGGATTATTTGGATTTAGTATTATTGTTAGAAAAGTATCCTAAGTTGCACCAAACGGTAAATTTAGTACCTTCGTTAATATTACAACTGGAAGATTATGTTGCGGGTACGGCTTTTGACCCCTATTTAACTGCTAGTTTGACTGCTGTGGAACAGTTGACCCGTGAACAAAAAGAGTTTATTATTCAACATTTCTTTGATGCTAATCATCATACTTTGATTGATCCCCATCCTCGTTATGCCCAGTTATATTATCAAAGACAGGAACAGGGACAGCAATGGTGTTTAGCAAACTGGAAATTGTCAGATTATGGCGATTTATTAGCTTGGCATAATTTGGCTTGGATTGATCCTTTGTTTTGGCATGACCCGGAAATTGCTGCTTGGTTAGAACAAGAACGTAATTTTAGTTTAGGCGATCGCCAGCGCATTTATTCCAAACAGCGGCAAATTCTCAGTCAAATTATTCCCCAACATCGGAAAATGCAGAAAAGTGGTCAACTAGAAGTTACCACGACTCCCTATACTCACCCAATTCTGCCTCTATTAGCTGATACCAATGCTGGACGGGTAGCAGTGCCGCAGATGACATTACCTAAACAGAGGTTTGGGTGGGTAGAAGATATACCTCGACATTTACAAAAATCCTGGGATTTATATATAGATAGATTTGGACAAGAGCCTAGAGGTTTGTGGCCTTCGGAACAGTCCGTTAGTCCAGAAATTTTACCGTATATTATTAAACAAGGTTTTAAATGGATTTGTTCAGATGAAGCGGTTTTAGGTTGGTCATTAAAACACTTTTTTCATCGCAATGCTGCGGGAAATGTACAGCAACCACAATTGCTTTATCGTCCCTATCGTCTGCAAACTGACGCTGGTGATGTATCTATAGTTTTTCGGGATCATAGGTTATCGGATTTAATTGGTTTTACCTATGGATCTATGCCGGCGAAAAAAGCAGCAGCGGATTTAATTGGACATTTGCAAGCGATCGCTAAACAACAAAAAGAAAGTGACGATGATCAACCTTGGTTAGTTACAATTGCCCTAGACGGGGAAAATTGTTGGGAATTTTATCCCCATGACGGTAAAGACTTCCTAGAAACACTATACGAAAGTTTGAGTCATGAACCCCACATCAAACTTGTCACTGTTTCGGAATTTATTGACCAGTTCCCTCCCACCGCAACCATAAAAAGTGAACAACTCCATAGCGGTTCTTGGGTAGATGGCAATTTTACCACATGGATAGGAGACCCGGTTAAAAACCGCGCTTGGGACTATCTCACCGCAGCTAGACAAGTATTAGCAAATCACCCGGAAGCTACAGAAGAGAACAACCCCGCAGCCTGGGAAGCCTTATATGCTGCTGAAGGTTCAGATTGGTTTTGGTGGTTTGGAGAAGGCCATTCTTCTAATCAAGATGCTATTTTTGACCAATTATTTCGGGAACATCTGCACGGTATTTACACAGCCTTAAATGAACCTATACCACCCTATCTCCACAGTCCCCTAGAAATCCATGCAGCCCGTTTAGACCACAAACCAGAGGGATTTATCCATCCTAACATAGATGGTAAAGGTGATGAGCAAGATTGGGATAGAGCCGGAAGGATAGAAGTGGGTGGTGCAAGGGGAACAATGCACAGTAGTAGCACTGTTCAGCGTCTTTGGTATGGTGTAGACCATTTAAACTTTTACGTGCGGGTAGATTTTAAAATTGGTGCTGTTCCCGGTCGGGACATACCACCAGATTTACACCTATTCTGGTATTATCCTGAGCGGACAATGGTGAATAGTTCTATACCTCTAGCTGAAGTACCAGATACAGCACCCTTGAATTATCTATTTCACCATCATTTAGAAGTGAATTTACTGAGTCAGTCCGTGCAATTTAGAGCAGCGGGAGACAATCATTTATGGTATCCCCGTGCTACTCGCGCTCAAGTTGCTTTAGATTCTTGTCTAGAAATAGCAATACCTTGGGCTGATTTGCAAGTTCCTCCCGATTATCCTCTACGGTTAATTTTGGTGTTATCTGATGATGGTTGTTTTTCTAGTTATGTGCCGGAAAATGGTTTGATTCCTATTGATGTTCCTTAGTGGTAATTCCCGATTTTTATCGGGATTTCTGGTTTTTGTTTCGCGCAAATTCCCTGCAAACACGGAGGAAAATTAAAATAAATAAAATTGGTGGTGGGGATTTGAACGGGATGGTTTATAATAATGATTATCATTTTGGTTAATCTTCTATGTCGTCTCAAAGCTTGCTTAAACGTCCCCGCCGTCTGCGTCGTACTGAAACTCTACGGAGCATGGTACGGGAAACAATTTTAACTGTGGATGATCTGATCTATCCCGTGTTTGTCATGGAGGGGGAAGGGGAAAAGGTAGAGATATCTTCTATGCCCGGTTGTTATCGTTTTTCTCTCGATTTACTCCTGAAAGAAATGGCCGAAGTGTCACAATTGGGAATTAATGCTGTAGCAATTTTCCCGGTAATTCCAGAAAAAGACAAAGATGAAACAGGTTCGGAAAGTTACAACCAGCAGGGATTGGTACAGGAAACGGTTAAAGCTATTAAAAAGCTAGTCCCGGAAATAATTGTCATTACTGATGTCGCTCTTGACCCTTTTACTACCCATGGTCATGATGGTTTAGTGGATGAAAATGGAATTATTCTCAATGACCCCACTATAGAAGTTTTGGTGAAAATGGCACTTTCTCAAGCAGAAGCAGGAACTGATTTTGTTGCTCCTTCTGATATGATGGATGGTAGAATTGGGGCAATTCGTCAGGCTTTAGACGCTGAAGGTTATATAAATGTGGGAATTTTAGCATACTCGGCTAAATATGCTTCTGCCTATTATGGACCATTTCGAGATGCTTTAGATTCCGCGCCCAAATTTGGTGACAAAAAAACCTATCAAATGGACCTGGCTAACGCTAAAGAGGCTTTGAAAGAAGTTGAACTTGATATTGCTGAGGGTGCGGATATTATCATGGTGAAACCAGCTTTGGCCTATTTAGACATTATATGTCAAGTAAAATTAGCCACAAATTTACCAGTTGCAGCTTATAATGTTAGTGGTGAATATGCAATGATTAAAGCGGCTGCTCAAAAGGGTTGGATTGATGAGAAAAAGGTGATTTTAGAGACTTTAACCAGTATGAAGCGGGCTGGTGCTGATTTAATTTTAACTTATTTTGCCAAAGAAGTGGCTTTGATGTTGAGTTAAGGTTCTGTTCAGGAAGTGGCAAAGATTTTTTGGCAAATAAATGACAAAATCATTTACATTCGGACTTTTTTTGTGTTAACTTGATAACGGTTATCATTTTTGTTAGCTATGGTCAGTTTATTAAGCCAGTCTCAAAATAGTTTAAAAGCGCGTAACTCTGATAAACTTACACGAATTCGTCACACCTGCGCCCATATCATGGCCATGTCCGTACAACGGATATTTCCAGGCACTAAGATAGCAATTGGTCCTGTCACAGACACTGGATTTTACTATGATTTTGATTGTCCAGTTAGTATCACCCCTGATGACTTAGGAAAAATTGAAATCGAGATGAAAGGGATCATAAAAGCGAATTTACCTATTATCCGTGAAGAGGTAGAAAGAGCAGAAATTCGTGGTGAGATTGTGGAGTTAAATGAACCCTACAAGCTAGAGATATTAGAACATATACCCGCATCAGAAATTATTACCCGCTACTTGATTGGTACTCCTGAAACTGGTAATTCAGAAGCTTCATTATTTGCCACAGAAATTCAATTAGGGGATCAATATTGGTGGGACTTATGTGCCGGTCCACATATTGATTTTACTGGTGAAATTGATGCTGATGCTTTTAAACTGTTAAATGTGGCTGGTGCTTATTGGCAAGGTGATGAAACTAAACCTCAGCTACAACGAATTTATGGTACAGCTTGGCAAACAAAAGTAGAATTAGAGGCTTTTATCCAACAAACAGAAGCAGCTTTGCTTCGAGATCATAGAAAATTGGGTCAGGAACTCAACTTATTTAGTATTCAAGAAGCAGCGGGTGGTGGTTTAGTATTTTGGCATCCCAAAGGGGCAACTACGCGCTATATAATTGAAGATTATTGGCGTAAAGCTCATCTTGAATCTGGTTATGAACTACTGTATACACCTCATATAGCCAATCTTGATTTATGGAAAACATCGGGTCATTTTGACTTTTATCAAGAAAGTATGTTTGACTCCATAGATGTGGAAAATCAGGCTTATCAGATTAAGCCCATGAATTGCCCTTTTCATGTTCTCACCTATAAAAATCAACTCCATTCCTATCGAGAATTACCATTAAGATGGGCAGAATTAGGGACAGTTTATCGTTATGAACGGTCTGGGTCACTACATGGGTTAATGAGAGTGAGGGGATTTACTCAAGATGACGCTCATATTTTTTGTTTACCTGACCAAATTGCTGATGAAATTTTAGGAGTTTTAGAACTCACAGAACGGATTTTATCAGACTTTGGTTTTAAACAATATGAGGTCAATCTTTCTACCCGTCCCCATAAGTTTGTAGGAACTGATCATGTATGGGAATTAGCTACCACAGCCCTAGAACAAGCTTTAAATACTAAAGGTTGGAATTATACTGTAGACGCTGGTGGTGGGGCTTTCTATGGACCGAAAATAGATATTAAAATTCAAGATGCTATTGGTCGTATGTGGCAGTGTTCAACTATTCAGGTAGATTTTAATTTGCCAGAAAGATTTGACATGGAATATATTGCCAATGATGGTAGTCGTCAAAGACCAATCATGATTCATCGGGCTATTTTTGGATCTTTAGAACGCTTTTTTGGTATTTTAATCGAGAATTATGCAGGTGATTTTCCTTTATGGTTAGCACCAGTACAACTGCGATTGTTGCCTGTAAGTGATGATTTCCGAGAATATGCAAAATCAGTTGCCACCAATCTCAAAAAAAATGGCTTTCGGGTAGAATTAGATAGCAGTGGTGAGCGTTTGGGTAAGCAAATTCGGGTAGCGGAATTAGAAAAAATTCCTGTTGTTATTGTTATTGGTAAGCAGGAGGTCAAAAACCAAACTTTGAGTGTCAGAACCAGACAGAATGGAGATTTAGGGGTGATGAGTTTCAATGAAATTGTTTCTTATCTCCAAACAGTACAAAGTCAGCATTAAAACAGTTAGCATTATCTGATTAACTAAGATACAGAAGGTAAAAAACTTTTGACATGAATACAATCACTCTAAACACAACAAATACAATTCCTGAAATACCCAAACGCGGAATGCCAATAACTATAATTACAGGGTTTTTAGGAAGTGGTAAAACTACGCTTTTAAATCAGATTCTTCAAAACAAACAAGATTTAAAAGTCGCTGTCCTCGTCAATGAGTTTGGTGATATTAACATTGATAGTCAATTACTAATTTCTGTAGATGAAGCTATGATGGAACTTAGTAATGGCTGTATATGTTGTACAATTAATGATGGTTTAGTTGATGCGGTTTATCGAGTTCTAGAAAGAGAAGATCGCATTGATTATCTAGTTATTGAAACTACAGGTGTTGCTGATCCTTTACCAATCATTTTAACTTTTCTGGGAACAGAATTGAGGGATTTAACTAACCTAGATTCAATTATTACAGTGGTAGATGCTGAAGCCTTTGATGAAAAACATTTCGATAGTGAAGCAGCTTTAAGACAGATTACCTATGGAGATATTATTCTCCTCAATAAAATAGACCTTGTGAAGCCAGAAAAAATACAAGAATTAGAATATTTTATCCATGATGTCAAAATGGGAGCGAAAATTCTACATACTCAATATGGTGAAGTTGCTTTACCATTGATCTTAGATGTGAGTTTAACACCAATACATAAGTATATTGTCACTGATGATGAAGATCGTCATAACCATGACCATAAACATGAACATGACCATAAACATGAACATAAACATGAACATAAACATGAACATGAACATGAACATCATCATCATCACTCCGATCATTTAGATAATGATGGGTTTGTTTCAATTTCTTTCCAAAGTAATAAACCATTTGATGTCCATAAATTTGAGCATTTTTTGACTGAAGAAATACCGCAGAATGTATTTCGTGCTAAAGGAATTTTATGGTTTAGTGATAGTGGCTTGCGTCATATCTTTCAACTCAGTGGACCTCGTTACACTTTGCACGCTGACGAATGGCCTAATCAACCTAAAAATCAGGTAGTTTTTATTGGTAGAAAATTGGAGGCTAATGAGATTCATGCAAAACTTAGCGAATGTTTGTTATAGTTAGTTTAAAAGTCTTCATTAATTCTCAAATTCATCAAATCAAATTTAGTTAATAGCTATTTATAGATATAGTTTATAAATGAAACTATTAACTTTGCTCATAAATCATCCCCATTAAGCTAAAAAAATGACTTTATCTATTCGTCCAGAGCTAAATTCTACTGCTGACATTTCATCCTTATATCGGCAAGAATTACCAACTGTAACAGAAGATGATATGAGACAAGCTGTACGCACTTTGTTGATTGGATTGGGAGAAAATCCTGACAGAGAAGGGTTAAAAGATACTCCCAAAAGAGTTGTTAAAGCTTTAAAGTTTCTGACGAATGGATATCATCAATCTTTGGATGAACTATTAAATGGAGCAGTTTTCACCGAAGATGCTAATGAAATGGTTTTAGTCCGGGATATTGATCTTTTTAGCTCCTGTGAACACCACATATTACCGATTATTGGTCGCGCTCATGTCGCTTATATTCCTAATGCTAAAGTCATTGGTTTATCAAAAATTGCTCGCATTTGTGAAATGTATGCTCGACGTTTACAAGTACAAGAACGGTTGACTTTACAAATTGCTGATGCAGTGCAAGGTTTACTCAAACCTAAAGGGGTTGCAGTGGTCATTGAAGCAACTCATATGTGTATGGTGATGAGAGGAGTGCAAAAACCAGGTTCTTGGACTGTTACCAGCGCCATGCGTGGTGTGTTTTCTGAAGACCCATCTACTCGTGAAGAATTTATGAATTTGATTCGACACAATCCTAACTTTTACTAAAGGCCTTTTTTGAGATAAATTTGGTTGGTATTATGTAGAGATAAGATATATCTGTCTCTACATTATGAATTATCAATCCTGAATTTATTAGAGGTAAAAAGAAAAATATTTGACCGCAGATAAACGCAGATAAACGCAGATAATGAGAGATAAATGATTAAGATAAAATTCGATTTAGCAAATACTACTGAAATGATTGAAAATTTGAAATTTAATGAGCAGGGTTTAATTCCGGCCATAGCTCAAGATTACTATGATGGTACTGTTTTAATGATGGCTTGGATGAATGCAGAATCAATTGTTAAAACCCTAGCTACAGGTGAAGTTCATTATTGGAGTCGTTCTCGTTCGCAATTATGGCATAAAGGAGCAACATCTGGACATATTCAAAAGCTAAAGGAGCTTTTTTATGACTGTGATGGTGATACAATTCTTGTTAAGATTGACCAAGTTGGTGATCAAGCCTGTCATACTGGAGCAAGAAGTTGTTTTTTTAATTCTGTGGAAATTTTGTCAACCTATACATAATTTTTACTATTAGTTTACCCATGAATACGCCCATGATTACTGTTGTGGCTGGATTATTTGGATCTGGCAAAACTACCTGGATTTGTCAAGAGATTCGAGAGATTATATCTTCTGAAAAAGTAACTTATTTGAGTTTGGGAACGGGTAATATTCCCATTGATAAAACTAAAATGGCTACTGATTTTCCTGATTTAAAAATATTTAGTGACGGTCAAGAAGTTGAGTTTATTGATCATATCCCTACCGCAGATAGTGTTTATATCGAATTAGGTTCTTATCTAGAGTTAAAGGCTATATCAAAAATATTAGGTAATTTAAATTACCGCGCGGTGGCAATTATCCCTCCTGATTTGAAAAACTCTGAATATGATCATTGGACAAAGGAAATTATATATGGTGCGCCAGTTCCAAGTATAATTATAGAAAATCTATGGCGAGTAGAAACTACAGGTCAGGTTATAGATGAAAATAGTTTAGAGGAATTTTGGTATGAAATAACTCATGGTGCTTATGGTATTGTTACTCGCGCTAAGGCAATTTTTGATGTTAATGACGGACGTTCTCTTTACTGTGATTTTGTTTCTGGTGTTCCCCAAATAGACTTTTTAGAATTAGATTTACCACGACATTTACAAGGAAGACCTCGACGATTTAGTGGGATAGAAATAGTAGGAAAAAATCTAGCTGAAACAGCCTTAAAAGAAACATTATTAGATTGCTTTTTATCTGAATCATTAATTTTCCAATATCAACAACAGGTACGACAAATTTTACTAGAAGGTCAAGAAGTATGAAAATAGCCGTTATGTCATGTATTCATGGTAATTATGAAGCTTTAGATGCTGTACTATTAGATATTGACCAGCAAAAAGCCGAAAAAATCTTTTGTGTTGGTGATTTAGTGGGATATGGACCGCACCCAAATGCTGTAATTAATCAAATTCGCTCTTTAGATATTCCTACTTGCGCTGGTTGTTGGGATGAAGATGTTGTAGAGGGATTAAACGCTTGTGATTGTAGTTATCCTTCAGTATTGGCAGAAAAAAGAGGAATTAAAGCTCACCAATGGACAAATCAGGAAATTAACCCAGAAAATCGGGAATTTTTAGCTAATTTACCCTATAGTCTAGAATGGCAAAATTTGGCCTTTGTTCACGGTAGTCCCCATAGTAACCATGAATATTTATTACCAGAAATTGATGCTTTTGTGGCTTTAGAACGGGTACTTTCTACAGGTGCGGATGTGCTATTTTGTGGACATACTCACGTTCCCTATGCTCGTGATCTGAATGCTGGTGAGTTACAAATCGAAGTTGACGCTCAAGGAGAATCACGTAAAATAAATTTTTTATCTCCTCTAAAAAAGATTGTTAATGTAGGTTCTGTGGGAGAACCACGTCATGGACGACCAAATGCAACTTATGTAATTTACGAAACCGATAATCAAGCGGTGACTTTACGAGAAGTTACTTATGATTATCAAAAAACCTGTGCAGCAATTATCCAAAAAGGATTACCAGAAATTTTTGCTTGGCGCTTGGCTCATGGCTTAGAATATGCAGAACGCGCAGATGATCCAACTCATGTTTGTACCAGATAAAATCTAAAATCTAAAATCTAAAATCTAAAATTGATTATGTGGGCGATTTTGAGTGGAATTGAGGGAAATTTGTCGGCCTATGAGGCTGTAATGGCTGATATTAAACGTCAAAGCCGTTATATAGAGGCATTATACATTATCGGTGATTTAGTCGGTCCAACACAGGAATCTGAAGGGTTGGTACAAAGAGTCAAATCACAGCGACGGGGTGAATTAGCACCGATGATTTGTAAAGGATGGTGGGAAGAACAATGTTTAATTTTACATGGTTGGGGATCAACCGCAGACGCACCAGAATTGATAGCAAAATATGGAGGTGACACTGTACAAAGATTGTGGGATTGTGTTTCTCGTCAAACCGTACAATGGTTGCGATCGCTCGATTTAGGTTTTTTTGAGTTAGATTGTTTATTGATACATGGTTCAACCGTGGGTGTGAGTGAAGAACTTAATCCCCAAACTCCTCCTATACAAATGTTAGATAGACTATCACGGATGCAAGCGAATAACCTATTTTGCGGTCGTTCTGGTTTAACCTTCCAATACAAATTACAAGGGGGTTCTATCAACAGTAAAATTACCACTCTAGATAGTCAATTTTCCCCAGAAATAGTCACCACCAGTTCCCGTCAAGTAGTTGGGGTAGGAAATGTGGGACGAACCCCAGGAGAAGCTACTTACACTATTTATCATCCAGGCACAAATCAGGTCAAATTTAAAACCATATATTATGGACAACGTAGGGGGTTTCAAAAGTAGCGGTGTCTCCATTTGGTCAGAGATGATCGTTAAGCTGTTACGCAACTAAATTGTCTAATCCTAAATCTGTACTTGATAATACCGGAAACTGCTGTATTATATCATGTCTGGTTAAAAACTGATCATATCTGTTGAGGCTGGTAATGGGTAATTGGTAATGGGGAAAAGGCAGTACAATGATCAACTATATCGTAAGTGATTGGGCGGACATGATATTACCTATTTTCTTGGGGAATAATTTCTGTTACTACTTTCTGTCTAGAATTACCACCTTTAACCACAATATTTTCTGTTTCTAAATTACCAATGGCTGTTTCTCCTTGAAAAGTTAATTTTGGTGCAACTTGATCATAAATTACATTTCCCTTAGCCTCTAACAACTTTTTATTTAAATACCAAGTCAATTGATTTGATTTTAAAGACTGACTACGTTGTCCAACTGCATTGACATTTCCAGTGAGATATACGGTGTTTTCTGGTATGTTCATTTTTCCTTGATTAGCTATAATCGTTAGATTCTCAGCAGCTTTGAAGACACGAATGGGAGAATTGGTAGTGATATTTTCCTTCTGAATATTCCAGGTTATAGAGTTACTAGTAATTTGCATAAGCGGATTTACTAACTCTAATTTGGCCTGTGGTTGAAGAATTGCAATTTGAGTTTTTAAATTAATTTCGGCAGCATTGCCTTGACTGCGACCAGAGATTTTGTTATCTTGATATCGTTCTATTTGGATAGAGCGATCGCTAAATAGTTTATCATCTTTAATCTGCCATATTAAATGCTCAGTTCGCATTTGTAATTGTGGGTCTGTAGATTTTGCTACTACTCCTCCTGAAAATTCTACCCGTTGTTCACGAGTTTTTACCTTAGCTTCGTGGGCTGTTGCTTGTAATTGTTTATGGCTACCATTTAATTGATTACGGACAATTAATAAATCTTCTTGAGGTCGCCATTCTAACTCATTACCCTGAAAAACAATACCATTGCGGGGGTCAGTAGCCACAATTTTACCCTGAAGAAAAAGTTGCTTACCATCTTGCTTAATGTCAGCTTTTTCTGCTTTAATTTGGTAGACAACTTTTCCATCTTGGTAGAGTTCCCCTTGAGGACTTTGAGCCTGACCCATTTGTTTGTCTGTAGTGTATTTTGCCTCTTTGGCTTTAACTTTCCAAATTGGCCTCCCTGTCTCATCAAATTGTTCTAAAGCCACACCAAAAAAAGTTAACTTAGTTTCGTCTTCTTTTGGAGATGAAGTGTTAGTTTTTGATTGGTTAGGTGCAGAGGGATTACCACAAGCAGATAACCATAACCCTAAGCACAATGATAAAGACAGGTAAACCCAATTTGTTGGTAATCTAAACTGTGAAAATGAATAGAAGTCGGGAAAATGATGTTGATTTCCCCGCTGACGCTTTGATTTTTGTCTTCCATTCTCCCTGTCTTGTGAATATTGCATTACTCTGGAAATTCTAGATGTCTATCAATACCTCTAGGGTCGTCTAAAAAACCCATACTAGACAATGGCCGATATGGGTAACTTTGACGGGGAGTTTTTTGGATATCTTCTTTGATAGCTTCTAAATCAATATAGCGATCGCTAACATTAATTAAACTATCACTAGTCATAGATCGTAAACTCACCACCTCTACCCTCACACCCCGATAGCTGACAGAATTGACAGCATAAGCCAAATCACCATCACCGCTGACTAAAACTGCGGTATCATAGGAATCAACTAAAGCCATCATATCAACGGCTATTTCCACATCTAGGTTAGCTTTTTTAGAACCATCAGGTAGTTGTACCAAATCCTTAGCAATGACTCTATAGCCGTTGCGACGCATCCACAACAAAAATCCCTGTTGCTTCTCATTTGTCCGATCTACCCCTGTGTAGAAAAAAGCCCGTAATAGTCTTGAACCCCCAGTTAAACGACACAATAACTTAGTATAATCAATTTCGATTCCTAGTTGTAGTGCTGCATAAAATAAGTTTGAGCCGTCAATAAAGATAGCTACCCGTCCCCGATTTTCCAAAACTTGTTCTGGCGTAAATATCGAGTCGTTTTCCAAATTATTCAACATTGTTGTCATACCTTGTGTTGTTATCCCTGTTATGATAGAAATTTCTAACTACATGATTTGTTAGAATCGCTTATGATAAGTTTCCGAGGCTGATAGATCAGGAGTCACGAAATCAGTAGCGAAAAAGCTCTGATTATTGACTCATGTTCCTAACTGTCATTGGTGACAGTACAGCCCCGAATCGTTTTGTGAAGGAATTAGCAGTTCCCAAAATTAATCTTTTATTTTGATGTTTCTATCCGCTTAAAAACTGGTTTGGGTGTCCCCAATTGTTGTTTATCGGATAATATTCCCCATGTTGAGTGGGTACAAAAAGGAGCTAAAATTGCACTTTCTTTTTGTTCATTAAAATTAATTCCCCAGCCTAATTGCTGATAAATATCACTGCTGATATTAGGAATAATTGGGGAGAGGAGATAAGCTGCTAGTCTCACAGATTCCAGAACCGCATATAGCACCACTTCTACATCTTCCTGTTTACCTTGTTTATATAACGACCAAGGGGCTTGATCATCAATAAACTTGTTGCTGGCTTGTATCAGAGATAAAACATAGTGACAGGCTTCATTAAAAGCTAACGCTGTATATGCTTGTTTTACCTTTTCTCCCAACTCTAACCCGATGATTTTTAAAGGATTTTCAGTCGGAATAGTTGCTTGGGTTATGGACGGTACTTGACTAGAGCAGTATTTCTTCACCATATTTAAAGTGCGATTCAACAAATTACCTAAATCATTCGCCAAATCTGCATTCAAAACATTAATGAACCTTATTTCATTAAAATCGCCATCTTTCCCAAATTCGATTTCCTTAAGGAAGTAATAACGAATGGCATCACTACCATAATTTTCCACTAAAGTGATAGGATCAAGGGTATTACCCAGAGTTTTACCCATTTTTTGACCGTCTTTAGTTAAAAAACCATGTCCAAATACCCTATCTGGTAAAGGTAAACCCGCTGACATCAGCATTGCTGGCCAGTAAACAGCATGAAAGCGTAAAATATCTTTACCAATCAAGTGGAGATTAATTGGCCACCATGTTTGTAAAGCATTAGCTAGGGTTGGTTCTGCGTCTGGTTCTAACAATGCTGTTACATAACCCAATAGAGCATCAAACCACACATACAATGTATGTTTAGAGTCCACAGGTACAGGAAAACCCCAGTCAAGATTTACCCGCGAAATCGAAAAATCTTGTAAACCTTGAGCGACAAAATTGAAAACTTCATTTCGTCTGCTCACAGGTTGAATAAAATCAGGGTGAGATTGGTAAAATTCCTCTAACTGAGTTTGATATTTAGACAAACGGAAGAAATAGTTCTGCTCATCCCGCCACTCCACTTCTTTGGTAGTATGGATGGGACAGCGTTTATTTTCTAGTAAATCCCGTTCTTCCTTAAATTCTTCACAGGAAACGCAGTACCAACCTTGTTGTTCTCCTTGATAGATGTCACCATTTTCCCAAACTCGCTGAAAAAACTCTTTAACTATGGCTTCGTGACGGGGCGCAGTGGTCCGACTAAAGCGATCATATTGAATATCGAGTAAATCCCACAATCTTGTAAAACTGGGAACAATTTGATCACAAAAATCTTGCGGTGCTTTTCCTAAACTGGCTGCTGAACGCTGGATTTTTTGTCCGTGTTCATCTGTACCCGTAATTAGTAAAACTCGATTTCCCTGTAAGCGTTGAAACCGGGCTATGACATCTGCCGCTATAGTTGTATAAGCACTGCCAATATGGGGAACATCGTTGACATAATATAGCGGTGTTGTCAGTGCAAAAGTGTTTTCTGTTTTATTCACTAAATTCATGGACAATAAAAGCAAATTATTAATCAGTTTTCTCTCTTAATCATCTAGATTATCTAGATAAAACTACGCAATTATATAACATTGCTACGGTTTTTTATGAAATTACTCCTTAATTGTAACAAATTTATGGAATTGAGAATTTTTTGATCACTTTTATAAAGCTCCTAAATGATTTCTTGTCAAATCGGGTAAAGCAGTTAGTAATAATCATGGTAAAACCTGTTTATTTCCTTGGTAGTTACAGAGAATACACTAATCCAAATTCCAGCAATATAGATGATGATGTGCATACAATTGAGCATATAAAATTATCAAATTCATGACAAAAGTATTAGTTTCAATATTCAGGATTTTCTGCAAAAATTTGGTTTGAAATTCATGATTAGCTGGTTTTTTATCCCTGAATACAAAAAATTTTTAGATATTTTCTGAAATTTACTGAACAAGGTTTCTAGGTGACTCCTAACCCAGCTTTCCTGTCTTATATTTTTGATGGAATTTATCTGAAAATATTTATAAGTTTATAGTCAGTAAATTTTCAAAATACATCAAGATAAACTGCAATTTCTTGAGCATTGTCAGTAAATTAACCACTAGCAATATAGAGATTTATCACTACTTTAGGTATGGTAATCCAATGTCATTTAAGTGCATAAATCCTTGCGGAATGCTATAGTATTATGTATAATACCAATGTAACATTATTAACAGCTAGGGGGATTTGACGCTTTCACATATTTATATATGATGAATACAAATTGCCATAAATTCTGTAATCATGGTTTCAGAGTCGGTTGTTTTTTGTCTGGAAAGGTTGATTTTACCAGGAGACAAGGAGAAAATATGTCATCATCCCCATCTGGATCAGAGAAACGGTAAAGTTAAAAATAGAATAGATTAAAAAAAAGTCGCAAAATGCCAGCCGTTGACCTGAAACCTTGTTTTTTGACTCCAAAACCAGTACAGTCGGATGCTCCCTTATTTATCTATTTACCAGGAATGGATGGCACTGGTCAATTGTTACAAACCCAAATCCCTGAATTATCAACAGGTTTAGATATTCGTTGCTTGGCTATATCTAAAAACCATCTTGGTACTTGGGATGTTTTAGCCAGAAATGTTTTAGATTTGATTCATGGTGAACTGGAAAAAAGCCGTCAACGGCCAATATACCTCTGTGGTGAATCCTTTGGTGGTTGTTTAGCCATGAAAGTAGCAACCGAGTCACCACATTTATTTAAGCGCATTATCTTAATTAATCCTGCTTCTTCTTTTTTGCACCAGCCCTGGTTTAGCTGGATATCCCAGTTTACCCAGTTTGTCCCATCATTATTATTTAATGTTGGTTCATTGGCTTTGTTACCATTCCTGGCTTCATTGGAGCGCGTTTCTGAAAGCCAGCGCCAAATACTTCTCGCGGCCATGGGTTCGATTCCACCAGAGACTGTAAACTGGCGGTTGTCTTTATTACGAGATTTTCAAATTGACAAAAAAGATTTGCAAAAGCTCACACAACCAGTTTTACTCATTGGTAGTGGAAATGATCGTTTATTACCTTCCGTCACGGAAATCGCCAGATTGGCTAGTATTTTACCAAATAGCAAAACATTTATCCTACCAAATAGCGGTCATGCTTGTTTGTTAGAAGAAAATGTGAATTTGTATCAAATTCTCAAAGATAATGATTTTCTAGAAGTTAATATAAATATGCTAGAAACTGTCACAGCAGCCGTAAAGCATAATGAATGATCAGCATCTTTAGCACTCTTAGATTTGATTGCTGGCTGATAAATATCAACTATAAATTATAGCAAATTATAGCCAGCAGATAGATTAGTTTGTCAGCCTGTGAAATCAATAGCGCTACCGCTGTTTGTGATTTTCATCACAGTCATTCTCGAAGCTAGTGGGAAATAAGAACTTTCAACCTAAACATAGTTTCAATTTGTTATGGTTGGGTTTTCGCTCTTCCCGAACTTTTCTGTAAAAGGCGTTTACCTATCAGAGATAAATACTCAGTATCTCTAGACTTTTGTAGAGACTGTTTGACTAGGGTAGCTAGTTCTTCTAACTGGTTAATCGCTTCTGCACCTTCTAATTTCATTAATTCACGATCATCACGCATTTCAGTCCAAGTAATCCCATAATCTGAGACTAAAAAACGAATTAAATGATTGTCTCCTAAACTAACCATAAAGGATGCGCTGTTCATCTGATCGCCACAAGTATAGCAGGAAGCAGGATAACCGTGCCGTTCTAGTACAACCGCCAAGGCTTTCAAGTTCATTACCAAATCTTGTACAAATTGTCTATGTTCGTTTGCTAGTCTCAAAAACACTTTCGCCCTCCAGACACCACAGTCATTTGAGTTTATTTTATAATTTCTTTAGATTCTCTCACTAATTGGCATTGTAAACTACTTATTACAATTTTCAGTCGCTTATGAGTTTGTTCATGAGTTATCTCGTCCAGGTTAGTGGATAACGATGATTTAAGAAGTATCAAACTATTCAATTTCAATTTTTCTGGTACTTGTATTCCCCACTGCTCTGAACACAGTTACTAAAATTCACATTTTTGCCTCCTCTATCTGTCAGAATTGTACTTGATCAAATTAAGACGCTTTCAGTTTAACTTAAATCCACTGATAGTCAAGCTTGTTAAAGCTATATATTTCCAGTATTAGAGACGATGTACAGCCGAATTGAGCTAATTCACCATATCTAACGCCTGTTTTCTTTATTTGGATTTTGATGTCCATTGCCAATAAATACCAAACAGTATAGCACAGATTAGATTAATGGAATTGTTGAATATACATACTCGATATCTTAATTTAAAGAATACTACTTAACAGAAATTACTAAATAAGCTGTTCAACATTTAAAGTCTATTCTTGTCTTGGGATTTAATCTCAGAATAACGTAGTATAATGGGGTTAATCGTATTTAAACCCAAGATGAAATACCTAACCCCAGAACAAGTTTATCAACAATTCAGCTATCACCCCAAGACAACCGCTTGTGGGGGCTGACAAGGAAAAAATAGCCGAAAAACAAAATATTTATGAGCCAAATAGTAGCCAATGTGATTCAATAGAAGTATAATGACAAAAGACGTACTGAGTCTAGACCATGAAACTCAAAGTTAAAAATCAGTTAACCGTTACGAGAATCGCAATTTTAGGGACTAAAAAACTAAATGCGTGGAAATCTAACGAACTTGATTTAATTGCTTTGCGTTTAGGACAACTACGCTCTGACTTGTGGAATGAATTCGGCTCTTTAAAGGCTTGGGGTATTTCTAAATTTGAAATTGACAAACAGCTACGCACGTCGAAAGACAAGTACCAATTACCTGCTAAATTATGGGATTCAACCCTTTATGATGTAATTGATAATATCCATTTGGCTCAGGCTGCTTGCATCGAAAAAGTGATGAAATCCTTGGGTCAATCGTTCCAATCCTTCCAGTCCAAAAAAGGGGTTTTACAACTTACATTAGAAAGTCGTGAATGGTTGAAACACCCCAAGCTTTGCACCTTAGTTAGAAAGTTCTGGTATCGAGGCCACACAAAAGTTTGTAACCAAATTATTGTCAAGGCTTTTGATACTAAATTAGATAATAAAGGCGTGGTGTGGCTGCGTTTTGGTGGACTCACAAAGGGTAAAACCCTGAAGTTGCCAACAACTTTACCGACAGAAGTAAAATGTCAGTTAAGGCTAATCAAACGTAATAGTAGATGGGAAATACATTACACAACCGATATTCAAAAAGCCGAAAAAAAGACCGAAGGTAAAATAATTGGCTGTGACCGAGGTTATACAGAAGTTTATGCTACATCATCTAATGATGGTGCTAGATTTTTGGGTAATAATTTCGGTAAAATCCAAACAGAAGAAACTGATTACAGAACAGCGAAACAAGTTAAACGCAACAAAATAAAATCAGTTTTTGACAAGTCTATTGCCAAAGGGAATAGTGCCAAAGCCGATAGAATCAAACGGAATAACCTCGGTAAAATCAAGTGGAACAACCGAGAAACATCATTTAAAGGTAGGATTCAAGCAATAGTTTTTACGGCTACATATCACTTGATGACTGATGCAATCAAGGTAGCTTTTGAAGATTTGACGGAAGCAATAAAAAGCAAAAAGCCCTTGAGAAAACGCATGAAGAGAAATGTTTCTTCATGGTGCAAGGGGG
>NZ_KE384705.1:0-14169 GCF_000426925.1 Dolichospermum circinale AWQC310F | reverse complement strand
TACTAATGCTGCTGACAATATTCTAGCAAGAATGAGTGATGTTGAAATCACTCGATACATGAAACATTCAGAAGTGAAGAAAATCTTGTTAGAAAGAACTCAGAAGTTTCGGGAATCCCTAATAGTGGAAACCGAAGCGATAACGGGCAAGGATAAGCCCCAGACTCTAGAACCTGAAGTCAGGTCAATCAGAGAGCGAATTATCAGCAATTGACACTGTTTGACCAAGGTTTAACTACGTTAGTTGTGTATCTCAGACTTGCATTTGTGAGACAATTTTATTGTTGAATTGAAAATAATTGTTAAATCTATGAGCAATCAAGCTTCTATTCCAGTTATTGTCAATGGTGCAGCTGGTAAAATGGGACGTGAGGTCATTAAAGCAGTAGCCCAAGCATCTGATTTGACTTTAATGGGTGCAATTGACACCACTCCCCAACATCAAGGTAAAGACGCTGGAGAACTAGCGGGTTTAAGTGAACCCTTAGAAGTACCAATTAGCAATCAATTAGAACCTATGTTGGCCTATGTGGCAGGGGAAAGACAGATGCAGCCAGGTGTACTAGTTGATTTCACTCATCCTGATGTAGTATATAACAATATTCGCAGTGCGATCGCCTATGGAATTCGTCCAGTTGTAGGAACTACGGGTTTAAGTCCCGCACAAATTCAAGAATTAAGTGATTTTGCTGAAAAAGCCAGTACCGGTTGTTTGATTATTCCCAACTTTTCCATTGGTATGGTATTACTACAAGAAGCGGCTGTTAGAGCTTCTCAGTATTTTGATCATGTAGAAATTATCGAACTCCATCATAACCAAAAAGCTGATGCTCCCAGCGGTACAGCCATTCAAACTGCTCAACTATTGGGAGAACTGGGGAAAACTTTCAATACTGCTATGGTGGAAGAAACGGAGAAAATAGCAGGAGCTAGAGGCAGTTTAGCAGATGAAGGGATTAGAATTCATAGTGTGCGCTTACCAGGACTAATTGCCCACCAAGAGGTAATTTTCGGCGCTGCTGGACAGATTTATACCTTACGTCATGATACCAGCGATCGCGCCTGTTATATGCCAGGAGTATTATTAGCCATACGCAAAGTTAACCAGCTAAAGTCGTTAGTATATGGACTAGAAAAAATACTGTAAAACACTGAGTAATCATCTGTGATAAATTTTCGATTGGCGATTTTTCCAGTCCAAAATCTAAAATTCAAAATCCCAAATCTAAAATATGATCGTTCCCCTAACTCGGCAAAAATTTGAACAAATTATTCCCCTAATTGCCTCTGGACCACAATATAAATACTATTGGGGAAAGTTCAGTAATTTTTTGCAGCGGCTATTAATCTCCGTAGTTACCATGGCTGTGCTACTGCTGATACAATTTTTGTTTAGATTAGAATTTGGGTTCATATTCTTTTTTGGGGTATTTGGTGCTTTCTTTTGGCTATGGTATCCCATATTACAGGCAAGTATCCGCAATGGAAAATGCCGCCGTTACAAATACAGTGGATTTTTCCGGGGACGAGTGCTAGATTGGTGGATTACAGATCGGTTAATGGGCAAACAGGAAACCGTCAACAGTAAAGGTGAGTTAGTAATTATTGAAAACCGGGAAAAGCGGATTAACCTAGAAATAGGTGACGAAACAGGATTTAGTGTTGAATTTGAAGCCCCACTACGTCCTGCCCACAAAGCCATTACTCGTGGTCAAATCGCTGAAATGGTGGTCATGTCAAATCGTTCTGATTTAAGCACAATTGAAGAATTTAGTGATATATACATTCCTAGTCGTGACCTATGGGTAAGTGATTATCCATATCTCCGCCGAGACTTCTTTAATGAAGTTAGTATGCGTTTACGTGGGAACCAAGAAAGAAGACCTCGTCGTCGTTCAGGAAGACAAGGGGGGTAGAGAATAAATACCCTATTCCCCAGTCCCCTAAACTTTTCAGGATTCAGCCTCTGAAGAAGGCCGACTAAAAACAGGGGATAAATAAGCCACTAAAGCACCAATAGCAAAAGCGGAAATATTGCGAACTAGAGGCAACCAGTCACTTGTACGGGTGATAACTGGAGCAATACCGAAAGCAATAAATAACATTCCCCACAAGGGTGAAAAAATTAACGCCCATTGCCAAGCCAGTATTTGTTTATCGTTGCGGGGTTGAGCGGCAAAACCGCAAATAATTCCACCCACAGCGGAGGTGACAAGGGTGAGTATCCATTGTTCTCTAGGGAGTCCAGGAACTACATTACAACCGCCTTTAAGTAAGCAACCTTTGACTGAATCTAAGGACTGGAGAATGGCTTGATCTTCTCCTTGTTCACGGACAAAGTATAAGTTACCAAAGCGGGTTTGTAGTTCAATCCAGAAGGTGCGGGGTAGGAATTGATAAACTGCATCACCCACGCTAAAGCTAAGAATATTACCACCACGGGCATCTGCGACTAGGAGAATACTTTTATCATCTAATCCCCAATATTTAATTACTGCTCTACCTGGGGTGCGGTCATACTGGGTTAAAACGCGCAATTTCCAACCAGTATCAGTTTCAAACTGTTCTAATTCTTTAACTAATTTTTCTTCTTGGGGGTCAGGGAGAGTTTTTGCTAAATCTACTACTGGTGTGACAAAGCCCGGTAATAGATCGGGATTTTCATAAGCTAGGGCTGATGGAGAATTAATTGCCCAGATTGACCCAGCAAAGCAAAATAAGGCAATTGATACTAAAATTCGTCGCCAAGAACACAGGTGCATGAACGTTTTTATACTATTATTAACAGGATGATGTAACAAGTGCTTTGCAAAGAGTCACGTAAAAGTGATACTTCTTTACACTTCTTTACTTTACTCTAATATTAGTTAGATAGATCAACAAAACCTGATTGAGAAATTAGAGACTGGAGATAACTGTAATGTTATTGGGTTATTGGTAATTGATCATTGATTAGTTAGGGTTCTAGCACTTCTTTTAGCAGGTTTTTTTCGGTTGAAACTTATCAAAGCAGCTTTAATACCAATTAAAACACTACGAGTGCCAACTTGAATATTTTCTGCTTGTTTTTTGGCACTATTTAGGCTTTGGTCAAATTGTTTGACAACTTGACCAGCACTTTTGACACCTTCACTAACATCATCAGTTAAATCTGTTATTTCTAAGCTGGTGTTGCGGATAGCATTAAGAGTAGGTGGTAACTCCCGTGAAAGAGTATCAAAGAATTTTTCGGCACTGCGGGAGGCACGGGCTAACTCCTGTAAAGCGGGTATAGATGCCACCAGAACAGCCGTGAGACTAGCAGCAACCAAGAGGATAGATAGTCCCAACCAAAATAAAGGATCAATCACTGTTATCTCATTTATGAATGTTCTAGTTTTTGAGTCAAATTATCGGTATCGTCTGCGATGCTGCTGACATTAACAGTATTCTTCTGATTTAAACCTTGGATTTCGCGCTGAGTAGCATCTATACCCACAGCGATCGCTTCCCGCAGTCTATCTACAGTTTCATCCCAGTTTTGCAGAGTGTTAGTAGAAATACGATCTGCCTGAATTTGTACACTGGTAGAGATATCCTCAGCTAATTCGGGGATAGCATGAGCGGATTTTTTGAGAAGTTTACGGGTTTCGCGGCCTGTGCGGGGAGCAACTAGCAAACCGGCTAAAGTACCGATAGCAGCCCCTATCATCAAACCGCCAATAAAAATTCCAGAACGGTTGTTAGACATTTTTTTTAATTTTCCACTCTATAAAACTTATCTTATATCTTGCACCCTGGCGATGAAAATTTGGGGTGACAAAGCACCCGGATTTTGTCTAAGTTGTATAGAGAATTAAGTTCTATTGGGAATAATGATATAGTTGTTACCATCGGTTCTGATGGGGAGCAGCCAATGGCTAACACCTCGCTGCACTATTGGACGTAAGGGGGAAAGTCTGGTGCAAATCCGGCACTGTCCCGCAACTGTGAGCCAAAATATGGTAAGTCAGAATGCCCACCGATAGAATTACGTTTATATAAATCTGCGAGGTACAGATTATGTCCAGAAAAAAACAGGCATTAGTTAGTCTCACCCTAATGGCTGTTATTAGTTTTTACTTGGTAGTTGGTTTCCCCAAACCTGCCTACGCAATGCACATTATGGAAGGTTTTTTACCAGTGCAGTGGGCAATTTTTTGGTGGGTTGTAACATTACCATTTTTCATTTTAGGATTGCGTAGTCTAACTCGCATTACCCAAGCTAACCCAGAATTGAAACTTTTATTAGGTTTAGCTGGTGGTTTTACTTTTGTCTTGTCAGCGTTGAAAATTCCTTCTGTTACAGGTAGCTGTTCTCACCCCACAGGAACGGGATTAGGTGCGGTGCTGTTTGGACCGCTGACTATGACAGTTTTGGGTAGCTTGGTATTGTTGTTTCAAGCTTTGTTACTGGCCCATGGTGGTTTGACCACACTTGGTGCAAATGCCTTTTCCATGGCGATCGCTGGACCCTTTGCAGCATACTGGATATATAATGTGACGATGCGGCTGACTGGTAAACAAAAAATCGCCATCTTTTTAGCAGCAACTTTGGCAGATTTACTCACCTATATTATCACTTCTATCCAACTTGCTTTGGCTTTTCCTGCACCAGTCGGTGGATTTATCGCTTCATTTGCCAAATTCGCGGGAATTTTTGCCCTTACTCAAGTACCCTTAGCAATTAGTGAAGGATTACTAACTGTCTTAATTTGGAATTGGTTACAATCTTATAATCCTCAAGAATTAGAACTTTTGCAATTAATCAAGGGAAGAAATCACAGTAATGAATCAATCTAATCAAAGTTTAAATAACTGGTTTTTAATATTAGCCGTTTTAGCTTTAGGAGTTGCACCATTAATATTTGTACCCCATGGAAAGTTTGGCGGTTCTGATGACAAAGCTAAAGCCGCTATTACAGAAATACAACCTGAATATAAACCTTGGTTTCAATCACCATTTACACCAGCTAGTGGGGAAATAGCCAGTTTATTATTTGCTTCTCAAGCAGCTTTAGGTGCGGGAGTAGTTGGTTACGCAATTGGCGTATATAAAGGACGTTCAAAACGAGAAAGAAGTTAAGAATGACTTTAAAATTAGATACCCTAGCTTACACTAATCAACTGCGAAGATTACCACCAGAACATAAACTAATTTTTGCATTTACCACTCTAATTATTGCTCTTTTTAGTCATTCTTTAGTGCAAATTTTGATAGTAATTTGGATGAGTATTTGGACAGTAATTTATGCAAAAATTCCCGCTGGAATTTATTGGCGCTTGTTAATATTCACCATAGTTTTTTGTTTGACAAGTTTACCAGCATTAATGGTCAATGGAGTTACAATTTCTCATCTAGAAATCGTCAAATTAGATTCATTTTACGGGTTGAATTTTGGAAAATTCTATATTTATATTAGTCGGAGTGGTAGCATTCAAGCATGGGGGATTTTAACCAGAGCATTAGCCTCTGTTTCTTGCTTATATTTTCTCATGTTAACTGTCCCGTTCACAGAAATTTTGCAAACTTTACGTTGGTTGAAATTTCCAGTGCTTTTAACTGATTTGTTATTACTAATGTATCGGTTTATTTTCATTTTGCTAAAAACAGCCAATGAATTATGGACAGCACAAAATTCTCGTAGTGGCTACCGCAATTGGTATACTAGCATGAAAAGTCTAGCATTATTAATCGGACAATTATTGCAGCGAACTCTACAACAATATAGTCAATTTTCCCTGGGACTGCAAGCACGAGGTTTCGCAGGAGAATTGCGATTTTGGCATCCCCGTCGTTATCGTTTATCTCCACGATATACTATGGAAGCAATTTGTGGCTGTGTAATATTAATAGGATTAGAAATTTGCCGAAATGCAGGAATATTTACTCGAATTTGAGCAGGTATATTACACTTATCCCGGTTCAGGAAGGCTACAACAACCAGCTTTAAATGGTTTAACCATGAGGATTCCTTCTAGGAAAAATTGTGCCTTAATTGGTCAAAATGGCTGTGGTAAAACAACGCTATTTTTATTAGCTAATGGACTATATAAACCCAATTCTGGAATCGTTAAATGGTGTGGTAAACCCTTAATTTATAATCAGCATTATCTCAGTCAAATTAGGCAAAAAGTCGGCTTAGTATTTCAAGATCCTGAACAACAATTAGTAGCTTCTACAGTTGAAGAAGATATATCTTATGGTTTGTGTAATTTAGGTTTACCCACCGCAGAAATTCAACAGCGAGTAGAACAAATATTGCGTGAATTTGAATTAAATAATTTAGCAGAAACACCAGTACATCATCTCAGTTTAGGGCAAAAAAAACGAGTTTCTATTGCTGATATCATGGTATTGAAACCGCAACTTTTAATATTAGATGAGCCGACGGCATATCTAGATATTAAACATACTCGTAATTTGATGAAAACTCTCAAAAAAATTCATCAAGATGGTCATACTTTATTAATGGCCACCCACGATTTAGATTTAGTCTATCGCTGGGCAGATTGGGTTTTTGTCATGGATAAAGGACAATTGATGTTAGAAGGAAAACCAGAAGATGTATTTAGCCAACGGACACTTTTAGAAGAATTAGAATTGGGTGTACCATTAATATATGAAATGTTGTTTAATGGGCTATCACCTGAAGAGAGAATAATTATAGAACGACTCCGAAAACGGATATGAAAGGATGTTTGAAAATGGAATTTACTGTAATATATTGTAGGTTGGGTTAAGCGACAGCGCAACCCAACGAAGTTTTAAAAATGTTGGGTTTTCTCGCGTCAAACCAACGTAATTAGAAGTGGAATGTCAAAAGACAGTCTATCAAACATTTTTTAATTCTGTTAATAAGCTAAAAAGGGGATTTTTTATAGTAAATTAGTTAATTAAACTCTCTGTGGAAATTGGATATGCAGCTTCAAGAAGTCCCTAATATTGTAGTCATTGTTGGTGAAAATGCCGTGACCCTTTCTCAACTACCTTCTGTGTGGCAAGATATTGCTAAAGGTAGGGCAAATGTTAAACTCAGTGACCCAAAAATCTATGTAGAAATGGCGCAGTTGTTTCAATATAAACTGCAATATGGTGATGTTGACTTGTTTAATGAACGTCCCCAATTATTTCATTTAAAACCCTCATTTTCTGATCTATTTGGGCAAATGGCACGGGAAACCCTAGAATTTTATGGACATGATTTTATAGTTCATAATTATCCGAACTTTGCAGAAGTTTTAAGTAATTTGGAATCAAAAGGTTGTGAATACAGTGACGAAATCAAAGTAGCGCGTATTGGACTAGAACTTTTCCATGAATTTGGTTATGATCTACCAGCAAGTTTTTATCATGTCCATTTAGCGCCAATTTATCGAGATCATGTATTTGAAGAGAGAGCTTTAAGATTTGATCAACGAGATATAGAACATAAACGTCCTTGGGATGCTATCCTACACGCGGGTAAGGTATTTGCGATACAAATGAAAGTACAAAGTATCGCCTCTAAATACGGTTTTACCTATCAACATGGCTGTGGTTGTAACTCTCATCTATCTTCCATTGATCAATCTTCCGGTACATTTGATTATGAATTAAGTTGGGAAAAACGTCAACGCTGGATTCGGAGTTTTATCTGGACAGCTTGGTATGAATATGCAATATTTCCGATTGTTCCGAATACTAGTTATCTGGTTTAATAAGACGACAAAATAATTTCCTGGTGTAATGGGAGATTTACACCTCCCATTAATGATTCATTTGAACTGAACTTTTTACCAGATATAAATTACGAGGATTGGGTGCGTTACGCGATCGCTAACACACCCTACGTATTTTTTCAAAAATCAAAATCCCAAAGCCCTCGGACTTTGATAGAAAATAAAACTTGCTACCCAAGCTAAACTAATAGACCAAGCTAGAGATATCATGGCAAATTTACCACTTTTAGATTCACTTTTAACGACTGCAACAGTTGATAAACAAGGGACATCTGGAAAAATCATCAAACGACTTATTGTCAAACTTTAAACGACCTATTGTCAAACCTTTCAAAGCTTAAAAATTTTGGAAGTAATACTCTATAAACAAATATTATTGTATATGATGAACATATATTTAATCGTTTTGCGTAACTCCTTCAAAGAGTATGGAAATTTTATCTAACACCCTAGCTTTATCACGGTTGCAATTTGCATTTACAGCAATTTTTCACATGATTTGGCCTGTCCTGACCACAGGTATGTCTATCTACTTAATTGTCGTAGAAGGACTATGGTTAAAAACCAAAAATCCCACTTATTATCATCACGGTCGTTTCTGGTCAAAACTGTATTTACTAAACTTTGGTATCGGAGTTGCATCAGGTTTACCAATGGGTTTTCAGTTTGGGACTAACTGGGCCCCATTATCGGAAGCCGTGGGAGATTTCTTAGGTAGTATTCTGGGATTTGAAGGCTCAATGGCATTTATGTTAGAGGCTTCTTTTTTAGGAATTATGATGTTTGGTTGGGAGCGAGTCCCTCCGGTAATTCACTACTTAGCAACTATTCTCGTGGCGTTTGGGGCAAATCTTTCCACCTTTTGGATTTTGGTTGCTAATTCATGGTTTCAGACTCCTAGTGGTGGAGAAATGGTGAATGGTAAGTTTATTGTTGATGACTATTTCCAAGCAATTTTGAATCCCTTCATGGTGAATAGTGTTCTTCATATGTTCTTGGCAACTTTGGAGACTTCTTTATTTGTAATTGGGGGAATTAGTGCTTGGTATATTCTCAATAATCGCCATCAAGAATTTTTTAGCAAATCATTGAAAATAGTTTTAGCAATATCTATTTTTGTCGCTCCTTTACAAGTCTACATTGGTCATGCAAGTGGCGATCAAGTTTATCACTATCAACCAACTAAATTAGCAGCAATTGAAGCCCAATGGGAAACAGTACCTGCTGGTGAATCTGCTAAATGGAATCTATTAGCAATTCCTAATAGAAAAGCCGAAAAAAATGATTGGGAAATTTCTATCCCCAACGGTTTAAGTTATATTTTAGAACTCAAACCTAAACTTTCTGAACCAGTATTAGGACTCAAAGAATGGAAACCAGAAAACCGTCCACCAATGATTCCTTTAATTTTTTATTCCTTCCGAATCATGGCGGGAATCGGATTTTTCTTAGTCGGATTAATGCTGTGGAGTATCATACAATGGCTTAGGGGTAAACTGAATGATAATCATATCAATCAGCAAAAATGGTTATTACGGTCTTGGATTTTAGCTGCACCTTTGGGCTATTTGGCGATTGAATCAGGCTGGATTGTTCGCTGTGTGGGACGACAACCTTGGACTGTGTATGAGCAAATTCGGACTACTGATGCCGCTTCTCATATACCAGCAAGTGAAGTATTATTTTCACTCACAGTTATTGCCCTTCTTTACAGTGTTTTGTTTGTCTCAGCCATGTTTTTTGGTAGCCGGATTATTCGCAAGGGACCAGATTTAACTTTACCAATACCTGGAAGTGAAATCAAAACAGTAATTGCCACTGAATCGGTGAGTCATATTCCCGATAGTCGTCCTCTAGAAACACTACAATAGCCAGAAATTATATGGAAGCTTTATTGCACTTTTTACCACAAGTTTGGTTTGTAATTCTGGGGCTATTTCTGTTCCTTTATGTCCTTTTAGATGGCTTTGATTTAGGCGTTGGTATCCTCTCCTTAACTTCCTCATCTGAAGAACGTCGTAGCTTATTAATGACCAGTCTGGGTAACATTTGGGATGCTAACGAAACTTGGTTAGTATTAATGGCTGGGGCATTATTTGGGGCTTTTCCTTTGGCTTATGGGACAATTCTCACTGCCCTTTATTTACCTTTGATGGTGATGGTTGTAGGGTTAATTCTGCGGGCTGTTGCTTTTGAATTTCGGGAACATTCTGATAATAAAAGTTTTTGGAATTTTGCCTTTGGAATCGGTAGTTTTATTGCTTCTTTATTTCAGGGTTTTGCATTAGGTGGTGTATTAGCAGGAATCAAAGTTGATGCGGCTGGGCATTTTATAGGT
This sequence comes from Dolichospermum circinale AWQC310F, assembly GCF_000426925.1. GTDB lineage: Bacteria > Cyanobacteriota > Cyanobacteriia > Cyanobacteriales > Nostocaceae > Dolichospermum > Dolichospermum circinale. Next base: position 4,091 of record NZ_KE384705.1, on the reverse strand, counting down.
GGAATATGGGATTGGTTAAGTTGGCAATCATTGTTAACAGCATTGACTCTTGTACAAGGTTATGTCTTGATTGGTTCAACTTACTTAATTTTGAAAACAGAAAGTAAATTACAGGAAACTCATTTAAAAACTGCAAAATTAGCTGCTTGGACAACTTTTATCGGTGCTAGTTTAATTACTATTACGACACCAATTGTCTATGAAAATGCTAGAGCTAGGCTATTTCATCAACCAGAAGTTTATATCTTTGCCCTGATCCCTGTATTGGGTATGCTGTTGATTTGGTCGCTGTTGCAAAGCCTAAACCGTAAAGAGGAAGTTGCTTCATTTGTTTACACAGCTTTAATATTTTTGTTGACATTTATTGGTTTAGGATTTATTGCCTTTCCCTACATTATCCCCCCCACTATTACCATTTATCAAGCAGCTTCTTCTGCCAGTTCAATGGTATTTATGATCATATTTATTGGGTTTTTAATTCCGATTATGTTGTTTTATAACATCTACAATTACTTTGTCTTTCGAGGTAAAGTAGTGATCAGTGAAGAGAGAGAATAAATTCGGGATTTACTGAATAGATATCTTGTAAAAAAGATTATAGAGACGATTCATAAATTGTCTCTACAAGGGTTTGGTGGTTACGCACATTTAATTTTCACCAGATGTCTTGATAACTTATCTGCGGTTATCTGCGGTTATCTGCGGTTAATTATCCTCTAGATCCTAACTCCAGATTTTGCCCATTTGTGAAAAAATATCAAGCTTGTGATTTAAATCAACATTTTCTAGCCAATTAGTGAGACAATAAAGGCGTGAGGATCAAGAACGGACATAACTCCATTATCAAGGGGGAAACTTTATGAAACTTCAACTCTTAGCCGCTATGGCCTTGATAACTCCCCTGTTTCTAGCTAATTCAGTTCAAGCTGGAAGCAAACAAGATTTACAGAAACTTTTGTCAACTAGAGAATGTATCCAGTGTAATCTATCAGGGGCCAACCTTAGCGGCGCTCATTTAATTGGTGCTGACTTACGGGGCGCAAATCTTCGAGGTGCTAACCTGACAAATGCTAACTTAGAAGGCGCTGACTTGACGGGAGCAAATTTAGCAGGTGCTAATTTAACATCAGCTTTTGTTACCAATGTTAACCTAAAACAGGCCAATCTCAACAACGCCAACCTGACCAGGGCGACCATTCACGATTCTAACGTCTATCAAGCATCAATGGATAATATTAATATTACCGATGCTGGTATATATAACACAGTAATTGGTATTGGTGGAGAATATGGAGCTACTCTTCCCGATTGGGACTAAGCTGTTACGCATCTAAATTTGATAATTCTAATCTAGCTAGGTGTTGTGGTGCGGGCATCTTGCCCGCTAGAATCATACAAATTAAATGCAGTTCAACTTAGGCAGTTAAATTTACACATTTCAATCTAGTGTCACAAAAGCAGATATATTTTGTTTGTCTTAGGGGATATATCCCTAATTTTCTTTCATTACTGTTCCTGAAATAGGAATAAATTACTGATTGCAACCTAGCAATTATGACACTTCTGTGATTCTTGGCTGGGTTAAAAAAGAGGTTATAGATAATTAAGTAGATAATTGTCCATAACCTCAAAACAATTTTTTATTGTCAAACTAACTATTTAAGCAATTACACTTAAATAAGGTTAATTCACAGCTTGCTTTAACACCTCTGCTTTGTCCGTGCGTTCCCATGGTAAATCTAAATCCGTTCTTCCCAAATGACCATAAGCTGCAACGTCCTGATAAAAACGTCCGCCTCTTTCACTTGGTAAGTTACGTAAATTGAACACATGGATAATTCCCGCTGGTCGGAGTTCAAAGTTCTCTTTAACTAAGTTTAAGAGAATTTCATCATTTACTTTACCCGTACCAAAGGTATCAACAAAAATGCTAACAGGCCGAGCCACACCAATGGCATAACTTAGCTGTACTTCACACTTTTGTGCTAAACCAGCCGCGACAATATTTTTAGCAGCATAGCGAGCAGCATAAGCAGCAGAACGGTCTACTTTCGTGGGGTCTTTACCGGAAAAAGCACCGCCACCATGTCGAGAATAACCACCGTAGGTATCAACGATTATTTTCCGTCCTGTTAAACCAGAATCTCCCTGCGGTCCACCAATAACAAACTTACCAGTGGGGTTAACCAAAAACCTGGTTTCTTGACTTGGCTTAATAGTAATATCACCAAATATAGGTTCTACTACTTCCGTCCACAGGTCAGCTTTAATCTTTGCCTGTACCTCAGCATCATCGCTAATATCACCAATAGTAGCTGTATGTTGAGTAGAAACCAAGATAGTATCAATACCTACAGGTTTACCATCTTCATAGACTACCGTGACCTGGGTTTTACCGTCGGGACGGAGGTAAGGGAGAATACCAGCTTTGCGAACTCCTGCCAATCTCCGGGCAATGCGGTGCGCTAAACTGATAGGTAAAGGCATAAGTTCTGGAGTTTCGTTACAAGCAAAACCGAACATGATACCTTGATCACCAGCACCAATTTTATCAAATAGTTCCTCACTATTCTCTGTCCGGCTTTCTTTGGCTACATTGACACCTTGAGCAATATCAGGTGATTGTTCGTCCAATGCTATTAAAACACTGGCACTATTTGCAGAAAAGCCGTTATCCGCGTCAGTATAGCCAATTTCCGCGATTTTTTTTCTGGCAAGATGGACATAATTAACATGAGCTTTGGTGGTAATTTCTCCAGTAATTAGCACCAAACCAGTATTAACTACAACTTCTGCCGCCACACGGCTATGAGGGTCTTCTGCGAGTAGCGCATCAATAATCGTATCAGAAATTTGATCACAGATTTTATCTGGATGACCCTCTGTAACTGACTCGGAAGTAAATAAATAACGACGAGACAAAGGAAATTCCTCCTGTGAAAATTTTTTGACTTAATTTCTGAAATCATAACAACATTTGCAGTTTTCGTAGTTAAGTATCTTCTATTTCAGTATCAAATAATTTATATGTAAATAAAAGTTATCAAAGTTACGGATAAATAGCTATAAATAAGTTATAAATAATTAGTTATAATTAGTATTATCTGGTATTTATGCTAAAATTAGCATTCAATTATACTATTAAATCTATCTTACAGTATATTTCCGACAAGTAACACCAATTCTCAAAAACTCCATTAATATTAAATTAAAAGCCCAAAATCAAAGCTACCTTAGCTTCCACCCCCAAATAAAATATATTTACTTTGACAACCATATTTCCACTAAATAAATACGCTTTAGCATTGCACACCACCACACCAGAATTAGGTTTGGCAATTAGCAACTTTGCAGATCATACCCAATCTCAAGTTTGGAATTTAGGGCGTGACCTATCCAGTCATATCCATCAATACTTGATAGAACTGATTAAACCACGAACCTGGGCAGACTTGGAATTTATCGCCGTCAGCCAAGGACCTGGTGGTTTTACAGGAACTCGCATTGGTATTGTCACCGCTCGTACATTAGCACAACAGCTAAAAATTCCAGTATTTACCATATCTACTCTGGCCGCAGTAGCTTGGCAAGAACATACCTTACACAACCATTCTAGTTTTGCGGCTGAAATTAAAAATACTACTCCCCTACCGCAAAATTGCCAATATCCAATAATTGCAGTAGAAATGCCAGCACAAAGGGGACAGACTTTTGGTGCTATTTATCAACCAACCCCTGATAATTCCGGTCTTACGGCCTTGTTGCCAGATACAGTATTCACCCCAGCCGCATGGCAAGAAACCCTTGCTAATTGGCAGACCAGTTATCAGTTAATTTCGGCTACATCTCAATTAGCTGCCACTGTTAACAGTATTTTGGAATTAGCTTATTTAAATTGGCGGCAAGGTAAACACCCCCATTGGTCCGAGGCTCTACCCTATTATGGGCAGCATCCCATAGATTGACTAATTCAAAAATTTGTCTAACCCTTACCACATAAAGCTTATAGCCAAAATCAGAAGTTAAATTCACCCGATTTAAAAAAAAGTTTTGAAAACCCCTTGACAACAACTGGCAGCATTGATATATTA
>NZ_KE384704.1:4705-15573 GCF_000426925.1 Dolichospermum circinale AWQC310F | reverse complement strand
CATTTTTACCCTTGATAATACTACTATACTTAAATATGTAAAGTTTTGTAACGACATTCAACATTTCTGCTACAGGGGTTTCCGCTTTTATGAGGTAAATCTTAAGCCCCCTCCTCGCAAGCGAGGAGGGGGTTGGGGGTGGGGTTCTTGTACCTCATAACATCGGGAAGTGCTGTAAAACATAATATCCGTTGCTACTATTATCAGTAACAACGGATATTATTAGCATATATTCCCTGACAAATGGGGAATATTTAACTACTTATCTTTCTTCTCAAACCGAGGGGGTTCGCGGAAGGCGATCGCAAAAAAGAGAACACCGATGGCGAGGGTTAAAATCAAGATGTAAGCAACACTTTCCATATTTTTCAGATCCTGCCTGTTGAGCCAGTAATTTTAGTTGACCAAGCCGGGGAAAAAGCATGAAGTAGATATTTTCCACTTCATAGCTCATCCAAGTTTTAAGCTTCGTTACGGACACGAGTTGACTTGTCGCCCACTTTCTGGAACAGACCCCATTCAACTTGTTCTTCTTCAATTTCCACACCAGCAAATACATCACGGTAGATAGTCCGTGAACCGTGCCATAAGTGACCAAAGAAGAATAATAAAGCGAATACAGCATGACCGAAAGTAAACCAACCTCTGGGAGAAGTACGGAATACACCGTCAGAGTTCAAAGTTTCTCTGTCAAATTCAAAAATCTCGCCACCTTGAGCTTTCCGGGCGTACTTCTTGACATCAGCGGGGTCTGTGAAGGTTTGACCATTCAGATTACCACCGTAGAAGCTGACAGTCACGCCAGTTTGTTCAAAGCTATATTTAGATTCTGCCCGACGGAAGGGGATGTCAGCACGGACAACACCATCTTTATCGGTCAAAATTACGGGGAAAGTTTCAAAGAAGTTAGGTAAACGACGAACTGTTAATTCCCGGCCTTCGGCATCTGTGAACACAGCGTGACCTTGCCAAGATTGGGCAATACCATCACCTTTCACCATTGCGCCTGTACGGAATAGACCACCTTTAGCGGGGCTATTGCCAACGTAATCGTAGAATGCCAATTTTTCAGGAATTTTCGCCCAAGCTTCGGTCAAAGTAGCGCCTTCTGCCACACTGGTTTGCACACGACGCTGAATTTCTTGACGGAAGTAGCCTTGATCCCACTGATAGCGGGTAGGTCCAAACAGTTCGATGGGGGTAGTAGCGTTACCGTACCACATAGTTCCAGCGACGACGAAAGCAGCGAAGAATACCGCCGCGATACTGCTAGAAAGTACGGTTTCAATATTACCCATCCGTAGGGCTTTGTAGAGCCTTTCGGGGGGTCTAACTGTGAGGTGGAATAAACCTGCAATAATACCAACTACACCCGCTGCAATGTGGTGAGCAACAACGCCACCGGGGTTAAAGGGGTTAAACCCAGCCGGACCCCATTCTGGCGCTACTGGCTGAATACTGCCAGTGAGTCCGTAAGCATCAGATACCCACATTCCAGGACCAAAGAGTCCAGTTTGGTGGAAAGCACCAAAACCAAAACAAAGTAACCCGGATAAGAACAGGTGAATACCAAACATTTTTGGCAAGTCTAGGGCAGGTTCACCTGTGCGAGGATCTCTAAAGAGTTCCAAATCCCAGAAAACCCAGTGCCACACGGCAGCCAAGAATAATAAACCAGAGAGAACGATGTGAGCCGCAGCAACACCTTCAAAAGACCAGAAACCGGGGTCTACTGCTGTGCCACCAGTTACACTCCAACCGCCCCAAGATTCGGTCACGCCTAAACGTGCCATGAAGGGAAGTACGAACATCCCTTGCCGCCACATGGGGTTAAGAACTGGATCACTGGGGTTATAAATGGCTAGTTCGTACAGTGCCATTGAACCTGCCCAACCAGCTACTAAAGCTGTGTGCATTAAGTGTACAGAAATCAGCCGACCTGGATCGTTCAGAACGACTGTATGTACTCGATACCAAGGTAGTCCCATTAACTACAAGCCTCCTGGATAGTTATGTTGACAAAGCAATTTTGTGACTAAGGTTCTAAAATGACGGAAATCGCCAATCATTAGGAATCTCTGAGTTTTTTATTGCTGATTTTGATTTTGGTAATGCTGATGAACCACCATAACTTGATTCTTTTGTCAAGAACTTGCTATGGGAGTGTTTGAGCAATCCCTAAACAAAAATGAGAATATTTTAAAAAGTGTAACTATTGATGGCACGCTTTGCAAGCGTTTCCATCCTTGAGGTTACGGAGTTTGTGGTTTGAATGTCGCTATCAGTCGCCAGAAATGCTGATGATAACCTCATCTATCTGGAAAGCTGAAGTTTTTTAAGTCCACTATTCCAGGATAAAACTAAATTGGGGTTTTACCAGGCGATCGCTCTTTGAATAATTACCAGTTTTATTTTAGACTTAGTTTACGCAGGTAAATTCTAGCTATGGGGGAAGGATAGACGCAAGTGATCAACCACAATTATGAAACTAACAGATCATCTCTGGTTGAAGTCAATAAATATCTAATAAAGCATACTTTAATAAATATTAGAGGAAATATAAGAAAATATAATTACTTACTATAGTTTGTCCGCTTCATGATCAAGATTTAGATATTAAGCATGACAGAAATGTTATGGCAGTGCCGATGGTCTGAATTATAATCGGATGTGCAGCATGGGTAAATCAAAAATTGCCCAGAAATAGCATGATTACGGAACTTACACCATGAACACCAAAACCAAAATTGACTGTCCTGTTTGCGGGTATCAAGGAATTGATGGTCATATATGTCCTAGTTGTCACACGGATATTTCTCTAATTCGCTCCTTGGAGGAATTGCCCCAGCAGCCAAAATCTTGGACAAGAGAAATCGCCATTTTAATGTTGGTGATAGGTGTTACTATCGGTGCTGGGGGTAGTTTTTTCTCCCTGCAAACAGCTTTGTATACTACGACTACCCCTCATCGTGTTCCTAAAGTTACTAATAGTCCTACACCCAGTCCACAGATAATTACTACTACTCGCAAGCAGCCGCCAATACTAGCCACTTATAATGTTTATAATGTAAAATCAGGAGATACTCTCAGTGGTATTGCCGGAAGATTGTGTAATAAACCTACTGATTGGCAATTAATAGTTGCAGTTAACCCCGAATTACAAAAGCGGGAAAATAAATTAGATATAAATCAGGTGTTGAAAATTCCTAGTAGCTGCAAAGGCAAAACCCCATGAGTATAATTTGCAGATTGAAGCAAGCTAGTCAGAAAGCTAAAAATTTTGCCCAAAATAAACAATTTGGGAGCGATTTTTTGCTATATAAATTATTTTTTGTTTCTGAAAATATGGTAATCATGTCTGACTTGTGAAAATCTGCCATAGTCAGATACCAGAATGGTTAAATAATTCTGGTATCTAGTTTTTTGAAATCCCATTTTTTAGCTTCTAATACCTGTTAGATAATTCGTTGTTTATCAGCTTCATTAATTAGACTCATATTTTCTAGACAATAACTTAAAGTTTCAGATCCCTGACTACTTTAAGAATTTAGGGATCTTTTTATTCTCGTCCTCCAAGTAAGATAGTGTATCATTATCTTTATCTTTTTGCTCATAATGTACCATGGCTACAATTAACGACAACTACCTAAAACTCAAAGCTGGCTATCTGTTTCCTGAAATTGCGCGACGGGTCAATGCCTTTGCACAGGCTAACCCAGATGCTAAAATCATTCGGTTAGGAATTGGTGATGTCACTGAACCCTTGCCAGAAGCCTGTCGCACAGCCATGATTAAAGCTGTGGAAGATATGGGCGATCGCTCAAGTTTTAAAGGATATGGACCAGAACAAGGTTATAATTGGCTAAGGGAGAAAATCGCCACCCACGACTTTCAAGCCAGAGGGGCAGCCATAGAAGCGGATGAGATCTTTATTTCCGACGGTTCTAAATGCGATTCTGGCAACATTTTAGATATTTTTGGCAAAAATAACGTTATCGCCGTTACTGACCCCGTATATCCCGTTTACGTAGATACTAACGTCATGGCAGGTAACACGGGAGATGCGAACGAAAAAGGCGAATATGGTGGTTTAGTTTATTTACCTGTTACTGCTGAAAATAATTTTACAGCGGAAATTCCTAGCCAAAAAGTTGATTTAATTTATCTTTGCTTTCCTAATAATCCCACAGGTGCAACTGCTACGAAAGAACATTTGCAAGCATGGGTAAATTATGCTAAAGCCAACGGTTCAATTATCTTTTTTGATGCTGCTTACGAAGCATTTATTAAAGATCCTAGTTTACCTCATTCTATTTTTGAAATAGAAGGCGCTAGAGATTGTGCAATTGAATTTCGTTCTTTCTCTAAAAATGCCGGGTTTACTGGGACTCGTTGCGCTTTAACTGTTGTTCCCAAAACCCTCACCGCTAAAGCTGCTGATGGTTCTAATGTCGAACTTTGGAAACTTTGGAATCGTCGTCAGTCTACTAAATTTAATGGCGTTTCTTATATTATTCAAAGAGGTGCAGAAGCGGTTTATTCAGAAGCAGGACAAACACAAATCAAAGCTTTAGTAAACTTCTATTTAGACAATGCTAAAATCATCCGTCAAGAACTCACCAACGCAGGTTTAAATGTTTATGGGGGCGTAAATGCACCTTATGTATGGGTGAAGACTCCCCATGGTTTATCCAGTTGGGAATTTTTTGATAAGTTATTAGAAACTGTGAATGTGGTGGGAACTCCTGGTTCTGGGTTTGGTGCTGCGGGTGAGGGTTATTTCCGCATTTCGGCCTTTAATAGTCGGGAAAATGTGGAAGAAGCCATGAAGCGAATTACCTCTAAGTTTAAGGTGTAATTCAAGTTTAATTATTTGTGGTGGGTCATTCCCACCCTGCTTTTTGTTAGAATTAATCTATTAAGAGTAATAAATGCTATGAGTGTAGCTATTCCTGTTTTCAAAGCCGTAAGTCAGATACAATTAACACCTGGTAGTACAGTTAATATTTCAGATGTTAGCTGGGAAGAATTTGAAGCGATTTTACAAGAACTGGGAGAAAAAAGAGCTTCACGAATTGCCTATAATCAAGGTAATTTAGAAATTATGCTCCCTTTACCTGAGCATGAAATTTCCAAAGATCTAATTTCTGATATTGTTAAAATATTGTTGAAAGCTAAAGGGATTAAATATCAACCTTTTGGTTCAACAAGTTTCAAAAAACAAGGTACAGCAGGAATTGAACCAGATGCTTGTTTTTATATTCAAAATTATCAACAAATGATTGGTTTGCGGAGGTTACAACCTGATCATCTACCACCAGATTTAGCTATAGAAATTGATGTGACATCAAAAACAACTCTTGATGCTTATGGAGCGATTGGAGTTCCAGAATTATGGATATATGATAGTGGTAAATTGGCTATTTATTTGTTGAAAAATGGTAAATATATCAAATCTGATCAAAGTCCCTATTTTGAAGATATAGCTATTACTCAGATTATCCCTAATGTGATCAAAAGGAGTTGGGAAGTAGGCAGTTTTCAGGCTTTGGAAGAGTTTACAACGATGATCTAAATCTAATTTCTCATCATAATTCCCTATTCTCTCCTTTCCCCTGTAGTTCTAATTAATTCCCCTATCAAAGCCACAATAGCAGTCATCGAAATTAACATTACACTTAAAGCATTAATATCCGGTTTGACTCCCGTTCTAATGCGACTAAAAATTTCCATTGGTAAGGTATTAGTCCCACTTCCCGCAGTAAAACTAGCAATTAAAAAATCATCTAAACTCAATACAAACGCTAATAAACAACCGGAAATAATTGCTGGCATTAATTGAGGTAATAAAACTAAAATAAAAGCTTGTATTGGTGTTGCACCTAAATCTAAAGCTGCTTCTTCTAAATGAGGATTAATACTATTCATGCGCGAAGAAACCACCAAACCCACATAAGATAGACAAAATACAATATGGGCAGCAATAATAGTCCAGATACTCAAAGGAATAGCAAAAGCTGATAAACATACTAACGTAGAAACAGCGATCGCAATATCAGGAATTAATAAAGGTAAATAAGCAATTCCCTGATATAATCTCTTGCCAGGAAAGTCATAACGTGCTAACCCCACAGCCATTAATGTTCCCAAAATTTTTGTTTATATATATTCATGTCAATATACCCAATATTTAACTATCATATTATATGACAATATGGTTCTTTGAGAAAGAAAATAGAAAATTAAGAAAATTGATCATCTTTTTTCTTGGTATTAAATTAGCCTAAATAATGTATGGTATTATACTATTTTTTTCCGTTCTATTTCCAGCACCAAATCCCAAAAATAACTATTCTATTATGTGTATTATGTCTATTTATTCCTCAAGTATCAGACATTTATATTACCTCAGATAGACAAAAAATATCAAATATAAAACATAAGATCTAATAGCAATTATAAATAAGGATGCTTTTTCTATTTTTGGCTATTTTTCTGTTAGTTATTTCATTTATTAATCAACTAACTAGAAGTAGAAATCTGATATTTTAGGAGATTTATCATGAAAATTGCCCAGGTTTCTCCACTGTGGGAAAGAGTACCACCACCAGCTTATGGTGGTATAGAATTAGTAGTAGGTTTATTAACTGATGAATTAGTCCGTCGGGGACATGAAGTGACTTTATTTGCATCAGGAGATTCTTTAAGTTTAGCTAAGTTAGTATCAGTTCATCCCCGCGCTTTAAGGTTAGATCCTACTATTAAAGAACCTGGTATTTATGAAATGTTACTGTTAGGTTTAGTTTATGAACAAGCAGAAAATTTTGATATAATTCACTCTCATGTAGGACTAGGATCACTAGTTTACGCCAATTTAGTTAAAACTCCTACAGTTCACACTTTACATGGAATTTTTACTCCAGATAACGAAAAAATTTTTAAATATAGCAAAAAACAGCCTTATGTTAGTATTTCTAATTCTCAGCAAGAACCCAGATTAGGCTTAAACTATGTAGACACTGTTTATAATGGCATTGATGTTAGTAGTTATGAATTTTATCCTCAACCAACAGAACCACCTTATTTAGCTTTTTTGGGAAGAATGTCTCCCGAAAAGGGACCCCATTTAGCAATTGAAATTGCTCAAAAAACTGGTTGGAAGTTAAAAATAGCAGGTAAGGTAGATGTGGTAGATTTGGAATATTTTACGCAAAAAATTAAACCACATATTGATGGTAAGCAAATTGAATATTTAGGTGAAGCTAATCATATCCAAAAAAATGCCCTCATGGGTGGTGCTTATGCGACTTTGTTTCCCATTACTTGGCGAGAACCTTTTGGTTTAGTTATGGTAGAATCAATGGCATCAGGAACACCTGTAATTGCAATGCGACTGGGTTCAACGAGGGAAGTTATTGTGAATGGGGAAACCGGTTTCCTTTGTAATAATGTGGAAGAATGTATTAATTCTCTTGACAGGGTAGCTGATTTAAATCGTTACGCTTGTCGTCAATATGTGGAAGAAAATTTTAGTGTTCAAAAAATGACTGATGGTTATGAAGTGGTTTATCAAAAACTAATTGCAGAAAAATTAGCGCAACAAAATGGTTATTTACGTAATAGTAATACTCTAGTTAGTTAATAATCAATTAGATACAGCAGTTTCCGATATGATGAGGTACGGATATTAATGATAAAAATAAAAATCTTGTGGTGCGGGCATCTTGCCTGCACAAAGTGTACTTCACTCAAGCTCAACTTGCTGTATTAATGATAACAATCTTGTTTTGCGGGTATCTTACCTGCTCAAGGTGTACCTGACTCTGAGGGTAATACGTTGTATCTGTTTTTCATCATCCTTGTAGAGACGTTCCATGAAACGCCTCTGCTTCTTTATTTAAACACCTTTTTGATGTTTAACTTCAACCACTGTATGTACATTTCCACGGGGGGTAAAATCGGTTTTTACAGTCACTTCTAAAGGATCACAAGCTGCGACAAAATCATCTAAAATTTGATTGGCTGTTTCTTCATGGGAGATATAGCGATCGCGGTAACTGTTAATATAAAGTTTGAGTGCTTTCAACTCTACCACCCGTTGATCTGGAATGTAACTAATATAAATGGTCGCAAAGTCAGGATAACCGGAAAACGGACATTTACAAGTAAATTCTGGTAAAGTAATATTAATATCATAGCGTCGTCCGATGCGGGGATTCGGAAAGATAATTAGTTTCCCTTCCGCAATTTCCCGTTCACCATATTTCATTTCTTGAATGTCTGGGGGTAGGGTTTCAGGTGCAAAGTTACTCATTGTGTTAGTAAAAAGAAATGTAGAGATTCACAATTATTAACTTAACAGTTTTTAACATTTCTCCCCAGATTGATAGCTTAATTACTCAATTTCCTTTTCCCAGTCTGGACAATTTTGATTATCCCAACCATGGGGGTGCATAGCACAAACTAACAAGTTACCACCATAAACCTGTCCGTGATAGTGACTACAACCAATACAAGCCGCATTTTTTTCTATTGTAGCTTCTACTGCATAAGGAAAACCCGGATCTACATCTTCAGTGATGTCTTCTAGTTCCCAGTAAATTTCCATAATTGGTTCGGCTAAGTCTTGTAAAAATTGTTCGCGCAACCTAAGGAAGTTATCAACATCTGCTACATAAGTGCTTTGTACTTCTTCAGTAATTTCCTCTGCGAACTCAAAAAAAGCATCTACCATGTCATTCATTCCCAGGAATAACTGCTCTACTTCATCAGCCACGGTTTCGATCATGTCTATTAAGTCTTTTTGCCACTGTTCCATAAACTTCAAGCCCTTACTGGCTAAAAACATGAAGCTTAACGCCATCAGACTGGAACTGCCAGAGTACACGGTAAGTAATTACACTTAAAACCACTTGGGATATTCTGTGATTTTTTAGAATTGACTGTGAAGGTAAAAAATTGTTTTTTACGGTTCTCTTTGCAGCCTTTTTAACTCTTCCTGTAGTTCTCGCACTTGATCCCGCAGCTGATTTACATTATCGCCATGATCTCTATTATGATCTTTATTTTCTTTTTTCGCCTCTTTCCCAGTTGCTTCTTCGTCATCCTCTAGGATGTCTATGCGACGCGGTTCGGAAGGAGGTGTCTTTTGATACGCTTCTCCCGATCCTGATTCATGTTGAGCTTGCTTCATCATATCCTCGACGAAGCGGCGAGCTTCTTCTGTGTTCATCTCGCCTTTAGCCACCATTTCATCTGCTAATTTTTGGACTTGCGATCGCAGTTCGGCTAATTTCCCCCCAGCTTTTTCACTGGCGTAGGAGGCTAACCCAACACCGAGATAAAAAGCTTTTTGTACAATATCTCCAAAACCAGGCATTGCTACTGAAAGCTCCTACAAGTAAGGCGACCCGGAGACTACGCCTACTACAAGCATCCCTTATTGCTGCTACCTTCCGGTCCTGACAAGGTTTGGGCGTTGAAGTTGCATAGATCCAGGTCTTCAGTTATCATAACACGAAAATTCAGAATTTGTATATTATTCCAAAACAATTTGCCATTCAAATAGTTGATAATTGACACAATCGTTCTGTATCAAGGGGTCAGCGGTTACTATTGCCTGTGCTTCATCCATTGACTCAGCCTCAAATAACATCATACCACCACCTTTTTGCGCCCAATAACCTGTTTTGGCTTTGTGTCCTTTAGCAATTAATTGTTGTACGTAGGCTTTGTGGGCGGGTACATATTTGTCAAAGGTCGCCTTATCAACCTTACCAGTTTCAATTTTGACAAACCAAGGCATATATTTGGATGGGATTTTCAATTAGTAATTTCTCGTTGATCACAAAGTATCATAATTTATGATCATATTCCCGCCAATTTATATACTTTTATAATTTATGTATTTTTTTGTAAAAATCGTTGTCAGATCACATAGTCATACTGTACACTTGACTAAGTAAGGTCTCATTTTCAGTTAATCTCTGCTTTCAATTACGAAACTGATCAAACTAAAGTTACCAGGATACCGTTATGCCTAGTAAATTAAATCTCGACACAGGTGAAATCCTCCAACAAGGTGCAAATGGCACCAAAGTTCAACAGCTACAGGAAATCTTAAAAGCACTCAATTTAGATCCGGGGACAATAGATGGTGATTTTGGCAACAATACCATCAAGGCTGTCAAACAGTTTCAGAGTCAAAATGGGCTTGAAGCAGATGGAATAGTCGGAAAAAATACCCAAAATGCTTTAAATAAAGCTCTTGACCAATTAACAACAAATCCAGTACCGTCCCCAACTCCTCAAACAAACGGTTTTGGTGGTGTCACCGGAAAACTACCACTTTCAGCAATTCCGCTGATTAAAAAATTTGAAGGTTGTTATTTAAAGGCTTATCGAGATCCCCGGACTGGTAATTTACCTATCACAATTGGTTGGGGTTCTACAAAAAAAAGAGATGGTAGTAACTGGAAATTAGGTGAAAGCATCACTCAAGAAGAAGCAGATGATTTATTAATGATTCAATTAGAAAATAATTATCTACCATCTCTGCAAAAAATTCCTGTTTGGGATCAGTTAAATGCTAACCAACAGGGTGCTTTATTAAGCTTTGGCTATAATTTAGGTGCTAATTTTTATGGTAATTCCCGTTTCCAAAGTATGACTAGAGTTTTGAGAGATAAAAAATGGGATGAAATTGAAGAAACTTTTCTAAAATACAGAAATCCTGGTAGCAATGTGGAAGTAGGATTAAGACGGAGAAGACAAGCAGAAGCTAACCTATTTTTAACTCCAGTTTAGTTAATAATTGAATATCCGTAGAGAGGTTTCATGAAACCTCTTTACATGACAAGAATCCTATT
>NZ_KE384704.1:0-4642 GCF_000426925.1 Dolichospermum circinale AWQC310F | reverse complement strand
AGCGGGCAAGATGCCCGCACTACAAGAGTTTCATCATTCAACTTTGTACCTCATGAGAGCAGAAACCGCCAAGCGTGTTCCTGGTAAATCTATTGATTTGTGCTGTACAATTTACAATCCTAGATAAAACTTTCTCTTAATGTTTAGTTGCCGTAGGGTGCGTTCCCTAATGCAAGTCCTACCGCTCCACCAATAGATTTTTGGGGAACGCACCATGCACATTGATTGAATCTGTGAGTTTAAGTGCGATCGCCAAATATTATAAAGTACAATAAAAATACTTAAACAAAGGGCTAAAAATGGTCAAATCAACTTTGTACACGACAGCAAAAGTCCTACCAGGAAATAGAATTGAAATTCAATCTCCAGATCTGACTGTAGGACAAACTGTTGAAGTAGTTATTTTGGTTGAAGAAGTTAGTTCTCATTCTTCTACCACCGAAGATATCTCTCCATCCTTAAAACAGCGTCTTGCTTTTCTGAAGTTACCAATGACTGAACGTAGGAATATTCTCGAAAGTCAAGCTGATATAATGCTCTCTCACTATCAACAAGATTCTGAATGGCAAGAGTTAATGGCAGGTGACATCATTGAGTATTAACCCTGATCTGCCAAAACGTGGAGAAATTTGGTTAGTCAACTTCGATCCTACTGTTGGCGCAGAAATCAAAAAAGTGCGTCCTGCTGTCGTCATCAGTTCCGATTCAGTAGGAAAGCTTCCTATCAAGCTTATTGCTCCTATTACAGACTGGAAAACATATTTTTCATCAAATTTCTGGCACGTTAAAATTGAACCTAACAGTATCAATAGATTGAATAAAGATTCTGCAATTGATACTCTTCAACTAAGGGGGGTGGATTTACAAAGGTTTATTCGTAAATTAGGAAGCATTTCTGAAATTACAATGCTGGAAATTATAGCTTCCATTGTTACTGTAATCGAATTTGAAGTCTAACAAATCATTGCACCCGACCGTGTGTTAGATAACTCGTAATAATGTAGTGTAATATCATGTCCGCGAAATTAGTTACGATATGGAATGTGCCGAGTTGTTGTATCCCCAAATATCAGCATTATTTTTATCGTAAGTGTTTAAGCGGACATGATATAATATGAGCGATCGCTATCAAAAATTATCCGCTTTAGCCTTTAACTATTTATTCACGTTATTCACGACATTACCATGAATCACTTATCTAAACTCATTATCGCTGCTACAACCATAGGATCATTTTACTTGCTATGAGGACGTTGAATAATTGTTTCTACTACTCGTCGTTTTGCTTGTGGATCAATTCCTACTAAACGCACATATTCACCGCTATATTCAGATAAGCAAGATTCTAAATTAGAAATAGCATCGGAATGTGCATCAATATTAAAAAAAGAACCGCAACTTTGCCAAGAACCTGTACGGAAACGTCTTTCATCAATGTGTTCAATGCCAATTTTATAACCTTGAGCTAAAATTTGTCGAACTTGTTCTTGAGTTTCTAAACTTAAATGATTTGCTTGATGATTGATAGGTTTACTAACTGGAACTTCGACAACGGGAGCAGCAACTTGATAACTTTTACCTCGATTTAAACGATTATATTCATCAACTAAATGGGAATTTTCCACCCGTTTTTGTTCACTAACCATGAATTTACCCGACTCAATTAAATGAGAGAGAGTAAAATCTGGCTTTTTAAATGCTGGTGGTCCCTCCAAACTATTTACAACTCGCAAAGAGACATTTTCAAAACCGATTTGATGGATAAAATTACGAATTTGCTCATCATAAATTCGGGAACGCAAAGCACTAAAAAAGTCAATAGATTGTTGAGGAAAAGTATCAACTAATTGTGAAATTTCCCCTTGTGAAAGTCCATCTTCGGTAAAAATTCCCCCCACAATTCCTATTCTATCATCTCGGTTAGGTTCCCAATAAAATTTCTCCATTCTCCCATCACGAATTAATGGTGCGTAGAGGGTAGAAAAATCATTTCCTGTGACAATAATCGGGACACGACATAAAGGATTTGAGTCATAACTTCCCGGTAATTGTACATCTGTGGGATTATCAGCAATATTCATCAATGTAGCATTTACTAATTGAGTATTTACTGTATATTGAGTTCCTTCGTCAAAACGTCCCGCACCCGCATCTAAATCATTAATCATCAGTACGCACATTTTCCCCCGGACTTTGATTAATTCTGCTGTTTCTCGATATCGTAACCGAATTAACCGCGCAGGATCTCCAGCGTCTGGACTTTCTAATTCTCCCCCAGATATTAAAGTTACCCCGATACCCATTTTTTCAAAAACTAACTCACATTGAAAGGATTTTCCCTCTCCTTTGCGACCATGAATACCTAAAATTAGGGGAACTCGAATACCAGGAAGGTTTAAGAAGTTTTTGGTGATATGTACTGCAAGTTTATCAAGAAAACTAGGAGCAATGTAGTAATTCATAGAATTATCCCTGGTGATGATTTATGTAAATTAGTATGTATTATATATTTTTTTGGTAACGATAGTCAATTAAATGATAAATTAAGTTTGTCAGCTTAGAAATTATTTTACTTAATTTTGATTAAGTTCTAATTCTCACTATGAATGATTCATTAATTACTATTACCAAGTTACTAGATGCTGATTTAGAAGAACTAAGGAAAGTTAGTCGAGAAATTTGGTTTACTCATTATCCTACAATTATCAGCAATGAACAAATCGAGTATATGCTAGATAAAATCTATGGAACAGGAGTAATTGAAAATGAAATTTATAATCAAGGGATATTTTATGATCAGGTATTACATAATTCCCAATTAGTCGGTTATTTATCTTATGGTGCAGAAATGATGGATAATATCAGTTATTTAAAATTACATAAATGTTATTTATTACCGTCATTACATGGTTTTGGATATGGTCAAAAGATGTTATTTCATATTTACCAAAAAGCGCAAGCAATGAAATTGAAAAAAATAATTCTTAATGTCAATCAAAGGAATGAAAAAGGGATTAAAGCTTATTCTCGATTTGGTTTTAGAATTATTGATAGTCAGGTAATAAATTTTGGGAATGGCTTTGTGTTGGATGATTATATCATGGGTTACGACATTTAAGAAATAAGAAAGACAATGATAAAACGTAAATATTCAGTTTATTGAGTAGGGTGTGTTAGCGACAGCGTAACGCACCTAATTTCTATGTAATAGTTTTTAATTGTGCAGTGATAAGATGATACAGATTTATCAGAAATTGTACTAATTATAAATGTAATAATTATAAGCACTATATTCTTTTATGTCCAGTGTTTGAATTATTTAGTCACAGCAGTTTTCATATTTTTTATTAATTTTCATTAAAAGTTAAACAGAAAATAATCATTATTTAAACAGGATTTGATATAGTGATTTGTACTGACTGGAATCAGTAAAATTTTGTTTGAAATAATTACGATGAAATGTCATAACTGGTGACTACTACCGCTATAGCCTCTGTTTTCTGCGGATGCTAGTGAGTTAAGAGCGATCGCCTGTAGGCTGTTTGTTTGATCAAAATCACATTTTGAAGTGATGTGTTACGCTTCCCTTACTCATGCTAGGAAGAAGCTACCACACTCAGAATACTACATAACAGTCGTTTTTTTATATACGCAAGATTTCTGCGTGCTAACTAAACCAGGAGTAATTAAAATGAGTCAGCAAAATCTAGTTTTCACCAATCCCAATGAAATTACCATTCCTAATGGTGGAGCAGCAACAACCTACCCCTCAAGTATCAACGTATCGGGGTTAAATGGCACAATTACGAGTTTGAAAGTAACCCTAAGCAATATTAGTCATACTTATCCCGATGACCTTGATGTTCTACTGATAGGTCCTACAGGTGCCAAGGTCTTGTTAATGTCAGACGCAGGTTGGTCTTGGGACTTAAACAATGTCACCTTAACCTTTGACCCCAATGCCAGAGATTTTCTGCCGGATCAAGGTCAGATCAGCAGTGGTAGTTATCGAGCCACAGACTATGAAACAGGTGACAGATTTAATAATTCTCCTGCTCCCAGTGGGGACTATGGAATAGATTTTTCCGTATTTAACAACACCATCCCCAATGGTACATGGAATCTGTATGTAGTGGACGATACAGGGGTAGATATTGGCAACATCGCGGGCGGATGGTCAATAGCTATTGATACTACGGAGGTAACGACAAAACCAATAGTCACATTAGCTACTTCTACGAAAAAAGTAGCAGAAAATAGTGGAGGGAATATTCTCTACACCTTCACCCGAACAGGCAACATCGCCAGTGAGTTAACCGTCAATTACACCGTATCAGGTTCAGCTATATTCAACACAGACTATAGTCAGACTGGTGCCACATCCCATACTGCCACTACCGGAACAGTTTCCTTTGCGGCTGGAGCGGATACAGTTACCCTGACAATTTCTCCTCTTGAGGACAACATTCAAGAAAATGACGAGACTATCATCTTAACCCTGGCAACAGCGACAGATTATATTATTGGTACGACCACAGAATTGACTGGAACGATTACCAACGGGAATGATCAGTTGGAAGCAACAGGCAGTAATCTAGTCAGCAACAAGATATATGACGGAGGCGATGGTACAGACACCCTG
>NZ_KE384703.1:12697-16480 GCF_000426925.1 Dolichospermum circinale AWQC310F | reverse complement strand
CTGTTCCCTGTTCCCTGTTCCCTGTTCCCTGTTCCCTGTTCCCTGTTCCCTGTTCCCTGTCACCTGTCAACTGTTATAAATATTCTCATTTGCCTGAAATGTTATGAAATCTTGATAGTAATTCCCTAGTCAACCGCAATATATTAAGGTTTGATGACAAAACGATCCCCAAAGGGCTGATAACTACGTGAAATAGGGTAAAATCCATGTTTAGACCCCTTGATTCCTGGATAGTTTTACTGGTTAATATTTACTTAACAACTCTTTGCAATTCTCAAACTAGGAATTTAGAACAGTTGGGATCTTAATAAAAAAACAGACAGTAAACAAATTTAAAACTGGGGTTTTGTCCAGGAGTCAGTGATAAAAAAATCTGGGTAGATGATATTTGATCAAACTCTATTTTAACCCGGAAAAACTTACCTTTCAAACTACTGGAGGCCAAATTAATGGCAAAAGAACGCCCACCGCTAGAAGAGATGACACTACGGCAATTACGGAAAATAGCCAGTGAATATTCTATATCTCGCTATAGCAGAATGCGTAAATCGCAGTTATTAACATCAATTCAAGATGTTCAGCGTAGCAAATTCTCACCCAGTTCATCTCGTATTCAGGAGGCACAAGAAACCGTGGAAGCAACAAAATTTGAATTAGGCCAAGAAGATCGTACTGGTGGTTCTCTTGCTGATGTTGATGAAGCACTAGGGGATTTACCCGCAGGTTATGGTGAAAGCCGGATAGTTTTACTACCCCGTGATCCTCAATGGGCCTATACTTATTGGGATATTCCTAACGACCATAAAGAAGAACTGCGTCGTCAAGGTGGACAGACCCTAGCGCTGCGGATTTATGATGTCACTGATATTGATCTAGATTACCAAAGTCCTCACAGCTTGCAAGAATACCCTGCGGATGAACTAGCCAGAGAATGGTACTTGCCAATTCCCGTGAGCGATCGTGATTATGTGATAGATGTAGGTTATCGCACCGCTGATGGTGGCTGGTTAGTATTAGCCCGTTCTGCTAGAGTACATATTCCTCCCGTCTATCCTTCCGATTGGATTGAAGATGTCTTTATCACTGTAGACTTTGAAGAAGACTTACGTGCTAAGACCTTCTATGAACTAGTTCCCCCATCTCAGAAATTACCAACTGTTACTGCTAGTAGTGAAGGAAACCCGATTTACGAACAAATCTTTGGTCTAGCAGAATCCGCTGAAGCTCAACGAGTGGCGGGTTCTCTATTCGGTTCTATGCAGCACGTCCCCGGTTCTGCTGCTCCAGAACAAGCCATCAGTTCCTACGTTTTCCCATCTGGTGTAGGTATGTGGGCTGTTCCTAACGTATCTGGTTTAACTATGTCCGGTGTGGGAATGTCCGGTTTCTCCGCTGGTGCTGTTCCCGCGCGTCCCCGCAAATTCTGGTTAGTTGCTGATGCTGAATTGATTGTTTACGGTGCAACCGAACCTGATGCAAATGTCACTATTGGTGGTCGTCCGATTAAACTCAATTCGGATGGTACATTCCGCTTCCAAATGTCTTTCCAAGATGGTTTAATTGATTACCCAATTCTAGCTATTGCGGCTGATGGTGAGCAATCTCGTTCTATTCACATGAAGTTTGAGCGGGAAACACCTTCTCGTAATACTAATACCAAAGATGAAGCTGTTCTGGAATGGCTTGCATAATTGCTGTATTTGAAGATTAACCATAACTGCATTTGTTGATTTCACCCACTATACTATTTCTATAGTGGGTTTTTTTATTGAAAAAAAACAAACAACTTCAACTGATTCATTACTTACGCAAGTGGCATAACAGATGAGATCGTAGTTAGGACTTTAGTCCTATCTTCGGGTCACTACAAACAAAAGATTAGAATTTTATTTTTTGTGACACTTACGTACATCCTAAAATATTTTTGTTGTTACTGAAACTTGATTAAATTAAATACTACTATTTAGTATTTGTCTATACTTAAATAATACATAAATTGAGAAAATCAGCGAGGAAAATTTTTCAACATAAGCAACCACTACTAGCTATAATTTTTTATAAGTTGAAAAAAACATTAAGATTAGCGTAAAAATTACATTAAAATAAAGATTACGCTTCTATTAAACTGACTGGCTGATACCCAAATTAGGAGGAATATATATGGCGCTTGTACCTATGCGGTTGCTTTTGGATCACGCTGCTGAACACGGTTATGGCATTCCCGCTTTTAACGTTAACAACTTGGAGCAGATTCAGGCAATCATGAAAGCAGCGACTGAAACAGACAGTCCTGTAATTTTACAAGCTTCTCGCGGCGCTCGTAATTATGCAGGGGAAAATTTCCTCCGCCACTTGATTTTAGCTGCGGTAGAAACCTATCCTCAGATTCCCATTGTCATGCACCAAGATCATGGTAATGCTCCTTCTACCTGCTACTCAGCTATTAAGAACAACTTCACCAGTGTAATGATGGATGGTTCTTTGGAAGCTGATGCTAAAACTCCTGCCAGCTTTGAATATAATGTTAGAGTTACCAGTGAAGTTGTCAACGTCGCTCACTCTTTAGGTGTCAGTGTTGAAGGTGAACTAGGTTGTTTGGGTTCTCTAGAAACCGGTGCTGGTGAAGCTGAAGACGGTCACGGTTTTGAAGGTACACTAGACCATTCTCAACTATTAACTGATCCTGATGAAGCTGTTGACTTTGTAGAAGCTACTCAAGTAGATGCTTTGGCTGTAGCTATCGGTACTAGCCACGGTGCTTATAAGTTTACCCGCAAACCAACTGGCGAAATTTTGGCTATTAGCCGCATTGAAGAAATTCACCGTCGTTTACCTAATACCCATTTGGTAATGCACGGTTCTTCTTCTGTCCCTGAAGATTTGTTGGCGCTAATTAACCAATATGGTGGCGAAATTCCTGAAACCTACGGTGTACCTGTAGAAGAAATTCAAAAAGGTATTAAGAGTGGTGTACGTAAGGTAAATATTGACACTGATAACCGTCTAGCGATTACTGCGGCTGTGCGGGAAGCTTTGGCGGCTAACCCCAAGGAATTTGATCCTCGTCACTTCCTCAAACCTTCTATTAAATATATGCAGAAGGTTTGCGCTGACCGTTATGTACAGTTTGGTACTGCTGGTAATGCAAGCAAGATTAAGCAAGTTTCTTTGGAAGATTTTGCTGCTAAGTATGCTAAGGGTGAATTGGTCATGAGGGCTGCTGCTAAGGTTTAATCTTTCTTAGCAATAAATTAGGGTGTAGCTAGGCTATACCTTTACAGAAATAAACTGGGAAGCGTTACTGTTTCCCGGTTTTTTATATTAATTGTAATTACTTATAAATTCACTTGAGAATAACATCCCTGTTTTGGGAACAGTTTTATCAAATTGAATCTTTATTGGAGGATAGTCCTAGTCTAGGACCTTATTATTTAGAACTATTTTCTGATTGTTATTTAAAAGCTGTTCGCGCTACTAGTACGGAAACTAAATTATCAAAGCAGTCATGGTCAAGGTTAGATGGTTTTCGGAGATGTCTATTAAGTATATACGCGACGTAACGCACCGATATTGATTAAAAAATTAAACTCATTCAACGTGCGTTACGCTGTCGTTAACACACCCTACGGCTAGGCAATTAAAAACTTTTTTGTCAGAATCAGGATAACCAGGATTAAAGGATTTACAGGATGTTTATTTAATGATTAATAGACGTGAATGATGTATTGATTATTACAGTAATTTCATAAAAATTAACCTTTTGTCAGAATCAGGATAACCAGG
>NZ_KE384703.1:1026-12687 GCF_000426925.1 Dolichospermum circinale AWQC310F | reverse complement strand
TAGGATTAATCAATTAGCAAAAGGATTTACTATTTTTAATTCTGTAATTGCCTGAAAATCGCTAATATTTCTTGTCACTAAAATAGCGTTTTGATTTATTGCTGTAGCAGCGATAATTGCATCAGGAAGTTTAATTTTGTAATTTCGCTTTAATTGGATGGTTTTATTTTCAATCTCTTGTGATAATGGAACTACAGTAAACTGAGATAACAAATCTTCAATACATTCATCTTCTTCCTGTGACAAACCAGCAAAACTCAGTAATTCAATACGGATAATTGGTGAAAGTAGAATTTCGTGTACATTCAAAAACTCTTGTGTCAACCATGAATTAACTATTATATCATCAGCTAGATAGTAAATAAAAATATTGGTATCATAAAGATATTTCATTCTTCCCATTCCTGACGCAGAGTATCTAAATGAGCTAACATTGCTGCTTTTTTATGCTTTAAAATTCCTTTGGCTTGAATAATTTTTTCATAGTCTTTTTTCCAATGTAATAGCATTGATTCTGGTAGATCTACTGTAATTGAATCTTCATCTTGAGATACAAGATAATGTTTTGGTATTTTGATTAATGGCATAGTTTTATGCTCCTGTTTCTCTCAATTCAAATTGTAACATATTGTCTGATAGCGTAGCGTGGCGTAAGCCATATCAGGATAACCAGGATTAGAGGATTTACAGGATTGTTATTTGATGGTTAATGACTATTAACTTAATATTTTGTCTGAATCAGGATAACCAGGATTAGAGGATTTCCAGGATTGTAATTTGATGGTTAATGGCTGTTATATATGTATTTGTTCTTACATCTCACTTCATAAGTATTCACTTTTCTCCATACTAATCATCAATAACTAACCAATAATTAAACAATCACATCCTGTACATCCTTAAATCCCGGACATCCTAATTCTGACAAATGTAAAATTTTGACTTTTGACTTTTGACTTTTGACTTCCCTAAGGGTGTCCTGATTCAGACAATAACATGCTATTTTATATACAGCATACATGAAACCAACTATTAACCAATCATGAATAATCCACAACAACCGCGAGAATACGATGCTGTGCTTGGTGGTAATAGTCTATCAATAGAAGGTGCTGCCGTTTTAGGTGGTATTGAAGCAGGGGGTTTTCATTCTCGGAGGTCAAGAAGAAAAGAATAGTGATCTTTTCTTGATAAAATCAAAAAGAGATCACTAATATTTCAATTTTTCAATTATGTTAAATAGTTTAATCGAAAAACTCAAAGAAGTCAAGGACTTTAGCAAAAGTCAAGGAAGAAGGCATGAGTTATGGGTAGTCCTTATGGTTGATTATCGCAATCTCTCAATCTTATTTTCAGATAGATAATGGCTGAAAACTTCTTCACTCTTGCCTCTTGCCTAGTGCTATAACGACAATTTTTAACGCCAACCTACTTATGTGACAATCGCGGGCAAGATGCCCGCACTACATTAAAATACGCGATGTTGTAAAGATGGCATTTGTCGGCGTACCTGTTCTAATCGAGTAGGTTTAATTTCGGCGATCGCTATTCCCGGTTTTTCGCCAGCATCTGCTAAAATTACACCCCATGGGTCTATAATCATAGCGTGTCCATGGGTTTGGCGACGATGATAATTAGTACCAGTTTGAGCAGGAGCAATCACGTAGCAGGTATTTTCTATTGCCCTAGATTGTAATAATACTTGCCAATGGTCTTTCCCCGTAAAAGCCGTAAAAGCAGCGGGTATAAATAAGATATCTGCACCGTGACTGGATAAATGCCGATATAATTCAGGGAAACGGACATCATAACAAATAGACAGGCCAATTTTGCCCAAATCAGGGGAAGAATAGACAGCAGGTAATTCTTGTCCAGCTTTGACGGTACTTGATTCTTGATAAGTGTTACCATCAGGGACATTGACATCAAATAGGTGTACTTTTTGGTAACGGGCGAGTTCTTGACCGTTAGGACTGACAAGTAACGCTGTATTATAGACTTTACCATTACTATTCACAGGGATAGGGAAGCCGCCGCCGAGAATGGTAACTTGAAAACGTTGTGCCATTTGGTGAAGAAATGTTTCTGTGGCTTGGGCGATCGCATTTCCTTGTGCTATTTTATCTTTTTCTTCACCCATGAAAGAGAAATTTTCTGGTAAACCCACCAATTCCGCACCTTGACGCACGGCCAAATCAATTAATTCTTCTGCTTGGTCCAAATTTTTTTGTAAATCTGGTACACTGGTCATTTGAATAGCGGCGGCTAAATAAGACTTCATAGATTCAAGAACAAACGGTAGATTGAAACAATACAGATATTCAATAAGTAGGTTAGCGTCAAAAATTGTCGTTATGACAAAAGGGAAGAGAATTGGGTAAATTTTACTTTTTGTTACATACTGTGTTTTTTTGTGCCTCTCTACTCATATCTTTATATCATCTTTATATCATATTAGTTTGAACAATTTACAACACCTATCTTCCGCATTCACCCAATGGTTTAAAATCTAGTTCACAGATGATATTTTTATTGTTAGTCACAGCGAACTACAAGCTGGATATTATGCTGGATAGTATTACAGACTGGGATTACGGTTAATCCAAATCGCTCTCATTCCTGCTGCTTTAGCACCTTGATAGTCATCTCTGATACTGTCGCCAATGTGCCATGCGTCTTCCGGGGAACAATTGTGCTTTTTTAAAGCGATTTTAAAAATTTCTGGATCTGGTTTAGCGGCGCGAACTTGAGTAGAAATAGTAACAGAAGTAAAATATTCTTTCAGCCCCAAACCTTGTAATACTAAATATAAACGGGAATCAAAATTAGATAAAACACCTAATTCAACCCCTAAGTGTCGCCAGTTCATTAAAGCCAAGAGAACATCAGGATAAACATACCAAGGTTCAGGAGTACCAAAGTGAATATAAAGTTCACTAAAAAAAGCGGAAAAATCAGTAAAATCTTTGAGAACACCCGCACCTTCAAAAGTATTTAAAGCAATAATGCGCCACCAATCATATTCGCGTTGGGGAATATCTTTAATATCTGTGTTAGGAAATATAGGTGGTGGTGCGGACTTAAAGCTTTTAATAAAGTTTTGATCTAAAATTTGGGCGGAAACTTCCACACCAAATTCCTGGGCGATTTGTCGGTAAATTTCACCTACACTAGTTTTCACACCAAACAATGTACCTACAGCATCTAGAAAAATAACTTTGGGTTTTTTCATAACAATTAATATCTAAGTAGATTGGCGTTAAAAATTGTCGTTATGACAAGGGAACAGGGAACAGGTTACAGGTTACAGGGAAGAGGTTTTGAGCAACTTTACTTTTCGTTACTTATGTCGGTTTTTTTCCGTTCACCTACTTAAGTTCTCAGTCGTGGCCAAATACACAGCAATCATATCTGAATTGGTTTCACATCCCCAACTGCTTTGAGAAGTTGGGGATGTGAATTTATTACCGATAAATGGCTTGTATTATAGGGCTAAATAACCAATTAAAACCG
This sequence comes from Dolichospermum circinale AWQC310F, assembly GCF_000426925.1. Classification (GTDB taxonomy): domain Bacteria; phylum Cyanobacteriota; class Cyanobacteriia; order Cyanobacteriales; family Nostocaceae; genus Dolichospermum; species Dolichospermum circinale. The sequence continues at coordinate 9,174 of NZ_KE384703.1, read as the reverse complement.
ACTTTCAACTGATGATTTAATGTCGGTAAACGATACAGATAAGCGAGACGACGGGCTAAATACGCAAAAGAACCGTCTAATTGCACACCCAAACCTGTGAGGGTGGCGTTATCTATTCCTAAAGCCATCATTTCCCCTAATGGTTGATAGCGGAAGGGAAGGAGAGGACGATTGGTAATAGCAGCCCAGATATTCCAGGCGGTATAATCAGCTTGTTGAAATGCGACTTGGGCTGTTGCGGGGACTTGTTTTCCTTCTGCGTCGAGACAGTCTGCTAAATCTCCTAACGCGAAGATTTCAGGATGTTCCAGAACTTGTAATTGGGGTGTGGTGGTAATTTGTCCGCGCTGATTTTGCTTGACTGGTAAACTTTTCACCACTGGAGAAACCTTTGTTCCTACTGTCCAAATTACTAAATCTACGGGAATGGTATCTACTTGACTTTTATACTCCAAAGAGATACTATCTTTTTCAATTGCGACTACTTTGGTTTCTAAGTCAATAAATACACCTTTGCTATCTAAGGCTTTTTTAGCGGCTTCACGGTTAAATTCTGGAGAAGTTCGTAAAATTTGATCACCGACCTCAATCAGGCGAAAACGTCCCTTTTCGCCAATTCTATCTGCTAATTTACAAGCTAATTCTACCCCACTGTAACCCCCACCAACTATGGCGACACGGATTTTTTCTGGTTTTTTTGCTTCTAAAATTCGCAGCCGTTCTTCCAATCGGTAAGCATCAGTAATAGTACGGAATGGATAGGCATTATCAGTAGCACCGGGAACTGAATCTAGGGGGGTTTCGCCACCTAATGCTAATACTAAGCGGTCATAATTGAGTTCTGATTTATTTGCTAATTGGACTGTTTGCTGGTTGATATCTATGGCGGAAACGGTGGATTGGTAAAATTGAACACCTGTTCCTTCGAGTAATTCGGAGTAAGGTGGGGCTATTTCCCAGGTTTGGAGTTCTCTGGTCAGGAGTTCGTAAAGTAGGGGAGAAAAGACAAAGCGATCGCTCTGATCTACTAAAATAATCTCAGGTTTTGGTGTAGATTCCCAGGGGAGTTGACTTAAACGTAGCGCGGTATAGAGTCCACCGAAGCCACCACCGAGTATACAAATTTTTGTAGTTGGTTGAGTCATAATTTTTTTTAGCAACTAAATTCCATTCAGATATTTATTTTAGTGTAACGATTTATTGCGTTCTCTTGCCATTAGCCAACAATCCTGATATTTACCTTCATGTAGATCATGACCTGATAAAAGCTTGACTTTGACAAAACCACATTTTTCATAACAGCGAATAGCGCGGAAATTTTTCACATTAGGATCGATAACGATTTTAGCAGCTTTTAGGCGATTAAAAAGATAATTTATAGCAGATAAAAGGACTTTTGTACCAATTCCCTGATTCCAATATTGAGTTTCACCAATAAATAAGTCAATACCATAAACATTATTAGTGTTTTCTAGACAATACATTTCTTTAATATTTTCCGGTAATTGATGCAAATCATAATATTGTAAATAGCCAATTTCCAAATTTTGATATGAGAAAATACAGGGAATTAAAGGTTCTTCTCCTTTAATTCTAGGTAGATAGATTTCTATAACTTTTTCTAAATCAAAAGGATCATCTCTACCACCATAAAATTGTAATACTTTTTCATCACTACGCCATTTTTCCATTAATTGATAATCATGGATATCATCTTTCATGGGACGAATAGTAATTTGGTCTTTGATGATTAACATGAAAATTAAATACTTCTCATGATAAACTACATAGTTGCTAGTACAAATTCTCCTTCATTAACAGAGTTATTTATTGATATATCATATTTTAAGTAGGGCTTGCTGAATAAGTTGTCTGTGAGGACAGGGAACAGGGAACAGGGAACAGTTTTAACAGTTAAAACTGTTTGGATATCCTCAATTTTCCAAATCCGACAAAGAAAAATGCAATTCATTTTGAGACACCATTAGCTAAAACTTTGCACTTTTTTGTGGTAAAAATCCGCGAAACCCTTTGTTAATAAATGGTTTTAAGTTTATATGGCTAACGCCACGCTACGCTATCAGCAAGCCCTAAGTATGTCAACACCCCTTCAGATTTACAGCAGTTTTCGGCGATTTAAACCAGACTTTGATTACCTTCTTCCTTTGCGCCTTCCCTACTTTGCGCCTACCCTTCGGGATCTCTAAGAGAGATTGCGCGAAACAAAAACCGTGGTTCATTTACCTGAAATTCGCTGTAATTTTATATTTTGATCCAGTTGAAATGCTGAAGGGGTGAGCGAACCTAGACAAAACCTATCTTGTCAATAACCGCCGTCGTAAATTGTCTAAGGACGCATTTGCACTAACATAACGAATTAAAGAACGTCCGCGAATCGCTCCCAAACGATGTTCAAAACTTATGACTTGATCTCCAGGACCTGCTAACCCGATATATACTAAACCCACTGGTTTGTCTTCTGTCCCTCCAGTCGGTCCAGCAATTCCCGTAATACTTAACCCCCAAGTAGTTGAAAGACGATTTTTAATACCGATAGCCATTTGTTCGGCCACAGTCGCACTCACAGCGCCAAATTTCTCTAAATCTTCTGGGTTGACTCCTAATAATCCAACTTTTACTGAATTATCATAAGCAATTACACCACCCCAAAAGTAATCAGAACTACCAGGAATTTCTGTTAACATTTGCCCTAGTCCGCCACCAGTGCAAGATTCTGCTACTGATAGTGTTTCCTGGGAAGACCTTAACAAATTACCAACTACGGAAGCCAAAGTGTCATCATCAGCACCGTAATAATCTAAGCCAGCAATTTCTATCAGTTGTTTTTCCACTGGTACAATTAAAGCCTGGGCTGTTGTTGGGTCGGTGGCTTTAGCGGAAATTCTTAATCTGACTTCTCCTTTGCCTGCATAGGGTGCTACTGTGGGATTAGTTAGGTCAAAGTAAGCAGCTACTTTTTCGGCTAAAGCTGATTCTCCAATGCCCCAAAACCTTAAACTGCGGCTATAAATAATTTCTTTTCCCCAACCTTGACTTTTCAGAAAAGGTACGGCTGTTTCTGACCACATTCGATACATTTCACTGGGAACACCGGGGAATGTAAAAATAGTTAATCCAGTGCGAGGTTGCCAAATAATACCAGGTGCTGTGCCTGTGGGGTTAGGTAGAATTTCCGCACCTTGGGGAATTAAGGCCTGTTTGCGATTATTGGGAGACATGACTCGTCCCCGCTGGGCAAATTTCTCTGCTATATCTTCAACAATATCCGCTCGTTCTACTAAAGGAGCGCCAAAAAAATCAGCGATAGTTTCACAGGTGAGATCATCGGGTGTGGGTCCTAAACCACCTGTAAAAATGAGAATTTGCACTCTAGAAGCAGCAATTTCGATAACTTGCTTGAGTCTATCTGGATTATCCCCTACTACTGTTTGATAATAGTGGGGAATGCCTAGTTTTGCTAATTCTTGAGCAAGATATTGGGCGTTGCTATTCAGAATATCTCCTAGTAGCATTTCTGTACCAACACAAATAATTTCTGCACTCATGATAGTTCTTGATGATGTGAATAAAGTTAAGTAAGTATTTGATCTAACTAGAAATTTGTAGCCGCATGAATGGCGGTTAAAATTGCATTGTTGATAGCTAAGTTTTTTTATTATCCATATTTTTGGAGATTTTTTTACTGCATTCTATCAATTGTCCGATATTGAATTGCTTCTGCTACATGGTGGGGTTGAAGATTTTCATCTCCTGCTAAATCTGCTATAGTGCGTGCTACTTTTAAAATGCGATCGCTTGCTCTTGCGGATAACCCTAATTTCCTAATTGCAGCTTCTAATAAATTACGACTAGGATCATCTAATTTACACCATTTTTGCAGATGACGACTTTGCATTTGGGCATTACATTGTAAATTTCCTTCTTCTTGAAAACGAATTAGAGAAATTTCTCTGGCTCTTTCGACTCTTTGGGCTACAGATTTTGATGTTTCTCCTGTTGGTTGTTGGGTTATTTCCTCTGGTTTCAAACGATTGACTGCGACTTGTAAATCAATTCTATCCATTAATGGTCCAGACAATTTTGCCCAGTATTGTTCTCGTTGTCGAGGTGAACAAGTGCAGGCTTGAATTGTATCACCATAATAACCACAAGGACAGGGATTTGTACTAGCTACTAATGTAAATTGAGCGGGAAAAGTGACAGATTGCTTAGTTCTAGAAATTGTCACATAACCATCTTCTAAAGGTTGACGTAAAAACTCTAAAACGTCTCTTTTAAATTCGGTTAATTCATCTAGAAAAAGTACACCTCTATGGGATAATGAAATTTCACCAGGACGGGGAAAAGTACCACCACCAACTAAAGAAGGACCAGAGGCGGAATGGTGGGGACTTCTAAAAGGACGATCTTTTACTAAAGAACCACGATTTTTTAATAATCCAGCTACAGAATGAATGCGTGTAACTTCTAACGATTCGGAAAAACTTAAAGGTGGTAAAATCCCCGATAAGCGCCTTGCTAACATCGTTTTTCCACTTCCGGGTGGTCCAACAAAAATCAAATTATGTCCCCCGGCTGCGGCAATTTCTAAGGCTCTTCTAGCATGAGCTTGTCCTTTGACATCTTGCAAATCTGCTAAATTTAAAGATGTTTCCCCTGAGGTTTCTAGGGTTTGATTAAACTGTACAGGTTTGTAATTTTTGGGATAATTTAATAAGTCTACTACATCAGCAATATGTTGACAACCATAAACTGATAAACCTTCAACAACAGCCGCCTCTTGAGCATTATCAACGGGAACAATAATACCGGAAATTCCCATTTTCTTTGCAGTTGCAGCAATGGGTAAAATACCAGCAACAGGACGCAAACTACCATCTAAGGAAACTTCTCCTAAGAATAAAAAATCTCCTAACAAATCGGCGTTAACCTGTTCAGAAGCTGCTAAAATTCCTATACTAATTGGTAAATCAAAAGCAGGTCCTTCTTTGCGTAAATCCGCAGGAGTTAGGTTAATGACAATTTTCCGCATGGGAAAGGCAAAACCGGCATTTTTTAAGGTGGCTTTTACTCGTTCTTTAGATTCTTGAATGGCTGAATCTGGTAAACCTAAAATCACAATTCCCGGTAAACCCCCGGAAACATCAACTTCCACTCCCACCTTAACCGCGTCAATTCCAACAATAGATGCACTCCAAACTCTAGCCAGCATTTTTTATATATCAATAAACTTTATCAATATCAAAGCAGATTTTTAGCTAAATTAACAATGGGTGAAATCACCCCAGAAGATTGTTAATATAATAATATTAGCTCAAGATACAGGTGACTTATGGTTCAAGCATTCACAAAATTATTAACCTTTGCAGAATTTATCCTTGAATACGGTAACAATCCCCGCTATGAACTTGCAGACGGAGAATTGATTGACATGGAACCCACAGGACCCCATGAAGCCGTCGGTGGTAAACTCACAACCCAATTGGGTATTGCTATTATTCATGCTGAACTTCCCTGGTTTATTCCTCGCACCTGTCTTATCCGTCCTTTTGCAGAAACAGCCACAGCCCGCCGTCCTGATATTGTGGTATTAGATGAAACGGTGCTTGACGATGAACCTTTTTGGGAACACGAACCAGTGATTGCGTTAGGAAAATCTATTAAGTTAGTGGTGGAAGTTGTTAGCACTAATTGGGAAACTGATTATGCGCGTAAAGTTGAAGAATACGCTTTATTGGGAATTTCTGAATATTGGATTGTTGATTATCGAGGATTGGGTGGCGTTGTTTTTATTGGTAAACCAAAACAACCTACATTTACAGTTTGTCAATTAATTGGAGAGGATTACATTCAGCAAGAATACCGTTTAGGAGAGTTTATTAAATCTGCTCTTTTACCTTCTCTGCAACTGCGGTTAGATGATGTGATGCCGAGATAAATGCTTGTTAAAGTTGATTTATTATTAATCAAGAATCAGTAGCTAATTCTCGGCTAATTGTGATATTGTGAAGATTACTAACGAAACAATTTAATTTACAAGAGGTCTATTATGTTTTCTCACAAGAAACTTTCCGAATTAACAGATTCTGAAATAATTAATATTCATTTATCCATATTCACAAAAACATTTACAAAAGATTTTGAGTTAATTTCTACACTGAAAACACTAGAAGAGGAGATGCGACAATCTTCTGGACTTGACAAGTTTAAGTCATTTCTTCCTTTTCTGGCTGCTTTTGCAATTCTTGATCAAATTGGCGGATGTTATAAATGTTATAAAAATAGTGAAGAAAAGGAAAATCATGCGAATACAAAGAACTATAGTTCAATTCAAAAAGCATTGTATTATTTTGGTGATATTGAAGATGAACAAACATTAAACGAAATACGTATATTTCGTAATGGAATTATCCATGATGCGTCCTTATTCTTTTCCGAGAAAATTGAAGGAGACAGATACAGCGGTTTGCGTAGTTAGGAGATACAGAGTTTTAAGGCTGTAGGGGCGGGGTTTCCCCGCCTTCAATTTTATCGCATTCGACCAGAAACTGCTGTAGGGTGGGATAAATTGTCTCAAAGCTCAACCCAAAATGATTTCAAACAAATAATTTGTCAAGTGATATAATTCACAGCAGTTGATACTGATCAACAAAAAAATCAAGTCTTGTAAAATCAAGATTTCCATTTATGACAAATTGTCCATCACAAGTCTTAATTCCTCTAACCTGTCAACCGTAAGAATTGAACGTTGAATTGTTTTTAGTGTGTCAAGATCAGATATTTGTGATATTTTTGGCATGAATTTTAATCCTTCATTACCAAATTTAACTTCTAAACATAACTCAATGCTAGAGAGTCTGTCTTTTCTTTCTCCTTGTTGTTCACCTTGTTGCATTCCCTGTTGCATTCCTTGTTGCATTCCCTGTTGCATTCCTTGTTGCAATATTTCCTGATACCAAGGTGATTCGCGTAAAACTGTCATATCCCACCTCATAATTTCTTGAACTAAGGAACTATCTAACACAAACGTAGCAAAAAAAGCGAGAACTGTTTCTAATTGATTTAATTGTTCATCAGCTTGCAATAAACGCAATGCTTCCCGAATTATAGATTCATCTTCACCACCTTTGAGAATCGGTACAAAAGGCAATAGAGACGTTAAAGGTCGTTCTAAGGCAATTTTAACATCTACTTCCCACAGGTTAATTACACGGTAATCTTGACGCACTTCTAACCCCGCAAGATTAGACTCATATCGGGTTGGGATTTCAGCATCACCTGTCTTTAGAATGTTAATTAATACAGGATATATGGGTAATTTATATTTTTCTTCAGCTAATCCTGTATAAGCCCGCATTCTTCGCGGCATTTCTGGTTTATATCGCAATTGTAATTCATTGAGAACCAGAAAATTTCCGTACTCTTTACTTTTAGCGCGGATAAGTACATCACTTTCTCTACTAATCCATTGAAACTCAGAATTGAGAATTTCCCCAGCAACCACATCTGGGATTTGCGTTACCCATTTAACCCAATTATTGGGTGCGAGGCTAATTAAGCGTTTGGTACTGACATCAGCAGGTTTGGACATAGAGCTATAAATAGATGCACTGACTAAATAACAGCTTAACTTTTGATCGTCTATTCTAACCATCGCTTAAAATCTTGAGCAGATGAGTAAGTAAAACTGCATGAGTCAGAACACAGAAACGATTTTCAGTAAAATCATTCGTAAAGAAATTCCCGCGCATATTGTTTATGAAGACGATTTAGCCCTGGCCTTTACAGATGTTAACCCCCAAGCACCAGTTCACATCCTTGTTATCCCCAAAAAACCTATAGTTAACCTGGCCACTGCTGAACCTGAAGATCAAGCTCTCTTGGGACATCTTCTATTAATAGTGCAAAAGGTGGCAGCACAAGCCGGACTAGAAAACGGTTATCGAGTAGTTATGAATACTGGTGTTGATGGCGGTCAAACAGTCCATCATCTCCATATACATATACTAGGCGGTCGTTCTATGTCTTGGCCTCCTGGTTGATTTTTACATCTAAAATAGTCCAAAACTCCTGTGGGGTGGGCATCCTGCCCGCCCAATTATGACAATAACTGCTGTAAATCCCATT
>NZ_KE384703.1:562-921 GCF_000426925.1 Dolichospermum circinale AWQC310F | reverse complement strand
GAAAACTTCTAAAATAGTCCAGAACTCCTGTGGGGTGGGCATCCTGCCCGCCCAATTATGACAATAGCTGCTGTAAATTTCATCATTTTAGGAAAACTTCTAAAAATAGTCCAAAACTTCTGTGGGGTGGGCATCCTGCCCGCCCAACTATGACAATAGCTGCTGTAAATTTCATCATATCAGAAAAACTAATGATTTTCATAACTAATACTTACTTTAAATATCTTTACAAATTGAAACATAAGGCTTAATATAAATTCATGAGGTAGAAACACCTACCAAAACATACATAACTCAAACGCCATTATAAACACATGACCACAACATTACAGCAGCGCCAAAGCGCTAACGTATGGGAT
>NZ_KE384703.1:0-552 GCF_000426925.1 Dolichospermum circinale AWQC310F | reverse complement strand
CGCTTTTGCGAGTGGATTACCAGCACAGACAACCGCCTTTATATCGGTTGGTTCGGAGTATTAATGATCCCTACTCTCTTGAGTGCGATCGCTTGCTTTACTATCGCTTTCATCGCAGCACCTCCCGTTGACATTGACGGTATCCGTGAGCCAGTTGCAGGTTCTTTACTATACGGAAATAACATCATTTCTGGTGCAGTAGTTCCTTCCTCTAACGCTATCGGTTTACACTTCTACCCAATTTGGGAAGCAGCTTCTTTAGATGAGTGGTTGTATGACGGCGGTCCTTACCAGTTAGTAGTATTCCACTTCTTGATCGGCGTATTCTGCTACCTCGGTCGTGAATGGGAACTTTCTTACCGCTTGGGAATGCGTCCTTGGATTTGCCTAGCTTTCTCTGCTCCTGTAGCAGCAGCTACCGCAGTATTCTTGATTTACCCCATCGGTCAAGGTTCATTCTCTGACGGTATGCCTTTAGGTATCTCCGGTACATTCAACTTCATGATTGTGTTCCAAGCAGAACACAATATCTTGATGCACCCCTTCCATATG
>NZ_KE384702.1:5518-17410 GCF_000426925.1 Dolichospermum circinale AWQC310F | reverse complement strand
CTTTTTGATTTTATCAAGAAAAGATCACTATTCTTTTCTTCTTTACCTCGGAGAATGAAAACCCCCTGCCAGGGAAGGGGGGAACAAGATGCTTCTAACTCCCCTTCTCCTATTACAGAAATAGAGGAAAAAAACTTGTCTAACTCCCCTCTCCTTGTAGGAGAGGGGTTGAGGGAGAGGTCAATCAAATCCTGGTTAAATACCCAGCAAATAAACGCAGCAGAATTTATTACTAATTTAACCAACCGCAGCGAAAATAATTTTATGTATGTTAGTCAAATTTTAGCTGCTATAAATAATATAAATAATAATATAAATAATGGATTTTATGATCAATATTCCCAGTTAGAAACATCTCTACCACCTGAATTAGAAACTTATTACCAACAGCATTTACAACAAATGCTAGACTTAACAGATCAAGATTTTGCTGTAGCAGTTTTGAAAATTTTAGCACAGCAAACACAACCCATATCTGTTACAGATATTGCCAATTTACTAGAAACTGATGAATTTGATGTAGAGGAAATTTTAGAATCTTGGTTTGAGTTTTTGCAAGTAGAAACTATTTCTGGAACTATTTCTAATGTCACTGTTTATAGATTTTATCATGATCATTTCCGTCAATGGCTAATATCTTCTTTCTGTAATCACCCTTTCTAAAGGTTTATCCCAACTATCAACCGGTAATTGAGAGACATAAGCAAAATCAAAAACCACTCCCATAGTTGGTTTCTGATCCCAACCGGGAGAATTTAACAAGCGGTCATAATATCCCCCACCATAACCTAAGCGGTATCCCTGAACATCAAAACCCACACAGGGAACAAGAATTAAATCCACTTCTGCAATCTCTATTATTGCTGCTTCATGGTGAGGTTCTTTGATTCCATAAGCACCAGTTTTAATGGTATCATTAGGTTGCCAAAAATGCCAAACTAGAGATTTATCAACACAACGGGGAAACCCCCAACGTTTATTAGTGTTGGTATATAGTGAACTAATATCAGGTTCTTGACGAAAGCTAAAAAAAGCCAGAATTGTCTTTGCTTGATTAAATATAACTGAGTTTTGGATGTTGGTGGTAAGGCGATCGCTTTTTTCTCTCCATTCCAATAATGTCATAGACTGGCGTTTTTGGAGTAAAACCCGTCGCAATTCCTTTTTAGTTAGTTGTGAATTAATTGTTTGCAAAGCCGATACAATTTTAGATTTTAGATTTTAGATTTTGGATTTTAGATTCTTTTCTCTCTCTCGTTCCCATACTCTGTATGGGAATGAATTAAGAAGGCTCTGCCTTCTCTTGTATACTAGAGTCGGAGACTCTGGGAAGGCATTCCCAGTCTCTGACTGGGAACGAGAGAAACTACTTTAGCCGGCGTTTTTCCGCCACCAATCAATGGTATTCTTTAAACCTGTTCTAAATTCTACCTCAGCAGTAAAACCAAAGGCCTGTTTTGCTCTTTCCGTATCCAAACAACGACGGGGTTGACCATTGGGTTTGTCCGTTTCCCAGACAATTTCCCCGTCATACTCCATTAATTCGCAAATTAAGGTAATTAGGTCTTTAATGGATATCTCGTAACCAGTTCCTAAATTGACGGGTTCAGCATCATTATAAAACTGAGTTCCCATGACTATACCCCGTGCTGCATCTGTAGAATACAAAAATTCACGAGTGGGAGAACCGTCACCCCAAACAGGAAGTTGTTTTTCTCCCCTGGTTTGGGCTTCTTCTACTTTGCGAATTAAAGCCGGAATCACATGAGAACTATTGGGGTTAAAATTATCTTCAGGTCCGTACAAGTTTACTGGTAAGAGGTAAATACCATTAAATCCGTACTGCTGACGGTAAGATTGCAATTGTACCAACAGGGCTTTTTTTGCAATTCCATAGGGGGCGTTAGTTTCTTCTGGATAACCATTCCAGATATCATCTTCCTTAAATGGTACAGGGGTAAATTTAGGATAAGCGCAGATAGTTCCTACACAAACGAATTTTTCTGTACCCTGTTGATAAGCCGCATGGATTAACTGCGTCCCCATGATCAAGTTATCATAAAATAACTCACCGGGTTTTTCTCGATTTAAACCAATCCCACCCACATGGGCAGCTAGGTGAATGATAATATCCTGTTGGTTTACTGCCCGTTGGCAATTTTCCCATACTCGCAGATCACAATTGTGCGATCGCGTCACGGTAATTTTATCACGATCAGCACCATTTTGACAAAGTTGATCTATGACTTGACGACCGAGAAACCCAGCCCCACCTGTGACAAGAATCCGTTTATTTTCTAATTCTAAGGTTGTCATCTTGTTATCCTTGATACGAATTAAAAGTGCAGAGATCCCAATGCTTGACGGGTGGTGGCAATATCTTCAGGGTATTTTAAGCCATTACCATTGGGGGAAGTACATCCCACCGCTTTTAAATCAGCTTCTACCATAAGAGACACAAGTTCTGGAAATGTTACCGATGGTTGCCAACCTAATTTTTGCTGGGCTTTAGTCGGATCACCAATTAATAGATCTACTTCGGCTGGACGCAAATAACGTTCATCAAACTCTACGTAATTTTGCCAATCTAGATTAACATAACCAAATGCTAACTCTAGAAACTCGCGCACTGAATGGGTTTCTCCTGTAGCCACCACATAATCATCAGGTTGCTCTTGCTGCAATATTAACCACATGGCTTTTACGTAATCTTTCGCATATCCCCAATCTCTCTTGGAGTCCAAATTACCCATAAAGATATTTTTTTGTTTACCGGCGACAATGCGGGCTACGGCTCTAGTTATCTTCCGTGTAACAAATGTTTCACCTCTTCTGGGAGACTCATGATTAAAAAGAATACCATTGCAAGCAAACAAATTATAAGATTCACGATAATTCACTGTTTGCCAATGGGCGTATACCTTAGCACAAGCGTAGGGACTACGGGGATAAAAAGGTGTAGTTTCACTTTGGGGGACTGCTTGCACTAAACCATACATCTCGGAAGAACCGGCTTGATAGAAACGTACTTCAATCCCGGTACGGTGTTGGTAGTCGCGGATAGCTTCTAATAAGCGTAATGTACCCATGCCTACAGAGTCCACTGTATATTCAGGCGAATCAAAACTAACTCTAACGTGAGATTGAGCGCCTAAGTTATAAATTTCTACAGGTTTGACTTCTTCTAAAATCCGTCCTAGTGTTGTCCCGTCTGTCAAGTCGCCATAATGTAGAAATAACCGTACCCCTTGGGTATGGGGATCTTCGTACATATGATCAATGCGGTCTGTGTTAAAAGTAGAGGTACGGCGAATAATCCCATGTACCTCATAACCCTTTTCTAACAAAAGCTCCGTTAAATAAGAACCATCTTGACCTGTAATACCAGTAATTAAAGCGCGTTTTGGTTGTGTCATGATAATGCCCCATAGTTTCTAGTTGAATAACGACAAACAATCTGATTCCAACTAGTATTTAAGTAGAAAACCCATTCAATAGTAAACTTACAAGTAAGCTGCTATCAAAAGCTAACCGTGAACAAATATACTTGATCAAGAACACTTTGACAAGTAATTAATTCAGTCAATACTGTCATCGTTAATGATAGTTGCAAAACTGTAAGTAGTGTAGTCCTTACATACCCCGGCTATGTTTGCTAAATCATTTAGTTAATGTCCTTGGATTATATGTGTTAATTGCGACCAGTAACTAAATTTTGTTTAGTCTTGTCCATTCTAGCGGATAAATAAAATTTATAATTTCATCATCAAAAATAGTTTTTGGGGCAGTATCATGCCCCACTACAGCAAAACCGCGCACTTACTTAGTAAGCACCTTTATTTTTGGGCATAATCACAACATTAACTGTTTTCAGGATAATCCACAAATCTAGCCAAAAGCTCCTAAAATTGACATAGTGGAGGTCTATTTGCACCCGTCGGGGATAAGGAATATCATTACGTCCAGATACTTGCCACAAACCCGTAATTCCGGGACGAATTGTTAAAACATGACCGATATAATCACCATATTTCGGTAATTCTTCCTCTACTAAAGGCCGCGGACCAACTACACTCATGTCTCCTTTAAGAACATTCCAAAATTGAGGAAACTCATCTAAGCTGGTAATTCGCAAAAAGTGACCAATTTTAGTAATTCTTGGGTCTGTTTTCAGCTTAAAATTGCTTTCAAATTCCTCTCGCAGCTTAGGTGACATTGCCATCATTTCGACCAGCATTTCGTCGGCATTATTGACCATAGTGCGAAACTTAATACAATTAAAGCTTCGGTAATTTTTACCTACTCGTTGTTGAACATAAAAAACTGGACCTTTTGAACTGAGGACTATCAACAAGGCCAGTATTATGTAGATAGGAGAAAACAAAATCAAGACCGACAGTGAAAAAACTATATCAAACAGTCGTTTTAAAAACTCCCCGTATAAACCCTGAAAAGATAAACCTCTGGATTTCACCTTTAGCTGTTTAACTTTTTGACCACGTTTTGATAAAACAGCCATAGATGTACTGTTATCCTTTCGCGGGTATCGTTTGCCGGAGAGAAGTGAACTCTGGGCAGTCATCATACTCCTTTATAATCCACACCACACATAGTCCTGATCTTAAAGCTAAAAGGCAGTAATTTTCGGGAAAAATTTGTTATCTTCCCAGAAAACAAATACAAAAACGCTGATTTTTACTTTTGATAAAGTCTTTTTTCACGACATTGATGAACAAAACTCAGATAACGTTCTGCAAAAACCTGGCGAGAAAATTGATTAGCGTGTTTTTGTATATACTCATAATTGTACAAATGTTGATGATCTACAAATTTTTCCACAGCATCTACTAAAGCTCCTACTGTTTGCATTTTGAACAATATACCAGTTCCTGTGTCAGGATCAGTGCGAATATCTCTAACTGTTTCTAGCGCACCACCACCGCCATAAGCAATTACGGGAGTTCCACAAGCTTGGGCTTCAACTAAGGCTATACCAAAATCCTCGCAAGCTGCATAGACAAAAGCCTTGGCACGTGCCATGTATTTTTTGACGATATGATCGGGTTGCCATCCTAAAATTTGAATATGTGGTTGGGCTATTTCTCGCAGCTTGTCCATTTCTGGACCTGTACCAATAACTACCAAAGGTTTTCTTAGGCAATTAAAAGCCTGAATAATCAAGGAAACTTGTTTATAACTCACTAATCGAGAGACTATTAGATAGAAATCCTCTTTTTCTGGAGAAAATAAACATTCGTCAATATTCACTGGTGGATAGATAACGGTTGCTTCCCGACGATAACAACGCCAAATCCTTCTAGCTGTGTGTTGAGAGTTAGCAATGAAATAATCAACTCGGTTGGCACTAATTACGTCCCATTGCCGCAAATGATGTAGAATGTAGCGTGTTATCCAGCCTATACCTCCTTGACCTAATTTGCCTTGCTTGAGATAATCAAATGTTAAATCCCAAGCATAACGCATAGGGGTATGGCAATAACAAATATGCAGTTGATTAGGCGTGGTTAAGACTCCTTTAGCTACTGCATGAGATGAAGTTAATATAACTTCATATTCTCGTAAATCCAATTGTTCAATGGCCAAGGGCAATAAAGGTAAGTATTTTTGCACACCTTGACGCGCTTGGGGAAATTTTTGTAAAAACGTTGTGCCAATTTGACGTTTGTACAAATAACTTTTGGGATTATTGGATTCAAAATCAATCAGGGCATACAAATCAGCATGAATATGATTTAATATTTCCTGAACTACTAATTCTGAACCACCTGTAGCTTGAGGGGTTAACCACTCATGAACCAAAGCATATTCTAAAGACACAGCTAAATTGAATGGGTAGAGGAAGTAATTAGGCTAATTTTATCAGGTGATATTCCACACTACTGATTTTTCCTGGGACTTACTCACAATGTTACCAAAAAGAATATTATAAGTCTTATTTTTTCAGCAGTGGGAAAATCTCCAGATTACATGAGAGATACAATCCTAGCAAAAGATGTTCCAGAATGATACTACAACCTGATAACCTCAAAGATAAGCACAGATAAGGGTGAAGCAGTCCACTTTTGGTTATTTAGGAGTTAGGAAGTTATGCGAATTTTGGTTATTGGTGGAACTCGGTTTATTGGTGTGTATTTGACTCAATTATTGCTAAAAGCCGGACATGAGGTGGTTTTGTTTAATCGTGGTAATCATCCCACACCTTCAGGCGTAGGACAAATTATAGGCGACCGCGAAGCGCTCCGTAGGAATCGCACAGACCCAAATCAACTTCGAGAAAAGTTAGCACAAGAAACCTTTGATGTCGTTTTTGACAATAATGGCAGAGAACTCGCGGATACCCAACCCCTGGCAGAAATCTATCAAGGACGGGTAAAACACTTTGTTTACATGAGTTCAGCAGGGGTGTACCTCAAATCTGACCAAATGCCCCATTTGGAAGGTGATACAGTAGATCCTAAAAGTCGTCACAAGGGTAAACATGAAACGGAAGCTTACCTCAAACAATTAGGAATCCCCTTTACTTCCATTCGTCCTACTTATATCTACGGTCCCCAAAATTATAATCCTTTGGAAAGTTGGTTTTTTGATAGAATTGCTCGTAATCGTCCCATTCCTATCCCTGGTAATGGTATGCACTTGACTCAGCTAGGCCATGTATTAGACTTAGCTCAAGCGATGATACAAGTAATTGGCAATGAAAAAGCAATTGGGCAGATTTATAATATTTCAGGCGATCGCTTTGTCACTTTTGACGGTTTAGCTCGTGCTTGTGCTGTCGCTGCTGGTAAATCCGCCGATGATGTTAAAATCGTCCATTATGATCCTAAAAAGTTTGATTTCGGTAAACGCAAATCCTTTCCTATGCGGGTACAGCACTTCTTCGCATCAATAAATAAAGCACAAATAGAATTAAATTGGCAACCTAAATATGATTTAATTTCTGGTTTAAAAGACTCTTGGGAAAATGATTATTTAATCACCAGACAAGATAAATTAGAAGTTGATTTTTCTGTAGATGATGAAATTTTGAACGCTGGGTAATTCGTAACAAGTAATGGGTAATTACTAATTACCCACTACAACTCATTTTCGCTTTGACCTAATGTGTCATAATGCAGCAAAACAATAGCTAATTTACTATCTTTCCATTTTTGGATGGTTAACAGTCATTGTGTTACGTATAAAACTAAAGAAATCAACTTTAACAGCAGAGGGTTGAGAGTATTGACTGTGTTCCCGCATTTCTGCTTCTAACTGACGCAATAGGTTTTCATCCTTCTGGTTTATGGCTGCTTCTAAGCGATGTTCTAGAGTTTTTCGCATATTCTCTTTATGCGTTTTTAATGCCTCTTTAGCTAATTCTATCCTGCTTGTATTCATATTTAGACTCCCAAGAAAGAACTCAAGTTAAGATAAAACCCACTACTTCAGGGTTGTTTTGTAGTTGGCAATTGCAGCAGTAAACAATTTCATTTTTATAATCTGTTATTTTGACAACAAATTCAAGTTACTAATGCAGAAATAGCATTATTATCCTGCATTTATTGCAAAATTGGCTGAAAACCCTATCTAATTTGAGTTGAGACCGTTAAAACCTGTGGTGGGGAAGCATCAGGTGGATAAAGAAAGTCTAATTGTACTAAAGAGGTATTTTTTGGTTTAATATTCAATACTACTAATGGTTCTCCCATTTCACCACGCTTTTGAACTAAATGTAGAAACTTATTTTTCCATTTTCCCTGTTCTTGATAACGTAAACGCACCGTTCCTCTAAAAAAGACTTGACGCGCAGGTGGTTGAAGAAAGCGGATTCCTGATTTACTTAACTCATTCTCTTTCAGAGGAGTTTGAATTATCACACTTACAGTTTGTTCATTTTCAGTATTATTGTATAAAGGCAACTTCAGACTATACTGAACACCATAATTACCATGAGCATAATAGGCCGTATCAGAATAACGGACTAACATGGGTGCAGTTTGAATTTGATTTGTGCCGAAAGTTCCTCCATGTAAGGTACTCAACCCATAGGAAAACCCAGTACCAGGTTGAGGAATAGTTAAATACTTACCTTTAGGTTGATCTACTACATAAGCCCGCCATTGAGAACCTTTTGATACTCCAGCTACACGCCCGTAAATTCCCGGTTTATTATTTCCTGTAATGGGAGTGGGGATTTTATCTCTAGGAGTGGATAATTCACCATGATCTAATAAATTTTGCCATTCTGATAAATTAGGTGCGCGTTCACTACCATCAATATTTTTACGGGCAAACATCGCCAAACTAGCAGCGTAAATATTACCATTACTTCGTAATCGCAGATATGTAGAACGACCATTTAAAGGCGGTATTAACCCTTGGACAGGAATGGGTAAATTTAATAACATCTGGCTTTGACCGGGGGGAATGACAATTTGCGGGGGAAAAATATCTTGTCTTCTACCCCTCAAAATATCAGACATAACGCGACTACCTGGACCTGCAAACACTGTTCCTAAGTCATTAGGAATTAAAGATGATAATTCCTGAAATGGGGCATCTGGTTGACTTAAATAACTAGCAGCTTGTAATATATTGACTGTCACTGGTTGAGAACCAGGGTTATGTAAAATAATACCCAAATAAAGAGAAGGTAAATTTTCCAGTAATTCAGTTTTAGTCACATGATGGGCAAAAATATCAAATTGGCCACGGAAGGGAAAATTTAAATGGGCAGATGTAACTTTTTTCCCTGCTGCTGGAAAAGTAGAAAGTAAAATTCCTTCCTTTAACACCAATTCTGGACTATTGCTATTAAATACTGGTACTGAATCTAATTGTCCTGGCAAAGGGCGTACTGGTTGTACTTGTAATATTTCCTCTGGTGGTGTCACCAAGTTCGCTTGTGCAAGAGCCAAAGAAAGTAATAGTGGCAACATAATATTAGGTAATTTTTTCCCAAAGACGTTAATTTTTTTAGAAAAGTGCCAAGTTTTTGATGATCAAATCGGCATTCTAGAAGTAAGTGTTGGTACTATCTAGTCCACAGGCTAATACGGTGAACAAAATCCTCTGGCACTAATAATTTTTCCATATCAACGGTAGTTTACAAAATATTTTCGCTAGAATTTAGCGACCCTAAAGGCAAAATACTTATACTACAGTCTGGAACTTGTTCCCCTAATGGTGAAGGACTTGCAGCCGTGACACAACAGATAAGTAGCAGTGGAAAATAAATTTCATATTTAGGAAAGGTGACAGGTGACGGGTGACAGACAAGAGATACAGAGATTTCTATTGTTTTGCCAAATATACAATTAATTTTGCCCAAGTACTTAATATAATCAGGCTGAAAGTGATTAATTTTGGCAATGACGCAGAAACTGGCCAGTTATACATCTACAGATAAACGGTGCAAGAAATTTAAATCATAGGAGAGTCAAGCCATTTTGGCTAGTGCGAGTAACAAGTCATCCGCTGAATTTGACTCTTGTTGACTTAGCCAAATCTCAAAAGAAGTTAATAGTATTTTTTTCTGCATAAGAAATATTATTTAGAATTAGAATAATGAAATAAATGCCCTTCCTCATAAATTTACAAGGAGCAGCTAAATGCCAGTGATTGCAGTTGTTGATTACGATATGGGAAATTTGCACTCTGTCTGCAAAGGATTAGAAAAAGCTGGTGCAACTACTCAAGTTACCTATTGTTCTCAAGAGTTGGCGAAAGCAGATGCTATAGTTTTACCAGGCGTGGGAGCATTTGATCCAGCGGTACAACATTTGCGATCGCGCGGTTTGGAAAAACCTATTAAAGATGCTATCGCTTCTGGTAAACCGTTTTTGGGTATTTGTCTAGGATTACAAATTTTGTTTGAATCCAGCGCCGAAGGCACGTTACCAGGACTAGGAATTGTTCCTGGAAAAGTCCGCCGTTTTCGTTCTGAACCTGGAATGACAATTCCCCACATGGGTTGGAATCAACTCCAACTCAAGCAACCAAAAAATCTTTTATGGGAACATTTACCCGCCGATCCTTGGGTTTATTTTGTTCATTCTTACTATGTTGAACCTACAAATCCCCAAGTCCGGGCTGCTACTGTTACCCATGGAAATCAAACTTTTACGGCTGCGATCGCTCATGAAAATCTTATGGCTGTGCAATTCCATCCCGAAAAATCATCAAATGTCGGCTTGCAAATATTATCTAATTTTGTGGCTCAAGTCCACGAAAAAGTTTTTGCTTAATAAAAGTTGCCCTTGTTGTTGGTTGTTAAACTCTGATACCATTATCTACTACTAGCTATGAGTTCAAGATTAAGGACAAATCCGCTGTTGATCATCAAAACCCTCGGATTTATCCCCAGAATCAATCCAAAATCCAAAATCCAAAATCAAAATCCGATCAGCCGTTGATCATCAAAATCCCCGGATTTATCCCCAGAATCAATCCAAAATCCAAAATCCAAAATCTCAAATCGGAGATGCTTAAAACCCTCGGATTTATCCCCGGAATCAATCCAAAATCCAAAATCCAAAATCCGATTACCAATAACTAATGAGTTTGAGAATTTACGGAAATCGTCTGTTGAAAACCTTACCAGGTGAAAATACCAGACCTACGAGTGCGCGAGTCAGGGAAGCATTATTTAATATTTGGCAAGGAACAATTACTGGTTGCCGTTGGCTAGATTTGTGCGCCGGTAGCGGGGCAATGGGGGCTGAGGCTTTATGTAGGGAAGCCAGCGTCGTTATTGGTATTGAACAGTCAAGTCTTGCTTGCGCCATCATCCAAGAAAATTGGCAACGGGTAGCCAATCCTAACCAGAAATTTCAACTATTGCGGGGAAATGTCACCCAACAGTTAAAAAAATTATCAGGTCAAAAATTTGACAAAATATATTTTGACCCACCTTATGCTAGTGGATTATATGAACCAGTATTACAAGCGATCGCTCAGTATCAGCTTTTAGATTCCCCAGGAGAAATAGCAGTGGAACATCGTCACCAAGATTGGACACCGCTAACAATTCCCAACTGGGAAATCTGCCGACAGAAAAGCTATGGTAACACAGCCTTGACATTTTATCAAGAGCAGGGAATTGGTAATGAGTAATTGGGAATGGGTAATTATTTCCCCTGCTTCCGGCTTCCTACTCCTGACCTCTTCCCTAGCTTCTCAATCAATATCAGCCGCCTAATTCTGTAGGACGCTTATATTGTCTATAAGCAGCGTAAAAAAGTCCACTTAAAGTTACAAAAACCAAACCAAGCACAATACCTGATAATAGAGGTTCAACCACTGTAAAGCTCCTTGTTGCGATTATTGAAAGATTCGTTTCCTGTTTTTGATTTTACCAAATTTGGCATTAATCCCGCGTTCCATAGCAGTCTTAAATCTAAATACTATATAAAAATCATCTTATGTACTTGCGAACACAGTCAATAAATTTTAAGCTATGTGTAGGCAATGAAAACTTGAAGACTGTAGAAGCAACTCTTTTGGATAACCATCTGATAAAACCTGAAACCCTGATTCAACAGATCGTTATCTTGACTATAGCGATGCTGATAACCCTGCCTTTAGTCCTGTTTGGGATTGAGATAGTGCAAGCCTCTGATCCTTATGTTAAAAGTGTTCTCTCCCTTCAGGGAAACCCAGTACAAGGAAAAGCAATTTTCCAAATCAACTGCGCTGGCTGTCATGGTTTAGAAGCAAATGGACTAGTCGGTCCAACTCTACATGAAATCTCCAAATACAAATCCCGCTATGGACTAATTCGTCAAGTAACTAGTGGGGAAACGCCCCCCATGCCAAAATTCCAACCCAATGTCCAGGAAATGGCAGACCTGTTAAGCTACTTAGAAGCTCTATGAATATTTATACATT
>NZ_KE384702.1:0-5299 GCF_000426925.1 Dolichospermum circinale AWQC310F | reverse complement strand
CAGGGATGCCTAATTGATATACTAGGGCGGCCAGGGATGCCTAATTGATATACTAGGGCGGGCAGGGATGCCCACCCCACAAGCATGAGAATGAAGTAAGTAGGTGAACGGAAAAACCGACATAAGTAACGAAAAGTAAAGTTGCTCAGAGCCTGTTCCCTGTTCCCTGTAACCTTTTCCCTGTAACCTGTTAAGAGTTACCTTGTCATAACGACAATTTTTAACGCCAACCTACTTGTAGTGAAGTATAGTTTAGTATTAGGTTTAAATAACAAAAATATAGTCAGATATAGTTGAAGATAATCATCTGTGCTACCATTGAGTCGTGAAACTATCTAACCTATGGCAAATCAAAACGAATAAGCTATTGTAAAATTAGTAAATTAACTGTAATTTATACAAACCAAATAGATAAACTTGAATGTTGATACCTGTAAATGCTATCAGTGCAACGGAATTAAAGTCAGCTATTACTTATAACCCATTACTAGCAACTGCTGATACAACAGTTAGAGAGGCTGTAGTGCAAATGAGTGGAATATCAGCAAATACCCTATGGCTGAACGTACCAGCAGTTTGTTATATTCCCCAAACCGCTAATAACTATCTAGAACATTTACAAATTCAAGCCTGTTGCAGTTGTGTCCTAATTGTGGAAAATAATCGTCCAGTAGGTATATTTAGGCAAGAAGATGTGGTCAAAATCAGCACCCAAAAGCCGAACCTGGAAGATTTAGCCCTCCGTGATGTTATGACTCATCCTGTAATCACCTTGGAGGAGTCAAAATTTACAGACCTCTTTTCTGCCCTGAATCTCCTTCAACACCACCGGATTCGTCATTTACCACTGGTTGATGAGGAAAATCAACTGGTGGGACTGCTGACTTACGAAAGTTTACGGCAGATACTTCGGCCTGTAGACTTGTTGCGCTTGCGGTTGGTTCATGAGGTCATGACTACCAATGTCTTATGTGCGCCTGCTAATGTTTCTATATTAGAGATCGCTCGCTTAATGGCAGAAAATCAAGTCAGTTCGGTAATGATTGTAGAAACACAAGCATCTTTAACAATTCCTCTGGGTATGGTGACAGAGCATGATATTGTACAGCTTAAAGCTTTAAGCGTGAATTTTGACACCTGTTTAGCACAAACTGTCATGAGTACACCAGTTTTCTGCGTGACTGTTGATGAATCTCTGTGGAATGTGCAGCAAATAATGGAACAGCGATTTATTCAGCTTTTAGCAGTGACAGGAAGCAAAGGGGAACTACTTGGTATCGTTACCCATAGCAGTATTTTAGAAGCCCTTAATCCTTGGGAATTATATAAACTAACAGCAGTGTTACAAGAAAAAGTATTACAACTAGAAACAGAGAAAATACAACTGCTAGAAAATCGTACTCTTGAGTTAGAAAAGCAAATAGAAGAGCGCACTATTAAACTGAGAAGAAAAGCAGAACAGGAAGAATTAATTAATCAAATTGCCACGCAAATTCACTCATCTCTAGATTTACAAGAGATTCTCAACAACACAGTTGTAGGAGTGCGATCGCTATTAAACTGCGATCGCGTGATTGTTTACCAATTCAGTGGTGATTTTCGTGGTCAAGTTATCGCTGAAGCGATAATTACTGGAGAATCAGTCCTGAATCAAGAAGTACATGATCCCTGTATCAGTCCAGAATGGCTTGAACTTTACCGTCAAGGGCAAATTCGGGTAATTAATGACATTAACACTGAATCCATAACTCAGTGTCATCAGCAGATGTTAAAGGACCTTGATATTCGCGGTAAACTATTATCTCCGTTAATTGTTGAAAATCAACTCTGGGGACTAATGTTAGCAAGTTACCGCGATATTCCCCACAATTGGGAACTTGAGGAAATCGAATTGGTACAACAAATATCACTGCGAGTCGCAATTGCTATTCAACAAGCAAATATTTATCAACAGACACAAATTGAAATTCATCAACGACAACAAGCAGAAGAATTAATTAAACAACAGTTAGCAGAATTGAAAATATGGAAAAATCGCTATGAATTAGCAAGTACAGTTAGTGGACAAATTATGTATGAATATAATTTACTCAATGATGCTCCCGTTTGGCCGGCGAATATGGAAGAAATTTTGGGTTATTCATATTCAGAATGTCCGAGAAATTTAGCTGAATTTATGGATATAGTTCATCCAGAAGATCGAGACAGACTATATTCTTTGATTCAAAAAAAACTAGCTCACAAAAGTCCTTTGTCCACAGAATATCGTCTGCGACGTAAAGATGGTAATTACATTTGGGTTGAAGATCGCAATCAAGTAGTTTTAGATGATCAAGGTGAGATTGTCGTTGTGATTGGAGCTATAGTTGATATTACTGTTCGCAAAAATTCAGAGGAAAAATTATCTAAATTATTCCAAAAATCAGAAAAACTGCAAGAACGATTATCTCTAGTTCTTAAAGGTTCAAATGATGCTTGGTGGGATTGGGATCTTCTAGAAGATACTATTTATTATTCTGCTCGTTGGTTTTCCCTGCTGGGTTACAAACATGAAGAACTTTATCTCAAATCTGAAAGCTTCTGGCAGAATTTTATGCACCCAGAGGATATAGATCCTATCCGTGGCAACTTCAATCAAGCATTAGATGATAAAAATATAGAGTTTATTGAGTCAAAGTTTCGGCTGCGACATAAACAAGAATATTATATCTTCATTAACTGTAGAAGTTATATTCTCCGGGACGAAACTGGAAAAGCGGTGCGAGTATCTGGTGCCAATACTGATATCACTCAACTAGTGCAAAAAGAAGAGGAATTACAAGCAACTTTAAATCAGTTGTCTCAATTTAATCAAAAACTAGAAACCAGAGTACAGAAACGTACAGTACAACTGCAAAATCTCTCCAGTCGGTTAGAATTAGCAATCAAAGCTGCAAAAATTGCTATTTGGGAATGGGATCTCGACAATAATCATACAATTTGGGACAAGAAGATGTATGAACTCTATGGGGTCAAACCATCGGAATATAAAGATGGTATGGAAATTTTGCAAACGGTATTACATCCAGAGGATGCAGTCAGAGTTAATGAAATTCTACAACATAAGCTCAAAGATGGTGAGGAATTTGAGATGGATTTTAGAATAGTTTTACCAGATGGTAAAATTCGTGTTCTGCAATCTTACGGCATTATTAAGCGTGATTCCCAGGGAAAAGCAGAACGAGTGATTGGGGTGAATAAAGATATTACGGAATGGAAACAAACAGAGCAAAAAATTAAGCAGCAAGCAGAAAGAGAATATTTACTCTGGGAGACAACCCAACGCATTCGTCAGTCCCTAGATTTACATACTATTTTTAATACTGCTGCGGCAGAAATACGACAATTAATGAATGCTGACAGGGTGGGAATTTTTAAATTTGATCCAGATAGTAATTTTAATTATGGTGAATTTGTCTCAGAATCTGTAGTTCCTGGGTTTATATCTGCCCTAGAAATGAAAGTTCATGATCAATGTTTTGGTGAAAGATTTTCTTCCGACTATGCAGCAGGGAGAATGCAAATAGTAGATGATATTGACAATGCGGGACTCGCAGATTGTCATCGAGACATTTTAGCACAATTTCAGGTGAGAGCAAACTTAGTTGTACCATTAATCCAGGGAAGAATTTTATGGGGTTTGTTGTGTATTCATCAATGTTCCCAACCTCGTCACTGGGAAGATTTTGAAATTGAACTTGTCCAACAAATAGCGAACCAATTAGCGATCGCCATTCAACAATCTATGCTATATGAACAAGTACAGTCAGAATTAATAATTAGAAAGCAAGCTGAAGTTGAAATTTACCTGCAACTACAACGACAAAGAGCCATTCAAGATATCACTCAAGAAATTCGCTCTAGCCTCAATTTAAATCATATTTTAACTACTATTACTGCTAAAGTGCAAGAATTAACCAAGGCTGAGAGGGTGATTGTCTTCCGTCTATTTCCTGATGGTAAAAGTCAAATTGTGGAAGAAGCTGTTGCTAACGGTTATATGACTTTTAAAGATAGTTATTGGGAAGATGAAAAATGGTCACAAGATATTTTAGAATACTATTGGCAAGGAAAACCGCGCATTGTTCTCGACGTGATGGATGATATTTGGACAGATTGCTTGAAAGCTTATTCTCGACAAGGAAATATTAGATCTAAAATTGTCGCTCCTATTTTGCAGGATTTGGTAGAAAATGAAAACGGGCGCTGGGTAAATCATCCTCATAATAAACTTTGGGGGGTGCTGGTTGTTCATGCTTGTGGTGAAAAACGTATTTGGGAAGAATCTGAAGCCGAATTATTGCAACAAATAGCCAATCAATTAGCAATAGCTATTCAACAAGCAGATTTATTTGAGAAATTACAAAAGTCTCTCAAACAAGAAAAAGAAATCAGCGCAATGCGATCGCGTTTTGTTTCTATGGTTTCCCATGAATTTCGCACACCGTTAGCTATTATTTCCTCATCTACAGGGATTTTACAAACTTTTGGCGATCGTCTCAACGCTGAAAAAAAACAGGGACATTTAGAAACGATCCAAAAAACGATCAAGTATACTGTTCAACTACTAGATGATGTTCTGATGATCAACAGTGTTGAAACTGAGAAAATAGAGTTTAAACCAGAAACATTAGATATTATTGATTTTTGTCGTCGTCTCATAAGAGAAATACAAGGAACTAGCTACAGTCATGTAATAGATTTTTCTTTAAATAGCACCCAACTAATTTTAGACCATACCTTATTTGCAGAATTTGATCCGAAAATCATCCGTCAAGTTCTCACAAATTTGCTGACTAATGCTATAAAATATTCTCCTGGAAGTAGTACAGTTAGTTTCAGCTTGAATATCACCGATAAACAGATAGTTTTTATCGTTCAAGATTATGGTATTGGTATTTCTGAAACAGATCAAGTTAATTTATTTGCTTCTTTTTATCGTGGTTCTAATGTTGGTAATATTTCCGGTACAGGCTTAGGTTTAGCAATAGTTAAAAAATGCGTTGATCAACATCAAGGGAAAATTACCCTAGAAAGCAAACTAAATCAGGGAACAATATTTAAAGTTACTATTCCCCGATACAATTTGATAGGTAATGGGTAATGGGTAATTGGTAATGGGTAATGGGTAATTGGTAAGTAGGTGAACGGAAAAAACGACACAAGTAAGGAAAAGTAAAGTTGCTCAAAACCTGTTCCCTGTTCCCTGTTCCCTGTTCCCTGTCACCTGTTCCCTGTTCCCTGTTCCCTGTTCCCTGTT
>NZ_APIZ01000321.1 GCF_000426925.1 Dolichospermum circinale AWQC310F | reverse complement strand
ATGATGCACTTTTATGGGGTGCTGTCGCTTTGGGTCTAGATTTATTAAATTAGGTTTTTTCACGCAGAGTCGCAGAGTCGCAGAGAGAAATTGGCTTCTGGTTTAAATATTGGTCTGTTGTTTTTGATATAGGGACCAGTACAAACCTTTTTGTTTTAATAACTCTAAATGTGTTCCCTGTTCGGCAATAATTCCTTTTTCCATGACTAATATTAAATCTGCACGTTTGAGGGGGGCAAAACGGTGGGCAATTAAAAAAACTGTGCGGTTGGAAGAGACGTTTTTCAGGTTTTTTAATACTTGTTGTTCGGTTTCACTGTCTAAGGCACTGGTGGCTTCATCTAATATGAGAAGAGGTGCAGAAGTGAGAAATAATCTTGCTAATGCAATTCTTTGTCTTTGTCCTCCTGATAATGCTGTACCTCGTTCACCAACGTTGTTTTCGTAACCATAGGGTAATTGACTAATGAAGTCATGGGCTACTGCTAATCTCGCGGCTTCTATAACTTTTTCGGCACTAATATCTGCATTTCCTAAAGTGATGTTTTCTAAGATTGAACCGTTAAATAAAAAGTCTTCTTGCAGAACTACCCCAATTTGTTGTCTTAAAGATGCTAGGTCAGCACTTTTAATATCAAATCCATCAATTAATATGCGCCCTGATTCAATTTGATATAGTCTTTGCAAAATTTTAGAAAGGGTACTTTTCCCTGAACCACTACGACCAACAATGCCTATAAATTGCCCTGGTTTAACATGAAAGGAAATTCCTTTTAATACTGGTTCGGTGTTAGCAGAATAACGAAAAAATACCTGTTCAAAATTAATTTCTCCTTTCAGGGCTGGTAATACTAAACCTGTTCCTGCTTCTGTTTCTGGGCTTGCATTAAGAATATCACCAATTCTATCTACTGATAATAGCACTTGTTGGAGATTTTGCCACAGTTGTACTAGTCTTAATAAGGGGCTGGTAACTCTTCCCGATAACATTTGAAAGGCGATTAATTGCCCAATGGTAAGTTGATGATCAATGACTAATTTCGCCCCAAACCATAGGATAATTAGCGTGGAAAATTTAGTCAGAAAGTCACCGATATTACTACTAATATTGGATGTGGTGGAAGCTTTGAAACTGGTGCGAATAAAGCGGGCAAATAAGCCTTCCCACCTTTCTCTAGCTATTGGTTCGGCCGCGTGGGCTTTAACTGAATTAATGCCGGTAATTGTCTCTACTAAAAATGATTGACTGTCGGCGTTGCGATTAAAGGTTTCATTTAACCAATTTCGCAAAATTGGTGTGGCAATAATCGTTAAGGTTGCAAATAAAGGTAATACGGCTAGGGCTACAAATGTGAGAGGAATGTTATAATAAAACATCAATCCCAGGTAAACTATGGCAAAGATACTGTCCAGAATTACTGTTAAAGCTGTACCTGTGAGAAATTGACGAATTTGTTCTAATTCCTGGACTCTAGCAACTGTATCTCCCACTCTCCGCGACTCAAAATAAGCCAAGGGTAAACGCATTAAATGGCGAAAAAGTTGGGCTGATAAACTTAAATCTAACCGCCGTGCAGTATGGGTGAATATGAATAGCCGCAGAATACCTAGAATACATTCAAATGTCGCCACTAACAACAGAGCGATCGCCATCACATCTAAGGTGGCTAAACTCTCCTGTACCATGACTTTATCAATGATAACTTGGGTAATTAATGGTGAAGCTAAACCTAATAATTGTAAGGTAAATGAAGCTAATAACACCTCACCTAATAATCCCCGATATTTCCACACTGCGGGGGTAAACCAACCTAAATTAAATTTCTCTTGTTGGGAAATTAATTCAACTTGCCATAATGTACCATCCCAATAATTTTCTACTACAGATTCAGGTAATTGTTCACAAATATAATCAGGATTTTGAGGATTGGCAATAATTAAATAATTACCTTTCGTTTGATATGCTACAACCCAATTTAATTGACTATTTATTTGATCACTTTTATCATTTTTAATCTGCTGATCTTCTTGATTCCACAACAATAAAGCGGGAAAAGATAATTGGCGTAATTCACTCCAATTATTAATCTGCAATTTCCGCAATACTAATCCTAATTTTTCTGCTGCTTCTACTAGATTTTGTGGCTTTTGTCCCCGCAATTGACGTTGTACCCATTCCAATTGCACAGGATTTTCTAAATGTTGTGCTACCATTGTTAAACAGGCTGCACCTGTATTCCCACTTCCCACAAAGGGATAATGGGAAATTATTGGTGGGGGCGGTGTGAAAGCTGGTGGAGAAATGCGAGGGTTAGTAACTGGTAAAACGATTTTTTTCTCCTCTTGATTTGTTGAATTTTTCCAAAATTCATCAACTTGATGATTTAAAAACTTTTTCCATACCTCTGAATTCCAACAGACTACTACTACTTCCTTACTAGCAGCTACAGCTTTAAAATTAGTAAATAATTCTTGACAGTCACCAAACCAATTTCCTGTTTGTAAAGTGGCTACAGTTTTATTTTCTCCTTCTTCTCGTAAACGTACTTTACCAGTGATAATTAAAAACTGTTCACCTCCTAGTTCTGGTGACCAAATTTTCTCACCAAGTTTGTAATTACGAATTTCCGCTTGCTGTTTTAATTCGCTTTGTTCTTCCGCATTTAGCCAAGATAGTGGTGGTTGATTCCAGGGTAAATTGTTTAACACATTTATTCGTGAAGATTGCTAATTTAGAGTTTTTAATTAACTTGAATTTTGACTGTGAGATTTTGAATTTTCTCCCCTAGCCATTTTTCAAATAATTCATTTTGTAGTGATTGTTTTAATTGAGTATCTTCTAAGGATGCTGGGAGAATTTGTTCTAATCTAAATAAAGCAAAACGCCCTTCTATTTCTATGGGATTTATCAATTTTCCAGGGACAGTTGCATCTACAGCCGCACGTAAAATATCCGGTATAGTTCCCCGACTAATTGGTCCCATCATTCCATTAAATACTTTTTCATCTGCTAATGAATACTCTTTTGCTAATTGTTCAAAACTAGCACCTTCTTCAATTTGAGTTTGCAGTTCTTCTGCTAATTCTCGACTATCAACTAAAATTCGTGAAAGTATGACTCTATCTAAGTAGATCTTTCTTTCAATAAAGTATTCTGGTAATTTCGATTCTGTCACCAATGCTTTGAGTTTTTCTAATTGAAAGCTAAAGGTAATAGATGTATGAAATGTTGTATAATCTGTACCATTATTGATTAACCATTCTTGAAATTTTTGTTGATCAGTTAGTTGATTTTTGAGGCGAAAATCAATAATTGTCTGTTCAATTAATGCCGAACTAATCTCAATATCTGTCCTGGTATTAATTTCTTGTTCAATTATGTGCTGACGCAGTACATCATTAATAAAATTTCCTAGTCTACCCGATATTTGTAGGTACTTTACTACTTCAGCTAGGGCGATTTCTTGGTTATTTACAGTTAGAAAAGTTGCAGATTCCATGAAGTAATTCTGAAAATAAAACTAAAACATCTATAGGACTTTCCATTAAATAATAGAGAAAACAGTAGAGAATGATATTTAGCAATCATGAAGATTTGATAAATTAAATATATACTTAATCAGTCGGGAATATCTCAAGGATTTTAACTGATAGGTATTTTAAAATCTGTAAGCATGATGACAAAAATAAAATAATCATGTTGGGTTGACGCGGGTAAACCCAACCTACAGATATTTTGATTTTAGTGAGTAATTAAACAAAGATACTTTGGTAAATTAATGCCATTATCATCGCCGAAATAGCACCAATAAAGGTATTAAAAATATTAACAACTTCATTAGTTAGCCAAGTATATTTAGATTGTAAAGTTGCACCAATGACACTTTCCAAATTTGTAGCGATAAATGCGGCTAATACACTCCAAATCATACCAACAGGATTAATTAAATTTACACCCCAACCAATCAGAGCGATCGCTATTGATGCTATCATACCAGCTACAGTTCCTTCTAAACTTACCGCCCCTTCTGTCCCTCTCGGAACTGGTTGCAATGTGGTAATTAAAAATGTACTTTTACCATAAGCTTTCCCAACTTCACTCGCAGTTGTATCTGATAGTTTGGTGCTAAAACTAGCAACATAACCCAAACATAGTAAATATTTAAAATCAGGTAAAAACAACACTCCTAAAGCACATACAGCGGCTATTAATGCTGAACCCCAAACGTTTTCTGGACCTCTTGCACCACCACGTTTTTCTGCAATTCCTGCGGCTTCTTTTTCCGCTATACCAATGCGCGTTACTCCAGAACCAACAATAAAATAAAACACTACTACTAGATATCCTGGCCAACCTAGTGTTCCCCAAATGATAATTCCTAATAATCCAGCATTCAGTATACCTGCGGGTGTGAGCAATTTTTTGGGAAGAATTGCCACTATTCCTAGTAAAATCGTATTTAAGGCTAATCCCATTAACCAGGGATTTGTCAAATCAATTAAAGATAACATCTGTGATCAATTATGAGTATTTTCAGATTTTTAATGTGATAAAATTATTTTATCCTCTTTTACCACATTAATATTAAGATTCTTTTCTACCTTGCTTTTCTATTACTTGTTGTACTACTTCAATTTTTAATTCTAGGGCTTCGGCAATTTGTTCTACACTCAACCCCATTTTCAAAAGACGAGGTATGGTTTTTACCTTGGTTTCTAGTTCTGTTTCTTCCTTAAGTTCTTGATAAAATCGAGTTTGTTGCCATTGGGTTAATCCAAACACCGCTTCTAACTCCTGACGGCTATAGGTGGAAAACTTATAAATTAGCATCCTTTCTACTAATTCTAAAAGATAACGACTGTTTACTGCATCTAATATATTGATATACAAAACCACTTAACAGTATTGTATAAATAATTGGCAATTATATCAACTAATGAGTAAAGATTTTAATACCGTTAAAACAGAAGTTAAACGCTGGAGAAATTTCACATTCAATGGACAGGTTTATGACTTATCACATTTAGATGTTCACCGCGTTGAATATACTGACGAAACAGACGAAAATAACCCATTCACATACAGGTTTATAGTCACATATAGCTCACACTGCTTCACTGGGAAATCGGAAGACCTTACCAGCGAGGAATTAGAGTTATTGATGTATCACGACCTAAATAAAAAAGAATCCAGACCATTCAACTTTGAGAGATACCACCTCTCAAGGCAATTACCCAGTATTATTAAGTCCCTGGCTGATAAAACAACGTTAGTTTGTCATGCTGGATATAAAAAGTATGCTTCTGTTAAAGTTTTAGATTCCAATGGTATTGAGGTTGATTATTTTGTCGTTTTTACGGTATTCAGAGAAAGTAAGAAGTTGAGGTTACACATACAAAGTGCCTACCCTAAATATGATGGTATAGGTAAAGTAGAAAAAGTTCGCTTTTTCGTTATAGCCAAAAACTTATTGAATAATAAAAAACTACCAACTCCCTAAATAACAAAGGCTCCTTTAGGAGCCTTCGCCAAAAATCAATTTTTGGTATTCAGAACGTCTTTACCGGTATTCCTCGACCACAAGGGTAACGGGATGTCATGTTTAGACTATCTTTTAATGCCTAACTCATGTCTGCTGCATCCTATGTTTCTAATATAGTACATCTTTCTGATTTAGTCAAGTACCTCTTGACAATCTAGACAGTAGCGATACAATAAGCGATCGTAATATTCATAAATAGAGCCATGATAGCAAGTCTATTTGCTGTGACTACTTATCAAGATGGATCATAGCCTGGAAAAAAGTACCAACCTGGATCAATACTGGGTTCATAGAAATGTCGGGCTTTCACAAGAGTATTTATTATTCCGACTAAAAACGATATAATGACAATATTGTTGTCCGTATCAGGAAGAATCTTCCAAACTTTAAATCAACCTACAGAGAAATTAACTAAATCCCACTTTTATTCTCTCACCCACCCCCACCATGAACCAACCTATTTTTCACCTCGCTTTCCCCGTCTCCAATATCCCCCAAACCAAAGCCTATTATGTTGACGGTTTAGGCTGCATAGCCGGACGTGAAAACCCCCATGCTTTAATTCTCAACCTCTATGGCCATCAATTAGTAGCCCACGTTACTCAGGATATTTTAACACCTCAAAAAGCAATTTATCCCCGACATTTTGGACTAATTTTTTCTCAATTAGAGGATTGGCAAGAATTATTAGCAAGGGCAAAAAACAAAGATCTAAAATTTCGAGAAGAACCGAAAAACCGCTTTCTTGACTCCTTTTTAGAACATCGCACTTTCTTTTTAGAAGACCCTTTTTACAACTTAATAGAATTTAAGTATTATCAACACCCAGAGGCGATTTTTACTAATGCTGGATTTCAGGAAATTGGTGATAGAATTTAGGGGATTTTATCGCTGGTAAGAAATCATAATTTATTCACAGAATTAAATAAATAATTCAAATAATTTGGGGATCTTACTCACGGTAAATTTATAAATTTACTGCTGATGTTAATGTCTCTGCTACTAGTTCTAAACTCCTAGTATCTGTTAGCATTAAAGGATGTAATAACACTGGTAAATTTACTTCTTTTCCTATCCCAAGCTGAGAACTTTTAGCAGGTACAATCATCAAATCATAAGGTGTCCAAATAGATGTAAAATTTATTTTTTTTAACATCTGAACATCGGCATTTAAATCTGCTAAAAAAGGACTATTAGGACGCATTTGTACACATCCTGGCAACCATGAACCATAAGCAATTACTGTTCCTTTATGGGGTGAAGAAATACTAATAAATCGCTGTACTCTTTCTATTCCCCCCAAACGTTGAATATAATAACGACTAACAATACCACCCATACTAAAACCAACTAAATCAAGTGGTTGTTCTGGTGCAAAAATAGTATTTATATAATTAGCTACCTGTTGCGCTAATTTATCCAGAACCTCAGCGCCATTATTCGGGACCAAATCTACTGTATACACCGACAAACCTCTTTGTCTGAGATACAACGCCATTTTATCGAAAACCGCCCCAGTATCGTTGATACCATGGACTAATAAAACGGGATTTTGCTGTTTTGTAGTGATAATTTTCATTTTTTATGATTTTCAAGGATTTAAATCAGTATTACAGGGGTTTCCGCTCTTATGAGGTACATCTTAAGCCCCCTCCTCGCACCCCCCTCAATCCCCCCGCAGCGGGGGGAAGAAAAGGATAAACTTTTGATATTGGAGGGGGTTGGGGGTGGGGTTCTTGTACCTCATAACATCGGGAAGTGCTGTATCACGAAGATAATAGAAAATGTGACATGAGAATAAATCTAAATTAATTATTAAGATTTGTTAAAAAATTTCTCATAATGTTATTTGTATATTAAAATTTAATAATTAATTTAATTTGTGTTATCTACCAGTTGCAACTGTTGACACTAAAGACCTGAAAATACTGATCAGTATTACGGTTTTCTAAGTGGCAACCAGTAACTTTTATGACTGGCAGCAATTAACGGAATAAACCAGGAGTATTTTTTATGGGCTTTATCAAAAATCTGATTGCGGGTATTTTCGGTTTTATCACTGGATTGTTTGGTAATAAGGGAAACAGCTACTACATGGAACTAAAGGAAGAAGCTAATGTTACTCAAGTAGCAGCACCAGTAGCATCAACACCAGCCGCAGTAGCATCAGTAGCACCAACACCAGCCGCAGCAGCACCGATAGCACCAGTAGCAGCAAAAGCTGAACCCGTTAAAATATCAGTTCCAACTGAAACCAACTTTGCCACCAAGTATCTCATTCCTCAAAATACTCCTCGTCGTCGTCCGGGGGTAAATATGAATAGCTTTTTAGACATGGCACGTCAGGTGAAAACCCCAGCCTAAATAAGCGGTAAGCTCTTACGCATCTAAATTTGATCATCCTAATAGCTAGATGTTGTGGTGCGGGCATCTTGCCCGCTAAAATCACATCAACTAATTACAAGAGTCATCCTTAGTGGTTCGCATTGCGCCTAATATAGTGGAAACAATAACACAACGCTTTCCTGTGCCACCGGATTTACTAGATAGGGTGATTTTCCCGAGTGGAGGTATCACACCACCAATATCATTAAACCGGACTCGTCTTACACCGTTATCCAATTCTAATGTTGAATTGGGATCTAACTGCACACTGTCATCTAAATCATTCCACACAGCATTATTTAGGTCAGATTCCTTGTGAACAGCCCATTGTAGAATATCATTCTGTGTACGGAAACTAGCTTGATAGTTCACTTTTTCTTTTTTTGCTTGACTTTGGGCTTGACGCATGGCTTGATTAACTTCGCCTTGGGCAATATTTAACTGACGAATATTCGTAAAACCTGACCAACTTGGTAGGGCGATCGCTGCTAACATACCAATAATAGATCCCACTATAATCATTTCTATCAAGGTAAAACCAGCATTCTGATCATCTGGTAATGACTGGACAACTGACTTTTTAAGTTGATGATTAATAGCCACTTTTTGCTCCTTGAACTATCGCACTAGCCGTGGGAAAATAACTTTTTTTATCATTATCATTTTCATATTTTATTCTATCTGGATTGCTTTCTCTACGAGCTAGGGCATTACCCCGAATAAATACCTTTGCTGTTGTATTGGCTTTATCTACACAAGCATAAAACCCGGTCATACCATTAATTGGCGTTATTTTTGACCATGTAATTGGAGGTGTTATGGTATCCGCTGGACAGGTGGCTGGTGGTGGTGTGGGTGGTATGGTTGGAACGAGTGGTGGTGTGGTTTGATCTACATAGTCAATTAACACATCAGCCGTATTACCACTACTATAATTTCCAGATTTCTTCCAATTGATCATGGCATCTTCTACAGTGTTGTATTGAGCTATATTAAAGGGATTAAAACCTGGATCATTTTTTTTAATTTGCCATTTACTAATCCGAGCAGCCTTAGACCAAATAGTGCTGCTAGAATTGTCTAGATAATAGACAACCAATGAAGAATTATCTTCTCCCGCACTATTATTATCTGAAATTTCCCGTTTCCAAAAAACTAATATAGGAGTTTTAGTAGTATCACTTGGGTAACGCAGTTGAGATTTTATGTTTTCAATACCAGCAGCATCATAAATATAAATAGCTTGTTGTAAATCACGAGAAATATAATCCAGTGCTGTTTGGATTTCTTGCTCAGAATTTATCTTAATTTCCTCATCACTATCTGTGGTTATCATAGTAATCATAAACTGTAGTAATACTGTGATCATTACAGATGACATCGCTAAAGCTACTAACAATTCAGTCAGAGTAAAACCAGCAGATTTATCAAGAGATTTTGAGGCTTTGAATTGATTTTTGAATATAAATTTAAGTATCTTGATCATCATTGTATTGTCCTTTTTTAAATGCACCCAAGGCAGATTTTCAGATGTTTTTAATTTAGATTAAATTATTGCACAGTGGGGATTTTACCCCTTTTTTTATGTGAAAATTGATGGTGAATTTGATTGAATTAACCCAAGCTATAAACCAATTTATTGACAAGGTTGATTATTAAAAAGGCGCAAACGGGAACATAAACTGCCAAAAGTGCTAGTACCGCTAATCTCAACTGTTTTGATTAAGATTGGCGCTTGTTTATTAACTAAAATACCACCTGTACTAGACCCTAGAATTTTTTGATCAAAATTCAAGTCTTCTCTATATATTCTCATCGCTAGACGATAGCCATCACTTGTTTTAGTACCTGCGGGCTTTATTTGAGCCGCTTGAATGTAAAATTCATCAAATGGGGTATCTTTATCTGGTTGACAAGTTGAAATTGGATTACAAGCCGTGATGGTGCTATCTTTCTTAAAGAAATACAAATCTGTATCGGTTTTTTCAGGAACCGGCATTTCTGTTTCTAGATTTATAGGAGTATTTGGAGTTTCTGTAATTACTTTAGTGGGCGCTGAAATTGAATTATTGCTGACACCATTAATAAATGTCTCAGCAGCTTGAACGGCTTTTTCCATACTTTTCGACTGCACCCGGACAGCCGTAGACATGACCAGCACTGGTGATATAGCAGCCAAGAGAATAGCAATGAAAACTACCCCTACTAGTACCTCAATAATTGTGAAACCAGAATCACTAGCAGATAAAATTTTTGGCTGTAGTTTGGTTTTTATCATTATTTTATCACCTCTTTGTAAGTTTTATGTAAGTTTTATTATTGACAGATATCAGGACGTTGCTTTGGATCTTCTATGGCAAAGTTATTAGTGGAAGTCTCCTTAGCACATAACAAAGTTTGTACCCATGTATCACCTCTGCTAACTTCCCGTAAATATTCATCCGGTGGTTCGTCCGGTGTGACTACGAGTTTACTGGCAAATAAGTCGGGTGACTGAAATAACAACCCTACATCGTAACTCCACTGTCTTGGATTATTAGGTGTCTGAGGTTGATTTGTCCCTGTAGCATAGGTACTCTTTTTTACCTGGATAAAAGATCCATTTAGCTTAATTTTCCTACTAGTCCAATTCTCTATAACGCGAACGAAGTTATTTAGACCACCATTATCTACTGTAGGTTTAGCAGGATTGTCACCAGCAGCAACAATCAGATTAAAAGTAGTATCTTTATTAGCTGTTTGTTGGCTACCTATTGTATAACCCAATTCCTTTGTGAAGTCGAAGTCTCCAGAAAGCAAAGTAACAGCATCAGCTAAAATATTCCCAGGTCGCCATTCATCACCTGTGGTACAATTAGGAAATCTGGAGTCACCAGAACGACAGGCAAAGTTATTATTAAAAGTGGTGCGAGTATAAAAGTTACTCCAACTTTCTGCAATTGTTTGTGTAAATTCCTCTTGAGTGTGTAGATTAAAATCACCTTGAATATACGCTGGTAAGTTGGTAGCTAGAGTTAACCCCTTTTCCTCTTCCTTGTAAGTATTTGTTCGCCACAGTTTCCCGCCATTAATGAGTATAATTGCACTAGGACGGCGTGTCGTGTCATCTACATAATCTACAGGACTTTCAAGTTTTCCAGCGTCGGTATTACCCGCACTGATATCTGGTAAAGCATCATCACGAGTCGCGTAAATAATACCGCTATTGGGTAATAAATATTCTGAACCACCAATGGGTTTTGTCCGTAGTAGATTCAAGTCTAAAACTGTAGCGCGAACTTTTTTATTTTCTCTCTGGTCAGAAAAGAAGGTTTCAAAAATTGCACCATGGGGAATAACGGAATTATTAGGACTAAGACTACCATCTAGAATTTGTAGAGCGCAAATCTGAGCATCAATGGCAGACTGCTCTGATATAGTTCTATTTGTTGGTGCTAGTTTTTTTGCTAATGCTCTAGCTAGTAATCCATCATCTATCAAAGGTCTATTATTATACTTTAACTCAGATAGATATGTCAAGACTGAAGAATAATAACTTTCCGTCCTAGTGGGTGCAGGATAAACTATACCATTGTTAGATTTACCTTGAGAACCTTGTTCAATATTAGGGGAAGCATCTGGTAGACTGTTCATGTTTTTGTAGCTACTATTATCAGTAGGATCATAATAACTACTCACACAGGCTATGGGTTTAGGCGTTTGGGCATTATAGCCAGTAGACTTGTAGTGATAAACTGCTGTAGCCCGCATTTTTAGATAAGGTTTTGTGTCATGATACATTCCCTCAATATCAGACAATATTTCTTTGCCCGTACTAGTAATAGTACTAGGAGTATCATCTTTACTCAAATAAACTCCCGCCCCCGTAACAACTCGTAAACCACCCACGGGGTCTGTGGTGCTTGTTGGTACTTTTGCTGCTGCTAATTCCCAGTCTCCATCTCTTTCAGTAGAACCAATATCTGCTAAATTCCGTACTAAAGAGGGTCGTGTGCGAGTTTGCGTAGTACCACTTGGTGAATCCCATTTAATGTCAGTAATATCTTGGGTATCCTCAATATATGAACCAATAAACTGATTTTTACTTGTATCCCACCTCAGTTCGGGTAAATTGTTACTAACTAGAACTCTATCACCCAATAGTTTTTCTTTTCCGCTATTTTTCTTCAATTCTTTTGGGTCGCTGGACCTGGGTTCTAAGGATGTTCCGCTAATGCTAATGTTGAGTGATAGATTAGTATAATTAACACCTGTTTTACCGTCCGTTGGGTCTGTAGGATAAACCCACCTATCAATGGGACGCAGGGTATCAGCAGATCCTTGTAATAATGGGTTAGGATATATTTCTGTAGCACCAAAAGCAACTTCTGTATAAGGTACACGACGAGTCCGTCTTTTAAAGTAAATTTCTAATTGTTGACGACGGTATTTAAGGCGCTCTGTACTGTCAAAAGTTATTCCTAATGCTGTTTGTTTGAGTGCAAATCCGTTTTTAACTTCTGTTGGATCATTATTACCTGTAGAATCAGCAGCAATTTGAGCATCAATTAATTTATTAATCCGCTTTACATAAGCTAGGTTATTATAGGCTGTATCTCTGGGACTATTTGTAACTGATTTTGTTAAAGTACCAGTAGTAACATTAGAGGTTTTACCTTGGTATAAATCAACAGTTGCTCCACCGTTATCACTTGCGTCGGTAAACTTACCCAGTGCTAAATTACCACCAACAATAATTTTGGCATTTTTAGGTTTATAGAAACAAGACGCTTGACTGCTAACTTGATATAATCTAAGATTACTAACACTTCCAGCAGCCAGTAAATTACTATTTGTAAAAATCCTACCATTCAACTTTGTATCGGAATTTAATTCTAGATCATCGTCATAAACAACAGCATTGTTATTTGTTGGTGTTTGTACTCTGTCTTGTTGATACTCTACAGCCCCGCCCAGACTGCCAGCGATCTTACCATTATATACTTCATACTTAGTAGTGTCGGGAGGAGCAGTAATTCTGGCTGTAGCGGTATAAACAAAAAAGGCTTTCTTGATTTCATTATCTTGTCTCACCCAACCAGTATTACCTACTAAACTGGTTGTGGTACTTCCACAATTAGCATTTAATGTCCCTTTGACTACTGGTACATTTCTGGCTTCTAAAGCATTTCTGGCTCTGCTATACTGACCATTTACCACTGGTGGAGTTTTAAAATAAATACCGTAGAGGGTATAGCTATCAAATTTACCGTTGCTGTCAGTATCAACAGGAAACCTCCAAGCTGTTTGTATTTGTAGTGATGGTTGTTCTTGTAAAGATAGTGTTAGTTTAGTTTCATCACCAAATGTATATTTATCTATGTTATTAACAAGAGCATTATACAGATCATCGTCTGTTGGTGTAGTTTTTGGCAGAGTTTTATCCTGCAATAATTTACTAATTTTTGCTTTACCTCTATCAATTGCTGGTGTAGCAATGTTGACGACAGAATCACTAACACGGACGTTATTAGCATTTTCCCGTCGGTTAAAAGAACGAACCATAATAGCTGTGGTCAGTAATACCACTACCAGGGATACCATTAGCACTGTTGGTAAGACAAAACCTGTGTTACTAAGTTTCTGAGTGCGGAAAACATTTCTTAGCAACCAGTTTAAGCTTCGTTTTGTTGATCTTTTTATCAAAGAACTCCGCAAAAATCTTGTCAGTATTTTAGTTATTTTTTTGAATTGCTGATATCTTTGATACATAGATGCCTTCTTGTTCAATAATTTCCTGGTATTTTTTGGTGATGATTTCAGATAAGTATTGATGTATATTATTTTTTACTGTTAAATTATCTATTTAATAGCGAACCACAGAGGCACAGAGGACACTGAGGAAAACTATAAGCAATCTTTTGGGGCAAGAGGAGTGGTTTATCTAGGTTTTTAATATACCATCTTTTCTAGACAAATTTACAAAACTCGTAATTTTTTTATTTTTCCTCCCTCAAGACGCTAATTCTCGCTGTTAGATTTTCTCTAATTTTGCTACTTTGGGGTCTATGATTTTTTGTCCCAAACTAGCAAATTGAATGGCTAGGGAAACTTTATTTCTTTCTCCAAAAATATAAGTAACTTTACCAATGCCAAATGTTTTATGCAATACATTATCACCTACTTGCCAATCTTCAAAACTGCTTTGATTAAGAGCATTTACCGCTTTTGTTTTAGTTAAAATACTGGTATTTTTATTCTGTGTAGTTAATAATTCTGTTGGTAATTCGTCTAAAAATTGCGATCGCATTGCCGGTTCTCTAGTACCATATAAGCGGCGCTCTCTAGCATGGGATAAGAATAAACGTTCTTTGGCGCGAGTTATACCTACATAACAAAGTCTACGTTCTTCTTCTAATAAGACTGGATCTTGTAATGAACGATAACCCGGAAATAGTCCCTGTTCTAATCCAACTAGAAAGACCACCGGAAATTCCAAACCCTTAGAAGCGTGTAAGGTCATGAGAGAAACTGCTGTTTGTCCCTCTTTTAAATTATCTAAATCGGAACTCAGCGCAGCACTTTGTAAAAATGCTCCTAAAGAAGTATCTTCACCTTCATTTTCTTCTTGAAATTGCAACATCGCGTTATATAATTCATTAACGTTGCTAATTCTGTTATCAGCTTCGTCCGTAGCTTGCTCTTGTAATTCTTTGATATAACCAGAGTCTTCTAAAAGCCCTTGTAATATCTCTGAACCGCAAACAGTTGTAATTTGTGTTTGATAATTTTGAATCATTGTAGCGAAGTTATTGACAGCTTTTGCTGAACGTCCTGCTAAAGTATTTACTGACGTTTGATCACTAATTATCTCCCATAATGTTATTCCTAGTTGTTGTGAAGCATTGACTAAAGCGTCTATGGTTGCTTTACCAATTCCCCTACGAGGTGTATTAATAACTCGCAATAAACTCACAGTATCCGCTGGGTTATTAATAGCTCTTAAATATGCAACAGCATCTTTAATTTCTTTGCGGTCATAAAACTTCATTCCTCCTACAACCGTATAAGGAATTTGATACTTAACTAAAAGTTCTTCAAAAGGTCGAGATTGAGCATTAGTTCTATATAAAATTGCAAAATCACCCCAATTTAATTCCGGGTTTTGATTTTCTAAACTGCGAATTTGGTCAATAACAAAAGCTGCTTCGGCCATTTCTTCCTCAGCTTTATGAAAACAAATTGCTTCCCCCGGTTGTCTTGTGGCCTTGAGAATTTTATCAATGCGTTGGGTGTTATTTTCAATTAATTCATTAGCAGCTTGGAGAATGTTTTCACAAGAGCGATAATTTTCTTCTAATTTTACCATAGAACGGGTATCATCATCTGCTAAACCATCGCCAAAATTCTCCTGAAATTCTAGTAAAATCGTAAAATCTGCCATTCTAAAACTGTAAATTGACTGGTCAGCATCTCCGACAACAAATACAGAACGATTTTCCCATTTCCATTCACTTTTACGTTTTTCCCCATTGGTAACTAAAAGCTGAATTAAATCATATTGAGTCCGGTTTGTATCTTGATATTCATCAACTAAAATATGACAAAATTTGCGATACCAATAACCTAAAACCTGCTCATTTTGTTGAAATAATCTAGTAGGAATTAAAATCAAATCATCAAAATCTAAAGCATTATTTTGAGCCAGTTTATCTTGATAGCGGTTATAAACATCAGCAATTACCCTCCCACGATAATTTGGCTGTTCACTTTCAAATTCTCTAGGGGAAAATCCTTGATTTTTAGCATTACTAATAGCGTAACGCACAGACTTAGGTTCAAATTTCTTGCTATCTAAATTTAGATCTTTAGTCACAATCTCTTTAATCAAACTTTGGACATCAGATTCATCAAAAATAGAAAAGTTTTTCTCCCATTTTCTCCCTTTTTCATCTTGATATTTCTCAATATCATAACGGAGAATACGAGAAAACAAACTATGAAAAGTTCCACACCACATATCTTTAATAGTAGTGCGGTAAACTTGTGATTTAATCAAAGTTTGTTCATATTCCGTTAGTAAATCAAACTTTTTATCATGTTTTGTGATCGCTAATTGTTCAGCAAATATCCTTTGAATTCTTTCCTTCATTTCCCTAGCAGCTTTATTAGTAAATGTCACCGCGAGGATGTTTTCAGGATTAACACGGTGTTGTAGAATCAAGTTAGCAATACGGTAGGTCAGCGCACGGGTTTTACCCGAACCAGCACCAGCAACTACTAACAATGGGCCGCAATAGTGTTCTACAGCTTGACGTTGACTAGGATTGAGGTAATTAAGGAAATCAATACTTGTTATCATGAAATATAAAGACGATGAGGAGTATAATCTATGATTATTGTACTGTTAAAAAGAGTCTTGTTTCTTGCCTATCCCCTAACTAGTAACACAAATGGCTAGATTTTGAGCAAATTTTTGTCATACTTATCAATGAATCTAGATAAGATAAACCAATAATCTCTGATTTCTCATGCTTATTAGTGGAAGAATTGTCAACTAACAGCCTTTTGGTTGTAAATGTCTAGGTAAAAAACTCAACAATCAAAATCATGGAAATAAAAATGCAAGAACCAGAATACCAAGAAACCCAGTCCAAAGAAACAACTATCCCCCAAATTAACACCCAAACCGGAAATCTTACCAAACTTCAGCCCCCTATGCAGCCTCAAGAACAATGGCTCAAATATGGACAGCAAGTTTCTGGTTTTCTTGGTACATTACCAGATTATCTAGGTAAATTCTTTGGTCAATATCAGCAGCCTATAGTTAGTATTGGTTTAGTAGTGACATCTGTAGTCGCAGTTAAGGTACTATTGGCCGTACTAGATGCTCTTAATGATATTCCTTTAGTAGCGCCCAGCTTTGAATTAATTGGTATTGGTTACTCTGTGTGGTTTGTTTATCGCTATTTACTCAAAGCTTCCAGCAGACAGGAGTTATCTAGTGAAATTACTACCCTCAAATCTCAAGTTGTCGGTAAAAAAACTTCTGAATCTTAACTAACAAATTTAGACAAATTTAGATACCCGGATTCTTTAATAATTCGGGTATCTTGTTAGGGAACAGGGAACAGGGAACAGGTTACAGGGAACAGCCAACAAAACGCAAAAAACCGCGAAAAATTTGATTTTTGGTGTTGACAAAGGATTTTAAAAATGTTACCCTTATCTTGATAAGGAAGAACTATCTTATTAAAAGTAGGGTGTGTTAGCGACAGCGTAACGCACCTGATATTGATATTAGCAACCCCACAACCCCCACCCTCAAGGGCAATTATGATACATCTGGCGCGGCTAATAGTGTGCAAGTAGTCGGTAACTATGCTTACGTAGCTGATGAGTCTTCAGGACTACAAATCATAGACGTGAGTGAGTTTACTAACAAAGCACCCACTAATCTCACACTTTCCACCAGCACAATTACGGAAAACCAAGTTAGTGGTACAGTGATTGGTAATCTCACCACCACAGACCCAGATACAGCAAACACCTTTACCTATAGTTTAGTCACTGGGGAAGGTGCAACGGATAATAGTTTATTTACCATTACCAATAATCAACTTACCACCAACTTTGTATTTGACTTTGAAGCCAAAAACAGTTACAGCATTAGAGTTAGAACCACCGACCAATGGGGGTTATCCTTTGAAAGACAATTAACCATTGGAGTAACTGACCTTAACGATAACGAAAGTTTCACCACCACAGCCCAACAGGATATCATAGATGCTGACTATGGAGAGGACACCATCACCAGTACATGGGCAAATTTACAACAAAAAGACACCATCAAAGGTGGTAATGGTACAGACACCTTAATTATCAGCGGGGGAACAGCTAATGATCTTATCTCCATAGATACCAGTAACACCACCAATCAATTAGATATTCCTGGGACAACAGTATTCGGATTTGAACGCTTTGATTTAACTACCTTTACAGGTACAGTTAGTTTTGATGGTACTACTGGTAATGATTGGATTAAAGCAGGTACAGGAAACGATGATTTAGGTGGTGGAGATGGTAATGACACTCTGAACGAGGGAACAGGTGCAGATTTATTAATCGGTGGTAAAGGTAATGATACTTATGTGGTAGATAATATGGGAGA
>NZ_KE384701.1:1325-18181 GCF_000426925.1 Dolichospermum circinale AWQC310F | reverse complement strand
TTTTTGATTTTATCAAGAAAAGATCACTATTCTTTTCTTCTTTACCTCGGAGAATGAAAACCCCCTGCTCTACCAGCAGTCTTTAGAAATCAAAGAAAGCATTGGTAATGTCCAAGGTAAAGCCGCGACTTTGGCAATGTTGGGACAGTTATTAGCAGATGAAAAAGGAGATTTTGTTACAGCACTGGATTATTTACATCAGTCTTTAGAGATATTGCAGCGTATCAAATCTCCCGATGCTGAGACAGTGATGGGAATTATCAAACGAGTGCAACAAATGGCGAATGGTTAAGGTAATTTCTTAAACTTACCTTTAAGAAGCCCAACAAGTATGATCGGGAAAATTACCTGCTTTCCAATGCTGACGTAATTTAACCACTGCTCTTGTCAAAATATGCTGATAATTTTCAATATTAATGGCTTCAATTTCTTGAATTTTGCCATTATCTTTATCAAGATGAACTTTCCCTAAATGTTCTGGATCAGTACCAAAATTATAAGTAACACCTTGATCATCTTCATTAACC
Organism: Dolichospermum circinale AWQC310F; assembly: GCF_000426925.1. Taxonomy (GTDB): domain Bacteria; phylum Cyanobacteriota; class Cyanobacteriia; order Cyanobacteriales; family Nostocaceae; genus Dolichospermum; species Dolichospermum circinale. Next base: position 17,654 of record NZ_KE384701.1, on the reverse strand, counting down.
TTGACTAACATTACATAAAAAGCCATAAAACCCCAAAAAAGATGATTATGACAATAATTAAATCAATTAGAATCATTATTTTATCATAGGAATAATTTTATCAGATGCGATCACTGTTTAGGTATAATTTTGAAGTTGGTAGTAAACGCTTAATCAGTCTCACCCGTGGGTTTCTAGGCAATTAGGATATTATAAAAATAGCGCAAAAGGTGAATCAGATGGTTGTCACAACTTCTCAAGCTAAAAAAAATCCAGTTGTAGCTTTGCTATCAAACCTAACATGGGAAACTCTAGAAAAATTAGATGCAGATTTGGCAGAAACTGGAGCGCAGTTAACTTATTTAGATGGGTGTTTAGAAATTATGACTCCTTTATCTGATGCCCATGAAGAACCTAAAAATACTTTAGGTCAGCTTTTGGAGATTTATATGCGGGTGAAAAATATTCGTTTTTATGGACGTGGTAGTACAACAATTGGGACAAAAGAATTAGGCGCTCGCAAAGAACCAGATGAGTCTTATTGTTTGGGTACACGCAAACCAGTTCCAGACTTGGCAATTGAGATAATAGTCACCAGTGGTGGAATTGACACCCTAGAAATTTATCGTCGAGTCGGAGTATCAGAAGTTTGGTTTTGGCAAGATGGTGTAATTTCGGTTTATTGTTTGCGTTCTACAGGATATGACTTAGTAAGTAAGAGTGAATTATTACCAGAATTGGATTTGCGGTCACTAGAGTTTTATTCTCGAATGGCAGATCAATATGATGCAGTGAATGATTTTATGCGATCGTTGATTTAGAGAAGAAGCGATAGCGAAGCGCTCCGTAGGAATCGCCCTCTACCAGCAGTCCTTAGAAATTGAAGAAAGCATTGCCAATGTCCAAGGTAAAGCCGCGACTTTGGCGATGTTGGGACAGTTGTTAGCATACAAAAAAGGAGATTTTGTTACAGCACTGGATTATTTACATCAGTCTTTAGAGATATTGCAGCGTATCAAATCTCCCGATGCTGAGAAAGTGAAAGAAATGATCAAACGAGTGCAACAAATGGCAAACGCTTAAGGTACTTTCTTAAACTTCTAAATTCTGAAAATGCTGCAACAAACATCAAAACAAGAAACTGAATGGGAGTTTCCAGAAATCTGGGTAGATACTTTGATATCTCCTCCTTGTTACAACAAAATATAGGAATCCGGTTTGATTCTGTGAATTTACTTGTGTGGTCAGGGAACAGGGAACAGGGAACAGGGAACAGGGAACACAGGAATAAAGACAGAATTGATACCTACTGAGTCTTGTATGGCTACGCCACGTAAGCTATCAAAAATCAAATATTATTCCTATATTGATTAAGTCATTGCAAGAGACATTTGAGAAAATGTCTCTCTTTTTTGTAAATATCTAATCAACTTTAAACCTAGCTAATAATTCCTCACGGGAAAGATTAGATAAATTAAGCAATAACTGGGTTCTTTCTGTTAATGAAAGTTCCATTAACGGACTGACAATAGCAGATAACTCCTCATCTAAATTACCAAAATGCACCGCTAACAAACTCTCTACCATCAAACGTTGTCCGTCTTTTTGTCCTTGTTGTCTTCCTTCCTCTATTCCCTCTTGTTTCCATTCTTCCCGTTGTTTAAGATATGCTGGTGATAAACTCATAATTAATTCCCTTTCTTCATCACTGACATTACTATTTAATTCTAAATTCTTCCGCCAAGATGCGAAAATTTCTACCAGTCTTTCCCATTTATGATTATTTTCCGAAAGTCTTACCACTTGGGTAATAGCTTCCGTTTGAGTTTTACCTCTTCCCATGACCCTTAACCATAGTGTATCCTCTGTTATGGGTAATTGGTTAATAGCAACAATGGCGGTTTTCTGATATTTGGGTAAAAAATAAACTCCTGTTTCCCATTTCTCCTTTGTTTGCGCTCCAAAACCTGCGAGTATTCTTTCAGAACAAGTTGGTGTTAAAATCCATAGAAGGGGTAATTCTTGTTCAGAAATAGAACGTTTTTCTCGTTTCGCTTCTCGCAATAAATCACCTTGTACACTATACAATTTTAACAAACAAGTTCTAATTTCTACTTCATTAGGTGCATTGCGGTAAGGTTCAAATAAACAGCTTGTAACTGCCATTTTTCCTAATAATCCTAATTCGGAATTTGTAGATGTTGTAGTTGGAACAAACCAAACATCTATTTCTTGAACTTCGCTTTTTACATCTTTACTGGTTTCTACCTTACCTAGAGGTTTCAATAGTTCTTCTAGATATTCTTTGGCCAGTTGGTCGTGGACTTGTCGTGTCATGAATTTCCTAGTATAGCCGTAATTTCTAATTTCCAGGGCTTGTTTTTGAATTAGGAATTGTACAGTAAGTGCCAAAACAACATACACTTTTTGTGAATTAACCTCACAATCATGAGTTGGCCATGAATAAGTTTTTATTCGTAAGCGATTTAGATCATACCTTAGTAGGCGATGATCAGGCATTGTTGGTATTGAGCGATCGCTTGCAACAGCATCGTCAACAATATGGTACAAAGATAGTCTACTCTACAGGGCGATCGCCTGTGCTTTACCGCGAACTCCAACGGGAAAAAAATCTCTTTTCCCCGGATGCTCTAGTTCTCTCTGTTGGTACGGAAATATATTTGCATGGTAGCAACGATCCTGACACAGAATGGGCAGATATTCTCTCTCAAGGTTGGCATCGGGAAAAGATTTTATCCATTACTGAGCAATTCCCGGAATTAGTGTTACAGCCGGATACAGAACAACGTCCTTTTAAAGTCAGTTTTTTCCTGAAAGCTGAATTATCGGGCATTTTACCACAACTTGAGACAGAATTGCAAAAATCCCAACTAAATATAAAATTAATTTATAGTAGTGAAATCGACCTTGACATCTTACCCCATACCAGCGATAAAGGTCAAGCAATGCAGTTCCTCCGTCAGAAGTGGAAATTTGCAGCCGAGCAGACTGTTGTTTGTGGTGATTCAGGTAATGATATTGCTTTGTTCGCTGTTGGTAGGGAACGGGGAATCATTGTCGCTAATGCTCGTGAGGAGTTATTGCAATGGTATCATCAGCATCCCGCTGACTATCGTTACCTCGCACAAAATCGTTGTGCTGCTGGGATTATGGAAGGTTTAAAATATTTTGGTTTCCTAGAATGATTAGCTATCTTAAAGGTATCGTCGCCGGTGTCCAAGCCATTACCCCTAATCGTGTTATCTTGACCTTAGAGGTAAATGGCATGGGTTACGATTTGCAAATTCCTCAACGTCTGGCCAACCAGTTAACATCTACTGGAGATGTGGTACAAATTTTTACCCATTACCAGATCCGGGAAGAAGTACCTATGCTCTACGGTTTTTCTTCTCCCTCGGAACGGGATTTATTTCGTCATTTACTCAGTGTCAGTGGTATTGGTGCTTCCTTGGCTATCGCACTCTTGGATACAATGGAATTACCAGAGTTAGTTCAAGCTATTATCGCTGCTAATATCCAAATCTTAATTCAAGCTCCTGGTATAGGCAAAAAGACCGCTGAACGCATCTGTTTAGAACTCAAGAGTAAATTAATCGAATGGCGCAAATCAGCCGGCTTCTTCGTCGCTACGGGCGGACCTGCACCAGGAATTTTAGAAGAAGTGCAAATGACTCTCTTTGCTTTGGGGTATACTGCTCATGAAGTTAGTAATGCTTTGCACGTCGTTAGTGAAGATGTTGGTTTACCCAAAAACGCCTATGTAGAGGATTGGATTAGACAAGCGATCGCTTATTTGAGCAGCAATGATATGATTTTACAGTAGATTACAGGATTAGGAGGTACAAATGTTCATAGTAAAACTCTGATTGTGTCTGCATCCTACCAGCTTATATGTACCTCAATCATAATGCAATCATTATACAATCATATTTAACCTAACCTAATTACGCCCTCTGCAATATAGTTATAGGAGGAAAGAATGTACGACAGCGATAAACGTAAACTATTATCAGCCTTGTGTCACGGAGCAATTTTTTTTAGCACTACAATTGTCTCCGTTGGTTTACCCATAGCTATATTATTTGTATCAGATGATCCTGTCGTCAAAGAGAACGCGAAGGAACCTATCAATTTCCATTTTAACGTTTGGTTCTATGGAGCAATTCTCGCAGCTTTGTTTTTTTTAACCGGTTAGTTGGTTTTAACCCTAATCATCCTGTTACCACTAGCAGGTTTAGGGTATATATTACACTGGGGATTAACCATTTGGGCGCTAATTGCTGTTTTCAGTAATCCTGAACAACCCTACCGTTATCCGTTTATTTTCCGGGTTTTTTAAAACATAGTATTTCCCTGCTGCTGTCACCTCCGGGAATAGGGAATTAACCGCGATATTAAGACCATGGAGAATATTGACATTTTTTTAAGATTGTTTTTTGCCAATTGGTGATCAGCAAATGTCCATCAAGTTGTAAAATATAAAATTGCCCCACAGCTTCATCAACAGTAGGGCAAAAGACAGTTAAAGCACTGCTTGTAGTTTGTCTGAATAAAGCCAGCTAAAAACCTGCTTCTGTGACGCTTTATTCTGTGTCCATCGTATTGTTTTCTCTGCACAAAATTTATGTTTCCTATCCACCGTCCCCGTCGTCTGCGTAGCCATACCCAATTACGTCGTATGGTACGTGAAACCGTTTTAACTACTAGCGATTTGATTTATCCATTGTTTGCTGTACCAGGGGAAAGTATAGCCAAAGAAGTCAAATCTATGCCCGGTGTTTATCAACTTTCCGTAGATAAAATTGTTGAGGAAGCTAAAGAAGTTTATGATTTAGGCATTCCCGCAATTATCCTATTTGGAATTCCTGAAGATAAAGATATAGATGCTACCGGCGCGTGGCACGATTGTGGTATTGTCCAAAAAGCAGCAACCGCAGTTAAAAATGCTGTTCCTGATTTAATTGTCATGGCTGATACTTGTTTGTGTGAGTATACAAGTCATGGCCATTGTGGTTATTTACAAGTTGGGGATTTAACAGGTAGAGTATTAAATGATCCAACTTTGGAATTATTAAAGAAAACCGCAGTTTCCCAAGCTCAAGCTGGTGCAGATATTATCGCACCTTCGGGAATGATGGATGGTTTTGTGCAAGCAATTCGCGCTGGTTTGGATGCAGCGGGCTTTGAACATATCCCTATTATGTCCTATGCTGCTAAATATGCTTCAGCTTATTATGGACCATTTAGAGATGCGGCAGACTCAACACCACAATTTGGAGATAGACGCACGTACCAAATGGACCCCGGTAACGCTAGGGAAGCCCTGAAAGAGATTGAGTTAGATATCGCTGAAGGTGCGGATATGCTGATGGTTAAACCAGCATTGGCATATATGGATATTATCTGGCGCGTTAAAGAAGCTAGTAATTTACCTGTAGCGGCTTACAATGTGTCCGGTGAGTATGCAATGGTGAAAGCAGCGGCTTTAAATGGTTGGATTGATGAGCAACGTGTTGTTATGGAAACTTTGACTGGGTTTAAACGGGCTGGTGCTGATTTGATTTTGACTTACCACGCTAAGGATGCGGCTCGGTGGTTGTAAGTTAAGATATTATCTCACGCAGAGGCGCAGAGGCGCGGAGAGTGTTTTTGTGTTTGGGCGTGAGATTTTTTTGTGGTTTTTGTTGAGTTTATGGGCGTGAAATTTTGCAAACATCCTTTTACATAGTTGACTAAAATTATTGACTATTTGTGCAATAATATTGAAACATACACTATTAAAATAGGCTATAGGGTTTGTGACTCTGACAAAAATTAGCCCCGGACAACCACTGACTGATATACAGAAAAATGGCTTACAGTTGGTATCCCTGTTGACTGGGGGTAAGCGGGATGTTGTTTTAGCTATTGATGTTACGGAAAGTGTTGGTTTTAATGATCAAGGCCGGATTCGTTTACGTCAAATAGTTACAGACAGTCTGAAAATCGGTGATTCTGTTTATGTTGTTCCCTTCGCTCAAAATTTGGTTTTTGATGATGTCATATCTGTAGAAAATCCTTTGGGAACACCTATATATTTTGGGCAGAAAAATGCAGAAAATATTGATAAAGTATTAGCTAAAATTCCAGAAGTGTTGAATGTTAAGAAATCTGTGATAAAAATAGCCCAAAATATATTAAAATTTGAGCAAGCTATATCAAAATATTGATTTGATCATGATTATAAATTCATTTCCCAAGATTGTCAAAGACATCCTCAAATCCTTGCCAAAAAATGATTATCCGGTTTTGAACACCCGTCTTTACTTTGAGTGTTGGTTGGGTTATGCCTTGGATAATAGTTTAACAAGTATGAGGGACTTATTTAAAAGATTAAACAATACAGGGATTGATGTAAGGATTTCGACTTTTTCCAAGGCTAACACACACAGAAATCAAGAAATCTTCCAAAAGATTTATCATCAATTGAATAAATTAGTCCAGAAAAAAGCTCACAAAAAGTTACATGATAAATACGCCATTTGTCCAATTGATTCTACAGTAATTACCTGAACAAGTAAGTTACTATGGGTTTGAGGACATCATCAAGTAAAACTTTTTAGTTCCCTCAATCTGTCAACAGGAAGTCCAGAAGATAATTTGATAAATTTTGGACATAATCATGATTATAAATTTGGTTCATCAATGATGTCTAATTTACCACAAGATGCTGTTGGGGTAATTGATAGAGGTTTTGCGGGACTAAATTTTATGCAGGAATTAGTGCAAACTGAATATGTAAACTTTTGTAACGACATTCAACATTTCTGAATTAAGACCTAAATGTTTAGACAGCATTTACTGATTTAATGTCGAATGCGTTTATGATATTAAGCTGTTGTGCAGCTAGATTGTATAATAGAGAATTAAGTAACTAAGCGATTCCTACGGAGCGCTTCGCTATCGCTTCTGAATTATGCCAGCCAAAAACCATCTATCTCAAGAACAGAGAGAAAAGCTATTAAAACACCTAAAAGAGCAAGATAATCCTTATGTAAGAGAGAAAATACTAATATTATTGTTGATGAATGATGGAAAAACTTACCAGGAAATAAGTGATTTTTTAGACATAGGATATACAACAGTAGCAGATTGGGCAGTGCATGGAGATCCGGATAACATAGACAGTTTTTTAGATGGAAGAAGAGCAGGTAACTTCCGGAAAGTAACAAAAGAATATGAGAATTTGTTGTTAGAAGTAATTGAGAAGAACCCTGATGAATGTGGATATGAATTTGGCAGATGGACATCAGCAAGATTAGCGACATATCCAGAAATACAGACAGGAATAAAGTTAAGTAGTTCGCAAGTAAGGAGAATTTTAGAGAGAAAAAAGTACGTTTACCTTTGGGCAAAGTATAGCCTAGAGGATAAACAGAATCCAGGGAAGCGTAAGTTATTTAAAGAAAAATTAGCTGAATATTTAAAAATAACGAAATCATCCCCAGAGCGTTTACAGGTATAGTTTTGGGACGAGAGTGGATTTAGTTTAAGAGTGATAAGAAGAAAAACATGGGGAAAGAAAGGCCACAGAAAAGAGGTGACAGGACAAAGAAGAAGGGGAAGAGTGAATATTATGGGAGGGTTGCGTTACCATGACAAGAAAAGAATAAATTTTGTGATTAAACAGGGAAATGCAGATGTGTTTTATGAACAGTTAAAATCTCTCAACCATTTTTGAAAACAGGAATGGATAGAAGCAGGAAATAAGCCTGAAGACTTTAATGATAATTCAGCTAAAATAGTGATTATTCTTGATAATGCTAGTTACCATAAAAGAAAAGATATTTTGGCTCGTATTCAAGCAGAAATGCCAAATATTATTCTGGAATTTTTACCACCTTATAGTCCAGATTATAATTTAATTGAACTGGTATGGCATTCAGCGAAAGAATATATAGCTCACAGATTATTTGAATCAGTAGAACAGTTAGAAGAATTATTAAATAAATTGCTAAACGAAGGAGGTCTTATTATTAAATGGGAGCGCAAAGTTAAAAATAAAGGTAATACTGTTTATTTGATTTAGCTGCACAACAGCTTACCAAATGGACAATTTGCAGCAATAGCGCGTGAAGATGATGTCACAGGACGACGAATTGAAATCCGTTTTACCCGCTTGGGAGAAGTACAAGAAGTTAGCGGGACTTAGACAAGAAAAGGTTATAATTAGTATGGATGTATCAAAGCTTTTTCATCAAACTAACCCCCATGAGAGAGCTATTTCCTAGTTGACAATTTTATAAACAAAACTATACACACATTAATTTGAAGGTGATTATCGCTTGTGAATCAAAGCTGGGAATATTTTGCTTATCTTGAGAAAGTAGTTGCTGCTCTGGTAGATTTACCCCAAGGTAAAGCATTATCTGAGGCACTGATTGCAGGTTGTGATTTTGTTCACTTGATCCATCCCATTGAGGTAGTAGGCGTAACCAGAATTCAGGTGCGGGAGGGACATGGTGCACAAAACCTAAATGATGAGCCACTTGACACGCAATTCCATGCTTACTTGGAAACTGTGATTAATCCTCAGATTCGTAGTGGTATGCTCACAGATGGCAGCAAACCGGGAACTTATGATGATCGCAAAGTCCGTTGGTCTGGGGCGGGAGTAGCGGGATTCTGGTCTCGCAGTCAAGACACCTTCACCCTGGAAGTTGGGCCTACCAGCTACCCACAATGTCGTCTGGATATGACCCGTAGTCCGTTAGACACAATAAAGCTGATGATGCGCGGCCTGACAAATTATAATGATCCCTACGCCTATTTTGCCAGAGGAATTGGGGTAGCGGTGATTCCTCTGACTGCTGATGGTCATGTCTACATTGGTAAGCGATTGAATTCATCTGATCACATAGGCGTTCTCAACTTTGTGGCTGGTTGGGCGACATTTTCTCCGACAGTTCAAGGCATCAATTTTTATCAAGATGCTCAACGAGAATTGAAGGAAGAAGTAAATGTTGCTATGACCTTAAATCACAAGAATACTCGGTTTGTTGGTATGTCTGGAAACCCGCTCACAGGGGAAGTGGATTTGGTATTCGTGGTGCAAACCCAAATGCCTGATCGCCATTTTCGCACAGGTCGGTGGGAAGAGCATTCTCATTTGGTTCCTATTCGTAGTCAAGCAGAAGCTGAGGCGCTGCTAGAATATGGAATGTTACCAACACAGCAAGAAGCTTGTTCTCTCATGTTTTCTTCTCGCTTGGGCTTAGAATACCTACTTCAACACCATTGGTGAATATACACAATTCTCAATATGAGAATTGTGGGGGTCAACGCAATTTTGTTAGGTGCTAAAACCAAGAACAGAAATGGGCTAGTTCGGGATGCGTGTGATCGCCATGAAAAAGGGAGTATCCCACGAAATCCCATTGCTCCCAGTATAGGCATTGTTGTAAAATGTATTTGATTATCTATCCCAAAAGACTGTGACATTGCTTCAATACGACTTTCTATATCGCTTTCTGAAAACTGCTACTGTGAATGTAGTATCTAATATTACGATACCCCTGTCTGGTGCAATCAGCGTCGCTTTCTTGGGACACTTATCAAGCATTAGTTATTTAGCAGGAGTGGCATTAGGTGCTATTTTGTTTGATTTTCTCTATGAGAGTTGTTCGTTTATCAAGTCAGGAACAACCGCAGTTACATCTCAAGCCGTTGGCAGAGATGATCGAGAAGCAATGTTGTTAGCAGGACTACAAAATGTCTTAATTGCTTTGGGATTGGGTATCCTGTTTCTGCTACTGCAATACCCTATAGGGAAGCTAGGTTTTATGTTGTTAAATGCTAGTTCAGACGTAGAACTTGCTGGTATGGCTTATTTTCAGGGACGAATTTGGGGAGCGCCTGTGGCTTTAGTTAATTTCGTCTTAGTTGGCTGGTTTCTTGGCAGAGAAAAAAATCGTCAAGTCCTTTTACTAACTGTTATAGGTAACATTGCTAATGTTCTACTCAATTACGTTTTCATTGTGCTTTGGGATTGGTCAAGCATGGGGGCTGGATTGTCCCAAGCTATTAGCCAGTATATAACTTTATTTGTAGGGCTGGCGATGATTAGCCGTGAAGTTACGTTCCAAGAAGTAGTTGATTTAATAGGGAAAGTCCGCAGTTTTTCCGCATTGCAAAATCCTTTTGTTCTCAACAGCAATCTATCTGTTAGGTCTGTAGTTATCGTATGTATTTTTGTCCTTTTTAATGTTTTTAGTGCAACATTAGGAACTAATATTTTGGCGGAAAATGTTTTACTTATGCAAGTAGTAGCGTTAAGTATGTATATGTGTGATGGAGTAGAATACGCTACAACAACTTTAACAGGTAACTTTCAAAGTCAAGGCGAAACACATAAACTTGTCCCACTTTTGCAAATTGCATTAGCAACTAATCTGGTAATTGGTTTAGTAGTTGGGTTGGCTGCTGTCTTTTTTCCTGACCCCATATTTAATATATTCACTAACCATTCTGAATTGGTAGAAGCAATTAGAGTTTATATTCCTTGGGTGCTGCTTGTTGTAGTGTGGTCGGGATTTGCTTATATTTTAGATGGATATTTTGCTGGCTTGGGTGAGGGAGTTGCTGTACGCAATACATACTTAATCAGTGGCTTGCTGGGATTCATCGGTCTATGTTTATCAACTTTCTATTTTCATAGCAATCATTTTTTATGGTTGACTCTATTCATATTTATGTTATCGTGTACTCTGACTATGGGAATACAGATACCCGTGACTTTGCCATCAAATGAGGAAAAAGAAACTGTTGTCAACTCATAATCAAATTTAATTTATCTTGATAATATGATAATACCGCCCAAACTTTCATATTATCATAGCAATTGGGCGGTTCAGATTATTTGGATTAAACCATTTTTACATGAAGACGCACCAGAATCCCCACCGCCGCACCTGCCCTCTTGAGGGGAGGTTGGGAGGGGTAAAAATAAAAATAATGTGCAGCTTCATATTAAATTGGTATTAATTAGTTTCTGATCGTAAATCAAGAGCAAAATACTAAGGAAATCATAAATACAATGAAATCATAAATACAATGAAATACAGAAAATTAGGTAACAGTGAATTGCTTATTTCTGAAATCAGTCTTGGTTCATGGGGTATTCATGAAGGTGTAGAAAAGGAAAATGCGGAAGCTTGTATTTACAAAGCCTTTGACATGGGGATTAACTTTATTGATACTTCTAATTCTTATGCGGCTGGCGGTGCTGAGTCATTTCTCGGTGAAGTATTACAAGGAATTGATCGCTCATCGTATCTCTTAGCAACGAAGGTATTTTTTCCCACGTCACCTGTTGATCGAGGGCTGTCAGCAGCCCAGATCAAAAAACAAATTGATGCTTCCTTAAACCGATTGCGTACCGATTATGTTGACCTATATCAATGCCATCGTTACGATCCCGATACACCTTTGGAGGAAACAATGACAGCATTGACTGAGGTAGTGCGTCAGGGAAAAGCTCGTTACATAGGCTTTAGCGAGTGGACTCCAGAGCAAATTCAGTCTGCGCTTGATATTGCTGAAGTTGAAAACTTTGTTTCCAGCCAACCGCAGTATTCCATGCTGTGGCGCACACCGGAAGCTGAAGTATTTCCATTGTGTGCGGCTAATGGTATCGGTCAGATTGTTTGGTCACCACTAGCTCAAGGTGTACTTACAGGCAAATACCAGCTAGGACAATCTCCACCTGCAAATTCTCGCGCTGCAAATGAGAAAATGAATTGGTATTTGCTGGATGAGTTGTTTAGTGATTCCATTCTTACAGCAGTACAGAACCTAAAACCGATTGCCCAAGACTTAGGGTTAAGTATGGCACAGTTAGCTCTGGCTTGGGTAATACATTCTGAATATGTATCTTCAGCCATTATCGGTGCTAGTTGTCCGAAACAAATTGTTGACAATGCCGGTGCTTCAGGAGTGCAACTGAATGCGGACGTATTGGCAGCAATTGACGAGGTGTTCGTATCAGTTATTCGTAAGTCATGAAAATAGTATAGATAAGAAGGATCACTGAAAAAATACGGAACAACCCGAACTACTATATTAGAGGTGAGTGAAATCCCATGAAAATGGATGTAAAAATGGAGCCTGATAACAGAAGTGATTATTCTTTAGAAAAACATTCAAGCTACGACTTTAACTTAGAGGGTATTAGAGGACTTGCTGCACTTTCAGTGTCATCATCTCATGTTTTTTTTCTAAAAAACTTTTTAGACCCTACTTACCATCCCAATATTTATTTTGGTTATTTACAAGCGGCACATAGTGCTGTCTTACTATTCTTTGTTTTATCAGGCTACGTCATTGGTTTAACAACCACAAAAGAGTTCTCAATTCACCAGGTTCATAATTATATATTACGCCGAGCTATTAGAATTTTACCAATTTATCTCATTGCTATTTGTTTCGGAGTATTAGCTGAACCAAATGAAAAATTAAATGTAGTTTTAGGAAATTTATTTTTCTTACAAAATTTTGATAAATACTTTGCTTTTTCACTACCTCCTATAGCAGGTGATGGAGCTATATGGAGTTTAAATTACGAAATTCTATATTATTTAGTTTTTATTTTAATCTGGTGGTTGCGACCTAAAATCTTAGATTTATTTTTAGCTGCTCTTATAATCACTATTATTGGTTGGTTTTTTCGGTTATTTCCACAATTTATTTCTGGTTATACATCCGGATGGATTTTTTGGTTGAGTGGGCTATTATTATCATGGAAAGTACCACGAGCAAACAACGAATCATTTTTTCCTCTTATTAGCTATATTTTATTATTTCATGCTACCAATCATTTTTTCACATGTAAATTGATTTTAAACGATCCAGTTTTCCCCGGTATGGTCAGTTTGGTGGATTTAACAATTCTGCCAATATGTATATTAATAATCTGTGAAATCACAGGTCGCTATTTTTCTGGTTTTAGTTATTTGCGTTTACTATGTTTCTTTATACCTATTATTCACTTAGCTTGGATAGTTTTAAAGGGACATATTTTTCAAGATTCGCAATTGGTAGCAGCGTCTTTTTTCACTATACTGGCAATTTTATTAGTTAAATATAATACATCCGCTAACTGGTTAAAAAAAATGAGTTTTATGGGTCGTATTTCTTATGCATTCTATCTATTACATATGCCGATTGCGATACTCATGCATAAATACTTTCCTTGGCAGGGAACAGTTGTGAGTTTTTTACTAGGTGTATTAATTTGGCTTGTAATCACAATAGTATTATCAAGCTTTCTGGAGATTGTTGTACAACCTAAGATTAAATACTATGTAAGTACATCCTTTTTAGTAAAAACTTGATCTTACTTCTTTCTCTTTTGAAGCTCACAGATATAAAGTTCTTCGAGTCGTTCTATGTGATTCCTTATGTCGTATTGTTGGGCACAGAGAAAAGCATTGTTAATGATCCTTTCTCTCAGACATGAATCGTTTAAGAGTGTTAGTATCCCTTCGGCAATTTGATCACTGTTCTTGTAATCAACTACCCAGGCATTTTCTTTGTGTACAGCATAATCCAAAGCAGTACCTGTCAGAGTAATAACAGATGGAACCTTAGAAAGCATTGCTTCTACATAGACGAGACCGAAAGCCTCTAGATCAGAACCAATAGGCACATGAACAAAAATATCAAATAACCTGAACAGCGCAAAAAGATCCTCTTCAAATGGGATTTCAACATAGCTGTGCTCAGGTAATTGCGATAACTTATCTGTGATACTGATAATGTCGTCGTATTGAGGCGCAACGATGTCCTCTTTGCGAGCACTACGCTTTTGCTCCTCGAATTTGGCACGATTTACATGTGTACCGGAAAGGACTAAGATTGCGTTGGGATAAGTTTCGAGAACCTTTTTGTATGCTTCAATGATGTATTCAACTCCTTTCGATCTGACATACCTCGCAGCCACACCGATAACATGTCCATCATGATTTGCTAGATACTTTGATCGCAATTTCTCAATACGAGAAGGCTCTACATTTTCAAATTCACTGATATCAAATCCCATTGGTATAACTGTGATTTTATCATCTGGTATACCGTCTTCTATCATACCTTGCTTGCATGAGTTGCTAGCACCGATAATATTAGTGGCGCACTCCCATATCAAGTGATGCTTGCTTGGAGCATGACGTGTATAGTATTTAATTGAAGGATGTTCTCTGAAAAAGATTCGTACTGGAACATGTGCGTAGTAGGCAGCTTGAATTCCAGCCAAGCTTCCCGCGAACCAATGAGTTTGAACAATATCAGTCTTATTTCTAATCAAGTGTTCGTAGATAAATTTGACAATCTCTGGGGTATTGCTATAGTCCTGATAGGAAGTAACAGTACACGGAATATCCATCTGGTTTAAAAAGGAGATAATCGTATCACCTTGATTAAGAATGACATAGTCGATTGCAAATTTACTTTTATCGATATACTTGGCGACCAATTCAAAGGGAACCCAACGAATATGGTGCGTGAAAATATAGGTAATTTTAATTCTCTGTTGTGCTACTGCCATAACTGTAAAAATTAGTAGTCCTTGTATAAATGATTGGTTGTATTGGGATTTTATAGCCAAGCTGGTAGACTTCAGGCTTGTAAAACATCCTCTAAATTGGAAGAAAGTTTTTCTATATTGCCTTGTCTCACCTGCCAATTTAGCTTGAGGTTAAACCAGAAATTCCAAAGAGTAACGCAGGCGATCGCTACCAACTTAGCAATATATTCATTCACACCTAATCTATAAAAAAGCAAATTGACAATTAAACTATTCAAAATTAACCCCAAAAAACAAATCAGATTGAATTTGAAAAAACGTTGTAATCGCTGACGGATTGATTGCTGCTTTTCATAAACATCACTAAAAGTAAACACATCATTCCAAAAGAAATTGTTAATAATTGCAATCTCTGTTGAAAGCATGGTACTGGGAGTTAACGCTAAACCTAACGGCTTGTGCAGGAGGGTAAACACTCCCATGTCTATCGCTACCCCACCCAAACCCACTAGGGCAAAACGGATAAACAAAGCTACAGGTAAACAGGACAAGTCTAACTTCAGTTTTGGATAATCAATGTATAGATGGACATTCTCTCTACTTCTTACTTCTCTAATTTCACCAACCTGATGTTCTTGACACATTTCACTTAGTTCTCCAAATTTAAAAACATTTTCTATTCTTGCTGTTTCTATTTTTTTTGCAGTTTTTTCGAGCTGCCACAGTTCTGTGAGTGGGTCGTCAATCGACCTAAGTGAATAGGTTTTATCTTCCTTAAATCGAGTGAGCAGGTTTTGGGTATTCGTCATATCAGAATCAAACAAAAAGATATTATGGGCTTCTTGGGGGAGAATTGGCAGATGATCATCTTTCACAATTAGTAAATTGACATTTGAATTGAAAAGATGATTGAAGATTAGCAAGCTTCCGATATTATACATATGGTTGGTACTTAATAATAAAGTATTATCAAGTTGATTGATATATTTGGCTGTTGTTATAGAATATTGATTCCCGATTTGTAGCCACCAAGTATCAGCTTTAAAGAGCATTACATCTGAAACCATTCCAGCCAAGAGAAATCCAACCATTAAACCTTGCCAAATTTTTTGCTGCCAGTGCTTCTCCGAGAAGATATGGACACCTAAAACATAAGCGACAGCAATTTGGAGGCTGAGGTATAAAGGCAACTGATACCGAAAAACAGTGGAGCGAATTCCACCCAAAATCAAATCTGGTAACACCAAGCAAATAGATGGAACTCCCCCTAAAAGAATTAGAAATAAAGTAAATTTAGGTAACTTTTTATTGAAGAAAAAATACAGTATATAAAATATTAATAGTGTAAACAAAAATCCAGTTATAATGTGATAGTTTATATGTTCTATTTCAAAAAAAGACTTATTAACTAAAGGGATATAAGTACTCAAGTTAAAGTCAAAAAATATTCGAGATGTCTGAGCCAGCCAAATAGCAATTAACTCAAGAGGATTATCTAATTTATATAATGATACATGGGAAGTTAATTGTTTTGCCGTGGTGATATGAGCGATAAATACAAATATCCATGGAAGAAAAATAAATAGCCCAACTGTAGTTGCGAACAAATAATTGGCAATACTTTTGTTAAACCGAAAGCCCTGCTGAGAAACTACATAAATGCCATGAGCCACTGCTACTAAAGCGGTCAATAAATGGGTATACAGTCCCACCGCTATGGTCAGGCCATATATTGCCCAGTTCAAAAAAGTTTCATGTCGCAGAGTCCTCAA
>NZ_KE384701.1:0-1256 GCF_000426925.1 Dolichospermum circinale AWQC310F | reverse complement strand
GAAACAGCCATTAAAGCGATCGCTACCCATCCCACAGTTTTTGACTCGAACAACTCTAGACAGAGCCAATACACGCTGGGAAAGATCAATAGACTGATCGCCGCCGATAAACTTCTTACCCCAACTATTGAATCCCCAAATACCTGCGCCCACATCCTCACCATCGTATAGTACAGGGGAGGATGCTGTGGGTCTGAGGTTATTAAATAGCGAACCGTATCGCTGACACCTCTGTCTAGATTGAGGTGTTGATATCTATCCAAGGCCGCAATAGGAATTACGCCCTGGTTAAGGACTTCTTGCTGTACTTCAGTGACAGTATGACCAGAAAGCCCTAGGAGAGTAAAAGCTTCATCGTACCAGATCGGTTTTTGACCCAAATGAGCAAAACGAAGGAAGATTCCTAGCCCAATTAGGAAAACTATTAATAATTTTAACCAAATGGGGGGATTTATCTTAGCTATTGGAGTTTGTTTTTCTAAATTCATCACCTTATTGATTCGCGATCGCGTCTTAAAATTAGCAAATTAGCACCTAAATATTCGCCCACATCCCGTGATCTTTGTCAATTGGTAAGTCCCAACATAGAATTACGGCTAAAACTTCTCGGAAGCCTGAATCTGGCTTACAATTTCCGAAAGAGGCCAATATCCCCAAGATTCCGTAATCTTCTGGTTCTCAATCTTGAATATCTCTAACGCCTCAAATTCTACTTTCATTCCAGTGGAAGCCATCCCCACAAATTCACCTAGGTGTGTAGCTGTAAAGTGACCTCGAAATACAACTTTGTCATTCTCCTCAATGAGATCGTCAATCACCACTTTGATATCTGGAAAAGCTTTGTGAGTCGTCTTCAATATCTCAATTGCATCATCGACCCTTCGCACTTGAGGTAGCCCATGATCTATATAGTTCGGCGCAATATATTTGTACGTCGCTTCATAATCTTGACTGTTATAGATTTCAAAAAACAGTCTAACCACTTCCTTATTAGTCAAGCTATCCATAGGCTCTCATTTTATCTTAACTTGTAAATCATACACTCACGTTCTTACATTGTCAACTTGTCTATGTTCTTCAGCTTCCATTCGATGAAAATAGTTGTCAGACTTGTTTAAATTTAAAATCATGATAGTGCCGCCGCTTTAGTAGTCGATGGCGAAATTGTTGCTGCTGCTCAACAAGAACGCTTTTCGAGAAAAAAGCATGATGCTGGTTTTCCTAGGATTGCCGTTTAAAACAGACAGGTATTTCCT
>NZ_APIZ01000318.1 GCF_000426925.1 Dolichospermum circinale AWQC310F | reverse complement strand
GTGATCTCTTTTTGATTTTATCAAGAAAAGATCACTATTCTTTTCTTCTTTACCTCGGAGAATGAAAACGCCCTGCTTAACAAGGGGAGGGTTAGGGAGGGGTCAAAAATATTTGATACATCAATCATAACTTTTCAAACACCCTCTTAACAGGAAACAGTTGAGGAGGTAGATTTATTACCAATTACCAATTACCCGTTACCCATTACTAAGTTCAATTCACACAACGCCAAAAATTTTATCTATCTATAGATAGATAAAATGAATGAGAAATTTTGATACCCTAGAATAGGGGTCGAATATATTCATCTATTCAAAATAAATATGTCAAATCTTCCTAATTTTGATATTGTGGCTGTAGCGGCTTCTGCTGGGGGGTTGACGGCGCTAATTGAGGTCTTGACTGATTTACCGGCGGATTTTAAAGCAGCTATTGTTATCGTTCAACACTTAGATCCTCGTCACCCTTCCCTCATGGCGGAAATTCTCAGTCGTCGCACTGTGTTAAAGGTAATATCGGCTAAGGAAGGAGATACACTTACTCCTGGAACTGTTTATATTGCTCCTCCTGATAATCATTTATTGATTAATGGTGACGGTAAAGTTTCTTTATCTCAGTCGGAAATGGTGCATTTTCTCCGTCCTTCCGCTGATTTATTGTTTGAGTCTGTGGCCGCAAGTTATCAAGCAAGGGCTATTGCAGTTGTATTAACTGGAACTGGTACGGATGGGGCGATGGGCGTGGAAGCAATTAAAAAAATGGGTGGTACGGTGATTGTTGAAGATGCGAAAACTGCTGAATTTCCGGGAATGCCTGCTGCTGCTATTAAAACTGGTAATGTAGATTTTATCCTACCTTTGGCAGAAATTTCCCTGGCCTTACGAACTTTAATCATGTCTGGTACTAGTTGATAAATTTAGATTATTATCAATAACTTACCATCCAAAATAGCTACATCTCTATTGATTCTATGAACCTTCCACATAAAGACATTGATTTTGAAAATCTTCTGCAATATTTAAGAACTAACCGAGGCTTTGATTTCACAGGTTATAAGCGTTCTACTTTAATGCGTCGTGTTACTAAACAAATGCAGTATTTGAACATAGAAAATTTTGCTAATTATCAAGATTATTTAGAAGTTCATCCCGATGAATTTAAAACTTTGTTTAATACTATTTTAATTAATGTAACTGCTTTTTTTCGTGACGCTTTAGCTTGGGAATATTTAGCTAAGGAAATTATTCCCAATATTATTAAAAATAAACAAAAAAACGAACAAGTTAGAATCTGGAGTGCTGGTTGTGCTTCTGGAGAAGAAGCTTATACTTTAGCCATAATCTTAGCGGAAATATTAGGAATTGAAGATTTTCGTCATCGCGTAAAAATCTACGCTACAGATATAGATGAGGATGCTTTAAACCAAGCACGTCAAGCTAGTTATTCGGCCAGAAATATTCACGCTGTCCCATTGGAACTGCGGGATAAATACTTTGATTTAAGCAATGAAAAATATATTTTTCAGCAAGATTTACGTCGTGCTGTTATTTTTGGTCGTCATGATTTACTTCAGGATGCACCAATTTCTCGTTTAGATTTATTGGTTTGTCGTAATACTTTAATGTATTTCAACTCGGAAACCCAAGGACGCATTATCAATCGGTTTCATTTTGCTCTTAATGATCATGGTTATCTGTTTTTAGGAAAAGCAGAAATGCTAATCACTCATACTAATTTATTTACACCTATAAATTTAAAAGATCGTGTATTTGCAAAAGTATCTTCGGGAAATATCCGCAATCGTCAATTAGTAATGACTAATTTACAAAATCAAGAATCAGCTAATATGTCTCAAGAAATTCGAGTTAGAGAATTAGCTTTTGATACAGCATCTAACGCTCAGATTGTGATTAATAATCAGGGAATTTTAATCATGATTAATGAACAAGCTCGGAATTTATTTAATTTAACACTTAAAGATATAAATCGCCCTTTTCAAGATTTAGAATTATCTTATAGACCTCTAGAATTGCGATCGCTCATTGAGCAAGTATATAATGAACGTCATCCAATTACATTAACTAATATTGAACGTTATCAGCCTAATTCAGAAACTCAGTATTTAGATGTGCGGATTATTCCTTTGCAAGATGCTGATCAAACCATTACTGGTGTAACAGTTACCTTTAATGATGTTAGCCGTTATATAAAATTGCAATCAGCATTGCAACGCTCTCGACAAGAATTGGAAACCACTAATGAAGAATTGCAATCCACAAATGAAGAATTGGAGACTACCAATGAAGAATTGCAATCTACAAATGAAGAATTGGAGACTACCAATGAAGAATTGCAATCTACAAATCAAGAAATGGAGATGATAAACGAAGAATTGCAATCTGCTAATGAACAACTGCGAGCAATTAACCAGGAACTTAGTAATCGTACTTATGAACTAGATCAGACTAATACCTTTATGTCTTCCATTTTGAGTTGTCTGCAAATGGGAATGGTTGTAATAGATACTAATTTTAATATTTTAATTTGGAATCATGCGGTTGAAGATATGTGGGGTTTACGTCAAGAGGAAGTAATTAACAAATCTTGGTTTAGTTTAGATATTAGTTTACCTGTAGAACAATTGCGAGTTCCGATTCGTGATATTTTATCTAATAAAAAGAAATTTCAGGAAATATTGATTAATTGTTCTAATCGTCGCGGAAAAAAAATTCGATGTTATATTGCTTTTAGTCCCTTGAACGGCGATAATGTGGAAGGTATTATCATGATGATGACGGATACTGAAAAAATTAATAGTATGATTTCTCCTGCGGAAATTGAACAAAGACAACTAGAAGGAGAATGAAAAAGTTTTCTCTTTTTCTCGTTCCCAGACTCTTCTTGTTCCTAGTCTCCAGACTGGGAATGTCTTGTTAGAGGTTCTACCTCTTGTATTTTAAACTCAGAATATCTAAATCTGCATTCTCATACGGAGCATAAAAAAAAGAATAATCATATTGAATAAATTAATTTTTATCAGTTGTTTGAATTTGATTTGGAATTTTGAATTTGATTTTAAACTTTGAACTTGAACTTTGAATTTGTCATCTATGTCTATAATTATTGCTGGAGAAAGAAGCGGAGTCGGGAAAACAACAGTTACACTTACCCTTTTAGCATCTTTACGTCGTCGTGGTCTGAATATACAATCTTTTAAAGTAGGACCTGATTATATTGACCCTATGTTCCATAAATATGTTACTGGTCTTCCTTGTCGAAATTTAGATCCGGTATTAACTTCAGAAAGTTATGTTCAACAATGCTTTAATTATCATTCTTGCCAAAGTGAATATAATTTAATTGAAGGGGTAATGGGTTTATTTGATGGTATTGGAAATTTATCAGACTTTGCTAGTACCGCACATATTGCTAGATTATTAGACATACCGATAATATTAGTAATTGATTGTAGTCGTTTATCCGGTTCTGTAGCTGCAATTGCTCATGGTTATTCTTCCTTAGATCAAAGAATTAAAATTGCTGGTTTAGTCTTAAATAGAGTAGGAAGTGAACGACATTTATCATTATTAAAAGCATCTCTTGTATGTCTAAAATTACCAATTTTGGGTGTATTAAGAAGACAGGATAATATTACCATTCCTGACCGTCATCTGGGCTTAATTCCCACCGCAGAATTACCAAAATTAGATCAAATAATTGATAGTTTAGCTGATTTAGGAGATATTTATTTTGATTGGGAGCAACTTTTACCGCTTTTAAAATCATCATCTTTATCAAGTTCCAATACCTCACCCTTAATAAAGGGAGAGTTAGGGAGGAGTGTAGTTGATATTCCTAAATCTGAAAGACTTTGTAAAATTGCTGTAGCACGAGATCAAGCTTTTAATTTTTACTATCAAGATAACTTAGATTTATTAGAGAAATTAGGTGCAGAATTAGTATTTTGGAGTCCATTAAATGATGATCAATTACCAAAAGATATCCAAGGAATGTATTTTGGTGGAGGTTTTCCCGAAGTATTTGCATCACAATTAGCTGCAAATGTTAACCTAATTCAAGAAGTGAAAAACGCGATTTTAGGAGGAATACCGACAATTGCAGAATGTGGAGGATTAATGTATTTATGTGAGCAGATTATTGATTTTGATGGTAAAACTTGGCCAATGGTAGGAATATTACCAACTTTAGCGCAAATGGATAAAAAATTAACCTTGGGATATCGTCGCGCAGTAGTTTTAGAAAACACCTTTTTAATTGATATGAACACAAATATTTTTGGACATGAATTTCATCGTTCTCATTTAATAACTAATAACTCAAAACCATTGTTTAATACCTATCGTTATGACTGTGATGAAAATACAGGTTTTGAAGGTTGGGGTTTACCTAATGTCCATGCTTCTTATATTCATCAACACTGGGGAGAAAGTCAAGAGATTCCTAAAAGATTTATTCAAGAATGTTTAAAAAATAAACATTCCCATTTAAGTGAGGTACAAGCAGTAATAAGTGTAGCTTGCTTCCCGAAGGGTACGCAGATAAACTCAGATAAACGCAGATAATTTTGTACTTCATTAGACTGGGAAACGCTATAGTAGAATAAAAATTAGTTTAGTAATCACATTTAATAACCAATGATTAATACTAAGATAATGTTTGGGTTTGGGAAATGGTGGGTTAAAGTTTCTATATTATTCTTGGGGTTGTGGTTATTTTTGAAAATAGCTGCTGATTTAGGTGCGGAATTTTTTTGGTTTCAGGAAGTTGGTTATATAGAAGTATTTTCTCTAAAATTGTTAACTCAAGGAAGTTTATGGCTATTTATTGTCAGTTTGAGTGTTGTTTATTTATGGGGAAATCTAATTTTAGCTGAAAAATTACAATCTAGTCCAAATCATAATTATATTCCAGAGACAGAAATCAAAATTAGTCGAAAATTAACCACTTTTCTCAGTCCTCATTATAACAAAATTGAGCAAAATTTGCCATTAACTAATAATAGCAATCAAATCAAATTGCAATGGTTGTTACCGCTGACATTAGGATTAAGTTTGTTAGTTTGTTTAATATTAGCATATTATGGAGAAATTGCTCTGGCTTATGGAACTGAAAAAGTCAGTGAATCAAATTTATCAGCACCAATTGTATTTAAAATAGAGATGATTTGGGAGTTGGGAAAAAAGATCATTTCTCAACATTGGTATTTAGGAATAGTTGGGGGATTATCTATTGCTTTATTAATTTATAGCAAATTTCTGCTCCGAGCGATCGCAGTGATTTTAAGTTTTAGTTTTGGGGAGATAATTACTGAAAATTGGGGAAAATTTCTGTTATTTTTTCACCCTGTTTCCTTCAACCGTTCTGAACCATTATTCAATCAAGATATAAGTTTTTATATTTTTTATCTTCCGATTTGGGAAATCTTAGAACTTTGGTTAATGGGATTATCTTTATATGGATTGATTAGCGTTATTCTCACTTATTTATTGTCAGCAAATAGCCTCAATCAAGGTATTTTTAGAGGATTTTCTGCACCGCAAAAACGCCATTTATTAGGCTTATCTGGCTGTTTAATGTTAGTAGCTGGTTTAAATTATTGGCTGAATCGTTATCAACTGCTTTATTCTGATAATGGAGTCAGCTATGGTGCTAGTTATACCGATATTAAAGCCCAATTACCAGCAGATACAATATTATATTTTTTATCAATAGCTATAGCTTTTTATTTATTATACTTAACTGGATTTTCGAGAAAACAATCTTCACATCATCCCTGGATAAACTATAGTATATATATTTATCTAACCTTGATAATTACAGGTAACTTCCTTTTACCTATGGCTGTGCAAAATTTCATTGTTGAACCGAATGAATTACAAAGAGAAAAACCTTATATAGAGCGAAATATCGCGCTGACTCGTCAAGCTTTTAATTTAGATATCGTTGATTCTCAAATATTTAACCCCATAGGAAAACTCACAGTAAACGATATTAAAGCCAATGATTTAACAATTAGGAATATTCGTCTTTGGGACCAAGAACCATTATTAAAAACTAACCGTCAATTACAACAAATTCGACCTTATTATCAATTTCCTGATGCTGATATTGATAGATATTTAATCAAAAGTAACCCCAAAAAAGACAATCTAGAAAAACAACAGGTATTAATTGCGGCCAGAGAATTGAATTATGAAAATGTCCCTCCCCAAGCGCAAACATGGGTAAATAAAAATATGATTTATACCCATGGTTATGGTTTTACCATGAGTCCTGTAAATACCGTTGCTGCGGGTGGACTACCAGAGTATTTTGTCAAAGATATTAGTCAGAAAGGGAGCGCGTTAAATACTTCTAGTATAGATATTCGTCAAAGTATTCCCATTGATAAACCCAGAATTTATTATGGAGAAATTACTAATACTCACGTCATGACTGGGACAAAAGTTAAAGAATTAGATTATCCCAGCGGTAGTGATAATGTTTATAATACCTACGATGGATTAGGAGGAATAAATATCAATTCTCTATGGAAAAAATGGCTATTTTCTATATATTTAAAAGATTGGAGAATGATATTTACACAAGATTTTTTACCAGAAACTAAAGTATTATTCCGAAGAAATATTAATCAAAGAATTCACACCATTGCTCCTTTTTTAAAGTTCGATAGTGATCCTTATTTAGTTGTGACTGATGCTTATATAGACAATAAAAATCAACAGTTTCCTGGGAGAGAAAATTATCTTTATTGGATAGTTGATGCTTACACAATCAGCGATCATTATCCTTATTCTGACACAGGTAAAGAGGGGGTCAACTATATTCGTAATTCCGTTAAAGTCGTAATTGACGCTTACAATGGTACAGTGAGATTTTACATTGCTGATTCCTTAGATCCGATCATTACAGCTTGGTCAAAAATATTTCCTCAAATGTTCCAAAATATTAACAATTTACCTGTTAATCTCCATAGTCATTTGCGTTATCCAGTAGATTATTTTAAAATTCAATCAGAACGCTTAATGATCTATCACATGACAGATCCTCAAGTGTTTTATAATAGAGAAGATCAATGGCAAATTCCCAATGAAATCTATGGAAGTGAAACCCGTCAAGTTGAACCTTATTATTTAATTACCAGTCTCCCCAATCTTCCCTTTGAAGAATTTATTTTATTACTTCCTTACACACCCAAACAACGGACAAATTTAATTGCTTGGTTAGCAGCACGTTCCGATGGTGAAAATTACGGTAAGTTACTATTATATAACTTTCCCAAAGAACGCTTAATTTATGGACAGGAACAAATTGAAGCGAGAATTAATCAAGATCCGGTTATTTCCCAACAAATTTCTCTCTGGAATCAAC
This sequence comes from Dolichospermum circinale AWQC310F, assembly GCF_000426925.1. Lineage (GTDB taxonomy): Bacteria > Cyanobacteriota > Cyanobacteriia > Cyanobacteriales > Nostocaceae > Dolichospermum > Dolichospermum circinale. The sequence goes on along the minus strand of NZ_APIZ01000318.1, from coordinate 12,153 downwards.
AAGGTTCTAGGGTAATTCAAGGTAATCTTTTAGTAATTCCCATTGAACAATCTTTATTATATGTTGAACCAATTTATTTAGAAGCTACACAGAATAGTTTACCCACTTTAGTCAGAGTAATTGTAGCCTATGAAAACCGCATCGTTATGGCACAAACTTTAGAACAAGCACTATCAGGAATCTTTCAACCAGAACTACCACCTCCACCCCCTATTATTCGTCCCGTTAAAGAAGAAATTACCCCAGGTTAAACTCAGAATTACATCCATTTTAGTTTAAACTATTAAAGTCCCCACAAAAAAGGGTTGAAACGGTAAATATGCTCTACCATTTGGATTTTCAGGTTGAATACCCCGATAACATGAGCCAACAAGAATTGTTTGCTATATGGAGTGAAGAAGCAGAAACAGCACTCCAAGCTAAACAAGCTGGAGTAATAGTTGATTTATGGAAATGTGTTGGTACTCGTCGTGTAATTGCGATTGTTGATGTTCCTAGTCCAGATACATTAGATCAAATTCTTCTAGATTTACCTATCATCAAAAAAAATGGACAAAAAGTGCAGGTAGAAGTCACTCCTTTGAGGAAATATGAAGACTTTGCTGCTGATATTAAAGCTAGATTAGATCACAGGGAATAGGTAAGTATTGCTGACCTTAGACATGATCTGAAAATTAAATATGCGTTTTCTAGTAGAGATGTTCCATGAAATGTCTCTACTATTCTCTACTATTTTTACCGGAGATGTCTAATAATTGTATCCAGCGGTTAATTAATCTGGAAATTTATATACTTCCATCAAAAAAAATCCGGTTTGAAACTCGACAGTGTTAACAACTACAACTCCGGGTATATATTGAAATTATAAAAATCAAAACTATTAACAGAGATAACTAAACTTTTCTTTTGCTAAACCTATAATTGAAGGTTAAGTTTCACTCATGTCTAGATCAATCACTCGGTTAAAATCAAAACTCAGTTGATATTAGTTGATACTTGATTTTTGTTTGATTTAAATTTTGTTGATTATTAATTATTTGCAAATATGCTGGAAATCAGAGGTTTCATAATCAACAATTAGTCACAATTAAAACACAATTGAAACAGACTTGATCTTGGGGAGGTTACAAAACTGGTTCTGTGATTTTTGTCAAAGCCATTATAGCTCAATGGGGGAAATAAGATGTATATAAAGCAGGTATTGGAAAATAAACTTGCTCCAAATGCAGTTGAACAAGAAAAAATACAAGTTCAAGTACAATATCACAATATCCAAATACCAGATTTAGCACTATCTTTAGCTCCTCTGGGATTTATTTTTATTTGGGCTATTTTTCTCCTACTTTTTCATAAAATACGCAGTTTTACTGATGATAAAATGTACTTAAATAATAAGATATTACAAAAAGTTCCCTGTAAAAAATGTCAATTTTTTGCCAATAACCACTATTTAAAATGTGCTGTCAAACCTGATACTGTTCTCACGGAAAAAGCCATGAATTGTGCTGAATACGCACCTAAAAAGGTCAGCTTCCCTCCTAAAAACTTATTTCACTAATATTTCACTAAAATTACCAGAATTACCCTCCTTTTCCTGCTCAAGAGTCAGGAGAGGGTGGGGTATTTTTGTATCTGAAGAACTTGAAATTTACTGTGAAAGTTATTTTGATTAATTGCTAAAAAATTCAGTCATATTTAGGGATAAGCAATATAAAAGATACACATAAATAACAATTTACGAGGATATTTACATAGGGATTATAGCCGAAAAAAACGAGGAAAAGCTTGCTATTGCTTACTTTTCCCGTCTGCCGATCCTTTATAGAGAGAACACCTGATCACAATATAGCCTTAATTAAGAATATTTGTCAAGTAGTAATAAAAATATTTCTCAATAAAGTCTGACCTCACATCTTGCACCTAGACCCGGTTGAACTGCTCAGTGGCCAGGTAGGTTTCAAATTCTGATATTGGACTAGCCCGCGTAGTGTTAAATAGCAGTATGATAGTTTTCTAGAGACTTGCAAATAAAAATATCCCAAAATTTCTTGTGGTGCAGGCCGAAAAGCCTGCTAATAATAAAAGGACGGGCAAGATGCCCATCCCACAAGATTGGAGCATCTTTTTTTTGTGGAGTTATCTTAGTTCTTAATATAATAACGGGCCGCCTTTTTTCCTTATGACGCAACAACAACTGCGTATTTATGTCCCACCTCACCCCTTAATTCAGCACTGGTTGGGAGTTGCCCGTGATGTAGCTACGCCATCGGTATTATTTCGTTCTGCTATCACTGAGTTGGGCAGGTGGCTAACTTATGAAGCTACTAGGGAATGGTTGCCCACCCAAGAAACAATGGTCCACAGTCCCCTAGCTGCCTGTCCAGCCACTTTTATTGACTCTCGCATACCTGTGGCTGTTGTGCCGATTTTGCGGGCTGGTTTGGGCTTATTGGAGGGATCTGCTGGTGTACTACCTTTGGCTTCAATTTATCATTTTGGTTTAGTACGCAATGAAGAAACCCTAGAACCTACTTGTTATTTGAATAAACTCCCCGAAAAATTTGACCCGGAAACCAGGGTATTAATTACCGAACCAATGTTAGCTACAGGAGGTTCTATAATGGCAGTAATGGCGGAATTAACCCAAAGAGGTGTTGATTCCTCTTTAACTCGGATTGTTTCTGTGGTTGCTGCACCTGTGGCTTTACAAAAGTTGGCTGCTGTCTATCCCGGTTTAACCATTTACACCGCTACTATTGACGAAACGGTTAATGATCAGGGGTATATTGTACCAGGATTGGGAGATGCGGGCGATCGCATTTTTGGGACTTAAGCTAGGGTGCAGCTAAGGCTGGAAAATAGCTAAGGTATTTTCAAAGTTGCTTATTTTCTAAAAGGCGGTAAAAATATGAGTCAGCAAGATGGTTTTGGTAGTGGTTTTCTCCTGGGAACATTAATTGGTGGTGTGGTTGGGGGTGTTTTGGGTGCGGTGATTACTTCCAGATTAGACTCAACAGCAAACTCAGAAGAGGATAATGGCCTAACTATTGGCGACAATAATGAACCAGGGGCAAATAGAAAAAGACGAATGCGGGCTTCAGCTAATGAAAATTTAGAAATAGAGGCTACCAGGCGATCGCTCGAAGATAAAATCGCCCAACTTAATGCCACAATTGATGATGTGCGGCAGCAATTGGGAAATGTCAAGGGTATTAATATTGGCAATCAATAACTCAGTGTCAGAATCAGGATGTCTGAGATTAAAGGATGAACAGGGTGAAGACAGATATTGTATCAGAAATTACTCATTACCAATTACCAATTACCCATTACCCATTACCAGTCTCCACTAGATAACTAGCAACTTAAATTAGTAGTTATATTGTATATTGATTACAAGCGACACAATATGACTTGCACTAAATTAAAATCAATCATGAATCTATGTTTGACATTTAACAGGAAAGTCACCCGGCCATGAATTTACTCATTACAACCCTAGCCACTTTTGTCACCTTTTACAGCTATTTGCTGATTATTCGGGTCTTACTAACTTGGTTTCCCACTGTTGACTGGTCTAGTCAACCGTTTGCGGCTTTAAGTCAAATTAGTGACCCATATTTAAATCTATTTCGCTCCATCATTCCCCCTTTGGGTGGTATGGATTTCTCCCCTTTCCTAGCATTTCTGGCCTTGAACATAGTTGGTGATCTTCTGAATAATTTAGCCCGTTTTACTTTAGTAACAGGGTTTTAAGTCACAGGTCACTTACTTAAAATGGTGAGGGTTATAAATTACCCTCACACAGTATATAAACAGTATATAAAATATATCCCAATATCCAAAAATTACCTTCTAACTTTACCGCTGAAGCCAGCCGCTTTAAACTGTTTCAATTTCAATGGTAAAGGTTGATTACTAGGTACAGAAATTCTCAATTCAAAATCACTGACTCCTGGGGGAACTTCAGCTATGCCACCTAAACGAGTACGATTTTGTAAGATAGGATCATTATTTCTATCATAAATACGCCCAAAAATATCCGCATCATAGACAGTTTTATTTGTGCTGTTGTTAGCTTTACCTGTGACTATAAAACAAGTAGCAGAATTTGAACCGCTACTAGTTACCACTCCAGTCGCTAGTTCTAAAGGACAATCATGGTAGGAAATATCAGATAATTTAATCTGTGTTAAAGCTAAAGCGGTGGGAGTCCCTATCCAGGAAAGTAACCCCATAAAACCAGCAATAATAATGAAGTGAATCGAGTGTAACCGCATAAAATACACCAGTGAAAATTTCTTAAATAGGGCTTGCTGAATAAGTTGTTTGTGAGGGAAGGGAACAGGGAACAGGGAACAGGGAACAGTTTTAACTGTTTTAACTGTTTGGATATCCTCAATTACCTTACAAGACTAACTACAAACCGCACCTGGTCGGTTTCTATCATCTATCATCAGTATGTTTTTGTTATTTAAACCTAATTCTAGACTAATTTCAGGTGCGAGCAAGAGCGGGATTTGAGTAATTGATATCATATTATCACTTGTAGTCAGGACTTTAGTCCTGTGTTCGAGATACTAGGAGCTAAAGCCACGATTTTTCTAAGTTGTATACTCAGCGTTAATCCTCACATAATCATAACTCAAATCACAACCCCAGGCTTTACCCGTACCATGACCATGTCCCACACCAACGGAAATTAACACCGTATCTGACTGTAGATACTCACCATGAACCGCTGCTTTTAGATATGCACTAGCTGCGGCCTTATCAAAAGCTAAAGGTTGACCATTTTCAAAGAGTAAAATATCCCCTAATTTAATAGAGAGGTTGTCTTGTTCAAAAGGTACACCAGACCGCCCCGCAGCCGCCGCTATCCGTCCCCAATTAGGATCATGACCAAAAATGGCCGCCTTCACTAAAGACGAGCCAACAATGGTTTTTGCGATTTGTCGGGCTGATAATTCATCATAAGCGCCTGTAACCTGTACCTCTATTAAACAAGTTGCACCTTCTCCATCACGGGCGATCGCTTTAGCTAAATATTGACAGACATAAGTTAACATAGCTTCTAACTTCTCCGCTTCTGCACCCATTTCCGTAATTGCGGGAGTGCGAGATTCACCATTTGCTAAAGCGATTAAACAATCATTTGTACTCGTATCACCATCAACTGTGATAGAATTAAAACTTCTATCTGCTGCTCTAGTTAACATTTGTTGCCAAAGTGTAGAAGATACCGCAGCATCACAGGTAACAAAAGCTAACATTGTCGCCATATTGGGGTGAATCATTCCCGAACCCTTAGCAATACCACCGATACGCACTGGACGATCATGTATAATAGTTTCTAATGCAATAGATTTTGTCACTAAATCTGTGGTAATAATTGCGCCTGCGGCTGCATCCGAACCTGTGTCCGAAAGCGCTGCAACTACCCTGGGTATACCATCCCGCAGGATATCCATTTTAATTCTTTGACCAATTACACCCGTAGAAGCTAATAAAATAGATTCCGGGTTAATATTTAATTCCTTAGCTAACAACTCAGCACTTTCTTGAGCGTCCTTAACTCCTTGTTCACCGGTTGCAGCGTTAGCTTGTCCCGCATTACAAAGGATAGCTCTAACACTGTGTTTGCCTTGTAACACTTGCCGACAATAATCTACACAAGCTGCTTTGACATAGCTAGTAGTAAATACACCTGCGGCGATCGCTTCCACATCTGATACAATCAAAGCTAAATCTGGTAATCCCGAAGCCTTTAGTCCTGCTGTAATTCCCGCTGCTTTATATCCTCGTGCTGCTGTCACACCACCCGGAATTATTTGCCAATTTGCCATAATTTTGTCCACAATTATTATATTGCCTTTGTTATTAAAATACATTCTGCTGCTAGTTTGATATCAGCGTCCAGTATTTATGTCTACAGGTAATTTTATCCGTTGATGACAATTTTTTTCTCAAAAAATTTCCAACCAACAGACCACAAACCGACCCTAAAGACCATAAGTAATCACAAATTACGAAATCAATCAAATCATTTATATTGATCTGCGTTTATCTGCGTTTATCTGCGTTTAATTATCCTCAAAAATAAAAGAGAGCCATTTAATGGCTCTCTAAAATCATCAGGGTGCATCTACCTAGCACATTATATAATTCTAGCGCCAAGGGGTTTAACCCCTTTTTTTATTTTAGCGATAAAAAGAGAGCTAAATTAGCTCTCCCAATCATCAAGTTGCGTCTTGTTATCAGATAATAATTACCCTACATTGGATTATTGAGTTTTTCTTCTACTAATTGATTAGTCAGTTTCGGTTCTGCGCGTTTATCGGTTTTTTTCAGGACTTGTCCCACGAAAAAGCCTTTCAGGTTGGTATTACCTTTGCGGTATTTTTCTACCTGTTGAGCGTTAGTAGCAATGATTTCATCAATAATGGGTTCAAGAATAGTACGATCTGAGATCAGTTCTTGACCAGCAAAAGCCGTTTCTGGAGAAACACCATTTAATAAATCTGTGAGTTTTTCCTTAGCTTGGGCGTTACTGATTTTACCATTTTCAATGCGGGTAATTACATCAGCCAAATTAGTAGCAGTCAGTTTAATTTCTGATATAGTCAGTTTTTGTTTATTCAAGTAAGCCGCAATATCCTGAGTAATCCAATTAGCTGCGGCCTTGGGATTTGCACCTAAAGCGATCGCCTTTTCAAAATAATCTGCGACTGGCTTATCCTCAGTTAAAACTCTGGTATCATAAGCTGAAAGTCCCAACTGATTCTCATAATCATGGCGTTTTTGGGCAGGTAGTTGGGGTAATTCATTTAACCATGTATCTAATTCTGTTTGAGTAACTTCAATGGGTGCTAAATCTGGTTCAGGGAAGTAACGATAATCACTAGAACCCTCCTTAACTCGCATACTGCTGGTGCGTTGTGAACCTTCTTCCCAGAGACGAGTTTCTTGAATAATTTTCTCTCCTGATTCAATAGCGGCTATTTGACGCTCAATTTCATAATCAATCGCTTTTTGAATCGCACTAAAGGAGTTCATATTCTTAATCTCTACTTTAGTACCAAATTTCTCTTGTCCCACAGGACGCACAGAAATATTCACATCACAGCGCAGAGAACCTTCCTGCATATTACCATCACTAACACCAAGATAACGGACAATGCGCCGTAATTCTTGGGCATATTCAGCCGCTTCTTGTCCCGTGCGCAAATCCGGTTCAGAAACAATTTCCACCAAAGGAACACCAGCGCGGTTATAATCTACAAGAGAGTAGGTAGAACCAGAAAGCCTTTCACTCCCTGCGTGAACAAGCTTACCCGCGTCCTCTTCCATGTGTAAGCGGGTGATACCAATGCGTTTACGTTTGGGGTTTCCCGTATCATCTAGCAATTCAATTTCTATCCAACCATGTTCAGCTATGGGTAAATCATATTGGGAAATTTGGTAATTTTTAGGTAAATCAGGATAAAAATATTGTTTGCGGTCAAATTTACTATACCGAGCGATTTGACAATTCAAAGCCAAACCGGTTTTAACAGCGTATTCAAGAACCTTAGCGTTAAGTACAGGTAAAACACCAGGTAAACCCATGCAAACTGGGTCAATGTTAGTATTAGGGTCAGCGCCAAAAGCAGTAGAACTGCTGGAGAAAATTTTAGTATTGGTGCTGAGTTGACAATGGGTTTCTAAGCCAATAATTGCTTCATATTCAGTTTTAACTGGTGTGGCTGTAGTCATATCCAAATTTTACAGTTTTTACTCTTTGGTACTATTTTAGCGGTTTTGTTTAGCGGTTTTGTGCCAACATGAATAGGATTTACGCCGCATATCCCATATTTTGCACTTCATTTGGTAATATAGCTTGAATTTTGCTATAAGTAGGTTGGCGTTAAAAATTGTCGTTATGACAAGGGAACAGGGAACAGGGAACAGGGAACAGGTTTTGGGTAACTTTACTTTTCGTTACTTATGTCGGTTTTTTTCCGTTTACCTACTTATATTGGGACACAGCATTGCTGTATCCCAAATCAGGAAACTAAGCAATCAAAATAAAATCGCTACTAGCAAGGGTAATATCAAGATTCCCTAAACGAGCAAACTCAAACACCGTTCCTGTACCCAAAATATTACCATCCTGATTATAAAATAAACTACCGGTGCTTTGACTATAAACAATCCGGGCATTACTAGCGTTGACCAATTCATCATCATCAACAACTGCGAAATCAGTTAGAGACTGTCCTAAAGTGTTAGTAATGGCATTGAAAGTTCCCAGACTGAGAGCAATTTTGTCCTGTCCGGCATCAAACTGAGTAATATAATCAACACCTAAACTGCTGCTAAATACCCCATTACCTTGGAAGCGATATTGATCATTACCGAGTCCTCCGGTGAGAATATCATCACCGAGTCCTCCCCACAAAATGTCATCTCCTGCTAGTCCTTGCAGTTGGTCATTACCACTACCGCCATTTAAGGTATTATTTAGAGTATTACCCGTAAGACGGTCATTTCCTGTACCACCTGTGGCATTTTCAATCACATTATTAGCAGAGAGAATCAGTTTAAGATTACTATTAACCGTTTGTGAAGTTGCAACACCCAAATTCACATTTACAGCAGCAGTCGTCCCAGTAAAGTCAAGATTATCAATACCCCCTGTGGTCGTTTCCGTAATTGTGTCCGTTCCCAAAGCTGTATTTGCTAGGAAACGATAAGTATCATTTCCATCAAGACCGGTCAGGGTATTGTTGGCACTATTACCTTGGAAAACGTTATTATTGGCATTACCTGTACCATTGATAGCTGCTGTTCCGGTTAAAGTCAAGTTTTCCACACCACTGGGCAGAGTAGTAGTCACAGAAGCACTGAGAATATCGGTGATAGTTGTGGTAGCCGTTCTGGCAGCACCAGGGGTAGCATTGGTGGCGGTAGTCAAGTTGAGAGTAAAGGTTTCGTTGGCTTCATTCAGAGAATCATTGAGAATGGGAATATTGATCACTTGACTGGTAACACCAGGGTTAAAGGTGAGAGTTCCGCTGGTGCTGGTATAGTCTGATCCTGCTATGGCTGTACCGTTAGCAGTGGCATATTGGACGGTAATAGCTTGAGTGCTGGCGTTGGAGAGAGTAACAGTATAGATGACATTTTGAGGATTGGTATTACCTTCAACTATAGTCTGGTTGGCACTGAAGTTAATGGTAGGTTGGAGGTCATTATCAGTAATATTAACCGTTGCTGCTGTGTTAGTTGTGCTAACGGTATACCCTGTACCTGTGGCTAAAGTGAGAATAGCGGTTTCCGTGGCTTCAAAAATCGTGTCATCTGTGGGTGTTACTGTGACAATTGCCGTGCTACTCCCTGCTGCAAAGGTGACGCTAGTTGGTAAGCTGGTGTAGTCAGTGCCGTTTGTAGCTGTTCCAGTTAAGGTATAATTCACTGTTACAGCTTGATTGATATTTCCTCCCAACCTTGTCAGGGTGAACTGTCCTGGATTAGCAGCTATACCTGTAGCAGTTTCTGCCGCACTAGCATCAGTAGCCGCAACGGAAATAACCGGAAGCGCGGAAGAGTCATCATTGGTAATTGTGCCTGTCACCGCTGCTGGTGTGTCAATGGTGTAACCTGGAGCAGTTGCTAAAGTTAAAACAACGGTTTCATCAGTTTCAACGGTGGTATCTGCGGTGGGGTCAACAGTTAAGGTCGCGGTACTGCTTCCCGCTGAAAAGGTAATAGTTCCAGTAGTTGCAGTAAAACTGTCTGCACCTGTTTGGGTATAGTCGGTATTGAAAGTAGCGTTGCCACCTACGCCATAATTTACCGTTAAAGCATTAGCTGTAGTTCCTGTGCGGGTGAAGGTGTAAACCAAATTGGTCGGTCCATCTTCGACCACACTAGCAGGAGATACAGCTAGACTAATACTGGGTAAATCATTATCAGCAATATTGACTACTGCACTGGTTGTGACATCCAGAGCGTAACCTGTACCTGTGATTAAGGTGAGAATAGCGGTTTCTGTGCCTTCAAAAATATTGTCGTCTGTAGGTGTAACAGTGACAATGGCGGTGCTATCACCTACTGCAAAGTTGACAGTTCCCGGTAGACTACTATAGTCAGTGGCGTTGGTAGCAGAACCGCTTAAAGTATAGTTGACTGTAATAGGTTGAGTTAAATCACCTGTCCGAGTTAAAGTGAACGTACCAGGATTAGGAGTAACACCTGTAGCAGTTTCCCCAGCATTGCTATCGGTAGCCGCAAGGGTAATAATTGGCAGATCATCATTGGTAATAGTTCCCACACCTTGAGCTTTGGTAATCGTTGCGTTAGTTGCATTGCTCAGATTAACGGTAAAGGTTTCGGGGTTTTCGCTCTTGATATCACCAACAACCGCAACGTTGACAGTTTTACTGGTTTCTCCAGGGGCAAAGGTGACAGTGAACGTGGCCGCGTTATAGTCTAAATCAGCGGTGGTAGCTGTGCCGTCGGCGGTAGCGTAGTTAACTGTTATAGGTTGGCTGCTGGGGTGAGAGAGGGTAAGGGTGAAGGTGGCATTAGTAGTACCGCTATTACCTTCCGTGACGCTGACATCGTTAATACTAATACTGGGTTGGGGATCATTGTCAGTAATATTAACGGTGGCACTGGTAGTAGTTCCCAAAATATAGCCTGCACCTGTGGCTAGGGTGAGAATAGCGGTTTCTGTGCCTTCAAAGATGTTATCGTCTGTAGGTGTGACGGTGACAGTAGCGCTGCTCACACCTGCTGCAAAGTTGACAGTTCCCGGTAGACTACTATAGTCAGCACCGTTGGTAGCGATTCCGCTGAGGGTGTAGTTGACTGTAATCGCTTGAGTTAAATCACCAGTCCGAGTTAAGGTGAAAGTACCAGGATTGGGAGTAATTCCTGTAGCAGTTTCCCCAGCATCGCTATCAGTAGCTGCAACGGAAATAATTGGCAAATCATCATTGGTAATAGTTCCCGTCACCGCAGTGGTTGTGCTAATGGTGTAACCGTCACCAGCAGTTAAGTTCAAAAGAACAGTTTCATCACCTTCAACAATGTTATCTGCTGTGGGGTCAATGGTTAAAGTGGCTGTAGTTGCACCCGCAGCAAAGGTAATGGTTTTACCTGTTCCTGGTGTTGCTCCTGTGTAATCGCTACTATCTGCTGTACCAGTGATGTCATAGTTGACGGTTAGGGCGGTGGCTGTGTATCCGGTACGAGTGAAAGTGTAAATGAGGTTGGTTGTACCGTCTTCTAAGACGCTACTGGGTGATACTGCTAGGGTAATGGTAGCATCATCATTAGCAATAGTTCCCGTCACTGCTCCTGTTGTCCCAACGGTGTAACCTGTTCCTGTAGCTAAAGTTAAGGCTACAGTTTCATCACTTTCAACAATTGTATCGGCTGTGGGGTCTATGGTTAAAGTGGCTGTACTTGCACCCGCAGCAAAAGTGATGGTTTTTCCTGTTCCTGGTGTTGCTCCTGTATAGTCGCTACTGTCGGCTGTGCCAGTGATACCATAGTTGACTGTTAAGGCACTGGTTGTGCTTCCTGTACGAGTGAAAGTGTAAATTAGGTTGGCTGTACCGTCTTCACTAACGCTAGTGGGAGATACTGCTAGGGTAATGGTGGGAAGAGTCACATTGGAAACATAGCTAAAATAAGTTCCTGTGAGACTCAAACCTGTTTGATTTCGGACTATACCAATGAGTTCATCTAGTTCTGTTCCGGGTTTATTGATTAATATTTGAGTGTCTACACCGACAACAGCCAGGAGGTAATTACTGCTTGTTCCTTGCAGTTGAATAATATCTCCGATGTTGAAGTCGGTAATGTCGGCATAGTCGTTACTACCATTAGTTAGAGTATTACCATCATCATAATAAACCTTGGTAGCATTTCCTAATATAAAGCGATCGCTTCCTGTTCCACCTGTGAGGCTATCTATTTCTCCTAGTCCGGGAGTAAGACTTGCTCCATTAACACCATCAATAATATCATTGCCACCACCCGCATTAATAGTGTCATTACCAGCACCCCCATTAATGGTGTCATTGCCACTGGCAGTAGTGATAGAGTCATTACTACTTGTACCAGTAATCTGAAACCGATTTATCCCAGAGAAATCAACTC
>NZ_KE384700.1:7684-23703 GCF_000426925.1 Dolichospermum circinale AWQC310F | reverse complement strand
TTATACAATTAAGCTGTGTAACAGCTTATAATTATAATTATATTATATTATTAATAATAATAGCGGGCAGGATGCCCGCACCACAAGATTTATACATATTACGATTGTACAATTGTACAATTTAGTTGTGTAAAAGCTTATAAATTTCAATCACGACGAAAATTAAAGAAACTTGCTAATAATTCTTGAACAGCATGGTTTTTATTAATTCTCTGTTTATGCCATTCTCGTGCTGTTTCGATGAGAATTTCTGATAAGCTGGGATAAATGGGTGATAATTTTGCTAAATGCTGAATTTTAATATTTTGGGTTATTGCTAAACTAATTATATTAATCAATTCTCCTGCTGCTATTCCTAAAATAGAACATCCCAATATTTTACCATTTTTAAAAACTATTAATTTACAAATTCCTGTAATTGGTCCTTGAATTTGTGCGCTTGTAGCTGTTTTAAAATATTGTTTAAAAACTAAAACTTGATTTTGAGGATATTGACTTTTTGCTTGAATTTCTGTTAAACCAATTTGTGCTACTCTCGGATAGGTATAGATTCCCCAAGGAACACAGTGATAATTAACTTTTACCCTCGGAAAAAATAAGGCATTTTTTATGGCAATATTAGCCTCATAATTACTAAGATTCTGAATATTATAACCCCCAATTACATCACCACAAGCATAAATACGATGATTTGTCGTTTGCAATTTTTCATTGACAACTAAGCGGTGTTGATGATATTTTATTCCCACTGCGGACAGGTTGAGATATTCTAAGTTTGGTTGTTGTCCGGTAGCAATAAAAATTTCATCAGTTTCCATGGCTTGATTTCCTGCTTGTACCCATTTTTGATTATCTATATGTCGAACTTGGGTTACTTTTGTTTGTGTTAAAACCCGCACACCATTAACTTCTAATTGTGCTATTAGTAATTGATTTATTTCGGGGTCAAGATGAGGAATAATACTCGATTTTTTAACTATTAAAGTAATATTACAACCAAACTGAGCTAAAATTTGGGCAATTTCTATACTTTGGGGAATACCACCAAGAATTACCCAATTTTTAGGTAATGTTGTTTTTTCTAAATAGTCCCAAATATTGGTTAAAGTCAGATATTTAGTAGCATCTAATCCAGGAATATTAGGAATTAAAGGAAGTGAACCATTAGCGAGTAAGTAAGTGCGACTATACAACCGTCTTTCATTAACTATGAAACTCAAGGGAGAAGATTGAAATTGACCATTACCGACAATAATATCAACTCCTTGGGCTGCTAAATTAGGAAGGGAATTGATTTGAGTCAGATTTTTTGAAACAGAAATAGCATAGAATAAGGACTTTTTCCAGTTCAGAGATATTGTATTTTCGTCAATTCCTAGATTTACTAAATTACGAGATTGTTGGGTAATTTTACTAATTTCATTCAGTACATATTGATGATTAAAATAGTAGTTATGAGAAAAATTATCGCTGACAATTAAAGCCACCTTTGCATTTAACCCAGTAGCATTTAAAGCGGCTTGGTATGCAGCAATAGTGTCACCAAGAATAACTATATCGTAATCAATATTGGTCATTGGTCATTGGTCAGTTGTCAGTTGTCAGTTGTCAGTTGTCAGTGGTTAGTGGTTAGTGGTCAGTTGTCAGTTGTCAGTGGTTAGTGGTCAGTTGTCAGTGGTTTATTATCTATTAAGCTGATTATTTACGCAAACAAACAAACTTTATTGTGGTGCGGGTATCTTGCCCGCTAAGACTGTACTTCATGCAGATGAAATTCGCTGTGAATGTAGTACAGTTTACCCACCTGCTAAAATTCTGAGTTTTTAATTTCTTTGAGGGCTGTTAATAGACGCTGGTTATCAGACTCAGAACGGACAGCGACGCGGAAAAAGCGATCGCCTAATTGTGGAAAACTTAAACAATCACGAATTAAAATCTGGTGTTGCTGAAGTAATTTTTTTTGTAACTGGGAAGTAGACTGCTGACATTGTACCAATAGGTAGTTAGCAGAGCCTTCTAGGGGGGTGAAACCAGGAATTGAAGCTAACCCTTGGAATAGTTGATTTCTCGCCTCTGGTAGCCATTTCCAGGTGCGATTTTGAAAATCTGTATCTTCGAGAGCCGCGATCGCTGCCTTAGCTGCTAAAATATTTACAGGCCAGGGATCTCGCCATGATTGCCATTTTGCTAGACGCTGGGGGTGAGCGATAGCATAACCTAATCTTAAACCTGGTAGACTGTAGAATTTAGTAAGCGATCGCAAAATCACTAAATTCTCATATTCTTGCACCAATTCAATCAGACTTTGTTCCTCATCAGGGGGTAAAAAGTCCATAAAAGCCTCATCCACCACCACCAAAGCAAACCGTTTTAAATACGGTAGGATAGAGTCCCGTGAAAATAACTTTCCCGTCGGGTTATGAGGATTATTCAGGAGTAACCCATATTCCGAAGTCAGAAATCTGAAATCTGGAAACAGAGAAATATTCTCCTTCTTAGGTAGAGCCTTTATCCCCGTTCCCAAATCCAGAGGAAACTCCAGCACTTTAGCATTATAAGCCGCCAGAGTGCGGTAATAATCCCCAAAAGCCGGAGTCAGTATAACGGTTGCTGCTAATTGCGCTAATTCTCTACCAACCAGAGTTAATAATTCTGCTGAACCATTACCTGGCAAAATCCAATCAGCAGCTATTTGATGAAAGTGACCCAGAGCCAGTCTGAGTTCACTATATTCCGGGTCAGGATAATGCCTGAGATTATCCAGTTGGGACATAATTGCTGCAATGACGCTGCTAGGCGGTCCCAAGGGGCTGATGCTGGCGGAAAAATCCACAATAGCATCCGGGGAACAGCCAGCTAACGCCGCCGCCCAGGCTAAATTTCCCCCGTGTGCTGGTTGTGGCATCAAAAATACTCTCCCTAGAACAAAACTTACTCTTTTGGGGGTGCTACTCTTTCTCTAAACTGTTTTCCAGCGGAAAAAGCGGGAACTCTGGTAGCGGGAATTTCCATTTTTTCGTTCGTTTTGGGGTTACGTCCCTCACGGGCTTTGCGTTCCCGTGATTCAAAAGAACCAAATCCCACTAATGTCACCTTATCACCAGAAGAAACTGCCTCGACAATGGTGTCTATGGCAGCAGTTAAAACAGCATCAGCCTGTTTCTTGGTAACGTTAGCTTTTTCCGCCACTGCATCAATTAATTCGCCTTTGTTCATATCAGACTCCTAAAGTTTTACCAGATATTCTTTCAAGATGCACCCTTTCGCATCTTTACGTAAATTTCTGCTTGTACAAATACAAAAATCGTTCCTAGAGAGTATTTACACTCAAAACCGCCGTAAATCCCATTGACTCGACTTTTCAATGAATCATTCTAAGGTGTTGTAGCCCTAAGTGGATAGGTGAAACTATTAATTTATATAGATTTCAGGATTTTTTGTGTTTTTTACCTGTTTTTTGTAGTTAAAACACCCTATTTTCATAAATAAATACTTAGTAGTGGTAGTCCTGAGTCCTTAGTGCTTGGGAAATATCTTCTCCCTCTCCTCCCCTTCGTCCCCTACTCCCTTGGTTTTGCTCAACTCTTCCCAGGTTAACTTTTTCTCCTCTATGAGCATAATTCTGTTGGGAATCATCCCAAACCCTTATGTTTACATATTAATATTTTATCAAACTCTTGTGAGGTGGGCATCTTGCCCGCGCCAACCTACTTACATATTAATATTTTATCAAACTCTTGTGGGGTGGGCATCTTGCCCGCCCTATAACTATCTTACCCGCCCTATAACTATCTTACCCGCCCTATAACTATTTTGCCTGCCCGATAACTATTTTGCCTGCCCGATAACTATTTTGCCTGCCCGATAACTATTTTATTACCCCAAGTTGCTATTTATTTAACTTTCGACTGGTCATCATGGCAGATTTTTTGGTGATTTTCAACTTTCACCCTGTCTCCTCTTCCTGGAGGTTGTAGTTAAACCTGCAAAAAATTAATATTGATATAGCTTCATGTAGTTACAACGAAAAAAAAGGTTTGGCGCTTTCAACCAAACCTCCATAATTGCTGTGCTTAACAACGTACTTAATTAATTTAATCCTACTCTTCTGATAGATCATCTTCCTATGGAGTGTGTCCAAATTGTCCTAAAAATGATATAGCATTGTCATCACAGATATTGACACTATAAAGGGTAAAGTATATAAAATCTTAGCAGGTAAATTAAACATAAAAAAGGCTTGGGTGTTAGCCAAGCCTCTATATATACCAGGTGTTTACCATATATAACTACTTTAAACCGGATGTTATTGCTATTCATCATTCTTTAAGATGTTTACAAAATCAATAAAATATGATAATTAACGAAACTATAGTGTTTTTAGCTGTTTCCCTGTTACTTGATCTGAAATAAAAAAAAGACCCTGAAATTATTTTCAGAGTCCGTATACGTTTTTCAGGCATTAATCAAAGTTAACATTACTCAATTTTAATAAATATTTCTACTACCTAAAGTAGAATTAAAGAAAATATTTGTGCTTTTGGTGAGTAAGAAGTTACAATAAAAAAGGCTTAGTGGTTTACCAAGCCTACATATATACCAATTGTTTATCATAACTACTGAATGTACGTTAATTGATGCTAATATTCATCTATCTAAAGTCTAAAGTATGTATATCAATATTCACGAAATCCGTGATGGGGTGATGAGAAAGAACTAATAATATATAATATTATACTTTTGGGATTTTTTCTCACATAAAGAAAAAGGTCTAGCATGAAGCTAAACCTCATAAAAAGCAGTTATTCGACACACCAGGATCAATGTAAATCTACTTCTCTTTTTTTGCATCTCTCTATGGAGTGTATTTACTTGTCTAGAAGTATGCTATGAACTGAGCCATTTAAAAAAATTTTAATATTTGTTATCTAAAATTACATAAATTAAATTTATGACAATTATGACCATAAATTCGCAAACACTACCACTAGTTAAAAATCCCGAAAAACTAGAAAATCGTCTAGGGGAAATTCCTCCAGAACCGGGGGTTTATTTAATGAAAGATGGCAGCGATCGCTTAATATATATAGGTAAATCTCGTAAATTGCGTTCTCGTGTCCGTTCCTATTTCCGCGACTCCAGCCATAAAACGGAACGTATCAATACGATGGTCAAATTAGTGACAGAAATTGAATTTATCGTCACTGATAGCGAAGCCGAAGCATTAGCACTAGAAGCCAATTTAATTAAACAACATCAGCCATATTTTAACGTTTTACTCAAAGATGATAAAAAATATCCCTATCTTTGTATTACCTGGTCAGAGGAATATCCGCGTATTTTTATAACTCGTAAACGTCAATTAGCAAAATACAAAAAAGATAAATACTACGGACCTTATACAGATTCCGGTTTATTACGGGAAATTGTGCATTTATGTAAACGCATTTTCCCCCTGCGACAAAGACCACAGCCCTTGTTTAAAGATCGTCCTTGTTTAAATTATAATATAGGTCGTTGTCCTGGAGTTTGTCAAAAATTAGTTTCTCCAGAAGAATATAGAAAAATTGTCCAAAAAGTGGCAATGGTTTTTCAAGGAAGAACTCAGGAATTAATTAATATTTTAACAGAACAAATGGAAAGGTCTGCGGAAGAATTGGATTTTGAAAATGCGGCGAAAATCCGTGATCAAATAGTTGCTTTAAAATCCCTAAATGCAGATCAAAAAGTATCCTTACCTGATGATACAGTATCACGAGATGCAGTGGCCTTAGCCGCAGATAATCAACACGCCTATATTCAATTATTTCAAATTCGCGCTGGTCAATTAGTTGGTCGGTTGGCTTTTGTTGCTGACTCTCACCCTGAACCTGGAGAAATTTTACAACGAGTTTTAGAAGAACATTACCAAACAGCGGAAAATATAGAAATTCCTAGCGAAATTTTGGTACAACATGATTTACCAGATAGTGAAATTCTGTCTGATATTTTGACAGAACGTAAAGGAAAAAAAGTGACCATTTTAGCCCCTTTGCGACAAACTAAGGCCGAATTAATTGAAATGGTGGAAAAAAATGCCCAATATGAATTACAAAGAATGCAAAAATTGGCAAGTAGCAATCTACAAGCAACTCAAGATTTAGCTACGATTCTCGATTTACCAGATTTACCAAAACGTATTGAAGGTTATGATATTTCCCATATTCAAGGTACTAATACTGTCGCTTCTCAAGTGGTATTTATTGATGGTTTATCAGCCAAACAACATTACCGACATTACAAAATTAAAAACCCTAATATTACAATTGGACATTCAGATGATTTCGCTAGTTTAGCCGAAGTTATTCAGAGAAGATTTCGTAAATATATCGCAAATCCCCAATTAACAAGATTAGGTAATTCTGACTGGCCTGATTTAATTATGATTGATGGTGGTAAAGGTCAATTATCTGCTGTTGTGGGTATTCTAACAGAAATGAATTTATTAGCAGATTTGCAGGTTATTAGTTTAGCTAAAAAGCAAGAAGAAATCTTTTTACCAAATTCATCTCAACCTTTAAAAACTCATCCAGAACAACCAGGAGTACAATTATTAAGAAGATTACGAGACGAAGCCCATAGATTTGCTGTGAGTTTTCATCGTCAACAAAGAAGTGATCAATTAAAACGATCTCGTTTAGATGAAATTCCAGGTTTAGGACAACATAGACAAAAGTTACTATTAGCTCATTTTCGCTCCGTTGATTATATTCGTCAAGCGACATTTACACAATTAACCGAAGTTCCCGGAATTGGTTCCCGGTTAGCGCAAGATATTTATGATTATTTCCATCCTGTTTAAATATGTTTTTTCAGAAAATGTTTTTTAATAAATACAAACCAGAGAGAATTTGTATTCTTGGTTTACTTTGTAAATACCATGGTTTTAAGAGATGAAAATTAGCCTGTGTATGATTGTTAAAAACGAAGAAACTACTCTACCAAGGTGTTTGGGAAGTGTGAAAGGTTTTGTTGATGAAATTGTGGTTCTCGATACGGGTTCAACTGATAAAACTCCTCAAATTGCTGAACAATTTGGAGCTAAGGTTTATTATTTTACTTGGAATAATAATTTTAGTTCGGCTCGAAATCAGGCTTTAAAATATGTGACGGGTGATTGGATTTTGGTTTTAGATGCTGATGAAACTTTAACCTCGGAAATTATTCCTTTACTTAAATTGGTTCTTCTGAAGAAAGAATATCTTGTTATTAATTTAGTACGTCAAGAAGTTGGTTCTACACAATCACCTTATTCTCTGGTTTCTCGACTATTTCGTAATCATCCAAATATATATTTTGATCGCCCTTATCATGCTTTAATTGATGATAGTGTGACGACAATTTTAACTCAAGAACCATCTTGGGAAGTTGGTTATTTACCAGGGGTAGCAATTCTCCATACTGGTTATCAAAAATCTGTGATTAATGCACTGCATAAATATTCTAAAGCCGCAGCCGCAATGGAGGAATTTTTTGCAAATCATCCCCATGACGCTTATGTTTGTAGTAAATTGGGCGCTTTGTATGTGCATAATCACAAAATTAATCAAGGTATGGATTTATTAAATCGAGGGTTAAATCAATTAATTACTAATGAAGTTAATCAAGATATAAATTATGATATCGTATATGAATTACATTATCATTTGGGAATTGGTTATACACATTTACAAGATCTATCCTCAGCAATTCATCATTATCAAGCTGCGGTAAAATTACCTATTTATCCACTTCTAAAATTAGGAGGATATAATAATTTGGGAAATTTATTAAAAAATCTTGGAGATTTACCAGCAGCAAAAATTGCCTATGAAACAGCTATCAAAATTGATCCTAATTTCGTAATTGGTTATTATAATTTGGGGATGGTATGTAAAGCTATGGGATTATTTTCCCTGGCTATTGATTGCTATAATCATGCTATTAATCTCAATCCTGATTATGCAGAAGCTTATCAAAATTTGGGGGTTGTGTTGTTGAAAATTGGTCATGTTTCCGCTAGTTTAGAAGCTTTTGAATATGCTATTTCTCTCCATGAATTGCATAACCCTGAAGAAGCACAACGAATTCATCAGGGTTTACAGGAAATGGGTTTATTACCAAGTTAATATCAGGCTGCATAGAATCAAATATCCAGAATTATTAGCCGCAGATAAAGATTAATACATTTCCCAAACTCCTCTCTTGGTTCTGAAAGCGTCGGTCTTGTCAGATAAATTATCCTATGCAACCTGAGATTAATTCTGTATAATCACTTAATTAGATACGAGAAAGCACGAATTTCTCTAATCTATCCATTCCCTTTTCAATGGTCGTCAAATCCGTAGCATAGGAAAGACGAATGTTATTATCAGCACAGAAAGCTATGCCCGGAATAACTGCAACTTGATGTTCTGCTAATAATGCGTCACAAAATTCCAGGGATTTTAAGCCGGTTTTGCTGATGTCTGGGAATAGGTAAAAAGCACCGTCGGGTTTAGCGGTACTCAAACCAGGAATAGCGTTGAGTCTGTCTAACATGACTTGACGACGTTTAGCGAAGGCTTGACGCATTTCCTCTACACAGTCTTGAGAACCCTCCAAAGCAGCGATCGCTCCATATTGAGCAAAAGTACACACATTTGAGGTACTATGTCCTTGGATGGTACTAGCGGCCTTAATAATTTCTACAGGTCCTGCTAAGTAACCCAAGCGCCAACCCGTCATTGCGTAACCTTTAGCAAAACCGTTACTGATTAAAGTCCGGTTAAAAATCTCTTCACCTAAAGCACCAATACTGATATGTTCTGCACCGTCATAGAGAATCTTCTCATAGATCTCGTCAGAAACCACATAGATATCTGCATCAACTATTACCTGTGCTAAAGCCTTAATTTCCGCCGCCGTGTATACCATCCCCGTGGGGTTGGAAGGGGAGTTAAGGACAAATAACTTAGTTTTTGGGGTAATTGCCTGTTTCAGTTGTTCTGGGGTGATTTTGTACCCTGTAGAAGCGTCTGTTTCTACAATCACTGACTTCCCACCGACTAAAGTTACCATTTCGGGGTAACTTAACCAGTATGGAGCGGGGATAATTACCTCATCACCAATATCAATCAGCGCTACAATTAAATTGTAAAGAGAATGTTTACCACCATTGGTGACAATGACATTTTCTGGCTTATAATTAAGACCATTATCATTTTTTAGCTTGCGAGCGATCGCTTCCCTTAACTTTGGTTCTCCTGCGCCTGGACCGTATTTAGTTTTACCCTCAGCCAAAGCCTTTGAGGCTGCGGCTTTAATGTGCGCTGGGGTGTCAAAATCCGGTTCTCCAGCACTAAAACTACAAACATCTATACCCTTATCCTTCATGGCCTTAGCTTTAGCTGTAATGGCTAAGGTGATGGAAGGTGTTACCCTACTTACTCTTTCTGCCAGCTTCATTCTACTTTAATTTGGCGAATATCTGTTCTATTGATCTCAGGATATCCCATAATTCTCTTCTATATTTGCCTTTTTTTAAATTCTTTTTCCTTCACCAGCGGTAAATATTGAGATCAATAAATTCCCATAATACCAAGTATATGATGATATTTCCAGCTAGTGGAGGAATTAAAACAAGCATTAAATGATTATAGCGGTTGCCAATAAAATATTAAATATTGCTTCTTATTACCAATCACCAACCAAATAATGACACAAACACTCCCAGCAAAAGATATTAATTTACGCTACTTAATTGATAATTTTGGCATTGAGTTAGTTTTAGATGGACAATTTTTCTGGGAATGGCAAGCAGGATTACCAGAAATTACAGATTTAGATAAACAACTTTTAGACAAAGTAAAAGCTGGTTATTTGAATCTTCTCAATTATCCACCATTACTAGAAGATATTGTCAGAATGGCAATTGTAGATCCAATACTTTTTATCGGTGATTTTTACCTATCTCCTTTCTATGTAAAATCGGAAGAATCTATAGATATTGCTGTACCAGATGAAAATGTAATTATTAAAGGGAGAATGGATAGTTTAGTTTTAAAAAATCAATTATGGGTGATGATTATTGAGTCAAAAAAAGCTTCATTTTCTATTGAAGAAGGACTAGCGCAAATTTTATCATATATGTTAGGTAATCCCTATCATGATCAACCTAGTTTTGGGATGATTGCTACAGGTAGCGAGTTTATTTTTGTGAAATTAGTCAAAGGAAAACCTACCCGTTATTCTTTGTCAAAAGGTTTCTTAATGCGTAATCCTGGCAATGAATTATATGATGTATTGCGTGTTCTCAAGCATTTAACTCAACTAGTGACTGCTTGAAACTTTGATAAGATTGTTTTCTTCTTGGTAACTATGATAATTTTTTGTGACACTTGCCTAAGTTTTAATTAACTCAGTTTTGATCATCATATTATTAAAATAATTATCACTTCCAGCAAATAAGTCCTCAAACCCAAAGACGTTATTTCTTCAGCAACTCCTAAATATGCAATATAATAGTATCATCATCACCATAGCCACAGTTAATTTTGACTGTATCGTTAATTTCTATACTCAATTACTAGAACAAGAACCAAAAAAACTCATTCCTCGTATTTATGCTGAGTTTGAAATCCCTGGTTTAAAATTAGGTATTTTTCAACCCAAACCAGTTAACGCAGCAGAATTTGTCACTAATTCCCAAAGTCCTCTAAGTTTGTGTTTAGAAGTCAATAATTTAGAAAGCGCCATATCTTACTTGACATCTTTAGGCTATCCTCCACTGGGAATAATTTATACCGCTTCCTACGGTAGAGAAATTTACGCCTATGACCCCGATGGTAACAGATTAATTTTACATCAATCTAACTAATACTAATATGGGAAGTTATTAGTCACAACGAACAACTGACAACTGACAACTGACAACGAACAACTGACAACGAACAACTGACAACGAACAACTGACAACGAACAACTGACAACGAACAACTGACAACTGACAACTGACAACTGACAACGAACAACTAACAACGAACAACTGACAACGAACAACTGACAACTGACAACTGACAACGAACAACTGACAACTGACAACTGACAACTGACAACGAACAACTGACAACTGACAACTGACAACTGACAACTGACAACTGACAACGAACAACTGACAACGAACAACTGACAACGAACAACTGACAACGAACAACTGACAACGAACAACTGACAACTGACAACTAACAACTGACAACGAACAACTGACAACTGACAACTGACAACGAACAATAAATGTCTATTACACAAAACTACAAATTAAATCTAATCCAATGGTATCCTGGACACATCGCCAAAGCTGAAAAGAATCTCAAAGAACAGCTAAAACGGGTAGATGTGATTTTAGAAGTACGAGATGCTCGTATTCCCCTAGCAACAAACCATCCACAAATGAATGAATGGGTGGGAACAAGAACGCGGATACTGGTACTTAACCGAGTAGATATGATTTTACCACAGGTGCGATCGCGCTGGATAGAGTGGTTTAAAAATCAGGGTGAAGTTCCATATTTTACCGATGCTCAACATGGACAGGGAATTACAGCGATCGCCAAAGCCGCCCAAAGCGCAGGTATAGAACTTAACAAACGTCGTCAAGAGCGAGGAATGTTACCCCGTCCCGTTCGTGCTGTGGTTATTGGTTTTCCCAATGTTGGTAAATCGGCTCTAATTAACCGTCTCATAGGTAAACGAGTGGTAGAAAGTGCTGCTCGTCCTGGTGTTACCCGTCAACTACGATGGGTCAGAATTTCGGATCAGCTAGAATTATTAGATGCACCGGGTGTCATCCCTGCTCGACTCGATAGCCAAGCCGCAGGAGTGAAATTAGCCATTTGTGATGATATCGGTGAAGCATCCTATGATAACCAACTCATCGCCGCTGTATTCGTAGATATACTTAATGAACTTCAGGAAACATACCCAAAATTTTTACCACCCCATCCATTACTAACACGATATGATCTTGACTCTGTTATCCACACAGGGGAAGCGTATTTACAAGCTTTAGCAGAACATCGCTACAAAGGAGACATAGAACGTACAGCTAGACAAATGATCACCGATTTTCGGAAAGGATTATTGGGGAGTATTCCTTTAGAATTACCACCAATGTAACTGTTAATTTGCTGTTGAGCTTGTGAATATTTTTCAGCCAAAATGTCTAAAATATGAGTTATGAATGTGTTAGATCATAAATGATAGGCAACAAAGAATAGAGAATAATTAAATTACGAATTATTGAGACTATTTTTTTATTCAGAGGTCAGATAATGGCTATAGCTACTATTAACCCCTATACCGGGGAAACACTGAAAATTTTTGAGCCGTTACAAAAAATGGAAATTGCTGCTAAATTAGATTTAACAGGAAAGGCTTTTCAAGAATACCGTCAAACAAGTTTTTTAGAGAGGTCTCACTGGTTAGAACAAGCAGCGACTATTTTAGACCAAGAAAAGGCAGATTTAGGGAAATTAATGACTTTGGAAATGGGTAAACCATTAAAAGCTGCCATTGCTGAAATCGAAAAATGCGCCCTTGTTTGTCGTTATTATGGCGAAAATGCTGCCAGTTTTCTGGCTGATGTCACCATCAAAACCGATGCTAGTCATAGTTTTGTAAAATATCAGCCTTTAGGGGTGATTCTCGCCGTCATGCCCTGGAATTTTCCTTTTTGGCAAGTTTTCCGGTTTGCAGCACCAGCACTGATGGCGGGCAATGTAGGCCTACTCAAACACGCTTCTAATGTACCACAGTGTGCATTAGCAATTGAAGATATTTTTCATCGCGCTGGTTTTCCTGGTGGTGTATTTCAAACATTATTAATCGGTGCAGATGAAGTTGCTGATTTAATGGCTGATGATCGAGTTAAAGCCGCTACTTTAACAGGTAGTGAACCAGCAGGGATATCCCTCGCTGTTGCATCTGGGAAACAAATCAAAAAAACTGTTTTAGAATTGGGGGGAAGTGACCCATTTATAGTTTTAGAAAGTGCTGATTTAGAAACAGCAGTTTCTACTGCGGTGACAGCGAGAATGTTGAATAACGGACAATCTTGTATTGCAGCCAAACGCTTTATTATTGCTGATGCTATTGCTGATAAATTTCAAAAATTACTGTTAGAAAAATTCCAATTTCTAAAAATTGGTAATCCCATGAACCTAGATACAGATTTAGGACCATTAGCAACTTCTAATATTCTCCAAGAATTAGACCAACAAGTTAAAAAAGCCGTCGAAAGTGGCGGTAAAATCCTCACAGGTGGACATCCTTTAACAGAAATGTCGGGGAACTTTTACCCACCAACAATTATCATAGATGTTCCCGTAGATACACCAATTGCCCAAGCAGAATTTTTTGGTCCTGTGGCATTATTATTCCGAGTTCCTGATATCAACACTGCGATTAAATTAGCTAATGATACTCCCTTTGGTTTAGGTGCAAGTGCATGGACAACAAATACAGAAGAACAAAATCGCCTAATTCAAGAAATCGAAGCCGGGGCAGTATTTATTAACAGCATGGTCAAATCTGATCCCCGTTTACCTTTTGGTGGCATTAAACGTTCTGGCTACGGACGAGAATTAAGTATTCAAGGCTTACATGAATTTGTCAATGTAAAAACTATTTGGGTCAAGTAAAGGGAACATAGTATTTTCTCTCTGTGTTCTCCGTGCCTCTGTGGTTCGTTATTAGAAACTTAGAAATTTAGTGAAATAGTAATCACCAATTACCAAACTTATGAATACCGCAGAATTATTAGTACAGTGTTTAGAAAACGAAGGAGTTCAATATGTTTTTGGACTTCCTGGAGAAGAAAATTTGCACGTTTTAGAAGCTTTAAAAAAATCATCAATTCAATTTATTACTACCCGTCATGAACAGGGTGCTGCATTCATGGCCGATGTTTATGGTAGGTTAACAGGAAAAGCCGGAGTCTGTCTTTCTACTCTTGGTCCTGGGGCAACTAATTTAATGACAGGGGTGGCAGATGCTAATCTAGATGGTGCGCCATTAGTGGCAATTACCGGCCAGGTAGGAACAGATAGAATGCACATTGAATCTCATCAATATTTGGATTTAGTGGCTATGTTTGCCCCCGTTACTAAGTGGAATAAACAGATTGTTAGACCAAGTATTACACCAGAAGTCGTCAGAAAAGCCTTCAAGCGATCGCAAACAGAAAAACCCGGTGCTGTTCACATTGATTTACCGGAAAATATAGCCGCCATGCCCGTAGAAGGCAAACCCTTAAATAAGGATAATAGTGAAAAAACCTATGCTTCCTTTGCCAGTATTCGCGCCGCATCTGCCGTAATTTCCCAAGCAGTTAATCCCATCATTTTAGTAGGAAATGGTGCAATTCGCGCCCAATCTAGCGACGCAGTAACACAATTTGCTACCCAAATGAATATTCCTGTTGTGAATACTTTTATGGGTAAAGGTGTGATTCCCTACACTCATCCTTTAGCACTTTGGTCTGTGGGATTACAACAACGAGATTTTATCACCTGCGGCTTTGATAATTCAGATTTAGTCATAGCTATTGGTTATGATTTAATTGAATTTTCTCCTAAAAAATGGAATCCTGAAGGGACAATTCCTATTATTCATATTGCAGCAACGTCTTCAGAAATTGACAGTAGTTATATTCCCAAATTGGAAGTAGTAGGAGATATTTCTGATTCCCTGAATGAGATCTTAAAATTAGCAGATAGACAAAATAAACCCAATCCCTATTCTATCAGCTTACGTCCTAATATTCGGGCTGATTATGAAGAATATGCCCAAGATGATCAATTTCCCATTAAACCGCAAAAATTAATTTATGATTTGCGGCAGGTTATGGGACCAGATGATATTGTGATTTCTGATGTTGGCGCACATAAAATGTGGATTGCTAGACATTATCATTGTCATAGTCCCAATACTTGCATTATTTCTAATGGTTTTGCGGCTATGGGTATTGCTATTCCTGGTGCATTGGCCGCAAAATTAGTCTATCCAAATCGTAAAGTTGTCGCTGCAACTGGTGACGGTGGTTTTATGATGAATTGTCAAGAATTAGAAACAGCTTTGCGAGTGGGAACTCCCTTCGTGACTCTGATTTTTAATGACGGTGGCTATGGTTTAATTGAGTGGAAACAAGAAAATCAATTTGGTAAAGGTAACTCATCTTTTGTTCATTTTGGTAATCCTGATTTTGTCAAATTTGCTGAAAGTATGGGATTAAAAGGTTATCGAGTTGAATGTGCTACAGATTTAGTTCCCATACTTAAAGAAGCGCTCGCTCAAGATGTACCAGCAGTTATAGACTGTCGGGTAGATTATCGAGAAAACAGTCGTTTTACTAAAAAAGCCGGTGAGTTAATTTGTGAAGTCTAAATATTCCTAAATATTCCTAAATATTCCTAAAGATTGATTATTTATCAGGGTGGGTTTTCCACCCTTGATGATGATTTTAGCTCACACAGAGAGCACCTAGTTTGAGAGATGGAATTTTTACCTTTTATGACTGAACTCAGCAACAAAGAATACAGATTTATGATGCTGAGGGTGTTATTTATTAATAAGAAGAATCCTCAAATCTCCACGTAATCTGAATTTTGTATTTGTATTATTATTTATAATGGGAATCTGTGCGCTGGTATAAGGGCATTTTTGTAGTTAATTCAGTTTTCAATTTTGTTTTAAATTTTGAGATTTTTAAGTTTCTCCAAGCAAACTTGTTTAGTCCTTGACTGATTTCTAGTAATAGGAATCAATACGGGTTTGACAATTTAATAATATTGGAAATTTGGACAAGATGCTATTTTCTTAACATTTATGCAAATTTGTCAAAATCCCAATTGTTCTAACCCCTTTAATCCGAAAACCTCTAAATTTTGCCAAAGTTGTCAAGAAAGTAACTTTGGGGAAATGCTGCGAAACCGTTACCGGGTTTTAAGATTATTAGGTGAAGG
>NZ_KE384700.1:0-7674 GCF_000426925.1 Dolichospermum circinale AWQC310F | reverse complement strand
GGTTTAGCAGAACCTACGCTGCTGAAGATGTAGATAGACTGAATGCACCTTGTGTAATTAAGCAATTTTTTCCCCAAGTTCAGGGAACTGGACAACGTGCTAAAGCTGCGGAATTTTTTAAAGAAGAAGCTTTTAGATTGTATGATTTGGGAGAAAATCATTCCCAAATTCCGCGACTTTTGGCTTATTTTGAACAAGGTTCTAGTTTGTATTTAGTGCAGGAATTTATAATTGGTAAAACTCTTCTAGAAGAACTGCAAAATCAAGCTTATAGTGAAATAGAAGTTCGTCAACTTTTGACTGATTTATTACCAGTTTTAGATTTTGTTCACAAACACAATGTGATTCACCGCGACATTAAACCAGAAAACATTATTCGTCGAGATAGTGATAAAAAACCTGTCTTAATTGATTTTGGTGGTGCAAAACAAGTTACTCAAACTAGTCTAGCTAGACAAGCAACAGCTATTTATACTCTCGGTTATGCACCAACGGAACAAATGGCCGGGTTTGCTTGTCAAGCAAGTGATTTATATGCTTTGGGTGTAACTTGTGTGCGGTTATTAACTCAAGATTTACCATTACAAGATGATTATGGACAACTAAAAGATCATCTTTATGATGCTATGAATGCTAAATGGTTATGGAAAGAACGGTTACAACTTAAAGGAATTACTATTAGTGATGAATTTAGGCAAATTTTAGATAAATTACTCCAACATTTTGCTAGTGATAGATATCAGTCAGCAATGGATGTTTTACATGATTTGAATTTTGCTAAATCTCCCGTTGCTATTAAATTCCCCCCTGTTTCTAAACCACCATTAACACCATTACCTCCACCACCTCCCACCAAAATTATTGTTCCATTACCTCCTTTGTATAACTTTGATTTTTATGTCATTACTCTAGACACTACTGGGAGAGAAGTTAACCGTGATAGACGTAATTCTAAATATTTTCATGAAGAATTAGGCCGAAATACAACTTTAGAAATGGTATCAATTCCTAATGGGACTTTTATCATGGGTTCTCCTGTTTGTGAAGGTGATAGTGATGAACGTCCCCAACATCAAGTAATAGTTCCATCTTTTTTTATGGCTAAATATCCTATTACTCAAGCACAATGGAGAATAGTAGCAGCTTTACCAAAAGTTCAACAAGAATTACATCCCAACCCCTCGAAATTTAAAGGTACAAATCTGCCAGTAGAAAATGTTTCTTGGTATGAAGCTGTAGAATTTTGTGCTAGATTAAAAATTAAAACTGGTAGAGAATATCGTCTACCTAGTGAAGCAGAATGGGAGTATGCTTGTCGTGGAGGAACTACCACATCTTTTCATTTTGGAGAAACAATTACCTCCGATTTAATTAACTGTAGTGGTAGTGATACTTATGTTGGAGAACGAAAAAGTAAATTTCGTAAACAAACAACAAATGTTGGTTATTTTGAAGTTGCAAATGCTTTTGGTTTATATGATATGCACGGTTTAGTATGGGAATGGTGTGCCGATCCTTGGCATAATAACTATCATGGAGCGCCTATAGATGGTAGTGTCTGGGAAAATGGTGGTGATCAACATCGTCGAGTTTTAAGGGGTGGTGCGTGGAATTTTAACGCGGAACTTTGTCGCAGCGCTAGTAGAAGTTGGAATGAAGCAGACGGTGGTTTACGAATTTGTGGTTTTCGAGTAGTATTTTCTGTTTAAATTTAGTTAGTAGTTAGTTAGTAGTGAGGACTTTAGTCCTCCGTCCTCAACATCAATAATAACTAAGGAACTGACAATTAAAAAAAGATCCTCAACTATAGGGTGTGTTATCTTCAACTTTAACACACCCTAATAAATTAATAAATTAGATGATTTACAGCACTTCCTGATGTTATGAGGTACAAGAACCCCACCCCCAACCCCCTCCAATATCAAAAGTTTATCCTTTTCTCCCCCCCGCAGGGGGGGGATTGAGGGGGGTGCGAGGAGGGGGCTTAAGATGTACCTCATAAGAGCGGAAACCCCTGTATTTTTCAAAAATCCCTAATCTAAATTAAATTCCACAAATTCCGGTAATCCTGGATATACCATATTTCGATCTATGGCTGATAATATCTTCTGATCAGAATTAGGAGAATTTAAACAACGACAAACTAATGCAGCAACATCCGCACGATGAATAGTCCCCACAATTTGAGGATTTTCAGTTAAAATTCCGTTGTTGGTAGCAGGTTCAGATTTTAAACCACCAGGACGAATAATTGTATAGTTCAGTCCGCTGGAAATCAGGTATTGTTCAGCCTTTTCTTTTTCAATTAAAACTGGTTTGAGTGCGGCTAAAGCTTGGGGAGGTAAAGCTACCACACTATCACCACTCCCAATAGAAGTTACCAAAATAAACTTTTTTACTCCCGCTTTAACTGCGGCATCAATCAGGTTTTTATTACCGATATAATCGGGTTTGATATCATCTGTCGGTAAACCTCCTAATGTACTGATAACCGCTTGAATAGGTTCATTTCCTAACATTCCCTGTTCAACATCTGCCGCATTTAAAGCATCTCCTAAAACTGGATGAATACCCATTGCTTTTAGTTCTACAGCAGCGGTTTCTGTTCTCACAAGTGCTTTAACTTGAATTTCCTGTGCTGTCAAATATTTAGCGATTTCTTGGCCAACACCCCGACTTGCACCAGCTAGAAAAATGTAAGATGAGATTGACATAATTAGTTGATAAACAAGAGCCTTTATTTACATTTATCACAAAATGGTCATTTTAAAATGGGACTATTTCAAATTCAAAAGTAGCAAGCAAACGCTCATCAATATAAACTTGTATTTGATGTTTACCTAAAGGATCTCCAGGAGAAATAGTCCAGAAATTTTCAATCACACCATTAATAGGTGTTTGCATTCGGGTCGAAGTTGCCGTTTTTCCGTCTTTTGATATGGAGAGATTTTCACGATTTTCTGTGATCCAAGTATCGGGAGGTTTTGGTAAAGTTAAAACTTCTCTCCATTGGACTTTACCCGAATATTTATCAAGTGTAATTCTCCAACCATAAGCATCACCTTCTTTTAAGGGAACGGTAGTTGTTGGGAAAAAATTGACCTTTCCTGATGAGTTAATTATCCTGACCCCAAATTCAGTTTTATTAACAACTATTGGCTGATTAGTAATTGAATTACTATATTTTTGTTTACTTGCGGCTAAAGCAATATCAGAGTTATTTAAACCCGATATTATTAATGGAAACATCAAAAATAACCCAACTACTAAAACCTGTGTATTGGCAATTTTTTTCAACATTCTCTTCTAATAAACAAGTAGGATAGAAAATATATATATCCTACTTGATCAAGATATTTTTGGCAATAGTTAATCTTCGTCAAGTGCAGGTAAAATTTCTTCAAATTGCCACAATTGATCTTTATTTTTCAGAAACCAAATTCGAGTTTCCGTAGTTAATTTACCCCAAATAATATCAGCAGAAACATGGGGAGAAGCATATTGAAATTCTTCCCCGATAATTCTGAGATTATCTTCTATATTTCTAGGAATACCAAAATCCTGCCAATCAATTTTAACATTTCTGCCGGTAACTCCCGCAGTCGGGTCAAAAATTAATTGTGCGGCTCTAACTAAGTCAGCAAAGTGTTGCGGCTTTAATCCAATTACTTCTTGGATTTCAGGTGATTTATGGGCATCTTCAGACATTTTTACTGGAGTTATGTAGATGTGTAATTTAGAGAACTTACTACCAGAGATCATCCCACTCTCTTTAGTTTAGCTCAAAAAATTGAGATAAAATTTAAGAATAAAACCTCTAATAAAGTTTTGGTTGGTAATTTGATTTAACAATTCCTCGGATTTTATTGCTACCCTCAAATTAGAGGGGGAATTTTGTCTTTATAGTGTCATTACGGGATTAACGATCAAATTTCTAGCTTCAATTAGAGACTTATTTTCATGATGAGGTATAATAATATGCTGCAAAAGTTCCGTAACCGCACGCAAGCAGGAAAACTGTTAGCTGCTCGGTTAACAGAATATGCCCATTGTCCTGATATTTTAGTATTAGGTCTTCCCCGTGGCGGTGTACCTGTAGCTTATGAGGTAGCAAAGGAACTTAATGCACCCTTGGATATCTGCTTGGTGCGGAAACTAGGTGTACCTGGACATAAGGAATTGGCCATGGGGGCTATTGCGACCGGAGGAGTCCGTGTTATGAATGAGAATGTCGTAGATTCATTGCAGATTTCCCAAGCAACTATTGATGAAGTAGTAGCAGTGGAAATACGAGAATTAGACCGGCGTAACCACGCTTATCGCGGTAATCGCCCTCCAGTAAAAGTAAAAAATCGTACTATTATTTTAGTTGATGATGGTATTGCTACGGGTGCTACTATCCGAGCAGCGATCGCTACATTGAAAAAACAACAACCCCAGAAGCTTGTAGTAGCTGTTCCCGTGGCGGCGGTATCTACTTGTGAAGAATTAAAAGCAGAGGTAGATCAGGTTATATCAGTAATAACACCAGCCAATTTGTATGCAATTGGGATTTGGTACGAGGATTTTCAGCAAACAACCGACGCTGAAGTATGTAAACTTTTGACAATGTAAAAATTACTGATAGCCAAAGACTCTTAAATCGAAGTTAAAGTTATTTAGAGAACACTTGGTGTCAGTTAAGAAAGTGTCACTCTCTACACTAGCTGTTTGGTGTTCGAACAAGTATAGTTAGTAAATGCAAGGAGTGATACCACTTTACTTGATACTTGTTACAACTTCCCTCGCGCTGCTTATACTTCCTGTTATTTGAGTTGCGAGTCTAAAATGTCACAAAATTAGTAAAGTAGTATAAAGTTATACGGGGAATGCTTGGGTTAGAAAAAACTCAGGCGTTTTTCTTGTTTATAACTACTAGAAGTTTGACTTTAATTGCACATTTACAAGCCTCTTTTTAAGAAGAGGAAAATCCAAAATCCAAAATCCAAAATTGATTGACAGGGAGTATATTGTGGAGATAGAGGTTTTGTTACTCAATTAGGTTAACAGGATATGGACACTGAGGAACTAAAACGACGTTATGCTGCGGGAGAAAGATATTTCGTTTCGGCTAAACTAGTCAAAGCTAAACTAATTAATGCTTATTTACCAGGAATTAATCTATGGGGAGCAGATTTAAGCGAAGCAAATTTAGCTAAAGCTAAACTGTGGGGAGCGAATTTGAGTAGAGCGAATTTAGCCCAGGCCAATTTGACTAGAGCGAATTTATCTGGTGTTAATTTAACTGAAGCAAATCTTAGAGGTGCTAGACTGCATTATACTAAGTTCTACGGAGCGAATTTACATGGTGCATATTATGATGAAAGTACCAAATTTCCTAGAGATTTTGATCCTCTTAGTCACAATATGCAAAAGTTGTAAATACCTAAACTGCTTCTGCTGTTGGTATGGGAAATATTTTAAAGTAGTGAGCAATAGGAATAAAAATTAGGTATTTTTAGGTAAATTTATGACAGAAATTCAATTTGCTATTGAAGGTGAAGACGCAATTACAGCCACAAAAGAACTTTTGGCAATTGAGGGTATAACTGGTAACTATATCGTAAATTCAGAAGACGTGAAAAAAGAGGCAGTAATTACCACTATAGCCACTATAGTTGGTCTTGTGGGTGGAACTGTGGCCATTGCTGAACAAATCCGCAAATGGTATCAAGAGTATAAACAAAAACAGTCTGGTAAAAAGATTGCTAAAGTTCTGATTGTCGGCCGAAACGGTAGACGATTGTTGTTAGAAAATGCTACAATTGAACAAATTCGCCAAATTTTAGAATCATAACGTGCAGATTCTTCACCTTGACCTAAAAGCCGTTGACGGTAATTATGTAGAGTTACGGTACTTTACTGATAATTACAACAAATACGAAAAACGCACACTCTCCCTGAGCGAAATTACCGATTTAATCGAGTTAGCAGAAATAGATTATTACGTTTCCTCTTATGCGGAAGATTACGCAGTCACAGGGTTACGGCTGTATAACTGGTTAGATGGGAGTGACAGATGGTTACAAAACCTCATCAATCAACATCAACATCAGGGTCAAGGAATCATTTTAGCCATTGCTGCGGCGAAAAGACTCGCCCATTTACCTTGGGAAGTCCTGCACGATGGTAAAACCTTTCTCGTTCAACGGTCAATTATTCCCGTCCGGTGGGTATCATCGGACTCTGTGAAAACATTGTCTGTGGAGAAAACCCCAGAAAACCGGGCTTTGCAAGTTTTATTTATGGCTACTTCCCCCCAAGGAGTAGAACCTGTATTAGATTATGAAGCAGAAGAAGCACGAATTTTAGAAGACACAGGAAGACAACCTTTAGCTTTGACAGTAGAAGAAAGCGGTTGTTTATCCGAGTTGGGTTATTTAGTGAATGATTACGGTCAAGATTATTTTGATATTTTCCATATTACCGGTCATGCCACAATTACCAACGGACAACCCCAATTCATTACCGAAACGGAAACCGGAGAAGCTTTTTATGCGAGTGCAGAAGATATTAAAGAAGCACTACAATTCCGAATCCCCAAATTGATTTTCCTGTCTGGTTGTCGCACTGGACAAGCTGGAAGTAAAGATGATAATTATGGTTCAGTCCCTTCAATGGCAGAAGAATTACTAAAAGCAGGTGCAAAAGCCGTTTTGGGATGGGGACAAAAAGTTTTAGAATCTGATGCAACGGAAGCAGCAGCGACATTATATAAAGAATTAGCAGCCGGAGGGCAAATCACCGAAACGGTTGCCAGAACCTATAAAACATTAATCAAAAACAAGGCGCGGGATTGGCATTTATTGCGATTATATGCAGCCGATAGTTTACCAGGGGAATTGGTGACTCCATTGCGGACTGCGGGAAGGAAACCAGCACCACCGCTTTCTGTTAGCACCGAATTTTTAGATCCTGTAACTCAAAAAACAAAAGTCTGCACCCGTGAAAGTTTTGTGGGTCGTCGTCGTCAGTTGCAAAGTTGTTTAAGGACGCTGATACAATCAACTGAAGAAATAGGGGTGTTAATTTATGGCATGGGTGGTTTGGGTAAAAGTAGTTTAGCAGCTAGACTTTGTGACCGACTCCCGAATTTTCAGCGTGTTGTCTTGGTGGGGAGAATTGATGAACCGAGTTTAGTTAGTCGGTTGGTGGACAAGTTGGATGATAACGAACAACGCAAACAGCTACAAAATCCTGATGAGGAATTGAAATTTAGGTTAAAGCGGGTATTTCAGCAATTGTCGGACGCTGGGGAAAAGCCGTTTTTGTTGGTGTTGGATGATTTTGAGGAGAATTTAGAACCTCGTCAAGATAGCTTTGTCCTGAAAACAGCAGCAGTAGAGGTTTTAACAGCTTTGGTTTGGGCAATTCGGGAAACATATACAAATCACCGTTTAATTCTCACCTGTCGTTATGACTTTGAATTTAGCCAGTTGCAGTATTTCTATAAACAGCCGTTGGAGGGAATGAGAGGGGCAGATTTAAGAAAAAAGTGTAGTCGTCTTGTGGCTTTTAAGGCAACATCTCAGGTAGATGAGGCGTTGAAATCTCAAGCGCGGAGGTTAGCTGATGGTAATCCCCGGTTGCTGGAATGGTTGGATAAGATTTTGCAAGCACCCCACCCCCTAACCC
>NZ_KE384699.1:14715-26342 GCF_000426925.1 Dolichospermum circinale AWQC310F | reverse complement strand
TATCTTAGGTGGAGCTTTACTTTGTGCCATTCATGGTGCAACAGTAGAAAACACCCTATTTGAAGACGGCGAAGGCTCAAACACCTTCCGCGCCTTTAATCCCACCCAAGCTGAAGAAACCTACTCCATGGTGACAGCAAACCGCTTCTGGTCACAGATTTTCGGGATTGCTTTCTCCAACAAACGTTGGTTACACTTCTTCATGTTGTTTGTACCAGTTACAGGCTTGTGGATGAGTGCCGTTGGTATTGTAGGTTTAGCATTAAACTTGCGGGCTTATGACTTCGTTTCCCAAGAATTACGGGCAGCAGAAGACCCAGAGGTTGAAACTTTCTATACCAAAAACATTTTACTGAATGAGGGTATCCGCGCTTGGATGGCTCCTCAAGATCAACCCCACGAACAATTTATATTCCCCGAGGAGGTATTACCACGTGGTAACGCTCTCTAATAGAGTCATTAGTGGTGGACGCGACCAAGAATCCAGCGGTTTCGCTTGGTGGTCTGGTAACGCCCGTTTAATCAACTTATCTGGTAAACTACTTGGCGCTCACGTAGCCCATGCTGGTTTGATTGTCTTCTGGGCTGGAGCAATGACCTTATTTGAAGTTGCTCACTTCGTTCCCGAAAAGCCCATGTACGAACAGGGCTTGATTCTTCTCCCTCACCTCGCCACACTTGGTTGGGGCGTTGGTGCAGGTGGTGAAGTTATTGACACCTTCCCCTATTTCGTCTCTGGTGTACTTCACCTTATTTCCTCCGCCGTTTTAGGTTTTGGTGGTATTTATCATGCCGTTCGCGGTCCTGAAACCTTAGAAGAATATTCTTCTTTCTTTGGTTATGACTGGAAAGACAAAAACAAGATGACCAACATCATCGGCTTCCACCTGATTATTTTAGGTTGTGGTGCGTTGTTGTTAGTGCTGAAGGCTATGTTCTTCGGTGGAGTTTATGATACCTGGGCTCCAGGTGGTGGTGATGTGCGTGTAATTACTAACCCCACACTTAACCCAGCGATTATCTTCGGTTATCTTTTGAAAGCTCCCTTCGGTGGCGAAGGCTGGATTATCAGCGTTGATAACATGGAAGATGTTATTGGCGGTCACATCTGGATTGCTTTAATTTGTATTTCCGGTGGTATTTGGCATATCTTCACCAAGCCTTTTGCTTGGGCGCGTCGTGCTTTTATCTGGTCTGGTGAAGCTTACCTTTCCTATAGCTTAGGCGCTCTCTCTATGATGGGCTTTATCGCCTCCGTCATGGTTTGGTATAACAACACTGCATACCCTAGCGAATTCTTCGGTCCTACTGGTCCTGAAGCTTCTCAAGCACAAGCTTTAACCTTCTTGATTCGTGACCAACGCTTAGGTGCTAACGTCGGTTCTGCTCAAGGTCCTACCGGTCTAGGTAAATACTTGATGCGCTCTCCTACAGGTGAAATCATCTTCGGTGGTGAAACCATGCGCTTCTGGGATTTCCGCGGTCCTTGGTTAGAGCCTCTCCGTGGTCCTAACGGTCTTGACTTGGAAAAAATCAAGAACGATATTCAGCCTTGGCAAGCTCGTCGTGCTGCTGAATACATGACACACGCTCCACTGGGTTCTTTGAACTCTGTAGGTGGTGTGGCTACCGAAATTAACTCCTTTAACTATGTGTCTCCACGCGCTTGGTTAGCTTGTTCACACTTCGTTTTAGGATTCTTCTTCCTTGTTGGTCACTTGTGGCACGCAGGCCGCGCCCGCGCTGCTTCTGGTGGTTTCGAGAAAGGTATTAACCGGGAAACAGAACCAGTGATGTTTATGAATGACCTCGACTAGGTTGTTTTCATCTCTATTTCATCACTGACAATATCATACTTTTTATAGCTCTTGTGTCACAGCAAGAGCTTTTTTTATATTTTTTTGATATTTTTTTTGGTATTTTACACATTTGATATAATATATAACGTAACAAATAAATTTTACTAAACATCAGATCATGAACAATTTCAAATTCGGTACGTCTGTATTGACAGTCGCGGTTGGTTTAGCAATGGGAACATCAATCAATCAGATGGTCATTGCTAAAGAAGTTGTTGCAGAATTAGTTACCCAGCCAGCAGTCACAAATGAGGTTATTGCCACATCAATTACTCCTGAAAAAACTGAGACTCCTCCTCAAGCAGGAACTTTCACTTACAATGCTGGTGATTTACTGGCCAAAAGACCACTGGATCTAGATGTATTTTGTAAAAATTATCCTTTAAATTCCCGCTGTACTAATCAACCTGTCACCACACCAGTAACAAAACCAGAGGAAGTTAAACCTAAACCCACGGAAGAAAAGAGCGAAACTTCTGCAAAAACTCGCGGTTGGGCAATTACACCAGAAATTAGTACATTAGGTGTGGGTGCAACAGTCACCAAATCTATTACACCTAATATTAATGCTAAAGTTGGGGTTAATGGTTTAGGTATAAGTAGAGATATTAACTTGTCTGATGTTGATTATAAAGCCGATCTCAACCTGTTGAATATATCCACCCTCGCTGACTACCATCCTTGGAAAAATGGCGGTTTCCGTTTGACTGGAGGCTTGGTATTTCAGGACAATAATATAGAAGGAACTGCCAAAGCCAAGAATGGTGGAACAATTAATATCAATGGTGTAGATTATAATACCACAACTCAACTGACATCAGTTAAAACCAAGGTTTCTTTCGGCAATAGTGTCGCACCGTATATTGGTATTGGTTGGGGTAATGCGGTGAAACCTGGTAAACGTTGGGGTTTTTCGACAAATTTGGGTGTCATGTTTGCCGGATCTCCGCAAATAGCGTTAACGCCTGAATTTGCTCTGGGTGCAGACAACTCTTTAAAAACCCAAATTAATAATAACATCGAAGCAGAAAGGAAAAAAGTACAGGATGACCTTAATTGGTTGAATATTTATCCTGTTCTTTCCATTGGTGTTTCTTATCAATTTTAGATAAAGATTTAGGGTGTGTCAGTTCTTGAAAATCTGTTTATTATTACAGACTTGTCAGATTTGATCCACCCTAAAAATATCTGAATTGTCACTTGAGATTTGTATTACTTAATTAATCCCAAAAACCGAACTAACTGTAGACTTAATCGAATTTCCTGCATCCTTGAAAGCCTGACCAAATGGTTGCTTATTTTGCAAAAATACCCTCGCACAATTGCGTCCTGGCATTCCCGAAATTGAACCACCTGGATGTGTACCAGCACCAGTTAGAAATAGATGATCAATGGGGGTTTTATAATTAGCTAATTCGGGCAAAGGTCTAAAAAAGATCATTTGATCCATCGTCATATCAATATGATAATAATTGCCCTTATATGCTCCTAATCTTTCCCCTAATTCTGCGGGACTTTCTACCCTTCTAGCGATAGTTGCTTTTTTCACATTTGGGGCATAGGTCGCTAATTTATCAATCACTCTATCAGCAACTTGATTTTTCAATTCATCAGTCCAACCCGTACCTTTTAAACCTGTACCTTTTGCACCAGCAATTTGATAAGGAGCGAAAAATTCAATCCATAAAGTATGTTTCCCCGGCGGTGCTAAACTAGGGTCAAGGGCGCTGGGCATAACCACATACATGGAGGGGTCAGAATCGGGAATTTCGCCAATTGTACATTTATTATGAGCCTGTTCAACATGATTCATAGAATCAGCAATTAAAATTGAACCAATCAGATATTCATCTTTATGTTCATGATGGGAAAAATGCAATGGTTCATCTAATGCCAAATCTATTTTCAGAATGGTTTCATTATTGTTGATAATGCGGCGTTCTAACCTTTCCCATAAATCAGGATCAACTGCATCAATATCGCTTTTTTCAGTCATTTGTAAGAATAATCTTTGGGCATCAATATTAGAAATTACTCCATGTTTAGCCAAAAATTCCTTACCACCATTTACCCTGACTCCTACCGCTTTAGCATCATTAATTAAAATCTTTTCTACGTGCTGTTCCGTGAGAATTACCCCACCTTTACTATTAACTAATTTCACCAATGCTTGCACCAATGCACCCGTACCGCCGCGAGGTCTAGCCATACCAGGATGATGACGCATAGCCATCATCATCACCCCAATTGCAAGATTTTTTTGTGAAGGTGGCGCACCTAATTCTGATGCTAATCTTGATAGGGGTGCTTTTAAAAATTCTTCATCAAACCATTCATTGAGAATATCCTCCGCACTATTTAACATTGTTCGCACAAAATCGAAACTTTTCGCCGGAGAACCGACAACAGAAAATAAATCTTTAACTTGCTGGAAATTGTAATTACCAAAAATATCTATAATTGACTTTGGTGGAGCATTAAACATGGGAGTCATGGCGTTAATTGCTCGTTGCCAATAATTGGTAAATTCGGCATATTTTTTAGCATCTCTTTGATTATAACGAGCGATTTCTGCACAGGTTTTTTCTAAGGACTTATGTGCCAAGAAATATTTACCGTCCGGGTGAGGACAAAATACAACTGGGTCACATTCTAGATATTCCAAGCCGTATTTTGTCAGTTCTAATTCTTCCACCACTGGACCTAAATGAATAAATTCATGGTCAATGGCACACAAATTAAATTTAAACCCTGGTACTTCTGGGATACATTCTTCAGTTGTAGCAGCACCACCAGGCACAGGACGTTTTTCTAATAGCAGAACACTATAACCTGCTTTGAGTAAATAAGCTGCACAAACTAAGCCGTTATGTCCAGCACCGATAATAATAACGTCGTATTCTTGCATATCTTGATGATATAAAAAGCTGACTTTTTTATATTATTATATCTGACTTTCTCCAGTTAATTTGGTAATATACGAATATTTATCTAATTTAATTGTTGTGTATAAAAACATATTTTATCAATTATTTTAAGTGCTAATACTTAATCATTTAACCATGATTGATAATAATTTTTGAAAATGGTAATTATACTTTATAAAGTATAAAGTGCGAAATTTCGGATAAAAATGATCGTTTACATTACAATTTTATACTTACTTCACAGGTTGCAGTTTTGTCACTTTGAGTTTAAACTTCCCTAGACCAGTTTCCCCAAAAGAACGAACCCGAACAATATAAATTCCCGTTTCTGTAATGCGGGTAAATAACACAGAATTACTCGTACCCTCAGGACCATCATCATTTTCTAAAACTGTCGTACCATTGGGAGCTAATAGTGTAATAATGGTATCGAAATTTTCCGATGATAAATCAACCGCTAAATTATCACCTTTGTTTAATTTTACCGCATAATCACGGGCAAATCCTCCCTGTCCTGTGGGAATATCTTTGTTTGACAAAGTATCAGAAATTTCTGTAAAATCAGTTAAAGGAATGGGACTATATAATTTATTTTGTGTATTTTGTGCGGAAACTGTTTTGCTGCCAATCCCTATTATTAGTAATGTGATAGGAATAATTAAAATTTGTCTAAAACCAACTACAAAATTCTTTTTCATAAATTAAAATACTTTCCCCATAAATACAGGGTAACTAATCTAATATAGCTTTATTTTTTTTCTTTGTTTGTTGTGGCCACAGCAGCTACACCTAAAACTTTAATTTGATGTATTTCCAGTGTCTTAACAGCAGCTTTGACAGTAGCACCAGTAGTATAAATATCATCCACTAATAATATTGGTATATTGGGAGAACGACGCAAATCTTTACCAATAACAAAAGCATTTGTTAAATTTTCTTGTCTTTGCGTTGGGGATAAATTAAATAGTGCTTCAGTTTCTTTAATGCGTTCTAAACCATTGACTTTTAATTTGTATCCTGTGACATGACAAAAACCTTCAGCTATTAATGCAGCTTGATTAAAACCTCTTTGTTTTTGTTTTTTCGGGTGCATAGGAATAGGAACAACTAAAAGCTGTTTTTGGGGTTGTGGTGAATTTAATAACCATGATTCTCCTAACCATTGTCCCAAAAGATAACCAATTTGAGGCTGATTTTTATATTTTAATGCAGCGATCGCTCTTTTGACACCACCACCATAATTTCCCCAAACAAATATTGGTAATGGTTGTTTCCATAAATAAGCGGGATTTTGGCAATGACAACTTTGAACTTGTCTGGTACAGTATAGACAAAGTTCGCTATTTGTAGGACGTTGACACAGGGGACAATGAGATCTGAGAAAAAGATTTAGTAGATTTTGGAATATGTTCATCATAGATATTTTACATAAACTAGATCACATCTAGTAGTTTCTACTCCTGTTGTTGGTAGATAACCATTACTTTCATACAGTTTAACAGCTTCCGTTAAAATACTAGCAGTTTCAATCCAAATTTCCTCAAACCCACGGGAAGAAATGACGGTTTCTAGTTGTTGTAATAAATATTTTCCTAATCCTAAACCCCGCACTTTTGGTAAAAGGTACATTTTTCTAATTTCTACCGCTTTTTCGCCGCGATTGATGGGATAATAGGCCGCAGTACCCACAATTTGATTTTGCTGTTCAATTACCCAAAATTCACCTCCAGTGGCTAAATAATATGCTTCTATTTGTAATACATCTTTATCGGCTTCTTCCGGTTGCCAAGGTAAGCCGTATTCTGATAATACAGAACTAATGACTTGGGAGGCTAAAGTGCGATCGCTTTCTTGCCAATTGCGAATGATAAAATCTTGGTATTGATACATATTATAGTTTATAAAGTGGTAGAAGTGTTGAATGTTAAGAAATCTGTGATAAAAATAGCCCAAAATATATTAAAATTTGAGCAAGCTATATCAAAATATTGATTTGATCATGATTATAAATTCATTTTCCAAGATTGTCAAAGACATCCTCAAATCCTTGCCAAAAAATGATTATCCGGTTTTGAACACCCGTCTTTACGTTGAGTGTTGGTTGGGTTATGCCTTGGATAATAGTTTAACAAGTATGAGGGACTTATTTAAAAGATTAAACAATACAGGGATTGATGTAAGGATTTCGACTTTTTCCAAGGCTAACACACACAGAAATCAACACTTCTGTCCAAAAGATTTATCATCAATTGAATAAATTATTCCAGAAAAAAGCTCACAAAAAGTTACATGATAAATACGCCATTTGTCCAATTGATTCTACAGTAATTACCTTAACAAGTAAGTTACTATGGGTTTGAGGACATCATCAAGTAAAACTTTTTAGTTCCCTCAATCTGTCAACAGGAAGTCCAGAAAATAATTTGATAAATTTTGGACATAATCATGATTATAAATTTGGTTCATCAATGATGTCTAAT
Source organism: Dolichospermum circinale AWQC310F (assembly GCF_000426925.1). GTDB lineage: Bacteria > Cyanobacteriota > Cyanobacteriia > Cyanobacteriales > Nostocaceae > Dolichospermum > Dolichospermum circinale. The sequence continues at coordinate 19,076 of NZ_KE384699.1, read as the reverse complement.
TTACCGCAAGATGCTGTTGGGGTAATGGATAGAGGTTTTGCGGGACTAAATTTTATGCAGGAATTAGTGCAAAAAGACAAATATTTTGTAGTGCGAATTAAGAATAATTATCAACTAGAATTTGAATCGGGAACTGGATTAGTCAAAATCGGTTCAGCGAGTGATGCTCCCGCTTATAGGGTAGTTAATTTTTGTGATTTAGAAACTAAAACTGAATTTCGCTTAGTCACGAATTTACCGTCAGATGGAGAGGTAGCAGTTACAGATGGTGAAATCAGGGATATTTACCGTTTACGTTGGGGAGTTGAATTATTATGGAAATTCTTAAAGATGCACCTAAAACTAGATAGATTAATTACCAAAAATGTTAATGGTATTGGCATATAAATTTATGCCAGTCTCATCGCTTATCCAATTTTACAACTTGTATCTGTTCTTCAAGAATGGGGTAATAAAATGTTAGATAAATTCCGCTATCTTCAAGCTTGTATGTGTCAACAAATTAGTTATGTTCATTGGATGGAAGATCTCATGAGATGTTGACATTTTCACCCTTAATAGGACTACTATAACTGAATATGTAAACTTTTGTAACGACATTCAACATTTCTGCAACAAGGTAAACTAGAAAATGAGAAAATAAAACAATCTTTGCAAAGTTGGTTTGCTCATTTGAAACATGGTGATACATGGAAGTTAACAAAAAACATCTGTTTAACAATGGTTGCTGATAATTTATAGGTTTGTTTATCAATCAATCCTGATTCAGATTACCCAAAAACAACACCGCGATAAATTTCCGAGATCGGTAAATCAACCCCAACAGAGTCCAAATAAATAGATTTTTCTAAATTATTAAAATCACTCAATAACCAACCTTGAGACTGTTTACTATATTTTTCTATAAAAATTTCATCTTGTTCAACTAATAAATATTCACAAAAACTGCTAATTAAACGATACATCCGAAACTTGCTTTGTCGGTCATAATCTGCGGTTGAAGGTGATAATACTTCTACAATTAAAATGGGATTTAAAACTTCATCATTGCGGTTTTCATTTAGTTGCGGTTCATCTGCAAAAACCATGATATCTGGATATACTCCGCGTTTATATTCAGGAATCCATAACCTTAAATCACTATTAATTGGCTCACATTTACTATCACGCAGAATAAACTTGAGAAACGCAAAAATATTGCCACCTATACGGCTATGATTAAGTGATCCGCCCGACATAGGCACAATTTCTCCATCACGATATTCACTGCGTTCTTCAGCTTTTTCTTCAATGGCGCGATATTCATCTAAACTATAACGACGCTCAACAGTAGTAATCATCATCTTGTAACCAATTACATTGAAGTAATCATGATTCTAGCAAAACTGCATATATTGTTGAATTATTGACATTATTATCAATAATATTGAACAATTTTTATCAAAAATATTTACCCATTTTGTAGGGGCAAACCCCCTGTGGTTGCCCCAAATATCGGGGTAGGCACGGGGGCGCTACCCCTACTATCAACCGCCATTAACAGCGTACTGAATCAGCAGTGATAACCGTTGACGGAGGGTTTCTAGTCCCAAACGCTGACTAGCGGAAATGAAAACAGCCAAAGGAAACTCTTCCCTTGCTAAAGCCAGGGTTTCACTACTAACCTGATCAATTTTATTAAAGGCCACTAAAGCCGGTCCCGGTGTAATCGGCATTTGCGCGAGTATGTCCCGAACGGAGCGAATATGACTTAACCAAGCAGGATGAGATAAATCCACTAGATGCAATAAAGCATCTGCCTCTGTTACTTCCTCTAAAGTAGCGCGGAAGGCATCCATTAAAGACGCGGGTAGCTCATGGATAAAACCTACAGTATCCGTAATTAAAGTTTCCTGGAGCGCACCCGTTTCAGCGTGGGGAAGCATTAACCGCCTTGTGGTCGGGTCAAGAGTCGCAAATAATTGGTCAGCGGTATATACTTCCGAATTAGTGAGAGCATTAACTAAAGTAGATTTACCAGCATTGGTATAACCAACTAAAGCCACAGAGGGAACTTCTCGGTGTTGTCGCCGTTGACGTAATCTACAACGATGTGCTTGTAATTGATTAACTTCCTGTTGTAGTCGAGAAATGCGTTTTTGAATAGCCCGACGTTCCGTTTCTAGCTTGGTTTCACCAGGTCCCCTAGTTCCAATACCACCTCCTAATCTGGACATGGCTTGACCTCTACCAGTGAGTCGTGGCATCATATACTCTAACTGTGCCAGTTCTACCTGTAATTTACCCGCACCAGATTGAGCGCGTTGGGCAAAAATATCTAAAATTAATTCCGTACGGTCAACTACTCTGACCCCAATTTGGGACTCTAAATTGCGGACCTGGGAAGGTGAAAGATCACGGTCAAATACTACCAAATTAGCACCCAGAGTTTGTACCGTGAGAGCAACTTCTTGGACTTTACCTTCACCGATAACTGTTTGGGGATGAATACGCGATCGCTTTTGTTGTAAAGTCTGTAATACATCACCCCCCGCCGTATCTACCAACCGTGCCAATTCTGCTATAATATCATCGAATTGTTGCGGGCTAGTATTATCCGTTAATACTCCTACAATTACCACCCGATCATGATCAGTGTCTACTTCCTGAGCTACATATTCCCGACTAAATTCCGCTTCTAGACTTTCCACCAATTCGAGAAAATCCTGGTCAGCCAAAGCATCTAAACTTAGAGGCGGTGATATGTGAGAATATATACTAGCGTCAACCATACTCATGTCAGTAAATTTAGTAGTCACTAACTGTCTATTATTAGCCACAAGGTGGGCTAAATAAGCTTCTTTTACGTATCCAGTTGCACCACCACCACGCTTAGTAAATCCGTCCCCGGTAATATTTAAAACTACTAAAGCATCCAATCTTTGTAAAGCCATAGCCGTCAATGCTGACTCATTTGGTGGTTCTGACTTGAGATTAGTAGATAAACAGCGAATTCCGCTCAAACGTTCAGCACCGTAGCGAGGTATTTCCATGGGCGGGATTTGAGTTTGACGCGGAGTACCTACACCAACCCGAATCACTTGTCCGCGACGGTTGATATAAGTACAAACAGGCTGATTAATTTCCGTACTAACTGCTGCAAGACGTTGTGCAAACTCAGATGTAGTAATACAATCCCCTGATATCCGCTGATGGTACAGCCGCTGGAGTTGTTTTAGCTGGCTGGACTTTAAACCTTGAATATTACCAAAAATAGTCTCTATAGGCGTTTAAGACCAGTTACCTGGTTCCCCCTGAATCCTGATACTGTCTATTTTACAACAGAAATGGTCAGTTGACAGGTGATAGTTGTCAGTTGTCATTAGGTAATTTTATTCTTGCTTCTTTCCTTCTAACTCCTGACTCGGTGACTCCTTCAATAAATAGCTGGACTATGGGGCGATTATAGATTTATAATTAGTGATTGTGAGTTTTTTCAGAAAACAGAAAAGTAATGAACGCCCAAGAGATTATTCGCTCAATTGAAGCGGAACAATTGAAATCTGATTTACCTGATATCTATGTCGGTGACACAGTAAAAGTCGGAGTCAAAATCAAAGAAGGTACTAAATACCGCGTCCAACCCTACGAAGGCGTAGTTATAGCCATGCGGAATGGTGGTATTAACGAAACCATTACAGTTCGCAAAGTTTTCCAAGGTGTGGGTGTAGAACGGGTATTTTTACTCCATTCGCCCCGCATTGAGAGCATTAAGGTATTACGTCGTGGTAAAGTTAGACGTGCTAAACTTTACTATTTACGCGCCCTGGTCGGTAAAGCAACCCGCATTAAACAAAGATTCGACCGCGCCCTCTAATTCCATAGGGGGAATTAACAGACAAAACCCAAGCTGTGAGCGGCGAATGCCGCTAACTTGCCAAAAATAAAAAAATAAGTAACAATTTAGATGACAATTAGAGTCGAATTGTGCTAAACTGAAAGAAGTTGATCACAATGACCGTAAAGAGAAAAGCTTGTGCGCTCTTAGTTCAGTTGGTAGAACGCAGGTCTCCAAAACCTGATGTCGGGGGTTCAAGTCCTCCAGGGCGCGCTCAAAAAGAAAAATATTGCCCGAAGCAATAACGTCACTGCCAAAACAGCAGAAAACGCCAATTATTTCGGGTATAATTTTTTGAAAAAATAGCTTGCCAATGAGGTCGAAACTGTAAACCTTGAAAAAATCACAAGGTGAAGCTATTCAAGAAACGAGGGTATAACGACTGTGGCCAAAAAAAACGAAGCAGAAATACCAGCAACCGAAAATGGGTTTAGCTTAAACAATTTTTTCCAAGGAACAAAGGAAGAACTTGAAAAAGTAGTTT
>NZ_KE384699.1:0-14705 GCF_000426925.1 Dolichospermum circinale AWQC310F | reverse complement strand
GCCCAGTCGGAAACAGTTGGTGAGTGAATCAGCAGCTGTACTATTAATGGTTACACTCTCCGCCTCCTTGATATACTTGGTCGATGGATTGTTCAGTTGGGCAGCAAAACAGGTGTTCTGATGACTTCTGCAACAGACGAACCACGTAATTTAGAATTGCAGTCGGAGGAAGCACTGGGAACAGCGTCTAAAGAGCTACGCTGGTATGCAGTGCAAGTAGCTTCCGGTTGTGAGAAACGAGTCAAGACAAACTTAGAGCAACGTATCCAAACTTTTGATGTAGCTGATAAAATCATCCAAGTGGAAATTCCCCACACACCAACGGTGAAAATCCGTAAAGATGGTAAACGTCAGCCCTCAGAAGAAAAGGTTTTTCCTGGATATGTGTTAGTACGCATGGTAATGAGTGATGATACATGGCAAGTGGTAAGAAATACCACCCACGTCATTAACTTTGTGGGCGCGGAGCAAAAGCGTGGTAGCGGTAGAGGTCGTGGCCACGTGAAGCCAGTTCCCTTAAATCCTGCGGAAGTTGAACGCATATTCAAACAAGCCACGGAACAAGAACCAGTAGTCAAAATTGATATGGCTACAGGTGATAAGATAGTGGTGCTTTCTGGTCCATTTAAGGATTTTGAAGGCGAGGTAATTGAAGTTTCTCCAGAACGGAGTAAACTGAAAGCTCTACTCTCAATCTTTGGACGAGATACACCAGTAGAATTAGAATTTAATCAGGTTAAAAAACAGAGCTAAATACAAATGGCGAAGAAATTAGTAGCGGTCATTAAATTGGCCCTGAATGCTGGGAAAGCCAACCCAGCACCGCCAGTTGGTCCTGCACTGGGTCAACATGGTGTTAATATCATGATGTTCTGCAAAGAGTACAACGCCAAAACAGCAGACCAAGCGGGAATGGTGATACCAGTAGAAATTTCTGTTTATGAAGACAGAAGTTTTACATTTGTACTCAAAACACCACCCGCATCAGTATTGATTCGGAAAGCGGCGAAAATTGAAAGAGGCTCAAATGAACCCAACAAAAAGAAAGTTGGTAGCATTAGTAGAAATCAATTACGGGAAATTGCTCAAACCAAACTTCCCGACCTCAACGCTAACGATATTGACGCAGCCATGAAAATCGTGGCAGGAACTGCGAAAAACATGGGTGTAACAGTTACAGATTAGGTAACAGTCAATAAAAAAATAACAACTGACAACTGACAACTGACAAATAACAAAATCATATCGGGGGAGAAGCATAACTTCGAGATTACCCCAGGAGAAAAAAATGGCAAAAAAAGTATCACGCCGCTTGCGGGCGTTACTAGAAAAAGTAGAAGATAGGGATTATACGCCCTTAGAAGGATTAGCTCTGTTAAAAGAAACAGCAACCGCTAAATTTGCCGAAGCTGCTGAGGCTCATATCCGTTTAGGAATTGATCCTAAGTATACAGACCAGCAGTTACGGACAACAGTAGCATTACCTAAAGGAACGGGGCAAATAATCCGGGTAGCAGTGATCGCTAGAGGGGAAAAAGTCACAGAAGCGACTAATGCTGGTGCCGATATAGCTGGTTCAGAAGAACTGATTGAGCAGATTCAGAAGGGCTTCATGGACTTTGATAAGCTGATTGCGACACCAGATGTGATGCCACAGGTAGCAAAGCTTGGTAAATTGCTAGGTCCCCGTGGTTTGATGCCCTCACCCAAGGGTGGTACAGTAACCTTTGATATTGGTAGTGCGATCGCCGAGTTTAAAGCTGGTAAATTAGAATATCGGGCTGATCGGACTGGGATTGTTCATGTTATGTTTGGTAAGGCTGGTTTTTCACCTGAAGATTTATTAATCAACCTGAAGGCATTACAAGAGTCCATTGACCGTAACCGTCCTTCTGGTGCTAAAGGTCGTTATTGGCGGTCATTGTATGTGTCCTCAACTATGGGTCCATCAATTGCCATTGATATCAGCGCCCTAAGAGAGTTAAAACTCACCGAAGCTGCATAATTTGGTAATGGGTAATTGGTAATTGGTAATTCGTGATAGATGAGTATAATCAGCAATGACTAATGACCAATGACTAATCACTAATGACCAAAATTAAATAGATAAAGCCGGAGACAGCAGGTCCTAATAGCTTAATATCCTGCCGAGGTTGTAATTTTAACTATCTGAAGTTTAAACAGTCAAACTGTGACAACGACAGTATTAAAAATACTACTTTGAAACCCCGGCTAATATAGCTGGGGTTAACTGTTTTCGGCGGGTCAGCAAAAAGGTAATGGGTGATAAGTGACAGGTGACAGGAAATAGAGTAAAAACTAACAACTAACAACTGCCAACTGACAACTGACAACTGACAACTAACAACTGACAACTGACAACTGACAACTGACAACTGACATTGGAGGTCAGATAAGTATGGGAAGAACGTTAGAAAACAAAAAAGAGATAGTAGCTGATCTCAAGGAAACCTTGAGTAAGTCAACTTTAGCACTGGTAATTGATTACCAGGGGCTAACAGTTGCCGAAATCACCAATTTGCGTCAGCAACTCCGTCCTAGTGGTGCTATATGTAAGGTGACAAAAAACACCTTTATGGGCATTGCCATTAAGGATCAGAAACAATGGGAGCCAATGTCGGAATTGCTGAAAGGCTCTTCTGCATTTCTGCTAGTTAAAGAAGATTTATCCGCGATTAAAGCTTATCAAGCATTCCAAAAAGCCACCAAGAAAACAGAAATTCGCGGTGGTGTCATGGAAGGTCGTGTCCTGAGTGAAGCTGATGTTAAGGCTCTAGGAGACTTACCATCTAAAGAACAACTCATGGGTCAAATCGCTGGTGCTATCAACGCTGTGGCTACCAAGCTGGCTGTTGGTATCAACGAAGTTCCCAGTTCCTTGGCTCGCGCTTTGCAAGCTATCGCTGAAAAAGAAAATGGCGATAGTTCCGAAAGTGCTTCTTAGTGTGTATTAGCAAATACATAACGCACTAATTAATGGTGGTGGTGCTTAACCACTAACAAATGACAACTGACAAATCAAAAATTATTTAGGAGTTATATCCATGTCTGCTGCAACCGAACAAATTTTAGAACAATTGAAAGCCCTCACTTTATTAGAAGCTTCTGAATTAGTCAAGCAAATCGAAGAAGCCTTTGGTGTTAGCGCTGCTGCTACTGGTGGCATGATGATGGTGGCCCCTGGTGCTGCTGCTCCTGCTGAAGAAGTAGTAGAAAAAACCGAGTTTGATGCAATTTTGGATTCTGTACCTGCTGACAAGAAGATTGCTGTCTTAAAGATTGTCCGTGAAATCACAGGTTTAGGTCTGAAAGAAGCTAAAGAATTGGTAGAAGCTGCTCCTAAAGCTGTTAAGGAAGGTGTAGCTAAGGAAGCTGCTGAGGATATCAAGAAGCGGATTGAAGAAGCTGGTGGTAAGGTAGTAATTAAGTAGTTGTGATCTGGTAAAAGGTAATTGGTAATAATTACCTTTTGCTTTTCACCTTTTTTACTAATTACTAACTTACGTTATAGCGGTTCTCGGTTGGGTAAAATACAATAACCCCACCCCCAACCCCCTCCCCGCAAGCGAAGAGGGGGATATGATCTATTTTATTTAAGTGCGTACCGCTCGCTGTATTGTCGCTTCAAGACTGGTAATAAATATTGTGTCAGTGTAAAAGCATCAACTCCTAATTCTGTTCTTGCTTGTGCTGCTAAAATTCCGGCTTGAGAATGCCACCAAGTCGCAGTTGCGACTACATCCTCTATGGCAAGTTCTTGGGGAGGAATTTGTGCTAATAGTCCACCTAACAAGCCAGTTAATACATCTCCGCTGCCTCCACGGGCTAAGGCCGGGGTACTTTCGGGATTTATCCAAACACTACCTTGAGGATTAGATATAGCCGTTCTTGCCCCTTTGAGCAGGACTATCGCCCCACTTTCGTGGGCTGCTGTTTGTACTGCTTTGACTCTATTGGTATAATCAATATGGGGAAATAAACGCTTAAATTCTCCCGTGTGGGGTGTAATTACAGTGGTTGATTTTCGTGATTTTAATGTGGGAATAGTTCCTAATTGTGCCAGAATATTTAAAGCATCAGCATCGAGAATTAGAGGACATTCACATTCAATTATTTCGGGAATAATAGAAATATTATCTTTAGTTAAACCCGGTCCGCAAGCAATTGTAGTAAATGAATTTAAGTCTATAAGGTGCGTTACGCTATCGCTAACACACCCTACTAATGGTAAATTAGCAATTGCTCCTTTTTCTGTTTCAGGACAACCGATAATTAACGCTTCTGGTAAATGGGAAACTAACAACATTTTTAGAGATTCTGGTACAGCAATTGATAACATTCCTACACCAGAAGCTCGCGCACCCAAACCTGTTAAAATTGCTCCACCTGCGTAACGTCGAGAACCACAAATTAATAGTAAATTTCCTTGTTTATATTTGTGGGTAATGAGGGGACGGGGTAAGGGTAAGGTAGATAATGCTGTTGTTTTAGTAATGCGTTTGATTTGGGGAACATTATCTTTATCTAAAACCGCATGAATATCTGTTAAGGGAATATGAAAATCAATTAATTCAGTTTTACCAACATAAGGTAATGCTTGTTCTTGTAATAAACCTTGTTTCCATAAACCCAAACAAAATGTATAACTTGCCTGAATAGCTGTTCCTAAAACCTCCCCTGTGTCTGTGTGTAAACCGGAAGGTATATCAATACTAATAATAGGTTGATTTCTTTGATTAAAATGATTAATTGCAGCAGCTATAGAGTCGGTAATTTCTCTTTCTAAACCAAAACCAAATAAACCATCAATTAAGAAATCACAATTTGGTAATTCGTTAATTTGTTGATAACAGGGAATTTCCAAACTTTGAATATATTGAAAATGTTGTGAAGTTAATTCTTTCAATTTAGAAAAAGGTTGATAAATCCAAATTTTATACCCGTGAAAATACAATTCACGCCCTACTACTAAAGCATCACCTCCATTATGACCTGGACCTGCTAAAATGCCCACACATTTATCTGGAGAAATAATAGTTTGTAAGCGTTGGAAAATTAATCCTCCTACCTTTTCCATTAAAGCAGCTACAGGCATTCCCGCAGTAAATATTCTGGTTTCAATATCCCGCATTTGCGCTGCGGTAACTACAAATTGTTCTTTAGTCATTTGTTAGTTGTTAGTTGTCAGTTGTCATTTGTTAGTTGTCAGTTGTCAGTTGTCAGTTGTCATTTGTCATTTGTTATTTGTCATTTGTTATTTGTCAGTTGTCAGTTACCAATTACCCATTACCCATTACCCTATTTTCCATAATAAACTCTAGCATTACCGTAACCTGAATTTTGAAAATAGCTATTCCATATTTCTGCTTCAGATTTGTCGCTAAAAGGTCCTATAGCTATATGCGCTCCCCGTGGTTGAGTTCTCATAAATACATTAATATTTGCACTTATTTTCTGTCGAATTTCTGTACCAAAAGAACGTAAATTATTAGGGTGACTAGGAATCACTATATAGTAGTATTTTCTTGCTTCTTGTTGATAGTTATTTGGATTGTTTTGGTTGTTATCATAGGCTGTTTGTTGACCGGAATTATTGGGTTTTATTTCTAGATTTGCAGAATTAACAATTCTAGCACCAAAAACACCATTTAATTCCAATTCGCTCACCCTGATTTCAGCATTAGATTGTTGATGAAAAACACCACATTGAATAACATTACGTCCATTATAATTGCGAATATAGGCATTGCTTTCAACTTGCTGAACTCGTTGCAATATTTGCAAATCGCTGCTATCAACATAAACAAAATATCGTTCAAAATTTCGGTTATACTGGTTCAATTCCCCCGGTTGTACTTGCTGCGTCCCCTGTGCTAAAAATTGACTATTCTTGGGGATTTGAGCCTGAACTGGAGTATAATCGGATATTAACGCCCAATACCCACCCACAAGTAAAGATAACATAGATAAAGGAGTAAAGTAACTGACTCTTAAATTAGACATATTTGTTACTAGCTTTTACAGAAATTTTCTATGCAATATTCCATATATGGACTACCTTAACAGGAAAATTTCTCCTATATGCTACAATCGGAAAACCTCGCACTTTGTGAGCAAATAAAAAACCCTTTCTTACGAAAATAAGCCGCAAGCACTTTGAAAAGTGTGAATTATGAAAAAAGTTGTCGTTGGTCTTTCTGGTGGCGTTGATAGTTCCGTAGCCGCCGCTATGCTACATAATCAGGGCTATGATGTAATTGGTTTAACCCTTTGGCTAATGAAAGGCAAGGGGCAATGTTGCTCTGAAGGAATGATCGACGCGGCTGATATTTGCCAACAATTGGGTATTCCCCATGAAATTGTTGATATTCGGGATGTCTTTCAAAGGTCAATTGTTGATTTTTTGGTGACAGGTTATAGTGCGGGAATTACGCCATTACCTTGTTCTCAATGTAACAAGACGGTGAAATTTGGTCCAATGGTGGAATATGCAAGAGAAAAATTAAAATGCGATCGCATCGCTACAGGTCATTATGCCAAAATTCGTTACGATGACGCTACTAATCGTTACCAATTGTTACGAGCCGTTGACCGCAATAAAGATCAGTCTTATTTTCTCTATGATTTATCCCAAGATTTATTAGGGGCTGTAATTTTTCCCCTGGGTGAATTGAATAAAAGCGATACCCGGAGAATTGCTACAGAATACAATTTAAAAACCGCTGATAAACCGGAAAGTCAAGATCTATGCTTAGTAGAAAGTAACGGTTCTATGCGGGCATTTTTAGATAAATATTTAGCTCCCAAATCCGGTGATATTGTTGATACTACTGGCAAAATTTTAGGCCAACATGATGGTATTCATCATTACACAATTGGTCAGCGAAAAGGCTTAGGTATTGCTGCGGCCGAACCCTTGTATGTGATTTCTTTAGATGCTGTTAATAACAGGGTAGTTGTAGGCGATCGCACCAAAGGAACTCAGTCAGAATGTACAATAAATAGAGTAAATTGGGTTTCTATTGCTGAACCTGTAACACCCGTACGAGCAGAAGTACAAATTCGTTATCGTTCTCAACCCGTAGCTGTGACAGTAATTCCTTTAGAAGATTCTCGCGTGCGTTTGGTATTTGATGAACCACAGTTCAGCATCACACCCGGACAAGCTGCGGTTTGGTACGACGGAGACAAGGTATTAGGTGGGGGAATTATTGAACAGTTTAGTTAAATAGAGTTGAATTTTAGTCAATTTTAGAGAAGTTCAACTCTCCATGATCATAGAATATCAACCAGACAAAAACTCTTTCATAACACTTTGAGGAACAAAATTATTTTTAATATTTCCTACTTTTCCTGAATTAATTTTTGTACCTGTTCCCACTCTTCTGAACTTACCTTAAAATTAGTCGAATTGGGAGCGCGAAGCACCAATAAATTTTTAAGTACAGAATCTTCTTGTAACTGATTTTTCAGTAAAGGAGATTCTACAAATTTATTTGTAAATCTAATTATCGCTTGTTGTTTTCCCAAAGCCCTTGTAGAGTCTACCCAATATTTCTTATCTGGTATTTCCGTCAATAATTGAGCGGGTTCTATCACTTCTGCTGTCGCATAAATTCCCCCTTGACTACCAGATAACCAAATAATAACACCATCACCAGCAGCGATATCTTTAGCATAACGAGTTACCAACCAAGGAATTTCTTCCAACTGCTCGATAGCGTCTAAAACCCGATAATACTTGGGGTTTCCTTGAAATAACCAATAAGCCATATACTTTTCTGATAATTACCAGGTCAGATTATACCATTTTTCAAATTTTTGATTTTCATAAGAGTTTGTACGGGTGGGTATATTGAACAACCCTTATTTAAAAACTAAAAACTAAAACCTAAAACTGCTAAATATTGCAATCTATACCCGGTTTTTCGCTAATATTACATAATCATCTAATGTATAGTTAGATTCATAATTTTGATCAAAATACTTTTTAAGCATAGAACTAATATAAACTTGTTTGGGTAAGTTTTCTCGAGCAAATTTCGCAAAGTCAACAATGGTAGAACTTTTTCTGAGACCAGTTGAGGTTAGATATTTATACCAAACTAACTTTAGTCCCAGTTCTTCTACAAACTTATATACTACATTTTTTTCCTGTTCTTTATCTTCAGTCCGATAAGTATTATAAGCCTTAAATAACTTTTTATCTTGGATAATAAGCATTACATAACCTTGACTACTTAAACTATTAGTAAATATTTCTTTATATATATTATTAGCCTTAATTCTTTTAGAATCATCTGCAAAAAAACAATGAGAAATGACAATAAAATTAAAAAAGTTTTTCGGAATATTACTATATTTTTCTTCCGAAGAAAAGATATCAGCAGTAACAAAACGAAAATAATTATTTATAGGATTTATTTGCGACTCAATATATTTACGCCAAAATTGAAGTCCACGATACTGAAAAGTGTCTTGTTTTTCAAAGGAATAGTAAGATACGTGCATTTGGGGAATGCTAAAAAAGCTGCTACAACTTTGGAGAAATAAAGCTAAACCATAAGCTGTTGTTCCCGGTCCAGCAGCAATATCAAGAATATTTAATTTAGTTGGTAGCAACTCATTTTGGTAAATTAAAAACCAGAATAAATAGAGACAATATACATTTTCTAGAAAATACTTCATGAAATAGACATGAGGAGTTAGATTAAGACTATATTCTGGATCTTTTCCGGCTTTTAAACCATTAATATCATCAAGAGCATCTTTTAAATCTATTATTAATTTTTGTTCAGATTTTTGTTTAGTAATTTTACTAAATTGTTCTTGAAGATATTTGAATAGTGCAACTTCCAAATCATCAAATATACTCTGGTCAATTCCTGTAACTTGTAGTTTATATTCATCATGATCTACTAATTCAAAAGTTTGATATATATACTTAATAAATTCTCTATCAGGTTTTAATGAGAGATGAGATTTTGATTCTGTTGCTTCCGTTATTTGTTTTTTTAAATTTGTGATTTCCCGTTTATTTTCCTGGGAAGTCCTTTCAAGTTGAAGTTTATCTCTAAATAGTTTCTCTAACCATGAAAAACTCGCTCCTGATTTTTGAATTTCTTGCAAAATTTTTATAGCACTTTGGTGATCACTACGCCGTAATGCTGATTTTAACTGCTGACTTCTCCACCAATTAATAATAAAATTACTCATAACCAAAACCATCCTTTCCTTCTTTTATTTCTACACCTGGAAGTTGAGATATTAACTTTTCTTTAAATCGTTGATAACTCAACTGCTGAGAATTATACCACCAAGCATACTTTTGTTTAATTTCTTCAGCTTCTTGACGAGTTCCCGCGACTAAAGAACGATTATTATTAGCATGAAAGTCCTGAATTACCACTCTATCTGCAATAGCTAATTTTTGAATAAACGTATCTTCATCTTTGGCTAGTGTTGGAAGTAGAGGTGTAATAGTAATAGAAATTTTAGGAATAAAACCTTTCAAACTATCAATGCTTTCTCGTATTTTCATAATAGCATTGAATCTAGCTTTAATACTAGGAGAGCGGGGTTCAAAATCTTTTCTGACAACTTCACTACCTGTGGGAATGCTGATATTAATTCTCAACCTTTGAAACCTTTGTAAATAATCAATGTCTCTAGTAATAATTGGACTGCGAGTTTGAATTACTAAATGTGGACGATAATCAAGCATTACTTCTAATAAACTACGAGTTAATTGATGTTTAGATTCCAAAGGTTGATAAGGATCTGTAACACTACTCATATAAATTCTGGGAGGTTGATTAGGATTTTTTCGACACCAAGCTTCTAATTCCCTTGCTAAAACTTCCGCAGCATTTTCCTTAAAAATTACCCATTTACCCCAATCCTGACGCATTTGATGATTAGGGCTAAATGCAGCAGCATAGCAGTAACTACAGCCATATTGACAACCACGATAAGGATTAAGAGTAAAGTCATAAGCAGCAATAAAACCAGTTGCTTTTGTTAGTAGTGATTTAGCATTTTGGTTGTAAACTGTAATATCTCCAAATTTTTCGCGCACAAATTTTGTAGGAGTTTTGTCGCTATAACCTTCATACAATAATTTCGCCATATACCAACATTTAATTAAATTGAATAACGGTATTTTGAAAATTTATACTATAGCACCACCACAGCTAGAACCACAACCCGCAGTACAACCATAGCAATATTCAGCAGTTTGGATTTCATTAAATATATCCAAACTACCAATTTCTAATAATTTACTCACAGTCAACTTTTCACCATTACTAGTTTGAGCAGGTAAATTCATCATTTGATTAAAGTCACAATCATAAATATTCCCTAAATAATCAACTGAAAGTTGTTCACGACACATTAAACCATCAATTGTATTTGCATTAAAGTGAGATTCCAAAAAATGCAAATAGCGAGAATAAAGCTGTTTTCTTTCTAAATGAAACTTTGTTCTCCCCACAGGTATATTAGTAATCGTAAAAAGATGATTAAATCGAATATCAAATTTTTCAGACAGAAAGGTTTTATAAGCCTTTTCTAAATTTTCCTGTTCAGGAGTGAGAGAAAAATCTTCACTATTTGGTAATGGAGGATTATACACCAAATCTAAAATCAAATCTGGATTTTGACCATAACCGATTTTATTCAACCATTGTAAAGCTTGAATAGATTGATCAAAAACACCATTTCCCCGCATTTTATCCACATTATCAGCTAAATAACAGGGAAGAGAAGCGACAATCCTTACCTTATTCTCAGCCAAAAAATCTGGTAAATCCTCAAATCCTTCCACAAAATAAATTGTCAAATTTGATCTGACAATGACCTGTTTACCTGCATTTTTAGCAGCTTCTACCAAAGACTTAAAACCATAATTCATTTCTGGAGCGCCACCAGTTAAATCTACCGTTTTAATTTGCGGAAACCTACCAATTAAAGTAATTAACTGTTGACAAACTTCCGGTGTTAATTCCTCAGTTCTTTTGGGACTAGCTTCTACATGGCAGTGGTTACAAGCTAAATTACAACGTTTTCCTAAATTAATTTGTAAAACGTTAATTTCCTTTTTTGTTAAAGGAGAATCTATCTGCTGAAAAAAAGGTGTAATCATAGAAGCATCTCTAGCACGAATTTCTATAAGAGGATATTTTAAAGGTCATTCAACCTCACAGACAAGGGGAAGTGACAGACTATTGATAATTGGGACATATTTACTAAAAATATAGTCAAATATTTCTAGCTTGGTAAGGCTTACACCATTTTTGTGATTTAAACTCAATACCACTTGACTAAATCGAAAGTTTCCTATATTATGGATGAACAACTCATAAATTATTACCAAAATCTAAAAAAATATTTTTGATCGCTCCACTCCGTTACGCTAGGAGAGTGAAAAGAATAAGAGCGCAGAGCGCAAAAGAGCAAGAGTGTAAAGTGCTAATGAGTCCACGCAGCACCACACACAACACGAAAACCATGGTCGTCGGGGTCGAAGCCCGCAACATAGCAGTAACGACAAGCCGAACGGCAATGCTCAGGATGGTTGTGCCAAGAACCGCCGCGCAGCAGCTTTTCATTAACGCTTAGACTTGTCCAAGCACTGCCATCTTTAGGCGCATTTATATAATTTTCCTGCCAATCATCTTCGCACCATTCCCACACATTCCCACACATATCATATAAACCAAAAGGGTTGGCGGGAAAAATTCCTACCTCTGTGGTTTTTCCTCGATATTGTACTTTTTGTCCCTGCCCGTAAGTGTAGTTACCATTATAATTAGCTAAATCCGTAGAAATTGTTTCCCCACAATAAAACGGGGTAGTAGTTCCTCCACGACAAGCATATTCCCATTCGGCTTCAGTAGGTAAACGATAGGTTTTATTTGCCATTCGGGAAAGTCTGGCACAAAATTCTTTAGCATCATTCCATGATACACGCTCAACAGGCAGATTATCACCTTTAAAACGAGATGGATCAGATTGTAAATCAATCTTAACCTTTGGTAAGGCAGCCACGACTCGCCATTGTTTTTGAGTAACTGGATATTTACCCATGAAAAACGGGGGAACAGTAACTTCATGTTGTGGACTTTGAGAAGAATCATAACCTTCCTCATTTTCTGGAGAACCCATTTTGAAAGTTCCACCGGGAATAGCTACCATTTCCAGAATTACACCATTTCCCAAGTCTTCGCCAAAATAATTTGCGTTTTTGGTAATGCGTTGAATTTCCGAACTTTTTCCTAAACCAAAAACACCAGATTTTAAAATTAACTTAGCTGTTTCAAATTTAAAACTGGTGACGGGAATATCTAAAAACTTTTCCGGTTTTGGTTTAGTATTATTTGGTGAGGGAGGTGAATATACTACTTGTTTAGTATCTAGTATTTTTCGTTCAATAGAAGCTATATCTTCATCTCGAAGATTAAGAGAATTTTGTAATCTTTGTAATTGCTTACGGCTTTTTTCGGAAATTGGATATTTTTGTTCTATTAATTGACAGAAAGCCTTTTCATAAGTTTGTGACTTTTCTTGTCGCTTTTGATATGGTTCGAGAACTTCGGCCTCAATTCTTTGAGCTATATCAATTGTTAAACCTAGTTTTTTTTGAATAACATTTAAAGATTGTCTATTAATCAAACTAATTTCTCCTTCGTCTTCCGAAGCACATTCTTCTACCTCCTTACGGTATTTAAGGTTAGGATCATCTTGAGGTGACTTAGCTAGAATAATTCTATGACCTTCCTCCACAGGATAAATTTTTGGGGTCATAGCTGGAGCAACTTCTTGAACTTTGCTACTCACATACTCATGTAATTCGTCAATAGAAATCGAACCATCTCCGTCTTTATCTGCTGCACCTGTTTTAATTCCATCAACCAAATAACGAGTATAAATCCCAAATTCTGAACCTTCTTCTTCATAAGCGTACTGTGTTGAAGTAGAAGCTGTAAGTATTGCTGTTCCTTGACCACCCAAGTGCTGTTTAATATTTATAGCACCACCATCTTTAGCTGTCATTCCTTGAGAAAAAGCACCACTAAAACAGGAATCTAAAATTACTACTTTGCGTTTTGACTTGCTCTTTTTCATGCATTCATGTACATAACTTGCAGCTACAGCTAAATATGGTAGAAAACTTGCGTTCTTTTTCTTTGTAGAAGAAGTTGAGAAGTAGAAATTACCGTCATCATTAATTAAACCATGTCCAGAAAAGTACAAAAGCAATAAGTCATCTCTTTGCCTATTATCATATAAATCATGAATAGCTTCTTCCATATCCGGCTTTTGCGGATTCTTCAAAACGGTGACATTTTCCGCAGCAAACTCACCTATTTCTGGGTTTACCAGCACTTCCTGGATAGCTTCAACATCTTTAACAGTCGTGGGTAAAGGGCTAAATCCTGATTGGTACTCACTCACCCCTATTAATAATGCAAATTTGTTCATATTCTACTCAAAATGGCTTGATTTTTTGATTTTTTGATTTTTTGATTTTTTAATTTTATAGTAGGGGTTTAGCAGTGCTGAACCCTGGCACATTTAGGTTTTTTATAATTTTGTAAAACCTTGTAAAACTCCAAAACTCAGCCATCAGTAGTATAGCTATCTTGAGTTGTCATTTTTTATTGTCCAAAAAATCTTGTATTGCTTTTAGCGTTGGTTCTAAATCCTTAACATCCCCGATTTCAAGTTCTAAACCATTAAGATCACCTTTATTTCTTTCAATTTTGATCTTTACTTTTTTGTCAGTGTTACCGAAACGTTTAGCCAGAAAACCAACCAAAGACTTGATATTAGCAGGATTAATTTTTGTAGTTAATAATTCCCAGACAAAACCGCCAATAGCTTTAGTATTCGGTGGTGCTTGTTCTACGGTGACTACATCTGCTGTTTCGACACCATCAACTTCTCGTAGTATCGGGAGTAACTTCCGTACTTGCGTTTGTAATTCTTCTTGTTCTAAACCTAGTTCCGCCAAAGAAATTGTTATCTCTACATTGGATGTGCTTATCATATATTATAGATTGAGCTAGTTTCAGGGCAAATATTCCCATATTATAGTCTTTTTTGCTGATAATGTGGCAAACACGCAAAAATCAAGCATCTCTTACCTGGAAGTAGAACCTCTAAGATGACATTCCCAGTCTCTGACTGGGAACGAGGAACGAGGATGCTCTGCGTGGGAAGGAGAGTTTTCTTGCTTTGCGTCTTTGCTCCTTTGCGTCTACCCTTCGGGATCTCTAAGAGAGATTGCGCGAAACCTCAGCTAGATTAGATACAAGAATTACTCAATTACCGTGAAAACCGATACAATTTTCTATAGCTTATTTCAAGCATTTCCTAGCATCTTTTTTGAATTAATTAACCAGTCTCCCACAGAAGCAGGTACGTATGAATTTACCTCTCGTGAGGTTAAACAACTGGCTTTTCGTTTAGACGGTTTATTTTTACCAACCACCAAAGATGCCAAAAAGCCATTTTACATTGTCGAGGTTCAATTTCAACCCGATGATGATTTATATTATCGTCTCTTTGCAGAACTTTTTCTCTACCTACGACAATACAAAACTCCTCACCCTTGGCAAGCTGTAATCATCTATCCTAGTCGTAATATAGAAAGAGAACAGAATGTACAATTTGGGGAA
>NZ_KE384698.1:12808-31087 GCF_000426925.1 Dolichospermum circinale AWQC310F | reverse complement strand
TAATAATTAAAGCTTTCTTAACAGAGCTTGATTAAAGAAATGCTCTCCAGAAATGGGGGGCATTTTTTTTGAGGTTTTAGATAGAGCAGTTAATAATCTAATCATCAATTATTAATTTATTAGGGAGTAGCTACTTAAAAAATAGATATGCCAAGGATAAAAGTAATAAAGTTGGTAATACCTATTTTGCTATTGGTGAGATAGATAGAAATATTAAAACTGGGAATCAAGGTGTTGGTGGTGTTAATTTTTCTCGGAGTTCTCTAAGTTATAAATGTTTATATGAATTTGGTATAGTTCATGATATTGAAGAAGTAGTAACCAAACAAAAAATAATTAGATACAGAGATACCAGACGTAATATTGAATATGATACAGATCCTATAAACATTGATAGTTATGTAATGTTTTATGAAGAAACAAAAATAGCAGAAAATCAGTTTACTCCTCCTACTCCAGTTACTACCGATAAAGTTGCCCAACTAATTTATGATTCACTTATTGAACATGAAAAGTTGCTTAAAAACACTACACATATTGATCTGCAATCAAGTTCTATTATTGGTTCTCGTTCTATAAACCTATCAATAGATGGTTGGCAGAAATGTGGATTACCTAATTTGTACGATTATTCTTTGGTAAATGAAGGTGACAGGGTAAAAAGTAATGTTGAATCTGATAAATATGGAATTGTAGTTTCTAAAAAAACTCAGACTCCTCCAGGAAATTTAACATATACGATGATTACTGTTCAGTGGGATAATGGAAAAGTGTCTTATCCTTACCCACAACAATTAATAAGATTGGTAAATAATGATAATAATGCAGTTGATTGAAAACACTATCCGCAGCAAGTATGGTTTGGCGATCGCTCTCAAAAAATGAAACCCCAGGACTAAGCCAACAATTTTATCCAATTAACACTAAGGAAAATCAAAGCTATTTCTTGGGTTAGATAATCCACAAATACCTGCTGCCATTGTTCACTGTTTATAGGTAATTGAATTATACAGCAGTTTCCGATATTATGAAGTACAGATATTAATGATAAAACTCTTGTGGTGCGGGCATCTTGCCCGCACAAGGTGTACCTCAATCAAGCTGAACTTGCTGTATATTACTAAATAACTAAATCAACAGAGGATATTAAAAGTTAATTAGGGTTTGCTGAAAAAGTTGTCTGTGAGGACAGGGAACTCTTAACTCTTAACTCTTAACAGTTTTAACTGTCTGGATATCCTCAATTTTCCAAATCCGAGAAAGAAAAATGCACCTATTTTGAGACACCATTAGCCAAAACCTTGCACTTTTTTGTGGTAAAAATCCGCGAAACCCTTTGTTAATAAATGGTTTTAGCTTTATTCAGCAAGCCCTAATTAGTTGCGTCCCGTTAGCACTAATATAGTAATCCCCATTTCAACAACACAAACACCACAAAAGTTGTAGAGACAGGATTTTAAACCCCATTCTTTAGTGTTTCTGAAGGAGTTGGTTTATGTTCTTTAGGTAATGCCTGTTTAGCGACATTTTCGGCAGCTTGTTTAAACATTGGTTCTATTTTATCCCGCCAATATTTAATATTAGGCAGCTTTTCTGGGTGGTCTCGATAAGCTAGAACCTCGTCCCATTTACCATTATCAATTGCCTTATTAATATCATTAGCTAAAGCTTCTGCTTTTGCCCAATCATTCTGCCATTGATTAACAGTATCAACGGTTTGTTTAATACCAGAAACAGCATTTCCCGATGTTGACTTGAGCAGAGAAATTGCTCCTTGTAAATCTCCTGATTCAAACTTTTCTCTGGCCTTATCTACCGTTTTCACCTGATCCGCAGTAGCGGGTAAAGAAGGCTTTGCTGTGGAATTTACCACCACAGATTTTGCCGGAACTGAAGGAATTGGCCGAGATGTAATTAAAGGAATATCATCTACAGTTTGTATAGCCAAACCTTGGTCACGACGGCAAGAAATCCAGTTTTCACGATTAGAAATGACATCAGAATGGGCCCAGGCCAACCTGCCAGAGGAAAGTTTAAGTTCTACCCAACCTCGCTTTGTCTGCTTACCCGTCACCTCAAACTCACTGGCCACACCCAAAGTTTTCAAAATATTATCAGAATTGATAGCGCTGGGTTCAGAACGGATATTAGAATCAGCCGTAACTACAGCCAAACATTTACTTATTAATTTGCTATTTTCTCCCGTCCAATTAACAGTTAAATTTTTAAAATTGGGATATATATTTGTAAATAAAGCCGCCACACCACCTGCTAATAATATACCAATTAATAAAGGTAAAGGATCGGGTTTATCGGGTTTATTAATCTCTTGAGAAATAGATTGTTGAGGAAGAGGTTGTACAGGAAGATAATTCGCGGGAGAAACCGCCATTGTTTTTTGTATAGATATGGAAGATAGGGGTTGAGGAGATTGATAAATAATTTTAGGAGATAGGGAGGTTTGGGAAAATTCTGGTGTGATCTTCACTAATTCTTGACAAGCTTGTAAAGCCTCCGTTGCTGTTTGATAGCGTTCTTTGAAGTGGTAACGCACCATCTTTGTTAAAATGGCTACTAAATCAGAATTAACAGGTATTAAATGCTGCCAATTAATTTCCCCTGTATCTGGGTCATCTTGTAATTGGGTAATAGGTACTCCTGTTAATGCTTGAATAGCGATAATTCCCAAAGCGTAAAGGTCACTATTAGGACGGGGTTTACCTTGACCTTGTTCAGTAGGCATATATCCAGGAGTACCAATAGCTACAGTAGCAGTTTTTTGTCCACTTACTGTCACCAGGGGTGAACGTAATTGTTTAACTGCACCAAAGTCCACTAAAACTAATTTATAATCCGCCGCGCGGCGAATGATATTATCTGGCTTAATGTCGCGGTGAATTACACCTTCTTGGTGAACAAACTCTAAAATCTGCAAAATTTCCAACAACATTTGTATGACTTGGGCTTCACTCCAAGGCTGTCCAGGGATAAGTTCTTCCTGGAGAGTGTGGCCGTCAATAAATTCTTGGACTAGAAAAAATTCTTGATTTTCGTCAAAATAAGCTAAAAGCCTGGGGATTTGGTCATGATTACTCAATTTTTCTAAAGTTTCTGCTTCGCTGTGAAATAGCCGTTTAGCAGTAGTAAAGATTTTAGAGTCAGAATTGGCTGGTTTCAAGTGCTTAACCACGCAGATGGGATTGCCTGGCCGTCTGGTATCCTGGGCAATATAGGTTTGACCAAATCCTCCCGTGGCCAAAATGCGAATGACTTGGTAGCGATGATCTAGCAATTTACCTATCATAATCTCCCTCCCCAGCTTTATAACCTAATTTTACCCATAGTAGTCAATATCTCCCAATTTCCTCCCCTGAGATCAGGTATCTTGAGAAAAGATTTAAATTAAAAGTACAATTCTTTCATCAAACAAAATCGTTAATTTTAGTATCAGTATCCCCATTGACTAGCAATGCCACCTAAGATCACTAATTATACCTCATGGCAGCAAGCTGAAATCTTGATGCAACCTGCTTTTATTCGCGTAATTGATAATATTCGTAAGCAGCTTGATACATCCAATTGGCAAGGGACTTACCAAGATGTACTGACCTGGCCTGCTAACACAAGTGATGAAACAAAGTCTTTAGTAACTGAGTTGGTGCGGGAAATGGAAACCGCAACACCAACACAAGTAGAGGAAATTAAAGAAACTCTTGCTAGTTTGCCAATGCCTTATCCAGGATATCATTTACTTTTGCAAAATCAACAGGAACGAGTAAATATAGACTTATGGGATTTGTGTTATCAAATATGTTTTCTCAATTATAGTCCAGAGCAGGGGGCAGTTGATATTGATCCCAAGTTAATTGACGAATATGGTGATGTAGACTGGCAAAATTTAGAAAATAAAACTCAGCAGTTAGTTAAACAGCTATTCGCTAGTTTACCAGCCAACCCAGACTAAATTTAAGAGGTGGTTGGGAAAATCCTTAGTTTACAGAAAAACTCCCCTGGTCAACATCTCCCCCACGGGGGGAGAGGCTTTGAAAACCTCATTACAGTCACAAAAGTTTTTCCTTTTACCCTCTCTTCCTCAGAAATATGGAAATTATAGTAAAATCAAATACTTGTATAGCTGGCTGTAATAATTAACTAGGACTGAGGAATTAAGCTGGTTGTTTTGGTGGTGCTATCCCAAACAATCCAGTTAATACTATTATCTAAATTATCGGCATTATTGGTAACTTTAAAATAGAACTTTTCTCCGTTCTTAAACTGGACAGCAAAATCAGCATTTTGGGCAAAAATAACTATAAAACCTCTATCCCGTAAACAATACATAGCCCAATTTTTTAAAGATTGTTTATGGGGTTCGTGGGGAATTGGTGGGTTAGTAATTACGTCGTTAAGAACTTTTAAAACTTTTTCCATGTTCGCATTTAATGAGGATCACAACGAATTTCAATCATAAACCCATCGGGGTCATAAAAATACAGCCCTCTACCTGTGGGACGGGAAACCGGACCATAAGCAATGACTAAATTATTATCTCTGATCACGGCAACGGCTTGATCAAATAATTGTGGAGCAATATCAAAGGCTAGATGATATGCTCTGGTAAAAGACTTACTGGGATCTGGATCTGGTGGTAATAATTCTGGTTCTGCAAATAGGTCTATAATTGTGCCGTCGGGAGTGATGAAATTAGCGACTTTACCAGCATTGACAAGTTCTATTAATGTTTCTGGTATTTCGTCTCCTGTGAGTTCGTGTAAGCCTAAAATATGACCATAAAAATGGCGAGATGCTGCCATATTTTGGACGTTAAAAGCGATATGATGGACTTTACGGAGGTAGCCATTGGGAATATTTTTTTGAGAAATCATGATCCCGAAATTTAGAATCTATGGATTTAAAATTATCTGCAAATCGAGAATAAAGCCTGGTAAAATATCTTCACCAGAAAGTCTTGGTGGGTTGTCAACATCAAAGTTCAAAACTTCTACATCCTTTCCGTAACGATAAATTTCTACCAAGGGTGTTTGTGGATCAATTAACCAACCTAAAAGCGCCCCATTATTTTCATATTCTCGCATTTTAGTACGTAATTTTTCTAAACTATCCGTTTCTGATCGCAATTCCACCACAAAATCAGGACAAAGGGGGGGAAACCGTTTTTTTTCCTCTTTACTTAAAGCATCCCAACGTGCTAGTTTTACCCAAGCTGCATCAGGACAGCGATAAGCACCACTGGGTAGTTTAAATTCGGTGGAGGAGTCAAATACTTTACCTAATTTAGTTTGACGATTCCATAAACCTAATTCTATATTAATATCTGAGTTCCTAATTCCACTTTCTCCACCTGTGGGAGGCATAATAATTAATTCTCCGGTTTGGGTAAGTTCTAACTGACAGGGTTCGTTAGCAATACAAAGTTGATAAAACTGCTCATCTGTTAAATTTACTGCGGGAGGTATGTTTAAAGTGAGGGTTTCCATAGGTTTTGCTTGAGGAGGCTAATTGTATTATCAGATAAAATTCAGAAAAATTTAGGCTAGGCGCTAAAATTGACTCCAATGGTAAAAATAGCGAGATGCTGCCATATTTTGGATATTAAAAGCGATATGATGGACTTTACGGAGGTAGCCATTGGGAATAGTTTTGTTAGTCATTTTTGATAGTTAGAGTGATGTTTGGGGAAAGTTTGCGATTACTAGGTCGCGCAACGCTTAAGCTCATGTTCCTTTGAGTCTTTGCTCCTTAGCGACTACCCTATGCCTTTGGCACGCTGCACGAGTGGGATATCTACGAAAGATTGCGAGACACAAAAAAGCTATGTTGATCACAAAGTATCTTAATAGTATAATTATAAAAGAGTCAAAATTTTAAACAATATGGCAACGGGAATAACTGGTAAAAATGGGCGTAATCACAAACAAAATACAACATCTTTCCGAATTGAATATGAAGAAAAAATGCCTGTAGAAGATATATTGAAAATTGAGCCAGCTAACTTAAATCATATAATTAGCGTTGAAGGATATCCTAGAAATCAATTAATATATGGCGATAATTTAAACGTTCTTCGCACATTATTAAATAATGAGAATGTTGCCGGAAAAATTAACTTAGTATACATTGATCCTCCATACTCCACAGGTAGCAGTTTTGAGTCTCGTAATAGCAATCATGCTTATCATGATCTCATGGAAGGTGCAGAATATTTAGAATTTTTGCGTCAACGTCTAATTTTAATCAGAGAAATTCTATCAGAAGCAGGTTCTATTTATCTACATTTAGATGAAAAAATGGCTTTTCCTGTAAAAATTATCATGGATGAAATTTTTGGAGTTAAAAATTTTCGTAATTGGATTACGAGAAAAAAATGTAATCCTAAAAACTATACACGCAAACAATATGGTAATGTTGCTGATTTTATTCTTTTTTATACAAAAACAGATAATTATGTATGGAATCAACCTTTTGAAGCTTGGACAGAAGACTCGATTAAAAAAGAATATCAATATGTGGAAGAAGGAACAGGAAGACTATATAAAAAAGTTCCTATTCATGCTCCAGGGGTAAGAAAAGGAGCAAGTGGTCAACCTTGGAGGGGTATTTTACCACCTCCCGGTAAACATTGGCAATATACACCAGAAACATTAGATGAAATGGATGCAAGAGGGGAAATATATTGGTCTTCAACAGGTAATCCTAGACGAAAAGTATATTTAGATAATAGTCAGGGGATTTCAATTCAAGACATTTGGCTTGATTTTAAAGACGCTCACAATCAAAATATTAAAATCACTGGTTATCCAACGGAGAAAAATTCAGAGATGATCAAACGGATAATTATGGCTTCATCAAATCTAGGAGATATTGTTTTAGATGCCTTTGCGGGAAGTGGAACTACTCTAACTGTAGCTGAAGAATTAGGTAGAAAATGGATAGGTATTGATAATTCTCCATTATCTATTGATACTATAATTCAACGGTTAGTTAATGGTAGTGAAGTAATGGGTGATTTTGTTAATGGTAAAAATGATGGTTGTAAATATAAACAAATAAACTTAATTGACGTTAGTAGAATTTTAAAAACAGGCTTAGACTTGTATATTGAAGAATCAGAAAGTTTAGAGTTAATTTCTGATCAAATCATCAAAAATTGGCATAGTAAACTTAACTATCTAACCAGCTTTGTGTAAATCTCTCGTCTAACATTTTCAAAGTACAAACCATTACTCTACTTTGTCCATATTGTTCTAAATTCGCGTAATCATTCCACATAGAACCTAGAAGTAATCCAGGACCATCATTCAGCATTAATACTTTTAATGGTAAATTGTATGTATTAGCATAACCCAAAATTTCTGTTATTTTATCTCGATTGCCACCTGTTCTATCATCTTCCTGAGAACCTCCCCTGTCGGAGTCATAACGAGCAAATCCAACTACTAATGGAGTTCCATCTAAGCGGGAGATTAACATATCCGCAGGAATTTGATATGGAAACTTATTCAAAACCTTATGCAACATTACGTCTTTCCCTGCGCGAACCGGTCCTTGGATAGAATAATTTTGGCTAAATACCTTATTAAACCATAAGAAAAAACTTTCTGTTAAATCATACCCTTTTTTTCCTTTTGTCTTATATTCAAAAAGAAGTGCCATGAGAATTTCATCAGGTATAGGACGGCTTTGCAAATTTTGTTTAACTTCCTCTATCGGACGAAATTTATCACTAAAGTTTATGATAATATTGGGGATGTTACCTTTCTTTTTAGTCATTTCAACTGATGTATCTGGAGAGACATATCTACGAAAGATTCTGAGTAATTGAATTCGCAAAGACGTAGGCTCTTTGGTGATAATTTCTAGTAATTCTGTGGAAGTTTGTGCTTGATCAACAAGTTCTATAAAGCGTACTTGTACTTTTTCATAAAGTATTTTAGCCTCATCTAAGTAATCTGGATAGAAAGGGGAATCAAATATAGTAATCCACTTAGATGCTGTTGCTTTATAACTAGCAAATGTAGTCAAAATTATTTCCTTATTTTTATGATCAGTACAGGTTTTTAATATAAACAATAGTGGTATTCTTGTCCAGGTCTTTCTCAAAAAAGTGATATTGGGGGGAAACTGTCCGATTTTTGCGGTGAGGTATGCGATATTAGTGTTTAGATCCCCAACTTCTAATATAAATCTATAATATATTGACAATAATATCAAAGAAGTTGGGGATGTTATTGTTCAATTATCGTCTATATTCATCTCCACAATCACCAATTAGTTGATATAAATCCCGCGAATGTTGAGAAACTGCATCTATTTTCCCGATATCTTCCGCATCTAAATTAAAACTAAATACCCTAGCATTATCTGACAAATGTTCCGCAATTCCCAATCTAGCGCCGACAATTACACCCCCCACTGCTGGCTGATTTAAAATGTAATTTACAGCCACATTAGCAATACTCACTTGATGTTTATCAGCAATGGTTTTTAAGGTATTTAGTAACTCTTGAAATAGTCCCCAACCACCCCAATTATCAATCATTTGTTTGTATTTTCTCAAGCTGGTGGTATTTATTTCTGAGCCTTTAGGTTCTGGTTTTTGCAAATACTTTTCTGATAAAAAACCACCACAAACAGTACCATAGGTAAACAATTTAATATCATGTTCCTGACAAAAATTAACCATATTTACCTGTGGTCTTCTGTCAACGAGAGAAAACTGCACTTGATTAGAAACAATTTTGATTCCTGCTGCGGTAATAATTTGCAAATGTTCCGTATCAAAATTAGTTAAAGCTAAATGTTTGATCTTCCCTGCATTTTGCAATTCTACCATATATTTGAGAGCATCTAAATAATTAGGATCTCGATATTCCCACCAGTGAAACTGCATTAAATCCAAGGATTTAACGTTCATTCTTCTCAAACAGATATCAATATTTTCCTCAACCAATTTTTTCGTCATTTTCCCAGGACGAGGAACCCATTTTGTAAAAGCCTGAATATGATTAACAGCTTCCTCTCCACGAGTTGCGATTAATTGACGACGAAACTCACCAATAAAGTCCTCTGCTGGTCCATAATGGTCTGCTAAATCCCAAGTGGTAAAACCAGAATCTACATATTGAAACATGGAATCAATCGCAGTTTTAGGGTTAATGCGTCCATGTCCTCCCGAAACTTGCCACATTCCATTTAAAATTCGGCAAATTTTCAAATCCGGGGTAAATTGTAAATAGCTTTCTTGAGGTAAAATCATAGTTTTTATATTGTTATTTCCAGTTTTTTTCTGCTTGTTCCAAAACATAATTTGCAACTTGTTGAATTTCTGCTGTTGTCAATCTTTCTTTGTAAGCTGACATATTATTTTTACCATTGGTGACAATGGCTGTAATTGCTTCCAAAGAATCCATTTTATATCTTTTGAGTGCATTCTTTTTTAAACTTTTACCACGTCTAATGATGTTTTCTCCATGAATATGACAACCAGCACAATGGAAATCAAAAATTTTTGCACCTTGAGAAGTATTTAAGGCGTTAACTGGCGAAGTAGAATTAATTATCCACAAGCAAAAAGTGAATAATATCAATGTTACCATTTTTTTCATAAAGATGCAAAATCCCCTGTAAACCCGACAAATTTTGTACATTCTTCTGCAAAAGCCTCGGCTTCGCTGATATCTTCAATTTTATAAGACATAATGCGTTTTCCGTCAGGCATTTTTTTAGAACCAATTAATTCACCTTTGTAATTTTCTGCTATTTTCTTAAATTCAACACCAGAAACTTTCCAAGATTGATCATCACAAGTGATATTTACCTGCCACATAATTTAAAATTTATTTATTGATCAATATTAATTATTTCATAAATTGGCAACATTTAACTAAGAAATATGGTGAATGAAATTCCCGACTATACAGACAAAACCCACCTGCGTGGGTTAAAAAGTTGTCATTTCTGAGTCCGCGTAGGCGGACTTTGCTTGTGTAGTAGCGACTTTTAGTCGTTGAATATACTACCTTGAGATAGATATGATTTTCTATCTTTAGGGAGTGTTAATAACAAAAATATTTTACCATACTGAATATAAGTATTGCGTGATATCTTCATTAAATATGGCCATGAATAAGAACATTAAAGAACAAATTCAATTAGATTTACGTCAAGCTAAAGAAACAGGACAATTAAAATCCGAACGCATTCGAGAAATTGTCAAATCTGCTGTTTCTCAAGTCAGTTCTGAATTTCAAGAAGGTTCTCATGAACTGAGTAATTTAGTTAATGATGCTGTTTCTACTGTCATTGATAATTTACAAGAGAAAAGCAGTGAAGTTAAGGAAGGGGTAGTAGCTTCAATTGAAGGTGCTATGGAAGCGATAAATCTGAAAAAACACTCAAATATCGTTCAAACTCAAGCAGAAATAAAGCAGTTACAAGCAAAATTAGATAAAGAAGAAGAAAAACTACAAACTGAAATTGAAGGAATTTTTACAAAGATAGTAGAAACAAGTCAAGATAAATCTGTTGATACCAAAATTGCTATTAATTCAGCAATTAATTCTATTAAAGATAGTGAAGAAGTGGGATTATTAAGAAAACGTTATGCACAATTACAAGCACAATTAGCAATTGTCCGAGCCAATTTATTTGCGCGTTATAGCGGTAGTGATCAAGAAGTACAAGATTATTTAACTGAGGCAAAACAATGGTATGATAAATCCCATCCACAAGCTGAATCTATTACTTTACAAGTAAAGGAAAAATACTCACTTTTAGAACAGAAGTTAGCAGAAGCGGGTTCAGCAATAGCTAAACAAGAACGTCAATTAAAACAAACTTTGCGGGAGTTACTATTAGCAACGGCTGATTTATTTAAAGATAAAGATATTCGGGCTTAATATCCGCAATTTGGGTTTTTGAAAATTTCTATATAAATGAGTAAATTAATTTTGATAATTTTTAATTTACTCATTATTTTTATTTATAATCTATTAACCTATTCTATTAGAGACCTGCAATTAAATTAAAATTAAAAAAATATCTTAACCTGTGGGGTGTGTTAGCTGTCTTCGTAACACACCATTATGATTCTGATTAATTTAATATTTTTATTATACAGTAAATTTCATCTGAATGAGGTACAATTTTAGCGGGCAAGATGCCCACACCACAAGATTTTTATCATTAATATCTGTACCTCATAATCTCAGAAAATGTTTATAACAGGTAACGAAGACGTATTATTGTTTGATTCCCTTCATTGATAAACTTATGCGTTTTAGTTTTTCGTTGATTTCTAAAACTTGCACTTTAACAACTTGTCCAACTTTAACAATTTTTTTGGGATCATCCACAAATTTATCAGCAAGTTGGGAAATATGCACTAAACCATCTTGATGTACACCAATATCAACGAAAGCACCGAAGTTAGCAACATTAGTAATAATTCCTTCTAGTTCCATTCCTACGGTTAGATCTTTAATTTCTTTGATTCCTGCTTTAAAGGTAGCATATTTAAATTCAGCACGAGGATCTCTTCCTGGTTTTTCTAATTCCCTGAGAATATCCCGCAGGGTTGGTTCTCCAATGGTGTCGGTAATGTATTTTTTAATGTTGGCTTTTTTGAGGTTTTCAGCTATTTGTGTCACTTGATTTAAAGATAATCCTAAATCAGCAGCTATAGATTTTACTAAAGGGTAACTTTCTGGATGAACTGCGGTATTATCTAAGGGGTTTTCACTATCACGAATTTTTAAAAAACCTGCGGCTTGTTCAAAAGCTTTTGGTCCTAATTTTGCTACTTTTAAAAGTTGACGACGATTTGTAAATGCTCCATTTTCGTTGCGATAGGTGATAATATTATTGGCTATAGTTGGGGTAATTCCTGAAACAAATGTTAGCAGTTCTTTGGAAGCAGTATTCAAATCTACACCCACATAGTTAACGCAACTTTCTACGGTTTCGTCTAATTTCTTTTTCAGTAATTTTTGATCAACGTCATGTTGATATTGTCCCACACCAATTGATTTAGGATCTATTTTAACTAGTTCTGCTAAAGGATCTTGTAATCTGCGGCCAATACTAATTGCACCCCGCACGGTAATATCTAAATCAGGAAATTCTTCCCTTGCTACCTCACTAGCAGAATATATAGATGCACCAGATTCATTTACCATAACTTTAACTGGTTTATTGGCTATATTTGCTAATATTTCCGCGATAAATTCTTCTGTTTCCCGTGAGGCTGTACCGTTACCAATAGCTATTAATTGAATTTGGTATTTTTCCAGTAATTTTTTGATAGTTTGTGCCGCTTTTTGGCGTTGTTCTGCTGCTTGGTGAGGAA
Source organism: Dolichospermum circinale AWQC310F (assembly GCF_000426925.1). GTDB lineage: Bacteria > Cyanobacteriota > Cyanobacteriia > Cyanobacteriales > Nostocaceae > Dolichospermum > Dolichospermum circinale. The sequence continues at coordinate 18,720 of NZ_KE384698.1, read as the reverse complement.
AGACAGCCTGATATTCTAAGAATTTGCCAGTTTCATCTAAAATAGCTACTTTACAACCAGTTCTAAAACCAGGATCTATGGCCATTGTCGGTTTCATTCCCGCTGGTGGTGATAATAGTAATTCTCGCAAATTGGTTTCAAAGGTTTTGATTGATTCTATGTCAGCATAGGTTTTTTTATCTTTAATAACTTCGCTAATTAATGAGGTTTTCATTAAGCGATTAAAACCATCTTTTAACATGACTTGATAAAAGTCCCGAATGTTGCTAACTTTGGTGTTTATTTCTTGTGATTCTAAATAACCCAGAACAAAATCTTCATCAAAAGCAATTTCAAAACTGAGAATTTTTTCGTCTTCTCCTCGACATAAAGCCAACATATTATGAGGGGCAATATTTTTGACTTTAATTTGATAATTTCGGTACATTTCAAATTTAGTTGTCTCTTGGGGATGTTCATCTTTGATATGAGAAATAAACACCCCATTTTCTAAAAGATATTCGCGTATATATGCACGCAATTCTGCTTTTTCTGCTATTTCTTCAGCTAAAATATCAGATGCACCTTTTAAAGCTTCATCTGTGCTTTTTACTCCCAAAGTTTCGGAAATATATTTTGCTGCTTCTGCTTCTAATGACACAGAAATCCCATTTTTCACATTCACAGATTTAATCAATATTGCCAGAGGTTCTAAACCTTTTTCTCTAGCAATGGTAGCGCGGGTACGACGTTTAGGACGATAGGGTAAATATAAATCTTCAAGTTCAGTTTTTTGTAAACAAGATGCTATTTTTGTGTTTAGTTCTGGAGTAAGTTTATCTTGTTGAGCGATCGCATTCACAATTACTTTTTTTCTTTCTTCCAATTCCGTTAAGTAATTATATCTATCTTGTAAATCCCGTAATTGCATTTCATCCATTTCATCTGTTCGTTCTTTACGATAACGCGCAATAAAGGGAATTGTCGCTCCTTCGGCTAAAAGTTCCAGTGCATTTTGTACCTGGTGGGGTTTAAGTTTTAATTCACTTGCAAGCAGTTGAGAAATATTCAACATTTGTTATTTCAATTAAAGAATTTTCAGAAATTAATATTAGCATTAATAGATATTATTATATCACTTAACTCAGAATCGGGTTGTCAGTCACGTCATTACTTTCATATCCCAAATCATAAGACTATTTGCAAATAGCTACACTATGGCTTAATATTGAATGTATTTCCATTTTCTCTTAGTTAAGTATAACATAAATAACGTTGCCGAAAATGGCGCAAATGTACTGGTATTAAACAGTAGTTCGTAGTTTAGAGGTGAGTGCAAATGCCTTTATTTTTCCTAATGACATTATCTATGGGTGTAATTACTGGCTATCTCTTCAAAAGAAATGATGATGAAATTACCAATATTGCTGGTGTTTTCACAGCCATCATTTTTATTGTGAGTTTAGTATTAGCGCCTTGGCAATTTCAGTTTGGTTTGTTGATGTTTGTGGTCATTGTTAGTAATAAATTACTGAAGAAAAATTGGTTTTAAGTCAATTTTTTCAGGAACTTTTGCAAGTTAAATCTAATCTAATTAAGTCGGCAATTATCCACCCTCTGTCAAAGATAATTAGTGAGGTAAAAGAGGGTGTTGATAGTTGGATAAAAAATATCATAAGCTTGTCAAGTTTCCTCAGTAGTCACCGAAAATGATGAAAGTATTAAATAAATTTATCTGCAAATGGCGGAAAACCCTACAGCCTAAATGCCAACAACGACTTTCATAGATTTGTTAGACTGAACACACCAGGATTATTTCAGTTACATCTATAGATAACGCCAGCAGACGAGGCACTTCATGCTTACAAACACCCTACTTCTCTCGAATCAACTCCCCAGTTTACAATATTCATCCACCACAGAACGCTTCGATGACACTTGGGAAGCCCCCCTGGCAACCCTTTTAGGACTAGGACGCGCCGCTGGGGCAGATTTTGTGGAATACTTCCTAGAACGCCGCAACTACATCAGTTGTTTAGCCGAAGATGACACCATTACCAGCATTTCCCCCAGTTTAGCCACTGGTGCGGGAGTGCGCGTATTTCGCGGTAAAGCTGACTGCTACGTTAGCACCAATAACCTCACATTTGCGGGTTTAAAAGCAGCTTTAGAAAAAGCACTTTCTATTTTGGGACTACAATTACCCGGCCCTAGTGGTTTCATTCCCGAAATCAACCTGGAATTACTCAGGGACTACGCCAGCAAACGCGGTAAAGACGCTTGGCTACCCTTATGTAGTTCTATCCGCGAAATGGGGGAAGTTCTCCTTGATGGTACAGCCCAACTGAACAAAAAAGCTACCCACGTCCAATCTCGCCGCGCTTCCTACTTCCGTGACTGGCAAGAAGTATTAGTTGCTGCCAGTGATGGTACATTTGCCCGTGATATTCGCCTCACCCAGTCCGTGGGCTTTAATCTGCTTTGTGCTGACGGCGCTAACCGTTCCTCTATTGCTGAACGGGCGGGTAATACCAGTGACGCTAACTTCCTGAGAACCTGGGATTATCAACAAGCCTCCGAACAAATCGCCGAATCTGCTGGTAAAATGCTGTACGCAGATTATGTAGAATCAGGAACTTATCCCATTATCATGGCCAATCATTTTGGCGGTGTAATTTTCCATGAAGCCTGTGGACACCTTTTAGAAACCACCCAAATTGAACGCAAAACCACACCATTTGCTGATAAAAAAGGTGAAAAAATTGCCCATGAAAGCCTGACGGCTTGGGACGAAGGCAGAGCAGAAAATGCCTTTGGGACTATTGATATGGACGATGAAGGAATGCCCGCTCAAAGAACATTATTAATTGAAAAAGGCATTCTCAAAAACTTCTTAGCTGATAGAACCGGTTCAGTGCGGACAGGACACCCCAGAACAGGCAGTGGCCGCCGTCAAAATTACACTTTTGCTGCTGCTAGTCGGATGCGAAATACATATATTGATTGTGGTGAACACACAACAGAAGACCTATTTGCCTCCGTTGATAAAGGCATTTATTGTAAGAAAATGGGAGGTGGTAGTGTAGGCGCAACAGGTCAATTTAACTTTAGCGTTGACGAAGCTTACTTAATAGAAAATGGCAAAATTACCAAACCATTAAAAGGTGCTACCCTCATCGGTGAAGCCAAGGAAATCATGAATAAAATTTCCCTATGTTCCCAAGATTTAGAATTAGCTCCCGGCTTTTGTGGTTCTGTCAGTGGCAGCATTTACACCACAGTTGGACAACCCCACATTAAAGTTGATTCCATCACCGTTGGCGGCAGATAAAAACAACAGATAAAAAACATCAGATGAAAACAGATAAACCATCCATATCATCCGCGTTTATCTGCGTTCATCCGCGTTCAAAATTCAGAAATTAATTCATCATGACAAAAATACAAGAAATCGCCACTTACGCCCAAGAAAATGCCGCTAAACTTGGCATTAAAAAATTCGACATTTACGGTTCAACTGTAGATGATACCAGCGTTCAAGTTGACCAAGGAGAACCCAAACAAGTCAAGGCTTCTAATCGTTCTGGGGTAACAGTTCGGGTTTGGAATGAAGAAAATACAATGGGTGTTACTAGCACCACAGATGTAGATGATAAGGGATTAGAATTAGCTTTAAAAACTGCTTATGAAGCTAGTTTTTTTGGAGTTAAAGAAAATGTTCCTGATTTTAGTCCAGAAGCAACAATTCCTATTCCTGATAAACATCAAGAAAAAGCCCTGCAAGTACCTGTTTCTGAATTAATAGAAAAGCTATTAGTAGCAGAAAAAGAATTAATGGGAACTCATCCTGCTATTACTAGTGTGCCTTATAATGGTTTAGCACAAAGAGATATTGACAGATTTTATCTCAATAGTGAAGGTGCGTTGAGAACTGAATCTCATTCTTTAGCTTCTATTTATTTGTACAGCAAAACTGAAGAGGAAGGTAAAAAACCTCGCAGCGCCGGGGCTTATCGAGTTAAGGAAAGTGTAGCTGATTTAGATATTGCTGGTTGTATCAAAGAAACCGCCCAGAAAACTATCAGTCATTTGCATTATCAAAAAATCAAAACTGGTAAGTATCAAGTAGTTTTTTCTCCTGAAGCTTTTTTAAGTTTGTTGGGCGCTTTTTCTAATTTATTTAACGCTCAAAGTATTCTGGATAATCAAAGTTTATCAAAAGTTGATGATATCGGTAAAGTAATTGCTTCACCTTTACTGTCAGTTTATGATGATGCTTTACACCCCGCTAATATTGGTGCAGAAAGTTTTGATGGTGAAGGTACTCCTACTCGACAAATTAAGTTAATAGAAAAGGGCATTTTAACTAGCTTTTTGCATAGTGCGGGAACTGCTAAACGGTTAAATTCTCAACCTACAGGTAATGCTAGTATTGGCGCGAAAGTCAGTGTCAGTCCTAATTTTTATCACGTTTTTGCAGCAGAAAATCCTGAGCAAGAATTGAGTTTAGAAACTGCGGAAAATGTGATTTTAATTGATGATTTACAAGCTCTCCATGCGGGTGTTAAGGCTTTACAAGGTTCTTTTTCTTTACCTTTTGATGGTTGGTTAGTTAATAAAGGTGAGAAAACCAGTATTGAGTCAGCAACGGTAGCTGGTGATTTCTTGGAACTTTTGAAATCTATTGTTTATGTGGAGAAAGAGGTAGAGTTAACACCAGGAGGAGTTGCTCCCAGAGTTTGGGTAAGTGAACTTTCTATTACTGGAGATTAATATCCAATTACCCCACCCCTAACCCCTCCCCGCAAGCGAGGAGGGGGACTAGATTTAATTACTAATCCGTTCAAATAACCAAGCTAAACCTGCGCCAACTGTTTATGCTATGATGCTAATGAAACGATAAAGAGCTTTTACAAATTCATAAAAATCACAGTTTATGATTACTCTATCTGTTAGAAAATAACATATAGTTATGTAACTAAAAATAGGAGTTTTACTTATGACTAATTCTACCACTATTCGCCAAGAACTGTTAAAACAAATCAGTCTCATTCCTGATGAAAAATTGAGTTATGTATTAGAGTTTATTCAGAAAATGAATGTTACTGATCAACAAACTAATGACAATGATAAAGATATAGCTGATGAATTGTTAGATATGAGTGCATCTGCATTACAAGATTATCTTACAGGAAAGGATAAAGGAATTTCATCTCAGGAGTTAAAGCGTCAATTACTAGGAGAGGATTTTGCTTGATTATATTATTTTAAAACCTGCCCAGAAATATCTTGAACGATTAAGAGTTGAAGATCAAGTGAGAATTATTCGGGCGTTGGATGGTTTAATCACAGGAACAGAAAATCTTGATATTAAACCATTAAAGGGTAGAGAAGAAAGTCGTTTAAGAGTAGGTAAATATAGGATCTTGTTTATTGAGGATAATGTTAATCAATTATATGTGATCACGGCTATTGGTGCGCGGGGGGATGTTTATAAATAACGGGTTTTGTCAAAAGATAACGTAAGGGTTTAGCATTGCTAAACCCTTACACTATATAATGTGCAATTTGTACACGGTGATTAATTATTTACCTTCTAGATATTCCATGATTAATGCTTTTGTAGTCATCTTCATAAGTTCACAAGTTCTATTAACTAGATTAGGATCTTTTTTAGAAGATTCTAGTGTTACATGACACTGACCAGCACAGCAACCTTCTATTTCACAACCTTTGCAAAAATCATTATTTCCTGGTAAACGACTTGTAATAAGTGCTAAGTATTTACTACCTTGTGTAAAGCATTGGTCAAATTCATCAAAATTTCCTACTATTGTATTAGTATGTCCGCAAGTTTTTAATGTTCCATCAATATTAAATTCAATAGTTTTACCTTCCATTGCTGGACAAAAAGCGTGAGGAGTTCAGGGGGG
>NZ_KE384698.1:0-12756 GCF_000426925.1 Dolichospermum circinale AWQC310F | reverse complement strand
GTTTGAGGTGATAGACCCTGTGAAAAAATTTGGTGCTAATTGACAAGGATATACAGCTATTAACCAGATGTTTAGAGTGTGCAGTTTAATGGTAGAAAAGAATGGTCTCGTCAAAATAACAAGACTACAAAAATAAATGCTACCATCATTTGATCAAGAAATCCTGGAAAAATACCTGAGTAAAACACAGTTAATCACCCTAAAAATGCTGGTGTGGGTACTTCAAACACAAAAAGAAGTCACAATAGAAAGATTAGCAGCGAACTTGCCATTACCAATACAAGAAAATAGCCGTCGTCGCCATATACAAAGATTTTTAAACTCTCATGAATTGAGTGTAGTTCTGTCATGGTTTCCCATCATTGAAGTAATTTTAGCACGCTTATTTAAACCACTTTCCCAATTGATTATTGGTATAGACAGAACACAATGGAAAAAAAATAATATTCTGATGGTAAGTGTCATTTATCAAAAAAGAGCATTACCAGTATATTGGTGTCTCCTAGATAAAGATGGTTGTAGTAACCTTCAAGAACAACAAAAAGTATTACGTCCGGTAATTAGGTTATTGAAACGTTATCAATTAGTGATTAGTGGCGATAGAGAATTTCATGGTGCTGAATTAAGGAAATGGTTACATAGTCAGGGGTTGAAGTATATATTCAGACAAAAAAAAGATACCACATTTCGAGAGAAGAGACGAAAATTCCAAGCACTAAGTACAATTCCAGTTTATCCGGGAGGTCGGAGATTTTATGAAAATGTTCATCTTACACAAGAAAAAGGTTTTGGTCGTTGTAATTTAGCTGTTTATTGGAAACGAAAATATCGCGGTAAGCAAGAAAAAGAACCTTTGTATTTAGCCACCAATCTCACTGATATTTCCGCAAGTATCAAAATATATAATCAACGTTTTGGGATTGAAGCTATGTTTAAAGATTGTAAAACTGGAGGTTATAATTTAGAGGGTTCTCAAGCTTCTCCTGATAGACTTGTGCGGATAATTTTATTGATTGCTTTGGCAATGACTTCGGCATACTTACAAGGTCAAAAAACTCAATCTCAAAGACAACAATCTTATGTTTGTCGTCCTACAGAACAGAAAAGAAACAGAAGAAGACATAGTGCTTTTTGGATAGGTTTGTATGGTTCTAGTTGGATAGTTTCTATGAATGAGTGTCAAGATTTGGTCTTGGAAATGATGGCATTGGTTACCAATAAAATGCTATTTTATCAGCAAGGACTGAGGGCTGTCATGCTTATCCAGCAACCTCTCTAGCCCCTTTGTCGCCACCTGAAGTGAGGAGTAGATAACCAAGAATTAGACATTAAAATTCGATATGGAGTTTCCCATGTACCATAAAAGTTTAATCCCTTTTGATGAGCATAGCGTCTTAGTGTTATAATTTTATTAACACAATCTTCCACAGAAGTATGAATTGATCTGACTAGATCAAAATCCATTGATACATCTTTTACTCCTATAGATTTAGCAAAATCAATCACATCTTCATTAATGAAATCATAGTTTGCATCAGTGACAGTTACTGAAAAGCCATCAATAGGATAGTCTATTGATTGAAGTAAATTTATTTTGCTGATAATTTTATCAAATGTTCCTTGACCTTGGCAATCAACTCTAATTAAGTCATTGACTTTACCCACTCCATCCAGGGATGTTGATATTTTAACATTATATTTCTTTAAAATTTTTGCTCTATCTTTGGTTAATAAACTAAGATTTGTGTTAATTGCATAGCTAAATTTAATATCATTAATTGATTCACAATATTCAAGACAGAAAAGTAAAACTTTCCAATTAATAAGTGGTTCACCATTTCCAAAATGAACTCTCACAAAATTGTTGCCACTAGCACGAACTTTCTCGACAAATTTATCAATACTTGCTTTAGCTATTTCAGCACTCATATTTAATTCAGGAGAAATTCTACTCGGTACTTCATTATTTAAGAAGTGCATACAGTGTTGACATCCAAAATTGCACGCATTACTAATAGCTAACTCAAGTCTGCTTATTTGAGTACCTTTTTCCAATTCTTTTAAAAAATCTTTTTGCAATGATTCAATAACCGAAATTTCATTGAAATTATTAGGAATCAGTAAATATAATTTTTCTAGACTTTTAAAAACTTCATATATATCATTTCCAAAAACTTTATTGGCATCTTCTAATGTTTTAGGTTTTTCAAAGAAATTTAAGAACTCAACAATAGATGATGTTACTTCTCTAGGTTTATTAAAAAGAGAATGATAGATAAAAAATTTATCATTTTCTCCATTAACTATGTGGCAATACTGAGACTTCTGGTAATTGGTAGTTAACATGATGATTACTCCTTCAAATACAATAATTGAATTAATTTACACCAGTTTTTTGCCTATCAAAACTAGCATCAATAATTGCTGAATGTTTAGATTGATCTAGTAATGATAGGCATTAATAACTAGCTACGACGTTGACAAGTAGCGCGATTCATAAATGAATGATCCTGCTGTGGGGTCTTGATTTCTTCTTTAGACAATTTGATTAATTTGACACTTTCTTTCTTTTGCTCGTTCATAATACATATCCTTGATTTAGAGCTTAATTTAACTTTAATCCTGCATTCAAATCTCTTCCATACTAAAAAAACTTATTTAGTCCTGTTCTTTATAAATAAACTATTAAATTAGTGTCCTAAAATATCGTGAATTATTGTGTCAGAGTGGTTTATAATTGAGAGAAGCCTTATCCCACATGATTTATATGAACATTACAGAAGTTTTACAATTCGCAGATCAGCTAGTGTTAGCACAAACTGGAAAACATTTAGATGATCTTCAGGAAGCAGTAATTAAAGGTGTTTGGGAAGGTCAGACTTATAGTAAAATTGCCGATGATTGTAATCATAGTGAAAGTAGAGTTAGAGATGTGGGTTATAAATTATGGCAAATTTTATCAGAACAATTAGGAGAAGATGTTAATAAATCTAATTTCCGTGCAACTATTGAAAGAATACGAAATTCATTTAACAGATTAAGTAAATTACATAATTCCTCACAGCAAGTATTAGGACTAATAAACCATCATGTGAGTTTATGCCTAAATACCTCTGAACAGCATAAAATAGACAATAATAACCCAGAATTTTTAGAAAAAACAACTTACACAAACCTCAAACAATCTCCAAAAATTACCCATTTCTACGGACACACCAACGAACTATCAACACTATCTGCATGGATAGAAAACCCCAACATTCGCTTAATTTCCATCTTAGGAATTTCCGGTATTGGTAAAACCTCTCTTGTTAAACACTTCATTGATACTCACCCTCTACCCTTTGATGCAATGATCTGGAAAAATCTTAAATTATCTAATTCTTTAAACTCTATTCTTACAGAAATTTTCACAGAATTAAACGAAAATGATAAAAATATAAATACCAACAAATTATTAAATCAATCCTTAGAATTATTCAATCAAAAACGCTGTTTAATTGTTTTCGACAACCTAGAAGAAATATTTACACCTCAACAATATGCAGGACAATATCAAACTGAACATCAAAATTATCAAACCTTTCTACAAATGATCACAGAAGTTGAACATCAAAGTTGTGTAATTTTGATTAGTCAAGAAAAATGCCAAGAAATGATATCTTTAGATAGTGAACTTTACCCGATTCATTCCTTAGAATTATCAGGATTAGATAATGGAGCTACAGAGATATTAAACACTCAAGGGTTGAAAAATGAGGAACTTTGGTTAGACTTAATTAAGTTATACGAAAGTCATCCTAGATATTTACAACATATCAGTATTTTAATTCAAGATATATTTCAGGGTGAAGTTGCCGAATTTATGCAAGAAAATTGTTTAATTTTAACAGAAAATATTAAAAGTCAAATTGATTTAACTTGGAATAAATTAACTGATGTAGAAAAACAAATTTTATTGAAAATTGCTCAAAATCATCAACCCCTATCGAGAGATGAAATAAAAGAGTCTTTATCATTATCATCAATGGATATAATTAACGGGTTACAATCATTAACTAGAAGATATTTATTAACCAAATTAGAACATCATCAAAAATCATTTCATCTTTCATCCGTATGGAGAGAATATTTAAAACTTCTTGTTTGATAATATAGCTAGCGTTTCCCAATCTAATGAAGAGCCAAAATTATCTGCGTTTATCTGCGTTCAATATTACTCCTTGTACTTCACTTTAATGGTAATGGCTATAAGGAAAATAGCTACAGCAGCGCTGGGATTTTTTTGAGAACTTACCCACAAGTCGGAAAATAACGAACCACAGAGGAGTAGGGGTGAACGGCAGTTCACCCCTACTTTTCCAATAACCAAGCTAAGGCTGCTCCGGTGGTTTCTGCTAAGATACTAATGAGACGATAAAGAGCGATCGCACTAATTACTAAAGCCGCAGGAAAATGATATTGTAACAGTAATATAGCTGTGGTTTCAAACACACCCAAACCACCAGGCGCACCAGGAATAACTAACCCCAATACCCAAGCACAACTAAACGCTCCCACTAATAAGGGTATTTGCTCCCAATTTACAGAAGTTAACGCCATTATAGTTAAAATAAATCCAGAAGCACGCAACCCTAAAAAAACTATTTCCCCTAATAAGGCTTTTAGGGGATAGTTTTTAACTATAAAACTATCTATTAACTGGTTTTCTGGGTGAGATTTTTTATTTTTCCACCTGTCTAAAAGTTGAATGGTTGGATTTAAAAATCGAGGATGAAGTATACCCAAAACAATTATTAAACCCAATAATTGCAGCATAACTAAATTAATTTTCCAATTATTTACAACAATTTGACTAGCGAATAAAAGAATAATAATTAATGCTGCTGCTAACATTAATAGTGGTTCTAGTAAAACACTCAAAGTAGCAATATTAGTAGGAATATTAGCATTTTTCGCCGCCATAATTCGTCCATAATAATGCCAGACATTCCCAGGTAAATATTTAGCAATATTCGTTTTTAAATAAACTTGAATAAACTCAATGGATGATACAGATTGATTTAACTCCCTTAGCACCAAAGTCCAAATCCAACCCGCCCAAATATGTGCCAGTAAAGTTACACTCGTAGCAGTACCTAATATTAACCAGGCGGTGATATTAATCCGAATAGCACTAACTCCTAACCAATTATCTTTGCAGGCTTTTAATAAAAAAAACAGCGTTCCCCCTAAAATCAACCACCGGAAAGTTTTTTTCATTTTTGATTTGTGAATATTGGAAATATGTAAAATTGCGTATTTTTGAACCTAGGCGCAATACCCACAATAATATATATTAATCCTGTGGGGTGGGCTTCTAGCCCGCCCATTTTGTATTTAAGGCACAATACCCACAATAATATATATTACTCTTGTGGGGTGGGCTTCTAGCCCGCCCATTTTGTATTTAAGGCACAATACCCACAATAATATATATTACTCTTGTGGGGTGGGCTTCTAGCCCGCCCATTTTGTATATTACTCTTGTGGGGTGGGCTTCTAGCCCGCCCATTTTCTATTGAATTGTAGATACCTTGTTAATTTTGATATTTTAAATACCAACTTTCTAAGGCTAAACGATGAATTTCCCGCCAAGGAATATTATTTTGTTGTGCTAAAACTGCACAATCTTCATATTCAGGCTGGACATTTGTAATTACCTTTTCTGTGCCTTTTCCTCCCCAAGCAACTTTTACCGATATTGTCCCATAAATAGTGTCCACTTTTTGCATTTCTCTTTGTAAAATTGAGCGTTGTTCAGTAGTGCGACGAATCCCTAAAGTGCTGGTTTCTCGAAATAATACTGCTTGACAATTATCTAGTTTATCTGGATGACAAATCACAGTTAACAAAATTCCAGGACGAGATTTTTTCATTCCTATCGGTTGGGTAAAAACATCCAGCGCCCCAGCAGTAAATAAAGCCTCAAATAAATAACCGAATACTTGGGGATTTAAGTCATCTATTTGAGTTTTTAATACGGTAACGGTTTCCAAATTGGGGGAATGTTCCACAAAATCACAATTATCAATCTGTAAAGATTCGCTTTCACCAAACCAAAGCCGTAGTATATTAGGAATGGGTAAATCTAAAGAACCCGCCCCTAATCCTACCTGTTTGATAGTCATTGGTGGCGGTGAACCAAAGTCCTGCACTAAGGTAGTAGTAATTGCGGCCCCCGTCGGTGTTACCAGTTCTCTATCAATACCATTGCTATAAACTGGACAACCCCGCATTTCCCACAATTTTAACACCGCTGGTACTGGTACTGCCATTCGTCCATGGGCTGCATGAACAGTACCACCCCCCGTAGGGAAAGCAGAACAGTATAGCAAGGGAAAGCCCTGCTGATTGCTGTCAATACCCAACCAATCCAATCCTAAGCAAGTACCAACAATATCCACAATCGCATCTACAGCACCTACTTCATGAAAATGAACTTTTTCCGGTGCAATGCCATGAACAGCCCCCTCAGCTATTGCCAAACGTCGGAAAACAGCTAAACTCCAAGCTTCTGCCCGCTTTGGTAATTTGCCATTGAGAATCATCTTCTCTATTTCTGGTAAATGACGGCCATGGTGGTGATCATGTTCATGGTTATGATGGTGATGATCTAATAAATCAACATGAACTTTAGTCGCCTCTTGAGTTTGCCGGTGGACAAATTCTGCCCACAGTCGGTATTCTGGCTCAATTCCCAAACTATTGAGTTTTTCTACTAAATACTCCACAGGCACACCTAAACTAACTAATGCCCCTAAACACATATCCCCAGCAACCCCTGTTGGACATTGAAAATAAGCAATTTTATTCATAAATTTATTTGTTAATTGTCAGTTGTTCGTTGTCAGTTGTTCGTTGTTAATTGTCAGTTGTTTGTTGTCAGTTGTCATTAGCCAATTACCCATTACCCATTACCAATCATCATTATGGCCAAAATATTCACCATTCATCCTGATAATCCTCAAAGTCGCCGAATAGAGGAAATAAAGTTGGCGCTATTAGGTGGCGCTATTATGCTCTACCCTACTGATACAGTTTATGCAATTGGTTGTGATTTGAATGCCAAGTCGGCGGTGGAAAGAGTGCGGCAAATTAAACAGTTAGCAAATGATAAACCCCTGACATTTTTATGTCCCTCACTTTCCAATGTGGCTACTTATGCCTTCGTAAGTGATACAGCCTACCGGATTATGAAGCGGTTAATACCAGGTCCATACACATTTTTGCTCCCTGCTACCAAATTAGTACCGCGACTAGTACAAAATCCCAAACGCAAAACCACAGGAATTAGAGTGCCAAATCATAATGTTTGCTTGGCATTACTGGCTGCCTTAGGAAACCCGATTATTTCAACTTCGGCTCAAGGCCAAAGCGCAAATGACGAAAATGACGAAAATGAGGAAATAAATGGAGACGGAGTACAACCAATACTGTCACGGGTAGATTTATATGACCATTTAGATAAACTGGTGGATATTATCATTGATACGGCCCAAGAGCCGACGTATCAAGTGTCTACCATTTTAGATTTAACAGACGAAGAACCAGTTATTATTCGGAGAGGTTTAGGTTGGGAAGCCGTAGCTACTTGGGTTTAAGGTTAAAGCTTGACAAGTACAACCCTTGGTTTTGGAATCGGTTGCGCTAATTTATGATCACCTGACTCCAATTTGGAAATTGTTATCCTTCCTGGCACTGTAATCCCAATTCATGAAATTATGGCTACGCTACGCAGGCTATCGGCCAATTTTACCATGACTAACCTTTTGGCGATTTGTCCTCAAAGTGAATATCTATTATGCCATCTTTGATTTAGTTACTAAAAACAAAGCGACACAATTAACAAGCCCTTAACTTGGGAAATTTCCTACAGTGTTTACATATCAGCCGTCCAGGTGGTGAATCTTCACAGCAAGAATACTCAAAGGTTCTCACTGGCGTGACTGCTCTTAAATACTGTATCTGCATTTGAGTTAAGGTGCAATACCAATTTTACAGAAAAGTCATGAAAGCTAATATCGCCAATCTGCCTAATTCTACATCTGCTTTTAATAGCTATATTTCTCTGGAAGAATTGTCTGTTGTGAATACCAATACATTGGTGCAACTTTTATCCCAGGAAATGCAATCTCAAGTTAAAGCTACATCTATTGGTGTGCAAGATGTCGTCGGGCGCATAGCCAAGGAAGTAGAACGGATATGCGATAAAAGCTCCCGTATCCAAAATTCAGGACAAATTCAGTCTTGGCAAATTACTTTAGGAAGACATCGTTTACAAAAGTGCCTGCGTTACTACCAACTCGGTTCTAGACAAGGACGAGTTGAATTACATAGTAGTTTGGGGGCTATTGTTTATCGTCACGTTGCTGTTGCCGGCTCAGATTTAGGTTTTGACGCTCGTTACAATCTCATTGAAGATTTTTTACAGGCTTTCTATATCGAAGCTATTAAAGCTTTTCGTCGGGAAACTGAATTACCTGAAGATTACACCCCCCGGACTCAGTTACAAGTGGCTGAGTATATGGCTTTTACAGAACAGTATGCCAAACGCCGGATTAATTTACCAGGTGGCGCTAATCAACAGTTAATTGTTTTACGCGCTCAAGGTTTTGCCCGTCGTCAACCTCAAGAAACTACTGTAGATATTGAAATGGCTGTAGATTCTGCGAAAACGGAAGAAGCGGAATCTTATCAGCGTAATGTCGCTGTGCAGCAAATTCGCTCACAAATGATTGCTAAACCTGGTTTTGACCCTTCGGAAGAGTCGGAACGCAATCGAGTAATTACGGAATTGATGAAATATCTGGAGTCTCAAGGACAATCTGATTGTATGGATTATCTGACTCTTAAACTTCAGGATCTCTCTGCACCAGAAATTGACCAAATTCTCGGTTTAACTAGTCGTCAACGCGATTATTTACAACAAAGATTTAAGTATCACGTTGAGAAGTTCGCTAAACAGCATCAATGGCAATTAGTTCATCAATGGTTGGGCGCTGGTTTGGAACACAAGTTAGGTCTATCTTCTCAGCAATGGGATACTTTTTGGCATCAACTCACACCACAACAACAACAAATTTTTGAGTTGAAAACTGCTTGTCAAAGTGATTCACTTATCTCTAAAGCTGTTCAATGTACTCCTAAACAACTCCAAAAACGCTGGACCCAAATGCTAGAACTAGCATGGTCTATTCGTAATGGTCATGCTGAATCTAAGAGCAATTAAATTTAATTCAGTAGGTTGGGTTGACGCAAGGAAACCCAACAAAATCATGTAAATGTTAGAGGATATTTGAAAAGTTGCCGGCGATTATACAGCGTTTTCCGCTCTGATGAGGTACAAAGTTGAATCATGAAACTCTTGTGGTGCGGGCATCCTGCCCGCTAGATATGTACCTGATAACACTGGGAGTTGCTGTAAATTATAAATCGCTACTAAACAAAGTCCAACAGTGTGGACTAAGACAGAATTAAAGTTTTCAAACGGACGCAGGTGGGTTTCACTTTGTTCTACCCAACCTACAATCTTAATTTAATAAGAAGTTACTAATAATTCATTTATTTTCCCTCGTTTTTGACCATGAGAATTAATTGACCTTGCTGCTAATACAGTATGAATATTAAACCCAGCATAAAGGTCACGAATAAATGGACAATCAGAATTAGATAGCATGATTTTTACACCTTTATCAGCTAATTTAATAAAAATATCCCTCAGTTTTATTTGTTGATGCTCATCAAAACAAAAATTACTATAAGCTGTAAAATTGCTAGTTCTATTTAGAGGATAATAGGGGGGATCAAAATAAACAAAGTCATTACTACCAATTGGATAATTTAAAACCTCATCAAAATTCCCTTGTTTAATTTCTACGTTCTTGAGTGCAAACGACGCTAATTTTAAAACTTCTTCCTGACAAATACCAGGATTTTTGTATTTTCCCACAGGAACATTAAATTTACCCTGAGAATTAACTCGATAAAGTCCATTAAAACAGGTTTTATTCAGATAAATAAACCGAGCCGCTTTTTCTAAATCTGTGCCACCATGATGATTTCTTGCATCATAATAATAATCTGAATTATGCCTGATTTGATGATGTTGCAACAGAGTTATTAACTCTCCCAAATTATCTCTAACGCACCGATAAGTGAGAATTAAATCTGCATTAATATCAGTTAAAACCGCTTTAAATGGCTGCAAATAGAAAAAAACTGCTCCACCACCTAAAAATGGTTCATAGTAAGTTTCGTAATGTTTAGGAAAATAGTCTTTATATTGCGAAATTAATCTAGTTTTACCCCCAGCCCACTTTAAAAATGGCCGTGGGTAAATTTGTTGAGGAATTTGACTTACCATCTACTTACTGTTAAAATAAAAACCAAATTAATCTCAGTTATCTATTCCTTGTTCGTTTCCGCTCTCTAGGATATGATGGTTATATATTATAATCAGAGTAGGTAAAGAACACAAAAACAGACTTGCATTATATCACAAGGCGGTTTAAATTCAAATGTTTGATGGATTTTGGGATAACGTCTTCCGCTACCCTCGGTACTTGGTTAGTATAGTCTTAGGTATTTTTCTCAACACTTTTGAGCCGCTGTTTCCTCTGTTGAAACGTCCTGTGACACTGATTGCTATTTTAGGCTTTTTTGCTGGTGGTCTTTTTTTCGTCACCCTTACCCTCCGGGCTATGTTGGGTTTAAATACAGTCTAGACTGGGAACAAAAAAGTTTTAGTCTATTGGACTTTTACTCTTGATTTAATCACATCAAGCACAGTCCACTTTAACTTACATTTAGAATCATGTTATCAAAACTTTGTGAAAAGGCGGAATTTATATGGCTACAAATCGCCGCGTTTCCCGCGTTGCTGAATTAATTAAACGGGAAGTTAGCCAAATGCTACTCAACGGCATTAAAGATGACCGTGTGGGTACGGGAATGGTGAGTGTCACTGATGTGGATGTTTCTGGGGATCTGCAACACGCCACAATTTTTGTCAGTATTTATGGGACTCAGGAAGCTAAGGCGGAAACAATGGCAGGTTTAAAATCAGCTACAGGTTACGTCCGCAGCGAACTTGGGGCGAGAATTAGATTACGGCGCACTCCAGAAGTGCTATTTGTTGAAGATAGGTCTATAGAAAGAGGCACTAAAGTGCTGAGTTTATTAAACCAACTTCAGCAGCAACGGACATTATCAACAAGTATAGATGAGGCCGCAGAAGAAATGGTTGAATAATTCCCATCTGACGGAAATATAAAGAAATCTTGAAATTATTGGTTGTTCTGGAACTATTAAGATAGGGATTCTCTATTCCCTATTTTTAAAGAATTATAGGTGTTGTAGATCCTGTATCCTGGGGTAGATGTCAAATACGATAAATACACCTAAATTAGTACAGTTAAGGTCAGAACAAGTCCAGTATAGTTTTAATAGTTTTTTCATAGATTAATGTGGAAGTTGTTGAAAATGGAAATATTTAGCTTTGAATAGTAAAATTAGCTGCTTTTATCGTGAAAATATGAAATTCAAATACCATAAATGTCATATTTTCTTGACAGATTTAACATTTCTTTAGATAATTTAGTAGTGCATAACGTCAAAATGATAATAGTTCCGTATAGCAAACTACAAAACCCTGGATACAGGTTTAATTATTGCCATCTTTGTTCCTAGTTCCTACTGAATAATGGGAACGTTTTCTAAATGTAATTTTGTGAGTAAAAAACCATGACTGTAAATACAGTGGCTTCTATCAATTACAATTACTATTCTCTGAATGTTATCCAGGACGAAGCCCGTCGACTGGTAGAAAGGGGAATGGTTGGCCGTCAGCAACCAATATATACACTTTGCCAATTTATACCTGCTAGAGAGTGGGTTTGCGTTGAATGTGAATTAGAAAAATGTGATTTTTTACTCCGCGATCGGATCGGTGATTTAATCGGCCGCGAAGAATGGGATAACGATTAATCTAGTCTTTATTTAATAAACTGCTGTTATTTTTAACTGTACTTGTTTGTAGTTTCTGGCTACAGGCAAGTATATTTTTTTCTTTTAATTGATTTGCTACTGGGTATTTCTGAAATGGTTCTCTCACGCAGAGGCGCAAAGGCGCAGAGAGGAAGAAAAATAGAATTATTATTAGTCGCTTTTAAGCGACTTTTGCTTTTAGTGAGGGGATTTATTTTAACAATAAATATAGATTATGCAGGGATAGGATTAGCTTTTATCCCTACATAAACAATGTTTAACGCAAAATACAGCTATATATGCCGTAATAGCATTATTTTCCCTTGCCAGTGCTACGTCGAGTTTGGCGGGTTTCGTCTTCAAAACGACGACGATCGCGCCAATCTGCTAATGTTAGGTAAACAACACCACCAGTGACTCCTACTAGCAGCACTACGCCAAATAAGGCTAAAATACCCAAAAATGGACTTTCCACGATTCCTCTATAGTCCGTTGCGTCCCCAAACTACCATAGAAATCGACCAAGTAAACACAACTAACAGTGATACCCAACCCAGTGTCAAAATCATAGTTCTACTTTTCAAATAATTACAAAAGGTCTCTCATATTTATCATACTGGGAAAACGGGGTTGATTCATTAACTATATTGATAGCAGGTTTGGGATACACAACTAACGTAGTTAACCAAGGTCAAACAGTGTCAATTGCTGATAGTTCGCTCTCTGATT
>NZ_KE384697.1:13447-34268 GCF_000426925.1 Dolichospermum circinale AWQC310F | reverse complement strand
AAATTTATTTAATCCTGAAACTCTTTCCAGTCAACACTTGTAAGTTATTCTCTTACATCGAACTCAGGTACAAGGAATGATCAATTTCACAAATTCATCCATCTTTAGAAAGTGTTAATCTGCGGTTAATTATTTTTGATAAAATCAGCTTAAAGGCTGATAAATATCTTCAGAAGCAGGGTTAAGATAGGGATGGTGCATATCAATTAAATTTTCTGCAAAGTGTTGATTAATGATTTCTATTCTTTCCTCAAGAGCATTTTTACCTTTTTGCCAAGATTCTAATAAAGCATTGGCGACAATTTGACAACGGTTCATACCAAAACTTTCTTGAGGGGCAAATTTTTGATATGGTTCTTCTGCTAACCCTAATCCTGGTGCTAGGAATTTAGTAAATAAGGGAATTTCTGGCTGAAAATAAGCGTGATATTCTTGATAAATCTCTTGAAGAATATTCCTAATTGTGGGGTAATTTTGGCGTTCAAAATGCAGGACACCTGCATCATAACGCCCATAGACAGCGGGATTATAAAGAACATGAAAACTAAAGCAAATAGCCGCATTATTTAATGCTTGCGTTAAGCTTTCCATGAAAATGATCGCTCCGGCTGATGTAAAATTAAAGTAAATTATTCCTACTCCTAAATCATTATTTTGTCCATCTTGCTTTGCCATTCCTAAGTTACTTACTGCTACATAACAGCCATTTTGTAAACGATTTTTAGGCATCCATATTGATATCAAGTCACCAATTTTAGAGCACTTTCTGGGTGATTTTAAATGACATTCTGGTTCAATATATATGGTTAAACCATCTTTTTTAACGGCCATACTACCATCAGGTTCGATTCTCAAAATCTGCCAATTGGGTTCATAATGGCCTGTACCATGATTACTATGATGTAGTTGTTCATAGAAATCTATATCTACACCTAAACTGTTATTTTCTGAGAAATTTAGCTGAGATTGGCAATCATTATGAGTATTATTAGCTGCTAAAACTGTTTGCAGTGAACCATTATAATAAATACCATAGAGAAAATTTCTGAGAAGTATGTTCAAATACTTGTGTTTTAAAGAAGATGAGTTTTGTTGAAACCTATTTGCTATGTTAGCGGGTAAAGCAAAAGGTTGATAATTGGGGTGGTAAATACAGAAATTAGGTTGAATCTCGATATTACTGGCAATATCGAATAATGATTTTACAATTTGATTGTGATTATTAGAATCATTGAGCATTAACTGTCTTTGCACCTCAAACTTTAGAAAAGTATATCTGTAAACAAAAGAAAAGATGAATATTACTAACAACCGCGTAGGCGAGTTTTTTCGTAATAAAGACGGACTAATTTTTGTTCCTTATGGGGTTGAGGGAGTTTTTGAATTCTGGCTAAAGATTTAAAAATTTCCGATTCGGATATCCCCAAAATAGTTAATACTGATTGTTCGGGAATAGTCAAGAGATTTTTAGAAATTTCCAGCTTACATAAGTCCCTATTATCAAAAGATTTTTGGCATTGAATTATGTTTTGAATTTGTTGAATTAATGCTAAACCTGCAAATTTAATTACCCGGACAATAAAGTCCTGATGATGTTCTAAAATTCTAGGAAAGGTATGAAGATAAGCTCGGATTAAAGCTAAAATTGAAGGTTGTAATACCTCTAGAGGAATCATGGCTAAATTCAAAGATTCTTCTAACTCTAATGTTGGATCTACTACTAAACTGGATAACCAAATTCTTAAATAACTTGCTAATAGAGTTCCCAAATCAAAAGCTGGATCTCCCCAACCACAAGCTTCCCAGTCAATTAATCTGATTAAACAATTATCTACTTGTTGCCATCGAGAATGAACCAAAATATTGTTTAATTGTAAATCGTTGTGAGTTAAACAACATGGTTGCCATTGATATGCTAAATCAGCAATGGCAGATTCTAAAGTTTCGTAACCTTGATAAAGAAGATGAAATTGTAAGGCTTCAGTGGGAATTATACCAAATGTTTCTGGATTTATGGATGGGAGTCCTTGGGCTGGATTGTAAAAATTATAGCGAAATTGTCCTGCGGGAGCAGTGGACATAAAATCACGATACTCGCGTTTATTGAAGGTGGATCGATGTAACCTTGCTAACGTAGTACCAATCGCGCTGGCAATCTCTGTGGGGAAGATACTACTGTGTTGATAAAATCTTTCTAGTTCCACATATTCGCTTAAATAGCTACGCACAAGGATAGAATTTTCCTGATCAAAGTGTAGCAATGATGATGCGATCGCACCAATATTACCAATTACTGGAAATTTTTCTAATAACTGATGAAATAGCCACTCATTAAAGAGTTCATGAAAACTAAAATCATGATTAATTTTTCGTTCTTGTTTAATCAGCAGTTGGCGATGATCTGCCAGCATTACCAATAAATTCCAATTTTTCTGGTTATTTTCTGGCAATACAGACTTATCTACATTGGCATCATCAGGGCTACATAGCCCTGCCTGTTGTAGGTATTGGATAACATTTTGAGAAGATAGTGATGATAACATGAATTATTTCCTAGTTATTTAAATGGACAAAGAATTCCTGCGATCAAGATTGGGATAACTGTAGCAGTTTTTCGTTAATACTAAAAATCTCCGAACTATTGCTACTATCTACTAATATCCCATCTGTGCTATAAAGACCTGCCAAAATGGCAATATTAGCTATTTTTGCTTTCAAGTCTACGCAAGAAACTATAAAATATTCACAATGTCTGTAGTAGGGCTTTGCAGCTTAAATAATAACATGACTATTCCCTAAATAATTGGTAATACATATCCGGGAAAAACAACGGCTACTTACATTTACCAGTGATCCATATTGCCTGTATGTATGTGAGTAATTTATCCAGCTTATAATCACTCTTAGTTTACTGTTATCCCTAATACTTTCTACTTTAATATACAAATGGTTACATTTTCCTTCTGTAAGCACAAGTTTTGTATCGTGCGTGATGAGTATTTTAACTTACTTTTAAACCCAGAGGGCTAGAAGCCCATGGCACAAAATGGGATAATTTATTTTTTGGAGATTCCCTTAGTCCTGATTTTATTTGCGTAGTATACTTAAATTCATGATCGGAGACAATAGCAATGCTGACATCGAATAATACATCTTATACAGCAGTTCAATTTCTGCAACGCCAAGCCGCCTCCCTTTTACTGTACCAATCTGTACTACAAAGCGACGTAGGCAAAAGTTTTCTGAATTTATTACAAACTATCCGTTACACTGATACAGACGGTCGGGATTGCCTCCTAGCCTACGGTAGTTATTTCCAAGTTTTAACCAGCGCTTATCAAACCTGGGAAGAATACCTAATTAAGCAAATTCTCAGGGCAGATAATGCCTTTAGCAAATTGGCACAACAGCAGGAATTTAGCAAATTACCCCCTGCTTTAGTAGCTGCTGTCCGCCATGATTTACAAGTGTTACAAAGTTTGTATGAATGTAACAGTGCAGTGTTAAGCGAGTGGGTGCAAATGGCGACCCATTTACCCATTTCCCCTGTGGTCTGGTATCGAGAACCGGAAACAGTAGGCATAGAAACGGATATAATGGCATTTATTTCCCAGTTAGAAAATTGGGGTGATGCTGTAGAATATCTAGCTGCTTATTATAGGCAACATGGTAGCGGTTTGTTTGCTCAATACCATGCTTTTCGTTGGCAAAATGGGCAGTTAGTGGGCATTGTTTATGCGGATACAGTGAGACTGTCTAGCTTGGTAGGTTACGAATGGCAAAAAGATGCTTTAGTGAAAAATACAGAGTTTCTATTGTCAGGAGAAACAGCGCTGCACGTATTACTTTATGGTAGTCGTGGTTCGGGCAAATCTTCTTTAGTCAAAGCCTTATTAAATGAGTATAGTCATAGAAAGCTGCGGTTAATAGAAGTCTCTAAGTCAGAATTACCAGATTTACCGAAAATTGTCGAACAGTTGCGGGGAGTTCCCCAGAAATTCATTATCTTTGTCGATGATCTATCCTTTGAAGAAGATGATGATGCCTTTAAAATGATGAAAGTAGTTTTAGAAGGAAATGTAACTGCTAGACCAGAAAATGTAGTTGTATATGCTACCTCTAACCGTCGGCATTTAATCCGGGAATTTTTCACGGATAGACCAGCGCCCAAGGATAACAATGAAGTTCATGGATGGGATACAATGGAGGAAAAGTTGTCTTTTAGCGATCGCTTTGGTCTAACATTAACCTTTGAAGCAGCAGATCAAAAAACCTATTTACAAATTGTCCAGCACCTAGCGGAAAACATCAGTATTGCTCCCGAAGACCTAGAATATAAAGCTTTACAATGGGCAACTCGTCATCATGGACGTTCCGGTAGAACAGCAAGGCAGTTTATTGACTTTTTAAAGGCAGATTTAGCTGTATTTGGTGAAAATAAAAATCTAATTACAGAGTTAAGTAGTTTAACACAATCAAACCAAACTCTGTAAAGAAACGTAAAATTGCTGAAAACCTCTTTCCTCTTGTAAGAGTGCCATAACGACAAATTTTCCGGACAACCTACTTATGATCAAGGTTTCTAATCAGGCAATTTCAGCAGAATTATCACTGTATTTTTACTGAAGAGGAAAAATGACTTTAATTACTAATCATGCTCACAATTTAACTACACTAAGACCTCGCAAAATGCCACCAGCAATAGTGAGTCATCAAGTCGTACTAGGAATAGCTGCTTTTAGTGTAAGTTTTGGTTTAAGTCTTGTCCCCAACTGGGATTTTTCTAAAGCTTTTCTCTCCGGGATAATAACAGTTTTAGCAACATATTCAGCCGCATTTCTTGTTGATAAACGCCGGCGAACTGATGAGTTGAAGATAGTTGGTTCTTTGCAGAGACGTATTCGGGATTTGGAAGCATTGAAATCCCGCATTTTCAGAGAAATAAGGCAATTAGAAGAATACAAAACTTTATTACATACAGAAACTCAACAACTAGAAAACCAAATTGGAGATTGTCGTAATCAAAGGGATAGTTTACATCGAGATATAGGTACATTTGCTGCTCAAAAGAAGCAAATTGAATCTCAAGTTCATAATCTTAAAAATGAATTTGATACCTTAGAAAATAGTCATATAGAACTGAATAATAGTTACAATAATCTGAGTATAGAAAAGCGAAAATTAGAACTCAATTGTAATGTGTTTCGCGCTGAAATCAAGCAAATTCAAATTCAAATTGATATATGCAAACAAGAAAAAAAAGAACTAGACAATGATCTAATTTTGCTAGGAAGACTCAAACCGCAACTAGAGCAAAAACTTTATGAACTGAGAATAGAAGTTCAAAATCGAGAGATGCAAATTAGCCAACAAAATGATCTATTAACACAGATAACCACTAGCAAAAATGATCTAGAAAATACCATCAATACTTTACAAATCAAGACATTAGAACAACAATCTGTAATTAATCAATTACAAAATCAAATTTCCCTATTAGAACAGGAACGGGATTTATTACAAAATCAAATTTGGGAATTAATTCAAGTGGAAACAATTAATTCTAATTGCGAAACATTACCCGATAACCAAGAAAATAATCTAGAGTTATTTCCCTTTGATGAATTACTGCAACCATTAGATATAGATATAATTGATACGGAACATGATCAACCAACCAATTTACCCACAGAATGGCATAATTTACTAGAAAATCTGTCAGCTTATGACATCCAAGTCCTAAAAGCTATCTTAGAGAAAGATCATCTCCAAGAGACTATTAAACAAATTGCTGAAGCTAATATTACCATGCCTCATCTCTTAATTGATGCTATCAATGAAATCGCTAATCAAAGCATTGGTAAATCAATCATTGAAACCAATACCGAAATTCCCGAAATTATTGAAGAACACTTATTAAATGTGAGAACAATAATTAGCAAATATTCATAAATCTGAAATTCAGTGAATTAATTCATGGTGCTAATTTTCACTGGTTGCTGATACGGTAATTATGGTATTCTAGGACTTGAAATAGGTGAGTATTTCGGTATTGTAATTACTTACACCCCTTCACAAGCATAAACCAAAGGTAACAAAGGTCCGATTTGTTCCTGTCCATTTACAGCTAAATCACTGTGGCACAAATACAGTTTATCAGACACACGCGCCAGTAAATCGGCGATAATTCTTTGTAATCTTTGTTCTTCTGCTAATTGTTCATCTGCTGCTGTCCAAGGTTTTCCTAGTCTATGCTGTAAAAATACATTAGCACCAAATAAAGTAGCCGCGCCACCTTTTGCCCACAGGGGTGAACCAATATCTAACCAAAAATGCCAGCGGTGATTTTTTTTACTAGCGCGGTATTGAAAGATAGTCGCTAAAGTTACAGTTTTTCTATTGTTACCGATAGAACGTACCGGATCAGGATTAGCAGTAATTGTTCCGCGTTTCAGCAATTGAATAAATTCTGCAATGGTAACGCTAAGTGTTTCTGGCGTATGCAGTGAAAGTAATAAGGAATCTGTTTGTTTTAAGCGAGTGTCTATTTCCCAATAATGTTGAGCAGTTTCTATTAATTCTCTTAATGCTGATAATTCTTGATATGAAGGATTTTTATCCTTACACACAAAGTCTTGAATGGCCTTGTATAAGAGAAAAACGGGAGTGACCACAGGTCGCTGGTGATATTGCTTCCGCTGTTGGACAATCCATTGTAATATTTGTTCATAAGCCTGAGTCGCAATATAACCAATTCTATCCCAGCGTTCAAAGGTTTTCACTGATAATAAATCGGGTGTGTCGGGGTGGGGAACAAAACAATAATCTGCTATTAACCCAGCCCGCACCGGATCTATTCTAGAATGATGAAATTCTTTTTTCTCCCCCTCTGGAGTTTGATATTGACTTAAAATAACTAACATTTCCGCCACTGCGTCCCTATCCACCAAACGCCCCAAACCAGGATAAACTAGAGCTATTAAGGTCAGTAAAGCTCTAACTACCGAGGAACTAATTAATGGGCGTTGTTCATTAAGTGATTCTACTGCAATATTTTGTTTAGTTAATATTTCTACCAAGGTATAACGAGCGATCGCATCTAGTCCTGGTGCAATAATTGCTACTTCATCTGACGCTACTTCCCCGGATTTGACCCCGTGAATTATTATCTGGGCTGTTTGACGTAATAGCTCGGCGCGGGAAGTGGTTTGGACAGGCTGTACAGAACTTGGTAAACTCAACATTGTCATGGGATGTGTTACCAATTCTACCATTTGATCAGTGAGAAAATATCCCAAACTATGGAGATGTGGTTTAGTTAAGTTCTCTACTTGACAATATTTAGTTAATCTGGATAAATACTGAGGATCTGCCCCCAAACCCCAGCGGACAGCCCCGTCACGATTGTAGCTAAATGCGCCCACAGCACCAGTATTTAACAAAAATTCAAATAAATTAGCAGCGATCGCCGGATAATCATCTACATCATCTGCTATTATACCCTGATAACGTTGCTTGAGATGCTGCTGATAGTCACCATGAGTTAATAATTTCTGGTTATATAGCTCGGTAATTAGCCCGTAAGTCAATAAACCCCGTTCTAAACACCAATTTCGCCAATTTAGTAGTAAAGAACCCAAAAATTCCGGTTCTAAATTGATAGAATTATCTGCTATACCACTGTGCAATATTTGGGGAATATGTTCACAGGATACACCGCTATAAGCTGCTAATTGCCATAAATCCAGTATTCGTCTAACTAAACGATACTCATTTATACCGACCCGCCGCAAGATATCTGAGTTTAAATGGGAACTCCAGAGTTTTGTCGCTAATTCCTGTTCCGTTTCTGGACGTAATCTAACCGGAAATTGTGCTTTTATTGACAATAAATCAATTAATAATGGCCAAAATAAAATTACCTCATCTTGAAAAAACCCCAGGGCTGTTTTGACGCGAATAGGATGTTTTCCCAAGGTCAAAGTAGTAACTCTATCAGCTAATTCTCGTCTGTTGTCATCATTAGCAGCTAGTAATAAAATACCTAGTTCTCTTTGGTGTAAATTTACAGTTGGATTTATGGGGTTGTCAAATAAATTGGACAACTTACTGTCTTTTATTTGCAACCAAGCACTAAACTGGTTTAGCAAGCGAGTAGTTTTACCACTGCGACTAGTACCAAAAATCCAAATAGAAGAAACCATATCTTTTAGGTTAATTTAAGTTTAAGAGTTTAGTAGATAATGCCAAATCATGGTCTCAATGAAAAATACTGTGTTTAAACAAAAAATATACCCTTTTTTACTAGCTGCTTACAGATGGTATCTACTGACACCAGAGCGTTCCCTAGAAGCAGCTTATCAAGCAGCTAAAAAAATCCAGGGAATGGAAGAAAAACATTTCCATGGTAACAAAATAGATGGCGAGTCTACCACCTACAGTAGTAGTGTGATGGATTATTTTGAGACAGATTTGCAAAAGTTATTAAAAACGGTACAAATGCGGCTGACGGAGTTTAAAGCGAGTCAGTGGTTGGCTAATGAATCTAAGCAAAAAGCCGCCATGAAAGTGGGTATAGAATATAGTAGCCCAGCATTAATTTTAGAGAAACTAGAATTTATTGACCAAGTTACTTCTAAATACAATAATAATGATATATACAAAAATTATGAAAATCCCAATTCTCAACCGGTTAAAGTCCCCGCAGATTTAGTTAATTCTCAAGCATTCACACCCAAAACACCAAGTAAATTTAACCAAAATATCAGAAAAGGAAAAGCTAATACTACAGGAATTTTACCCCGCTCAATTTTCAATACTATCACTCGACTACAAGTAGAATTAGATCCGGGTTCTGAGCAGGACGTAGTTAGAAATTTTCGTCAAGCACAAAAAAGAAGTATTATCTCCATTCGATTTATACTGCTACTTATTATCATTCCTCTCCTAACTCATCAAATTTCCAAAGCTCTAATTGTTGGACCATTAGTAGAACATTTCCGCAATGAAGAAAAAGTGGAAGTTTTCTTAAATGAAGAAATGGAAGAAGAAGGACTATTAAAATTACACAGGTTTGAAGAAAGAATTAAATTTGAAGCCTTAATTACTAATGCACCTCCTCTGGGGTCTGAAGAATTAGAAAAGAAAATCAAAGAGAAAGCGGAGGAAGTAAAAGAGGAATTTCGTCAAGAAAGTGATAATGCAATTAAAAATGTATTTGCTGATATTTGTGCGGTAATTAGTTTCACAGTATTGTTACTAATGAGTAAATCTTCTATTGCTGTACTCAAAGAATTTATTGATAACGTAGTCTATGGTTTAAGTGATAGCGCTAAAGCATTTATCATCATTTTATTTACTGATGTTTTCGTTGGATTTCACTCTCCCCACGGTTGGGAAGTGCTTTTAGAAGGGATATCACGACATTGGGGATTACCAGCTAATCGTGATTTTATTTTCTTATTTATTGCCACATTTCCCGTGATTTTAGATACTATATTCAAATATTGGATTTTCCGGTATTTAAATCGAATTTCACCGTCTGCGGTTGCTACCTACCATAACATGAATGAATAGGGGAAACTTTGTCAATATTACTATTAGCTTACCTATATTTATGGACTTGTGGGTATTAAAATACTCCCAAGTATTTTCCTGGAATAGTTCATTTTTCCTCCTGTGTAAGTTCCGTTTGTTACAAAAACTGTAACAACAACCTAATTTATGACAACAGTGATTTAAACTAGAAGAAAAGCTGTGAGTAATCAGTAAAATGAAGATAACTTTATTCAAAGATGTTCGAGATTATCAAATTCTGTTTCTGAGTTTATTTCTGATTTTAGGCGTTTTAACGCGAGACTGGACATTACATCCAGAATTTATTGGTGTAGCGATCGCTTCCTGCATAATAACACAAATTATCTTTTCATTGATCACTAAATCCCAAAACAGAATTTTACCAATTAATATTCGTAGTCCCCTCATTACCTCCTTAGGACTAAGTTTATTATTACGGGTTGATCATTGGCCAACCATGGCCTTAGCTGGATTTGCAGCCATAGCAAGTAAATTTATCTTTCAATATGGGGAAAAGCATTTTTTTAATCCTGCTAATTTTGGCATTATTGCTGTTCTTAGCTTCACCAATGATGCTTGGGTTTCCCCAGGACAATGGGGGGAAGAATGGTGGTACGCGCTATTATTTGCGGGGACTGGAGGAATGATTTTACAGCGCGTTGGTCGTTGGGATACTACCGCCGCTTTTTTAGGTGCTTATTCCCTCTTAGCAGCCCTAAGAAATCTTTGGTTAGGTTGGACATGGGACGTTTATTTTCATCATTTAATGAGTGGATCTTTAGTGTTATTTTCTCTGTTTATGGTGACAGATCCTCGTTCAATTCCCAACGCCCGTATTAGTAGAATAATCTGGGCGGTATGTATTGCTTTATTAACGTTTATTCTGCGGAATTATTTCTTTCTCTCTACCGCTGTTTTTTGGGCTTTATTTGCCCTTGCACCCTTGACTATTTTATTAGATAAATCTTGGTTTAGCCCTAGATTTTCTTGGTGGAATAAAGCAGAATTGAAAATTAATTAAGGCATCAAAATGAAAAAACTTCGCCTATTTATGCCCTTAGTATCCGCACTTTTAGCGGTGCTGTGTTTCGCGCCTACAGCTTGGGCTTTTTGTGGGTTTTATGTAGCTAAAGCCGATACAAAACTCTATAACCAAGCTTCTCAAGTCATACTTGCTAGAGACGGAAATCGCACGGTTTTAACCATGGCTAACGATTTTCAAGGTGATGTTAAAGATTTTGCAATTGTTGTTCCTGTTCCCACAATATTACAAAAAGAACAAGTTCATGTAGCTGAACCAAAAATTATTGAAAGATTAGATGCTTTTAGTGCCCCAAGATTAGTAGAATATTTTGATTCTGACCCCTGCGCCCCAGTTTATAAAATGAACGAGATGCGACCAATGCAAAGCGCCGCCCCTCCAGATATTAGCACACAGGAAGATAGCAGTTTAGGTGTAACTGTTGAAGCCAAATTTAATGTTGGTGAATATGATATTGTTATCCTCAGTGCTAAAGAATCTGGTGGCTTAGAAACTTGGTTAAATCGCAATGGTTATAAAATTCCTCAAGGTGCAAAGGAATTACTCAAACCCTACATTCGTTCTGCGATGAAATTCTTTGTGGCTAAAGTCAATTTAGATAAATTTGCCGAATCAGGTTATCAATTCTTGCGTCCTTTACAAATTTCCTACGAATCACGGAAATTTATGTTACCCATTCGTTTAGGAATGGTTAACGCTACTAAAGAACAGGATTTAATCATTTATATTCTCTCACCTAAAGGCCAGGCAGAAATTACTAATTATCGCACGGTTAAAGTTCCTTCAGATGTGAATATTCCCGTGTTTGTGAAAAATCAATTTGGTGATTTTTATAAATCCATGTTCCAAAATTCCTACACCAAAGAAGATAAAAAAGTCGGATTTTTAGAATATGCTTGGGATATGAGTACTTGTGATCCTTGTGCTGCTGAACCACTCAATAATGAAGAATTAAAACAAGCCGGTGTTTTTTGGTTGAATGATAATAGTGATAGTAATAGCCCAATAGCTCCGGGTTTTCGTTCTCGTTTTCCCAGTAGTAGTGTTTTCATTACTCGCTTGCACGTCCGGTATACTAGGAATAAATTTCCTGAAGATTTGATCTTTCAAGAAACTGCTCAAAGAGACTCTTTTCAAGGACGTTATATTTTACAACACCCATTCACAGGTAAGGTTAAATGTAGTGCAGGGAGAAGATATAAAAGTTCTTTAAGACGGAGATTTGAACAAGAAGCTCAAAATCTAGCTAGACTTACCAACTGGAATATTCAAGATATTCGCCAAAAAATGAAATTATCTATGGGAAATATCTCTAATTCTTGGTGGGATAATGTCTTATCTTGGCTAAGGTTGTAAATTTAAATGTCGGGTGACTTTACTTACGTTACCTGACAATACCTGACAATTGATAATGAAGTCGGGAATATTAATCATCTTTTTCCTAATTTCCAATCTTCACCACCAGGTAACTGAGTTAAATAATCATCAATCACTGCTGGTAATTCCTTGATTGAGTAATTATATGTCAAGTTTAACAGAATTTGAGATTGATTTATAATCTGCATTTTATCAACCATTTCTGTTAGTTGAAATGGACTATAAATACCATTCATTACTTCATCACTGGCTTCTCGAATAGCTTCTTCAAATTCATCTTCTAATATTAACTGCCACTCATTTATCTTAATATAGTAAGAGGTTTTATTATCTTGCAGATTGATTTTTTTAATTTCTCTAATTGAACTGCGAATTGAATTTGACCAGGAATTAGTTAATCGTTTTTCTATATGATTTTTAATTAAATGAATCATCAATCTTACTAAAAAAGATTGAATGTTTCTGAAAATCGCTTGTCTACCCATTCCCTCTAACTCATCTACAATAGCTAAAGCGTCACTGTAACGTTGTTCTAAAATACTATTTCTGAGGTCTATTAATTCCTGTGTCATTGCTTTATTAACCTCACAGTCACAATACAGTCACAATATTTATTGATGATAACATACATGAGACAAATATTAATCTTATATTCCTTGGGTTTTTGCTCTTTTGACAGTAATTTTTGTTATTTTACCATATCAGATAAATATAAAAATATTTATTGTTAACGAACCACTCCAGGCACAGAGGTAACAGAGGTGGAGAAAGAAGAGATGTATTAGAGGAATACATCTTAATCTGATTCAGGTTGGCCATGAGATTATACAAAATCAATTAACTAACTGCTAATGACTTTTTACTGTAATATTCTGTTTGCGGGTAAATGCTAATAATGGTATTTCCAATTTCGTAAAATATTCCTTTCTGTTCATGTTTAGAAAATTGCAAATGGGGATATTTAGCGGCTAATTCTTGAGCAGTCATGGCTTTAGCTGTGATTTTATTGGGTAAATGTCCTGTGACACCAATATAAAATACTAAGGGAGAAATATTTTGTTGATAAGTTTGCTCAACAGATGCTACCAATTTTTTATAAGCTGTTGTCATGGCTGTAATTAAGTCTTCTTTATTGACTAATTTACCATCATGTTTAGCAGATAATAAAAAGGCTAAACTGTCATCACCGACTTGATTGAGAATTTCCCGTATTTTCCCATTGATATTAATTCCCAAAAAGTCATCAAAAATCGGTTTCATCAAATCATCAACTTTAGTTAATTTCATTCTCCTAGTAATGGCTTTTTGTCGGAAAGCGATATTTTGATTTAAACCCATTTCTAAGGTTGGTTTAGCAAATATCTCTCCAGTTTCTTGATTATAAACCTCATATCTCCTCCCTAAAAATTGGTTAGCAGAATATAATTTACTCAAATTGAGAATATCCTGATTACCAAAATCAATTTTATAACTGATATGAGGTTCAATTGTATTTGCATATTCTTGAGTTGTGGGGAAGTTCAAATACAGGTTTTTTGACAAATAATGTTGTTTTAATTCCTCTAGTTGATCACTGACAAATACATCAGATTGATGACGCAAATAAGCAGATAAAATACTGGTAATGACTTTAATTTCTGCTAATTGATTAAACAACCCATCAAGATTACCAAAATTTATATTAACAGGAACTAATGGTAAATTATCTAACCTGATTGTATACTCACAATTGAAATCAAACTTATCAGCAGTAATGACATCTTTAGATTGCAATAAATCAAATACTTTCTTGTTACTGATTTTGATATTTAAACTAGAAACGTGAAGTTTTCCATCTTTAACAAAGGTATAATAATTAAAATTATGCAAATCATGAGCCAGCAAACCCCCAACTTCAATAATACCCGTATTATCCTCAACTTTTACCAGCTTAACCTTGCGCTTAACCAACATATTAATAGTAGCAGTATTGCGATTTATAGAAAATACACCCATTTGCACAAAATCACCACCATAGATATCTTGAGTTTCTAAATAAGGAGTAATCAAATCACCATTAATATCCCTTATACCCCTGACTCGCTTAATACCAGTTCTCTGATAATCTTGCTTTAAATTATGTAAATTCAAAATGATATTTTGACGATATACCGATAAAATCTCGACAAATTCTAACAGAGAAATCTTGTTATTTAACCTCAACATAAAACCCCCTAATTCTCTCTGCGCCTCTGCGCCTCTGCGTGAGAAAAATACCTCTTTTCCTCAATATAGTATATTTGTACTAAAAAGTCAACTTATCCAAATCAAGACTAAGATAAAAATAGCTTTACACTTCTTCATAAAAACAAAACCATGGCGCGAGATTTAAGGGGATTCATAAAAATTCTAGAAGAAAGAGGACAATTAAAGCGAATTTCGGCTTTAGTTGACCCCGATATGGAAATTGCGGAGATTTCCAACCGAATGCTGCAAAAAGGTGGTCCAGGCTTACTGTTTGAGAACGTCAAAGGCGCGTCTTTTCCCGTTGCGGTCAACTTAATGGGGACTGTGGAAAGGATATGCTGGGCTATGAACATGGAAAAACCAGAAGAATTAGAAACCCTGGGAAAGAAGTTGAGTATGCTTCAGCAACCCAAACCACCAAAAAAGATTTCCCAAGCCATAGATTTTGGTAAAGTGTTATTTGACGTGGTGAAAGCTAAACCGGGGAGGGACTTTTTTCCCTCTTGTCAACAGGTGGTAATTCCAGGCCAAGATTTAGACTTAAATAAGTTACCTTTAATACGTCCTTATCCGGGAGATGCCGGAAGGATTATTACGCTAGGATTGGTAATTACCAAGGATTGTGAGACGGGAATCCCCAATGTAGGGGTGTATCGTTTACAGCTACAATCTCAAAATACAATGACCGTACATTGGTTATCGGTACGGGGAGGGGCGAGACACTTGCGCAAAGCCGCAGAACGTGGTAAAAAGTTAGAAGTAGCGATCGCTCTGGGTGTAGATCCTTTAATCATTATGGCCGCAGCCACACCCATTCCTGTGGATTTATCAGAGTGGTTATTTGCTGGATTGTACGGCGGTTCTGGGGTCAATTTAGCCCGGTGTAAAACTGTAGATTTGGAAGTTCCCGCAGATTCCGAGTTTGTCTTGGAAGGGACAATTACACCGGGGGAAGTTTTACCAGATGGACCCTTTGGCGACCACATGGGATATTATGGTGGTGTGGAAGATTCCCCTTTGGTGCGGTTTCAGTGTATGACACACCGCAAAGACCCAGTTTATCTTACCACCTTTAGCGGACTGCCACCGAAAGAAGAAGCAATGATGGCGATCGCTCTGAATCGGATTTACACCCCGATTTTACGCCAACAGGTATCAGAAATAGTTGATTTCTTCCTCCCCATGGAAGCCTTGAGTTATAAAGCCGCGATTATTTCCATAGACAAAGCTTATCCCGGACAAGCACGACGGGCGGCTTTAGCGTTTTGGAGTGCGTTACCACAATTTACATACACGAAATTTGTGATTGTAGTTGATAAGGATATCAATGTTAGAGATCCTCGTCAAGTGGTTTGGGCAATTAGTTCTAAAGTAGATCCTACCAGAGATGTATTTATTTTACCTAATACTCCCTTTGATACCTTAGATTTTGCCAGTGAAAAACTCGGTTTAGGTGGGAGAATGGGTATAGATGCCACTACAAAAATCCCTCCAGAAACCGAACATGAATGGGGTTCACCTTTAAAATCAGATCCTCGTGTAGCCGCCATGGTGGAAAGACGTTGGCAAGAATACGGTTTAGCTGATTTACAATTAGGAGAGGTTGATCCTAACTTGTTTGGTTATGATATGCGATCGGGAAGTTAAACCTTGATTGTGACTATAAACTATCCCTGTAAATATACGGAGATAGTTTATAAATTACAAAACTTGTAGTTATAAATTAGCCTTCAACAATGATGTGACCAACCATACCAGCACCACGGTGAGGTTCACAATAGAAGGTGTAATCACCAGGAGTAGCGTCAGCAGGAATAACGGTTGTTACTTTTTGTCCAGGACTCATTAATAACTTCTTGTGGGACAAAGATTTTGCTAATTCAGCACTTTTAGCAGGATTCTTCTTAGCGTCAAAGACAACGTTGTGGGGAGGAACTTTATTGTTCTTCCATTCAATTGTATCACCGGGCTTAACAGTCAATTTCTTGGGTTGAAAAGCCAACAAACCTTTATCAGTACCCAGCTTAACTGTATATGTTTCCGCAGATGCAGTGGGGGTAAACACAGCAAAGCTACCAAAAATTACAATAACTGTCAGTACAGCTAGGCTCAAACGTCGCAAAGTTGCTGCTATAGATTTCATACTTCTGTCCTCGGAAATAATTTTTATTGTTCTCATCCTATTTTAAATACAATTAACGCCAAATATGACAACTTGTCATAGATTTATTTTTGATAATCATCATCGGCGGCTACATTTTGGCGATCGGACAGGGGTAAGATGTTTGTAAGTCAGACTTTATGAGTCCGCTTACCTGCTGCGAATTTATACTCTCAAAGATAGAATTAGATTAAATACAATTGAACATAAACACCTCAAAGTGATTAAAGTCGCTATGCAAAGTACAGAAACAAATCTAGAATTGCGTTTGTGGACGGTGGAAGAATATCACCGCATGAATGAAGCGGGTATTTTTGCCCCAGATGAACGAGTGGAACTTTTAAATGGGAGAATTATTTGGATGATTGCAAAAGGAACAGCGCACCGTTCAGCAGTAGTAAGAACAGACTATTTATTCAAAAAAAGATTAGAAAATCGTGCTTGGGTATCTAGTCAAGAACCTGTAAAATTAAATGATAGGTCTGAACCAGAACCGGATATTTCCGTCGTGAAAATTGATCCTTTGGACTATGCAGATCATCATCCTACACCATCAGAAGTTTATTTAATTATTGAGGTTGCCGATAGTAGTTTAAAATTAGATTGTGAAACTAAGGCTAAAGCTTACTCTTTAGCAGGGATTAAAGATTATTGGGTACTAGATGTGGTAAAACGTGAATTACACATTTTTAGAAACCCAACTCAAAATGGTTATGAAAGTGAGGTAATTATTGGTGAAGATGGAATAGTCTCAGCTTTAGAGTTTCCTGATTTACAAATTAGTTTATCTGATATGTTACCCCCTTGTCAAAAATGATTATCCAAATACCCGACTTCTTGAAAGTGTGGGATCTACATGATGATATATATTGAGAAATTAAATCAGAAATTAAATGAGAAATTAAAGTTATGAGTCAACAACTTTCTAAAGCTTTATTCCAGAAAAAGTCATTAAAAAATGCTTTGGTTAAGTTTAAATTTCCTTCAGATTTAGAACAACGTCACCAAATTATCATCAAATGGGTTGAGGCTTTAAATTCAGGTACTCTTAACCAAGTCAAAGAGATTTCTTTACATGGTGATTTTCTTAAAGATATCTTTCAAAATGTTTTAGGTTACTCTTCCATTATTACAGGTGGTGGTAAAGTTTGGGAAATTCACGCAGAACAAACTATAGCTGACGGTGGGGGTTCTGCTGATGCTGCTGTGGGCTTTTTTACCGCAACAGAAAATAACAAAGGAAAGGTAAAATTACAGGGTAAAGTTGTTGCACCAATTGAATTAAAAGGGACAAAAGATGATTTAGATAGACCCGCAGCAGGGAGAAAAGAATCCGCTGTTGATCAGGGTTGGCGCTATGCTAATTATACTCCTGATTGTCATTGGATTATCGTTTCTAATTATCGAGAATTACGATTATATCATACTAATAAAACTCCCGCTTATTATGAACAGTTTTTATTAACTAATTTAGCGGATTTTGCAGAATTTAAAAGATTTTATTTACTGCTTTGTCGAGAAAACTTTTTACCAATTAAAGATATATCTACCATTGACAGGTTGTTAGTAACTTCTGAAGAAGCACAAGAGGACATTACTAAACAACTTTATGAAGAATATAAACAAGTTAGACTAAATATAGTTAAAGATTTCCGGTTTCGTTTTGGTAGTAAATTGCATATTCCTAACCGTGATCAAGTATTAATTGAGAAAGCACAAAAAACATTAGACAGAATTTTATTTATTGCTTTTTGTGAAGATAGGGGATTATTACCAGAAAAGACAATTAGCAAAGCCTATAATAACAAAGATATTTATCATCCTCGACCAATTTGGGAAAATTATCAAGCCGTTTTTCGTTGGGTTGACCAAGGTAATGAAGATCCCCCAATTCCCGGTTATAATGGTGGTTTATTTCAACATGATCCAATTTTAGATCAACTATTAGATATTCCTGATTCTTTGTGTGGTCAACTGCAACAATTAACCCGTTTTGATTTTGATTCGGAAGTTTCCGTAGATATTTTAGGACGAATTTTTGAGCAGTCAATTACAGATTTAGAAGAATTAAAAGCTGATGTTGCTAAACAGGAATTTGATAAAAAACAGGGTAAACGGAAAAAATTAGGCGTATTTTATACTCCCGCTTATATTACTCAATATATTGTTGAAGTTGCAATTGGTGGATATTTACAGAAACGCGAAGATGAATTAAGACAACGGTTAAAAATAGGAGAGTTTATAGATACAGCAGAAAATCAAAAACGGGAAATTGAATTTTGGCGAAGTTACCGAGATGAGGTATTAGTAAAAACGCGAGTTCTTGACCCTGCTTGCGGTTCTGGTGCGTTTTTAATTGCTGCTTTTGATTATTTTGCAGGTCAATATCAACGAGTTAATGATAATTTGCGGTTTCTGAAATATGAGACTCTAGAAAATATTGAATTAGATAAGACTATTCTTAGTAATAATCTATTTGGGGTTGATTTATCTCCTGAGTCGGTAGAAATTACTAAGTTATCTTTGTGGTTAAAAACCGCAACTCAGGGAAAAACTCTAACTTATTTGGATGATAATATTAAAATCGGTAATTCCATCATTAATGATGCAAAAATCACAGATTTACCATTTAATTGGGAAAGTGAATTTTCTCAAGTCTTTGCTGACGGTGGTTTTGATGTTGTTATTGGAAATCCTCCCTATATTCGTCAGGAGTTATTATCACCATTTAAACCTTATTTACAGGAA
Source organism: Dolichospermum circinale AWQC310F (assembly GCF_000426925.1). Lineage (GTDB taxonomy): Bacteria > Cyanobacteriota > Cyanobacteriia > Cyanobacteriales > Nostocaceae > Dolichospermum > Dolichospermum circinale. The sequence goes on along the minus strand of NZ_KE384697.1, from coordinate 15,138 downwards.
AATTATCAAACTTATGACGGAGTTGCAGATATTTATATTTATTTCTATGAAAAAGGTTTAAATCTTCTCAAACCAGCAGGAATTATTTCTTATATTGTCACTAATAAATGGTTACGTTCTGGTTATGGTGAATCTTTGCGACGGTTTTTTTGTCAGTCCAGTGTGTTTGAACAAATTATTGATTTTGGACACGCACCAATTTTTGCAGACGCGGATACATTTCCCTGTATTATTGCTGCGAGGAAAATCACCCCACCCCAACCCTCGAATATCAAAAGTTTATCCTTATCTTCCTCCCTCCTCGCACCCCCCTCAGTCCCCCCGCTACGGGGGGAAGAGAAGGTTTTAGTTTGTGCTGTTCCTCGTGGGGAGTTGAAAAATATTAACCTCATTCAATATGTGCAAAATCCAGAAAACAGTTTTACTATTCCTTGGTCGCGGTTTACTGCTCATACTTGGAGTTTAGAACCTCCTGCGGTTGATGATTTAATGGGGAAAATTCAACGGGTAGGAGTTCCCTTAAAGGAGTTTGCTGGAGTTAAACCTTATAGGGGTATAATGACAGGTTTTAATGAGGCTTTTTTAATAGATAATGCTACTAAGAATAAGTTAATTCAAGCTGACCCAAAATGTGCGGAAATTATCAAACCCTATGTACGGGGACAGGATATTAAAAGATGGATTCCTCAATGGGAAAATTTGTGGATGATTTTTGTAAAATGGGATTGTCCTATTAATAATTATCCGTCTGTTTTGTCTTGGTTAGAACAACATAGAAAAGGTCTGGAACTTCGTCCAGAAGTCAAGCAAAGAAAATTTCCCTGGTATGCACTCAGTCGCTATGGTGCAGATTATTGGCATTTATTTGAACAACAAAAAATCATTTATCAAGTTATTCAAACTTTTCCACTTTATGCACTTGATAATTCTGGAGTATTTGGAAATGATAAAACTTTCATTCTTCCCACTCAAGATTTATTTATTTTAGGGTTACTTAATTCACCTCTTATTTGGTGGTATGGTCAGCGTGTTTTTACAAAAATGCTTTCTGACGCTATTAGTCCAATGGGATATTTATTTGAAACCCTACCTATTGCACAACCCACAGAAGAAACTCGCGCAGAAGTAGAAGCAATTGTCACCCGGTTAATTGAAATTACCAAAATCAACGGACAAGTTTATCAAGATGTTCTCGACTGGTTGCAAATAGAATACAAAATTGAGAAACTGGGCAATAAATTAGAAGATTTTGCTACTTGGGAATTTCCAGACTTTGTAGACGAAGTGAGAAAAAGAATGCCCAAACAAAAAAACGCAAAAAAATATTCAGACCCGTTAAGTATACCAGCATTTAGAGCTTTACGTCAAGCATATAATGATTATGTTCCCGAAATTAACAGCCGCAAAAACGAAACTGTAAAATTAGAACAGCGTCTTTCTGATTTAATTAATCAAGCTTATCAACTCACAGCAGAAGAAATTGATTTAATGTGGAAAACAGCACCTCCAAGAATGCCTATTTGATTAAACATGATAGCGTTTACCCATATACAGCACTTCCCGGTGTTATGAGGTACATATCTAGCGGGCAAGATGCCCGCACCACAAAAGTTTCATGATTCAGCTTTGTACCTCATCAGAGCGGAAAACGCTGTAATGTAGAATCACCCCCCTGCAAGGGAATAGAGGAC
>NZ_KE384697.1:7000-13308 GCF_000426925.1 Dolichospermum circinale AWQC310F | reverse complement strand
CAAGATGCCCGCACCACAAGAGTTTCATGATTCAACTTTGTACCTCATCAGATCGGAAACCGCTGTATCTACCTACAAAAATATACATTTTTACATTTTATAAGCGATTACCCAGATTGTAAACAAGCTAAAGGGTCGGGAACAGGAAAAGAGTCAGAAGCAAGAGTAACAAATTTACGATTATTAGCATCATAAGCAACGATTTTCCCGGTTTCTATTTGATAAACCCAAGCATGAAGAGAGAGTTTACCACCGTGTAATTTAGAACGAATTACGGGATAGGTTTCTAAATTCTCAATTTGAGTTAAAACATTTTCTTCCACAGCTATTTTTAAAAGCGTCTCTCCATCATATTCCTGATAGTTTTCTCGTAAAAGACGACGAGTAGACTCTGCATGACTTTTTAACCAGTCGTAAACTAAAGGCATCTCATCAGGTAAACTATTTAATTGTAGGAGTGCCTTCATACTACCGCAGTGAGAATGACCACAAACAATAATATGTTTAATGTTTAAGGCAGAAACAGCATATTCAATTCCCGCACCTTCGCTACTATTATGACTACCATGGGTGGGAATAATATTACCCAAATTGCGGATAATAAAAAGCTCTCCCGGTTTGGTTTGTGTTAATAAATTTGGATCAATGCGAGAATCAGAACAGGTTATAAAGAGAATTTCAGGAGTTTGTCCTTCAGATAACTGACGAAACATTTCCTGATGAATAGTAAAATAGTTTGTCTGAAATTCGTTAAGCCCTTTCAGGATTCTTTTAATTGGCATTGTGGAATTCATGGTTATTTTACTTTTGTTCTTGACCTAATAGCTGCCACATCATAGCGTTTGCTAAAATTTAGTGATTAACCCATTTAGCTTCAGTCACTAAAAAAACACCTCCCAATTTCTTTAGCAGGGGAGTGATTTTCTGTACTAAACTGTTTAATTGTCTTTCATTTGTGCAAACTGTTATAATATAACTATTGCTAAATGAACAGCCGATATCGGGACAAGATAAACCTCTATCACCCTTACCAGAGATATCTTTAATAATTGTGTATCCAGAAACTGCAACACTATCTAAAATTTTGGTAGTGTCTTCAACCCAGGAGGTATCTATGATAATCTCTATTTTCTTGACTTCTTGCATAATATCGCTGACTAAATCTATTTTTTCGGAGGTTTGATCTGATCCAATTGACTCAGTTTGAGTGACTAAACATAAACCACCAATGGTTTTTAGGATAGGTAGAATACTATCTATTAAGTAGATGAATTGTTCCTGATTTTGGCAAATAGCTGAAATATAACTGTTGCTAAATTCTCGACCTAAATCGTTGTAACAATAACCTCTCTCTCCTTTACCAGAAAGGTTTTCTATCAATGTATATCCAGCCACTTTGTCTGAGTTCAGAATCTTTGATAATTCGGGAATTTCCAGAGTGCTAGTAATGATTTCTACTCGGTTAACAGTTGGCATAACTGATACTTATTTTGGATGTTATAACCATGAATTTTTGATGAAAAAACTGGAAAATTGAACTATACACCAACCAATTTAATGATTTGTAAATACAGAGGAATACCGACAATAATATTAAAGGGAAATGTTAAAGCTAAAGCCATAGAAACATAAAGACTGGGGTTAGCTTCGGGAACTGTTAATCTCATGGCTGCTGGAACAGCAATATAAGAAGCACTTGCACATAAAACCGCGAATAAAAGACCATTTCCTTCTCCCATTCCCAGGACTTTTGATATCAAAATGCCAATGATGGCATTGATAATGGGAATAAAAACGGAAAATCCAATCAAGAAAGAACCTGTTTTACTTAAGTCTTTAATTCTTTTTGCGGCAATTAATCCCATATCCAGTAAGAAGAAAGTCAGCACACCATAGAAAATTCCTTGAGTAAATGGTTGTAATTTCTCCCAACCTTTATCTCCTGTTAGTAATCCCACTATCAGACTACCAACTAAGAGAAAAACAGACCCATTTAAAAAAGCTTCGTGCATCACTTTTCCCCAAGAAAATTCCTGTTCATCTTCGGTTTTTGGGGCAAAGACTCTCACCAGAATTAAACCGACTATAATGGCAGGAGATTCCATTAAGGCTAATGCTGCAACCATGTGTCCTCCGTAGGAAATATGCAGTTTTTCTAAAAAGGAACTAGCGGTAATAAACGTGACTGCACTAATAGAACCGTAGGTAGCTGCGATCGCGGCTGCGTTATAATTATCAAGCTTAAGTTTGAGAATAAAAAAGGTGTATACTGGCACGATGGCAGCCATAAAAATAGCAGCTATGAGAGTGAGTGCTATTTGTAAGTTAATCCCACTATCTGCTAGTTCGTGTCCCCCTTTAAACCCAATTGACAAAAGTAAATAAAGAGAAAATAATTTAGGTAAAGGTTGGGGAATTTCTAAGTCAGATTTCCAAAAAACCGCCAGCATTCCCATAAAGAAGAATAAAACCGGCGGATTGAGAATGTTAAATAGGATTAAACTACCATCCATTTTATTTCACTTTTCCTAACAATTACAAAATCTGATCAACTTTTATTAAGTTACCCGATAAATATTAAGAAAATCATGAGAAATAATTAAGAATTTTCTTAGAATTGGATTTGCAGTTTTTGAGATGGCAATTCTACTGTAAAATTTGTGATTTGATTGGGCTGACTTGTGACATGAATTGTACCACCATGCAAGCGCACAATTTCATAAGCGATCGCTAATCCTAATCCCGATCCTCCTCTATTCCCAGAGCGATCGCTTTCTGCACGGTAAAATCGTTTAAACAGATGGGGTAAATCTGTCGCTGCAATTCCTTTACCTGTATTCATAATATTTATTTTTACCTGTTCTTTTTCCAGATATGCTTTAACCCTAATATTACCTTCAGGGAGAGTGTACTTAATGGCATTATCCAGTAAATTTAAAAACAGGCTAATTAAGTGGTCAGAGTTACCAGTAATGTCAAGTGAGGGTTCTATGCTTGCACTGATATTAATATTTTTAACTTCTGCTAAAGGATAAATTTGCTCTATTAAAACTTCTAGTAAATCGCTTAAATCAAAATTATTTAAACTCAACTGGTATTCGGATTCGCTTTGATCTAAACGAGTGAGGAAAAGTAACCCATTAGCAAGACGAATTAAGCGATCAACCTCTCCTTCTAATTGTTGCAGGGTACTTTCATATTCTTCCACAGTCCGACCTCGACTTAAAGTGACACCAATTTGCCCTTTAATCACCGTTAGAGGTGTGCGTAATTCATGGGAGGCATCGGCTGTAAAACGTCTTTCATTTTCAAATGCGGCTTGTAACCGATCCAACATCCTATCTATAGTCACAGCTAATCGTCCCACTTCATCTACTGAACCTTGATAGTTAATACGTTGAGTAAAATCATCTGGACCAATTGCTTGTGCAGTAGAGATAATGCGATCAATAGGACGTAAAGCCCGTTCAGATAAAAATAAGCCGCCAAATGCTGCAAATAAGAGAATTAAAGGACAACTAAACAGAATCAAAGCCAGCAGGTTTTCTGATGCTGTAGAAATTGGTTTCAGGGATTGGGCGACCTGCAACCAACCTGTTGTTGGAGATAAACCCAAGGATTGAGTATAAACTCGCCAGGTTTTATTGTCTACAGTAACGTTGGTATAACCCGGTTTTATTTCTCTCATCCGTGGTAAATCTTGGTATTTACCAATACCACCCCATATTTCACCTTGTGGTGAAACTAACTGGACGACAAAACCAGCAGCCGCGAACCGATGAGTAATTTTTTCCGACTGCTTTATGATCCTCAAAGTGGGATTACCGTCTACTTCCAGGACTTCCATAAAAGCTTCAGCAGCAGCAATCTGTAAAGTTGTATCTAATTGACTGAGCAAACTATGTTGAAATCGAATATATAAATAGATATCAAAAAATATCATAGTTAGCCCAAAAAGTATTATGTACCATGCGGTTAGACGTATCCTCATGGTACTTTTATGATGTCTCCAAAAAAACATAAAAATTAACTCAAAATTAACTCAAAATTAACTCACAGGATCAGACTTTAAACAATATCCTACTCCTCTGACTGTATGAAGTAGTGGCTGGTCAAAACCTCGGTCTATTTTCCGTCTTAGATAGCCGACATATACATCAACCACATTAGAATCACTGTAGAAGTCAAAATCCCAGACGTGTTCTCCGATTTGGGTACGGGTAAGCACTGAATGAGAATTACGTAACAAATATTCTAAAAGTTTAAATTCTAAGCCGCTTAATTGAATCAAACGCCCTCCACGTTTAACTTCTCTTTTAACCACATCCATAGTTAAATCCCCAACTTGTAAAATGTGATTGAATTTTAGCGGGGGACGACGTTGTAAAGCTCGCAAACGCGCCAGAAGTTCTGAAAATGCAAAAGGTTTAACTAAGTAGTCATCAGCACCTTGATCCAATCCTTGTACCCGGTCTTCTATAGTATCCCGTGCTGTCAGTAATAAAACTGGAGTTTTAATTTTTTGACTGCGAAATTCTCCTAATAGCTTTAAGCCATTAATCTTGGGGAGCATGATATCTAGGATAATGATATCATATTCAGCACAGGACGCATATTGCTTACCTTCTTCACCATCGTGAGCAACATCTACAGCGTAACTCATTTCCTTGAGTCCTTGACTGATAAATTGAGCGATTCCCGGTTCATCTTCAACTAACAAAATTCGCATCTTTGTTCAGTCTATATTTGATACAATATTCAATTTGACACAATAAACAATAAATTATCTAATTTTATAGGATCTTGAACCAGTCTATTTTCTGATACAATCAAAAATTCGACTCCTTTAATATAAATTGATCTATGAGCAAGGGTACTCTATTTGACAAAGTTTGGGATTTACATACTGTTGGTACACTACCATCAGGATTAACACAACTATTTATTGGACTACATCTTATTCATGAAGTTACCAGTCCCCAAGCCTTTTCCATGCTGAAAGGAAGGGATTTAAAAGTATTATTTCCGCAGCGAACCATAGCCACAGTAGATCATATTGTTCCCACCGAAAACCAAGCCCGTCCCTTCGTGGATAACATGGCCGAGGAAATGATCCAAGCATTAGAAAAGAATTGTCAAGAACATGATATAAAATTTTACAATATTGGTTCAGGGAATCAAGGTATAGTTCATGTCATTGCTCCCGAATTGGGACTAACTCAACCGGGAATGACCATCGCTTGTGGTGATAGTCATACGTCAAGTCATGGCGCGTTTGGAGCGATCGCCTTTGGTATAGGTACAAGCCAAGTTAGAGACGTTTTAGCCTCCCAAACCCTATCACTATCAAAATTAAAAGTCCGCAAAATCGAAGTTAACGGTAACTTAAAACCCGGAGTTTACGCCAAAGACGTAATATTACATATTATCCGTACACTAGGGGTTAAAGGGGGTGTAGGCTACGCTTACGAATTTGCTGGTACAACCTTTGCCCAAATGAACATGGAAGAAAGGATGACCGTTTGTAACATGGCCATCGAAGGTGGGGCGCGATGCGGATACGTCAACCCCGATAAAATTACCTATGATTATCTACAAAATAGAGACTTTGCCCCTAAAGGTGCAGACTGGGAAAAAGCCCTAAATTGGTGGCAGTCCCTAAGTAGTAATCCCGATGCCGAATATGACGATATCGTAGTATTTAATGCGGAAGCCATCCCCCCCACAGTCACATGGGGAATTACACCAGGTCAGGGAATTGGCGTAGATGAAAAAATTCCCACAGCCGCAGAACTGCTAGAAGAAGACCGCCTAATAGCCGAAGAAGCATATTCTTACATGGATCTATATCCCGGACAACCCATCCAAGGGACAAAAATAGATGTTTGCTTCATAGGTAGCTGTACCAACGGACGTATAAGCGACCTAAGAGAAGCCGCCAAAATCGCCCAAGGTCGGCAAGTTGCAGCGGGAGTCAAAGCCTTTGTTGTCCCCGGTTCAGAAAGAGTCAAAAAAGAAGCCGAAGCCGAAGGACTAGATAAAATCTTTGTTAAAGCCGGTTTTGAATGGAGAGAACCAGGGTGTTCCATGTGTTTAGCCATGAACCCCGACAAACTCCAGGGGAGACAAATCAGCGCCTCCTCCTCCAACCGCAACTTCAAAGGTAGACAAGGATCATCCTCCGGTCGTACCCTACTCATGAGTCCCGCAATGGTAGCCACCGCTGCCATAAAAGGGGAAATTGCCGACGTACGGGCTTTATTGTAAAATAAAAATCTTGTGGGGTGGGCATCCTGCCTGCCCAAACT
>NZ_KE384697.1:0-6893 GCF_000426925.1 Dolichospermum circinale AWQC310F | reverse complement strand
AAACCAGAATTGAGTCCCAAAAAAATCTCTCTCAAACTCTGAAAAATCTTGTGGGGTGGGCATCCTGCCCGCCCAAACCAGAATTGAGTCCCAGATATTCCTTTGTGTCCTTCGTCCCTTCGTGGTTAATTAATTATGGTAAGTGAAGTCAAACAAATATCCAGTCAAGCCGTCCCCCTGCTTGGTAACGACATAGATACCGACCGAATTATACCCGCCCGCTACTTAAAAGCCATTACCTTTGACGACCTAAGAGAGGGGGTATTTGTGGACGACAGAAAAGCCTTAAACGGTGAACACCCATTTGACCAAATCCAATACCAAGGGGCAAATATCCTCATAGTTAACCGCAACTTTGGCTGTGGTTCGTCAAGGGAACACGCACCCCAAGCCCTGGCCAAATGGGGAATAAAAGCCCTTATTGGTGAAAGCTTTGCGGAGATATTCTTTGGTAATTGCGTGGCCATGGGGATACCATGCGTAACGGCTGAAGCAGAGGTAGTTAAACAACTGCAAGAATTAGTTATGGCCAATCCTCAAGCAGTTCTTACCATAGATTTGGAAAAATTGCAAGTGGAAATTGGTGATTTTACTGCCTCGGTTGTTATGAGTCAAGGCACAAGAAGCGCCTTTATTAGTGGAACATGGGACGCTTGCGGACAGTTGGTAGCAAATGCTCAACAGGTAAAAGCAACTGCGGCCAAATTACCTTACATTGCTTGGGGTAATTTGGCCACGAGTTAGTCGCTGTTTGTCTCTGAGGTTGTTTTTATCGAACCACAGAGGCACAGAGGACACGGAGGAAAGAGGTGGAAAAGGAATTTTTGGTCATATTGATTTAATTATTATGAGATGAATAGAATTAATTATTGGTTAATGAAGTCAGAACCAACGGTTTATAGTATTACTGATTTACAGCAGGAAGGTGAGACTATTTGGGATGGTGTGCGTAATTATCAGGCACGGAATTTTTTGAGACAAATGCAAGTAGGAGATTTAGCATTTTTCTATCATTCTAATGCTGAACCGCCAGGAATTTTTGGCTTAATGAGAATTGTGAAAACTGGCATTATTGACCCTACACAATTTGATGTTAACAGTAAATATTATGATGCTAAATCAAGCCCTGAATCTCCCCGTTGGCAAACTGTGAAGGTGGAATTTGTAGAAGTTTTTAATCATCCTCTTTCACTATCAACACTCAAAACAAAATTTAAAGATGATGAATTATTAGTAGTCAAAAAAGGTAATCGTTTATCAGTAAATTCTATCATGGAATCAGTGGCAACTAGGATTTTAGAAATGGGAAGGGATATTTATATTTAGATAGCCTAAAAATCCTCAGCCACTCCACCTCTGTGTCCTCTGTGCCGGAGTGGTTCGATAAAAAATATAATTCATCTACCCAAAAAGCGTTAACCTAGATCTAAAGTTCACAAATAATTATGACACCAGAAGAAATAGCGGGTACATTAACGGAGTTATTTAGCGTTGAAGTTGTAAAATCTATAGCCCCTGGTTCTTGGCAAGTAGAAACTACTGATTTTCGATTATTGGTGCTACTTTCAGAAGATCATACTTGGTTGCGGGTATTACTGCCAATTATGCCTTTACAAGAGGCTACAGCATTTCTCACGCAGTTTCTAGAGGCTAATTTTGATGATACTCAAGAAACACGCTACGCCGTTTATGATGGGGTAGTGTGGGGAGTGTTCCAGCATAATAGTGGCACTTTGAGTAATGCAGATTTTACTAATGCGATCGCTCGTCTGATATCATTACATCAAACTGGTGTCAATGATGTTTTTAATAATTTGGTGGAAATTCGTATCCGCGAAATTATTAAAACAGCGAAACAACAGGGACAATCTCTAGAAGCTACTATGCAAAATCTAGACCGTTTTTATGCAGAAGGATTATTAGGAGATATTGACCAAAATCCCCAAGGACGAAAGGAGGTTTTAGCGGCTTGGAGACGACAATTAGAAGGTCTTTGGCAGGAAATGTAATTGAAGTAACAAGGAAATAGAATATCTATTCAGAACTTCTATTTCCTGCTATTTATTACTAACGCCGTCAATTCACAATTAAGAATTAAACAGGCAGATTACACAAGTCTATTACCAGCAATTATTGAGGCTTTGACCGTCAATAATTTACCAATGTTGAGGAGAGAATTTGACTTCTCAAAATTTTTTTAAACATCATTTCCCGAATCCAGATCATGACCCTTGCACAAATCCAAACTCAAATCAAAAACCAAGTAGCTAAAATCGAAGAACAGCAACAAGCTTTATTCGATTCTCAAAAAGAATTATCTTTGCTTTTAGAGCAGAAAAAAATCATGCAACAAGTCGCATATAGAAAGATTAAAGAAGCAGCGCAGTTATTAAAAGCAGCACAAGCTGATTTAGAGTATACAACTGAAGAGATCATAGACATCACTAAATCAGAAATGATCAGCCCTGAAGCAGAAAATCAGTTAAAAACTTTAGAACAACATAACCAAAATAGTTTAACTTTAGGGAATGGAAAAATTGAGTTAGAAAAATCTGGATTTAGTATCGCAGAAGGTCAAAAAGAACTGGTGAATGCTATTACCGAGAAACTGGACGATTTTGAATTTGCTTTATCCCGTTTACCCGTGGAAGAAAGAGATTATGCTAGAGTAAAACTACAGTCTGTAATCGGTAATTTCATCAACAAGTAATAAGTAAGTAGGTGAACGGAAAACCCCCAACACAAGTAACCAAAAGTAAAGTCGCCTAAAACCTGTTCCCTGTTCCCTGTTCCCTTGTTATAACGACAATTTTTAACGCGAACCTACTTTACAATTTATGGATATTATAGAAACCCTCAAAGCTGATTATCAAAGATTTCCTGTCAATCAAACTTACAGCATTTATGCCCAAGATGTTTATTTTCAAGATGCTGTTTTTAAGTTTCGAGGACTGGAACTTTACAAATGGATGATTAAATTTATTCAGACTTTTTTCCTCAATCTTAAACTGGATTTACATAACATCCAATCTCAGGCAGAAATTATTAAAACTGAATGGACTATGAGTTGGAATTCTCCCCTACCTTGGAAGCCTTATATTTCCGTTTCTGGCTGGAGTGAATTACGTTTGAATGCTGACGGTTTAATTGTTTCTCATATTGACTATTGGTACTGTTCTCGTTTAGATGTAATTAAGCAGCATTTCATTTCTTTGAAAAAACCATCATAATGTAAATAAATGTAAATAAACTTCAGGCAGTAAGGAATCATTGATGCGAGTAATTTTAATGACCGGGAAAGGTGGCGTGGGTAAAACCTCCGTGGCCGCAGCCACTGGACTCCGTTGTGCAGAACTGGGCTATCGGACATTGGTTTTAAGTACAGACCCTGCCCACTCCCTGGCCGACAGCTTTGATATAGAATTAGGACATGATGCCCGTCTCGTACGTCCTAATTTGTGGGGTGCGGAATTAGACGCACTGCAAGAATTAGAAGGTAATTGGGGGGCTGTGAAACGCTATATCACCCAAGTTTTACAAGCCAGGGGTTTAGACGGCATACAAGCGGAAGAATTGGCGATTTTACCGGGCATGGATGAAATTTTCGGCTTGGTGAGAATGAAACGTCATTATGATGAAGGAGAATATGATGTTTTAATTATTGACTCTGCCCCCACTGGTACAGCATTAAGACTGTTAAGTTTGCCGGAAGTTGGTGGTTGGTATATGCGTCGTTTTTACAAACCCTTCCAAAATATTTCCGTTGCCCTCAGACCACTTGTAGAACCTATTTTTAGACCCATTGTTGGTTTTTCTTTACCAGATAAAGAGGTAATGGACGCACCCTATGAATTTTATGAGCAAATTGAAGCTTTGGAAAAAGTTTTAACTGACAATACTCAAACCTCTGTGCGTCTGGTGACGAATCCTGAAAAAATGGTAATTAAAGAATCTCTTCGCGCTCACGCCTATCTAAGTTTGTATAATGTAGCCACAGATTTAGTGATTGCTAACCGAATTATTCCCCAAGAAGTAACAGATCCTTTTTTCCAACGGTGGAAGGAAAATCAAGAACAATACCGTCAAGAAATTCATGATAATTTCTTACCTCTTCCAGTCAAAGAAGTACCTCTATACTCTGAAGAATTGTGTGGTTTACCAGCTTTGGAAAGGTTGAAAGAAACCCTCTACAAAGATGAAGATCCAACTCAAGTTTATTATCAAGAAACTACAATCAGAGTTGTCCAAGACAAAAACCAATACAGTTTAGAACTGTATTTACCTAACATTCCTAAAAGTCAAATTCAACTGAAAAAAACTGGAGATGAGTTAAACATCACTATTGGTAATCATCGCCGTAATTTGGTATTACCTCAAGCTTTGGCCGCACTGCAACCAGCAGGGGCAAAAATGGAAGATGATTATCTAAAAATTCGCTTTGCTTGAAGCGTCTAAATTTTTAGACACCCGACTCTTTAAGTAAGTCGGGTATCTGTTTATTTATGCAAGAAAAATATGAATTATCTCTAATTTTGTGCTGTTTTACGTAAGTCCTGAAATCTCAATTATCGTCCCAATTCTTCAATGTTCTTCATTGCTTGTTGATACAAGTCCTTATTTCCTTCTTTATCAAAGATAGCTGCTGCCCGTTGTAGGTCTTTTAATGCCCCCCTTTTATCGCCAATTGCGGCATAGGCGTTACCTCGATTATTAAAAGCAGAACCAAGATTAGGATTAATACGAATTGCTTCATTATAATCAGATATTGCTTTTTGCTGTTCTCCTCTAGATGCGTAAGCATTACCACGATTGTTATAAGCTACAGCATATTCCTGATTGATCCGAATTGCTTGAGTATAGTCCTCTAAAGCCCCGTTTTTATCACCTTGGTTTGCACGAGCATTACCTCGATTGTTGTAAAATTCGGCGGATTTAGGCTTGATGCTAATAGCTTGATTATAATCTGCGATCGCTCTTATATAATCCCCAATAGATGAAAAAACATTACCACGATTATTGTAAGCTTCCGCATCATTGGCATTTAAACGTAATACCTGATTATAATCGGCGATCGCTCCCTCTTTATTACCAGTATCAAAATAAACTAATCCCCGACCTTTAAATGCTGGTGCATATTCAGGATTAAGACTAATTGATTTACTATAGGCAGCAATGGCCGCTTGATAATTACCTTTAAAATGTTGAGTTTGTCCCTGAACATAAAATTCCGCATATTTGGATGTTTTTCCTATCTTTCGATTTGGGGTAGTTGCTGATCTTTCTGTCACTAAAATATCTTGATTATTACTACAAGAAATGCAAATTATCCCACTAACAATGGTAAGCATTGCTATAGTAAATGCTTGGTTTATCTGTCGCTGTTTATGTGTCAATAACTGCCATTTCATAATTTACTATAAATCGCTATGATACTTGGAGTAAATCATTTACTAAATTGCTGACTTAATTCTGGAGTATTTTAGCTTTTTGATGAAATTAAATCTAAATGATCAGATTTCCTGACCTTATCGTCAATTGGTAAATAATTTTATTCAGCTAATCACCCGATACTAATAAATGTTGACAATATTATCCTTTATATCTAGATTATTTATATTATTACTAAACTATCGCTGATAATTCTGTCAATTTTATGAGCATTTTAAAAAAAATTTCATACCAGTATAAGTATTTGTATTTGAATATTATTCATATTAATCCTCCTCACATTCTTGATTTCTAGGCTTTATTTTCCCATAGGGATTTTGATCAAAATTTACAGCAAATTTTTACTGTCCATTAAAAAAGCTCAGGTATTTATTCCTGAGCTAATGATAAACTTAATTATCCTAGAGGGGGATATTTTTCTCACTGAAATCCATAGATACTAATAGCAATTACGACCACTACCACCAAAATAACCACGATCTTCTTTGGGTTTGGCCTTATTTACTTTCAAATCACGTCCCATCTACAGCAGTTTCCGATATTATGAGGTACAGATATTAATGATAAAAATTTTGTGGTGCGGGCATCTTGCCCGCTAAAATTATAGCTCATTCAAATGAAATTTACTGTAATATGCGCCATCAATATTACTTCTCAAACTCCACTATCATATAAAAAATGGATATTTAGCCCAGAAAATTAAATAAATTTATCAAAAAAATTGATCAAAGATTTTTTCACTTTACAATTAGCGATCGCAGTATAAGATATTCTGAGCATTCTCTGATATTTTAATGAATTTAGAGCCACAATAACCATCTATTTTCGTTATTTTCAGCAGTTTAGGCTACAGGCTAAATTTTAGGTTTTTGTTCATGTTGCACTTTAAACATTCCTCAATCATTAACGCACCAGTAGAAGTAGTTTGGAAATTTCATGAAAGGCCAGACATAATACAATTACTCACCCCACCTTGGCAACCTGTACAAGTAGTCAGACGTGAGGGAGGACTAGAAGCCGGTGCAATTACCGAATTTCGTCTTTTTCTGGGCATTTTACCCTTAACTTGGTTAGCACGTCACACAGACTATGAAAAATATCGTCTGTTTACCGATAAACAAATATCTGGACCCTTTGAGTCCTGGATACATCGTCATGAATTTACGGAAGAAAACGGCAAAACTAGATTAACTGATCATATCACCTATGCCATGCCTGGGGGTAATGGAGTGGAATTTATGAGTGGTTGGTTAGTACAAGCACAGTTAGAAGTCATGTTTCGCTATCGTCATTATGTGACTAAACGCGAATGTGAAAAGTAAAGACAAAAAAACGCCCCCCTTACGGAGAGCGTTTTTTATTTAACTAGACTCTAGTTATTAACCGTTGATTGCAGGAGCGCTCAAAGCAACAGGAGCAACATCAGCAGCAGCCAAGTCTAGGGG